>QBVD01000065.1 GCA_003058525.1 gamma proteobacterium symbiont of Ctena orbiculata | reverse complement strand
TCGACTCTGCTGGAGCTGTTTTTTTACCCAGCAAGGCAGAATGAGCGAGGTTTAGCCGTGCTAAATGAGCGAATGATAACGCCGCTGGGTGGAAAAACAGCCCCAGCCCTTCGGGTTGTGCCTGAAAATGCGCCACTCGGCGTTGCTCGTCACTCATTTGGAATCACCAAACCTCACTCCTCGCGCCTTGATTGGCGCATTTTCAGACACAACAGAGCCGATTGGATTAGTGTTAACAGGCCCTAGTGATTACTGATTCGATAAAGGAGACTATACCACCCTTCACCTGTCCGCTCAGGCGCTCTGTTTGCTTTGACCGACTGACGACGAGGCTGCATCCGGCGTTTGCTCCGTCGGCTGAAACTGCTCCATCAAAGCCGTCTCCTCTTCCATCAAATCCGGCTCCTGCAGAATCCAGACGCTGAACGATGAGCCCTGCCCCTGATCCGAGCGGACAGTGATATCGCCGCCATACTTCTTGATCAATCCATAACTGACTGACAGTCCCAAGCCGGTACCCTCTCCCACCCGCTTACTGGTATGGAAGGGATTGAATATCATTTCAATCTGTTCCTCTTCGATCCCCATGCCGTTATCCTCAATCCTGATCACGACCCCCTTCTCATCCCAGTCATCGGTACTCAGGGAGATGATTCCGGCACTGCTGTCCAATGCATGGACGGCATTGACGAACAGGTTGACCAAAACCTGCTGCAACTCGTGAGGATTGATCTTGACCGGTCGTGAGGCATTCAGATCGAGACGTATCTCGAACTGCTTCTGTTTACGCAGATAGCGAACCAACGCCCGTGTGTGTTGTACCACTTCGTTGACATCGATGACCGTAGGCGTCTCCGTGATCTCATCGGGACGGGCGTATTGCAACAGATTGTTGATGATATCCTTGATACGGAAAATCTGCTCGATGATCAGATCGATCTCGCCCTTCACCGGCGTCGCGTTGTCGCCCAACTCCTCGACCAGCAGGTCGAGATTCCCCAGCATGACTGCCGTGGGGTTGTTGATTTCATGTGCCACACCGGCGGTCAGTTCGCCCAATGCCGCGAGCTTTTCAGCGGCAATCAGTTGAGCCCTTGTCTCACGCAGGATCTGGATCGTGGTCACCAGTTTCTGATTCTTCAGTTTCAATTCCGCAGTCCGTTCATCCACCTTCTCTTCCAGCTGATCGGCCCACTGCTGCACCTGAAGACTACGCTCCTGAAGCAGATCGAGCAGGAGGTCGAACTCGTTTGCCAATACCCCGATCTCGTCCATGGATGAGATCTTCCCGATACGTTTGGTATAACCCTCGCGGGTGGCGCGAACCACCGCCATCATCATCTCGAGGGGTTTGAAGATCGACTTGGCGCCGCTGATCGAAAGGATCGATGAAAACAGCATCAGCGCCAGAAACAGCAGAATCAAGACACCCAATGCCTGCCACAGGGCATTACGCGATGGGGACTCCAGAAAACCGGCGTAGAGCATGCCGACCCGCTCACCATTGACATCGATAATCGGCTGGTAGGCGGAGATATACCAATCGTTGACGACAAAGGCGCGGTCTATCCATTTTTCACCATCATCCAGCACTTGCGTACGCACCTCATCGGACACCCGGGTGCCCAGGGCCCGCTGGTTGGGGGTTCGCGGTACGTTGGTTGTTATCCTGACATCGTTGAGAAACACCGTGACAGTCCCGATGCTCCCCTTGGGCAGGCTGCCCGGGCCATAGACCAGATCGCGTATGGTGTCGACGAACTTGAAATTGGCATTCAACAACACCCCGCCATCAAGCACGGCGACCACCTGCCCACGGGAGTTTTTAACCGGATAGAGGGCGCGAATCATCATGCCGCGGCCCTCGATACGCTGCACTGTGGGCCTCGCCCGGGGCGTATCGATCAGCGGCAGCTCAACCTGCTTGGCCAAACCGGGCGACTGTTCATCCAGCGCCTCCGCACTGAAGATCTCTATCTCAACACGGGGATAACCCTGCAGCGCCACCAGTAGCGAAGGTGACGGGTGGCCCCGTTTCTCGGCTTCGCCATAGGACAGGAAGAGACGTTTGCCGTCCACGCCAAGCAGATGCAGGTAGCTGAAACCGGCCGACTGTTGCAGTTCAGACAGCTGCGCGTTGACGACCAGCCCGCTCTTCGATTCCAGCGCGGTATAGAAGGCATAGGATTCCGCCAGCCGGCCCAGGGTATTCAGATAGTCCTCCTGCAGGCGATGGAAATTGTCCTCCGCCACTGAGAGGTCGGTGTTGACTTTGATGAACAGCTGTTCGTAACTGAACTGGGATCCCCAATAGATGGCCAGCCCCAGCGCAATGGGCATGATCAGCAGAATGGGAAACAGCACCAGCACCAACAGCTTGTAACGCAAGCTGCCGCGTATCGCCTCGATGATCCTGAGCGGCTGGTTCAAGCGCTTAGGGCCTGTTGACACTCATCCGAAGGGCCCTAATTGACACCCCAGGCCTGGGTCTTCCGCTCCAACGTCTTGCGCGAGATACCCAGCACACGGGCCGCCGCGGATTTGTTACCGCCCTCCAGATCCAGGACCTTGAGAATGTGTTGCTTCTCAATCGCTTCGAGCAGCATGGTCTTACTCGGATCGAATGGCGTTGCCTGACTCCCCGCAGCCTCTGAACCCATCAGGCATAGACTGGGGGATTTGTTGAGCAGCAGACACCGCTCGATCACATTCTTCAGTTCACGCACATTGCCTGGCCAATCATAATCCAGCAATCTGACCAGCTCGCCCTCCCCCAGTTGCGGTGGCGCTATCCCCAGTTCCGCCGACAGAATCTCGACAAAATGCTGCACCAGTAGAGGGATGTCCTCTTTACGTTCCCGCAGTGCCGGTATACGTAGTGAGAGTACGTTCAAGCGATAGTAGAGATCTTCCCGGAATTCACCATTGCGCACTTCCTGTTCAAGATCACGATTGCTGGCGGCAATAATGCGCACATCCACCGGCACTTCACGATTGGAACCGACAGGACGGATGGTCCGCTCCTCCAACGCGCGTAGCAGATGGGCCTGCATGCTGAGCGGCATCTCTCCGATCTCATCGAGAAACAGGGTACCGCCGCCGGCGTAGGTAAAGAGCCCGTCACGGGAGAGATGGGCGCCCGTAAAGGCGCCTTTGACATGACCGAAGAGTTCGCTTTCGAGCAACTCCGCAGTCATGGCGCCGCAATTTACCGGCACAAAGCTGCCCGATCTTCTGCTCATTTCATGTATCGCCCGGGCTGCAAGCTCTTTGCCGGTACCCGATTCACCTTCGATAAGCACCGTGGAAGGCATCGGCGCGACCCGCTTTATCACTTCGCACAGGGACTGCATCTGATGGCACTTTCCCACCATGCCGGCACTATCGTAGATCTGCTCAACCTGGCGGCGCAGCACGAAGTTTTCACGCTGCATCTTTTGCCGTTCAAGATAGCGCTCCACCGCCGCGATCATCTGCTCCATACGAAAGGGTTTGAGGATAAAGTCCTCTGCGCCGGCACGCAGTGCCGCTATCGCCGTCTCCATATCCGCATGGGCGGTCATGAAGATCACACCGGTGACACCGCCCTGCGCACGCAACTCTTTCACCCATTCGACTCCGCCGGTCTGTCCCGGAAGCCGGATATCGGTAATGATCAGATCGAAATGGCAGTGTCGCCTCAACTCCTCGGCGGTCGCTACATCCTCGGCCGTTTCAACCAGCCCGAAATACTTGCGCAGTCCCTTCTGGAGAAAGCTGCGTATTCCCGGCTCGTCATCCACGATGAGTACGGATGCCATGCGTACGGGGGTGCCGTCCTTGATTGCATCCTGTTTGTCCTCAATCCTCTCCGCAAGTTCTTCTGCATTGATATTCATTGTGTTATTCCAGTCTTCAAGCTACTCATTACCTGAATCCCATGCCACACGATCAGGTTGATTATGGGTCAAAATGACTAAACCCTGTATCGCCGGTTTGCGACCATTTGTCTCACAATCGGTACACGATCACTTTATGCAAGTATGATCGATGGCCTATGAACGCCCGTTTATTCATTTTATTCCCGGTAACACTCACATAGTAGACAAAAGAAATCCACTGACTACTGCATCTGTCCACGCTGCCCGGCAATGCCTAATTGTGGCACTTCTTTTGCAGACGATAGATAGGATAGAACAACAACCAGAGGCATATTACCTATGATTAATCGCCTGTTTCGCTCCAGCGTACGCTTTCTCATTGTTACCATTTTGCTAACTGCCGGTAACAGTGTTGCGGAAAGTGTTCAAAAACAGACCATTCGATTGGCGACCACAACCAGTACAGACAATTCCGGTCTGCTTGCAGATATCCTGCCAACATTCACCGAAGCGACTGGTTACCCTGTACACGTGATCGCCGTTGGAACGGGTAAGGCATTACGCATGGGGAGGGACGGCGACGTCGATCTGGTCCTGGTGCATGCCCGTGCGGCAGAGGATAAATTTGTCAATGAGGGTCATGGCGTCAAACGCTATGGGGTCATGTACAACGATTTCGTTCTGGTAGGTCCCGCCGATGACCCTGCCGGTATCAATCAGGCAAAGGATGCCATTACCGCACTAAGGGGTATTGCCGGGCATGGGGCAAGCTTCATCTCCCGCGGCGATGATTCAGGTACCCATAAGAAGGAGCTTGGACTGTGGAAAAAGAGCCATATAAAACCTGCCGGAGAGTGGTATCTCGAAGTGGGCCAGGGAATGGGCAAGGTATTGCAAATCGCTTCGGAAATGGATGCCTATACCCTGACCGACAGGGGTACATGGCTGGCCTATCAGGCCAAGTCACCGCTGAAGATAGTCTTTGAGAGCGATCCCCTGTTGTTCAATCCCTACGGCATCATTGCGGTCAATCCCAAGCGTTACCCGGATATCAACCATGACGGTGCCAATGCCTTGATCAAATGGTTGATATCACCTGACGGCCAAGCGCATATCGGCAATTTCCGGATCGGTAAAAATCAGCTCTTTACCCCATCCGCCGATGCCGGCGAGTACGCTTCTTTCGATCAACCACGTTGATGGAATCACTGGGCGACACCACTGTAGCGGCGCTAAACCTCCTGGTCAGCGGTAACCGGGAGTTGTGGGAGATTATCGCCATTTCATTTCGCGTCTCCGGGATCGCCATCCTGGTTGCGACGCCTCCGGCGCTGCTGGCGGCGTTTCTGTTGACCTATAAACGCTTTCCCGGGCGACGGCTGCTGATATCGATCAACTCCACATTCCTCTCCGTCCCGGCTGTGGTGGTCGGCCTGACCTTTTTTATCCTGCTCTCCAGGCAGGGTCCGTTGGGGGAATGGAAACTGCTGTTCACCCAAACGGCGATGGTGCTGGGGCAGATCGCGCTCGCCTTCCCGATTCTGGTGGCGATGGGGCATTCGGCTTTACAGGCCTCCGACATTCGCGCCTGGGAGACGGCCCGCACACTGGGCGCCACACCGATCCGCGCACTGATCACGATCATGCGCGAAGCGCGCTTCGGACTCATGGCGGCGCTGCTGGCCGCCTTCGGCCGCATCATCGCCGAAGTCGGCGCGTCGATGATGCTCGGTGGCAACATTCTGCACTATACGCGCAATATACCCACCGCCATCGCCCTGGAATCGAGCAAGGGCGAGTTTGCCCAGGGAATCGCCCTGGGCCTGGTACTGTTGACCCTGGCATTCTCACTCAACGCCCTGCTGCAACACATTCAGGGCAAGGGACATCCTGTAACATGAGCGAGTCGGTCATACTCAATGTGTCCACATTGGACAAGCGCTTCGGCAGAAGAACGGTGCTGAACGGGATCGAGCTGACCCTGCATGCGGGAGAGTGCACGCTGTTGAGCGGCGGTAACGGCGCCGGCAAAACCACCTTGCTGCGCATCCTTTCAGGCCTCGAAAAACCGGACAGCAGCCAGATAACCATCGCTTCGGATTCACCCGGAACCTGGCGTCATTGCCGTAAGGATTTGCATAAACAGGTTCTCTATCTGCACCAGCAACCCTATATGTTCGACGGCTCGGTTAGATACAATCTCGGCTATGCCCTGCCCACGGGTTTGGACAAACATTCACGCAGGGAGATGATTGACAATGCCATCGACTGGGCCGGACTTCATCACCTGACCGACACCCCGGCCAAGTCACTTTCGGGGGGCGAACGGCAACGGGTCTCACTGGCAAGGGCCTGGTTGAGAAATCCCAGAATTCTGCTTTTGGACGAACCGACAGCCAATCTGGATCAGGAGGCTAGAGAACGTACCCTGGATCTGCTTAAATCCTTCAAAGAGCAGGGTATTGCCCTGTTACTCGCGAGCCACGATCCACTACACTTCTCTTCATTGATAGATCGGCAACTCCACCTCTATGAAGGACGCTTGGTGATGATTGAGGATAGTAAACTGATGTCCATACCCTCATCTCCGAAAGACATCACACTCAGGAGTACCGCATGAGTACGCAACCCGCGGTCACCGCCGTTATTCTTGCCGGTGGGCGTGGCCGGCGTATGGGCGGCGAGGACAAGGGTTTGATCGAACTGAACGGCAGGCCCCTGGTGCAGCATGTAATCTCCGCAATACAACCCCAGGTGGCGGCTATCCTGATCAATGCCAATCGCAATCAGGAACGTTATGCGGCATTCGGGTATCCGGTGATCGCCGACTCATTGCTCGACTACCAGGGCCCTCTGGCCGGCTTTATCGCCGCCATGCAAGCCGTAGCGACCGAGGATATGCTCACCCTCCCCTGCGATGGGCCACTGGTGCCGCCCGACCTGGTGGAGCGGCTTTACGAAGCACGCCAGTCAGCCGGCGCGGATATCGCCGTGGCCCATGACGGCGACCGGCTGCAACCGGTCTACGCCTTGATTCCCAAGCGATTGGCCGACAGCCTGCAGCGCTATCTGGACCGGGGTGATCGCAAGATCGACCTCTGGTATGAAGAGCACCGGGTCGCCCATGCCGACTTTTCCGATATTCCCCGCACCTTCATCAACGTCAACACCCTCCAGGAGCGGGACAACCTCCAGGGGAGCGCGGCATGATCGACTTCCCCATCCCATTATTGGGATTCAGCGCCTTCAGCGGCACCGGCAAGACCACCCTGCTGACCCGGCTGCTGCCGATCCTGAAACGACAGGGCCTGCGTATTGCAGTGGCCAAACACGCCAGCCACCTGTTCGAGATAGATCATCCCAGAAAGGACAGTTATGAACTGCGCAAGGCAGGGGCCAGCCAGATGCTGGTGAGTGCTCGCGGACGCATGGCCCTGATTTCGGAGTCCGACACCAAGCTGCCGGAGCCCGGATTGGGGCAGATGCTCGACTATCTCGATACCTCCCATCTGGACCTGGTGCTGGTGGAGGGATTCAAGAACGAGGCGATCTATAAAATAGAGCTGCACCGTCCCGCCCTGGGCAAACCCCTTTTATGTCATACTGATCCCTATATCATCGCGGTCGCAACCGATGAAGCAATCCCCGGTGTTCCGCACTGCCTGCCGATACTGAACCTCAATGATCCGCAGGAGATAGCCGGGTTCATTCGTCAATATATGCATCGATATGGAGAGAACGGATTAAATGACCAGCCAAGCCATCGGCTCCAGCGTCAGTTGTGCTGACCCGGAGGCACCCTCAACGCTCACCGTGGCGGCAGCCCGTGAGGCGATCCTCGCAACTATCACGCCGATCCAGACAAGCCTACGCCTGCCCCTGCGAGACGCCCTGAATGCTGTGCTTGCTCAAGAGATCATCTCGCCATTCGATGTACCCGGCCACACCAACTCGGCCATGGACGGTTTTGCCATGTCGGGCAGCGATCTGCCGCAACAGGAGTATCGGGACTTCAAGCTGATCGGTACCGCAGTCGCAGGTACGCCGTTCAATCAATCCTGCGGCAAGGGCGAGTGTGTCCGCATTATGACCGGCGCACCCATGCCGGACGGTACCGACACCGTTGTGATGCAGGAACAATCCCTGCTCATCAACGAGTCGCAGGTGCGTATCGCCCAAGGTCAGCGCCCGGGGCAGAATGTCCGCCAGGCGGGTGAAGACATCGCACAGGGCAGCGTGGTGCTCAGTCCCGGCAGACGCCTGACCCCCGCCGATCTGGGTATCCTCGCCTCCCTCGGTTTCGCTGAGGTCAGCGTTCGCAGACGCCCGAGGGTGGCTTTCTTCTCCACCGGTGATGAACTGCGTTCCATCGGAGAGCCCCTGGGGACCGGTGAAGTCTACGACAGCAACCGCTACTCCCTCTACGGCATGCTGCAGAGAGCGGATGTGGAGCTGCTTGACCTGGGGGTCGTCAAAGACGATCCCGATGCGTTGAGAGAGGCATTTGACAGCGCTGACGAAGCGGCGGACATCGTCGTCACTTCCGGAGGCGTCTCGGTGGGCGAAGCGGACTATACCAAGGAGATCCTGCAACAGCTTGGGGACATGCGTTTCTGGAAGATCGCCATGAAGCCGGGAAGACCCCTGGCATTCGGCAGACTGGGTAGCAGCCACTTCTTCGGCCTGCCCGGCAATCCCGTGGCGGTGATGGTCACCTTCTACCAGTTTGTCCTGCCCACCCTGCACTATCTCGCCACCGGCACACCCTACCAACCTACCACCCTGCTGGCCGAAAGCGACCGCGACATACGCAAGCGGGCCGGCAGATTCGAATTTGTACGTGGATTCCTGCAACAGCGGGAGGATGGCAGTTTCAGCGTCGATCCCGTGGGTCAACAGGGATCCGGTATCCTGACCTCGATGAGCCGGGGCAACTGCTTTATCCTGCTATCCGAGGATTGCGAAGGCGTGAAGGACGGCGATAAAGTGGTTGTTCAACCCTTCAGCGCCCTGATGTAATTCGATACAAGGGCCTGTTAACACACACCCGATAGGCCCTAGCCTTTTTCAAACCGGTCTACCAGGCGCTCCAGCATCTCCCAATCCTCATCGGAGAGCTTGCCCTCCATAGCGGCGCGTTCGATCCTGAGAATAACCTTTTTGGTTTTCGCCGGAAGACTCTGTTGCATCTGATCGGCTTTCAACAACAGCGCCTGAAGCGTTTCACTGTCTGTCTCGGCCACCCGGTCACGATGACCGGTGTAGTGATGATCGGGATAATCCCGGGAGGGATGTTGCAGATCCATGTAGCCATCGGCCAGATCAAGATTCCTCTCGATCCGCCTTGCCACTTCGTCACCCATATTGCGCCGGTCTGTGACCAATTGACTGACATGGGCCGGGGCCAGGCCCACCCGTTCCGCAAACTCCCGCTGGGAGCCGAAACGGTTTATCTGTGCCAGCAGATTCGACTTCCGTATTGTCCTGATATTGACCATCCCTGAATCATAGCAATTTGCTATAGCCACCGCCATGAGCAACTTGCTAATTTTTTAGCATGGTGCTACCATCAAACCCATCATGGATATGAAGACCTACATCGCAAAGGAAGGCCGCGACGCAGCCAGACGGTTGGCCTTTCTGTCTGGCACCAACTATATCTACCTTACCCAGATCGCCTCCGGCTTTCGCAAACCCAGCGGACGTCTGACACTACTCCTGGAACACCACTCCAACGGCAAACTGACCCGACACGAACTGCGGCCGGATCTCTACCCGGAAGCCTAAGCGATACAGTCTCACAGCATCCGAAACCGGTTGATACTAAGCGGATAAGTTGAATCATTGGAAGAACCTCATGCTCAAGGGAAGAGAGAAGAAAACGGATTCACTCAGCGATGAACTGCGCCGCTACTGCGATGATCTTTCGGAGTTCAACCAACGCTGCGAAAGGCTCTGCGAGGCCCTTGCCGAAATAGCCACCCATCACGAATCGATCAGCAGCTACGCCGTTCGCGGCATGCGGCACAACGCCAGCTGGTTGAAATACCGGATCAATGACTTCACCAAGCGTCTGCACACCCTTTACGAAAGGGCGCTTGATGAGCGGAAATAGCCATCAAGAAAACCGGGCCAGACAGTGGTTTACTGAAGTAGCGCTCCACAAAGGAGACAGATAATTCCATAACCACCCTCATTTTCAACTTGATTTTCATATTATTTAGTTCTATTTTATATTTTATGTATAGTATTTTCACATTAAAAGCGGATTGACCCATGAAAGTCAGTAAGCAAGAGAAGGCATTGACCCGTACGCGGATATTGCGCGCAGCCGTTGATGTGATCAGTGAAAAAGGCTTCAAATCAGCCTCCATGCGAGAAATCGCCCGCCGCGCCGAGGTGGGTGACGCCACCATCTACAACTACTTCCCGACCAAGGAGAGCCTTCTCTACGGCTACTGCGAGGAGAAACAGCGGGAGGTGGCCGAAGCGCTGAAAAAGATCGATGACTTCAACGAATATACCCTGCGCGAACAGCTGCAGCAGTTGACCGAGACCGAGCTCGCCCTCTGGTTACCGGACCGGGAGTTCCTCGCCGAGGTCTTCACATTGACCTTTTCCGCACCGGTTGCGGGCGCCGTCAATCTGGCAGAGACACGGCGTCTGTTCAATCGCATGGTGGAGGAGATGATCGATGCCGCCATCGAAGTGGGTGAGATACCGGACCAGCCCTACCGGGAGCTGCTGGCCCCGCTCTATTGGGACTACTTCACCGGCGTGCTCGCCTTCTGGCTGAAGGATGATTCCGAGGGTTTCGCCAACACCACTCAGCTGGTCGACCGCAGCGTGGAGATGATCGCCATGGTGTTGCAGACGGCGCTGATCGGCAAGGCCCTCGACCTCTTCTCTTTCATGTTTCGCAGCCAGATCAGCCGCCATCTGGAGAAACTGGGTGACTACACCGCACCCTGGAAACAGGCCAAGCGGCGCTTTATGGATGGCGGGGATGGCTGATTCCATCCCTACCGGCAAACTTGCGCGTACCGGTATCGCCGGCAGCGCCATGCTCAAGGCGGGAAGTCGACATCTCAGCCATGCCGCCAAGCGTCCCTTTCTGAGTGAGGCCGCACGTCACCAACAGCAACAGCAGCTCGATGACGAAACGGCGCGCATCCTGTTTCAAACCTTCACCCGCTTGCGCGGTAGCACCCTGAAAATCGCACAGATGCTGAGCATGGAGAGCAATCTCATGCCCGAGTGGTTTCGCCGGGAGATGGCCAAGTCCTACCATCAGGTCCCTCCCCTTGGGCGGCCGCTGATCCGTAAGCTGATCATGCAGGAGTTCAACAAGCCAGCCGAAGAGCTGTTTGCCCATTTCGACTCGAAAGCCTTTGCGGCAGCCAGCCTGGGACAGGTCCACGGGGCGACCGGCGTACAGGGTGAAAACCTGGCAGTGAAGCTGCAATACCCCGGCATCGATGTCACCATCGACAGCGATCTTCAACTGCTGCGCAGTCTGATCAAGCCTACCCGATATGCAAGGCTCCTGTTCTCATCCATCGACGAGATTGAACAGCGCCTGCATGAAGAGGTCGACTACCATCACGAGGCGGACAACAACGAATGGTTCAAGACCCGGCTTCGGATACCCGGCGTCAACATTCCCGCGGTCTACCGGGACTACTCGTCGAAACGCATCCTGGCCACTGAGCGGCTGCCGGGGCACCACCTGGAAGCCTGGCTCCACAGCAATCCCGCTCAACAGGAACGGGATCACTTCGGACAACTGCTGTACGATATTTTTGTCCACTCCTTTTACGGGCTGCATGCACTCCACGCCGATCCCAACCCAGGCAATTATCTGTTTGCCGGGGATGGCACCCTGGGTCTGCTGGACTTCGGATGCGTCCGCTACTATTCGTCAGATTTCGTCAGTTTGATGCCGGTCCTTTTGCATGCCTATATGACGCGGGATGCAGACAAAGTCATCTCAACCTACCAGCGACTCGGCATGGTTGCCGAAATGACAGGGGATGAGCTGCAAACCTTCTACGATCAGGTCCTGCAACCTTTTGGCGACTGGATGACCAAGCCATTCAAGGTGGGCCGATTCGATTTTTCCAAGCGCGAGACCTCCTACACCGCAGAGGGATGGCGGTCGTTTAAACAACTTACCAATGTCCACAAAATCAATGATCTTGCCAACGAGTTCATCTATTTCGACCGTACCTTTTTCGGTCTCTACCAAATCTTTGAGCGGATGGGCGCATGCATAGATATGGAGCATCGATGGTTGGTCTGAACAGGCCTCTGCTATGGGGCGGCTCGCTGAGCCTGCTGGCCGCTTTTCTTCACATAGCGATTATCATCGGCGGTCCGGCCTGGTACCGGTTTTTTGGTGCGGGAGAGCGATTTGCCCGTTTGGCTGAACGGGGTTCGCCGTTACCCGATATCATTACGGCCATCATCGCCCTGATATTACTGCTCTGGAGCCTGTACGCCTTCGCGGGTGCAGGCCTGGTTCGCCGTCTGCCCTGGCTCAGATCAATCCTGATGCTTATCACAGCAGTCTATCTTATACGTGGCATGGCACTGCTGCCGTTGGCACTAATCATGCCGCAAGCTGTCGATAGTTTTCTCATCTTGAGTTCGCTGGTCTGCATTACGATCGGCATACTCCACTTCAGCGGTACGCGACAGATGATCTGGGAACTCTCATGAATGAAGACAGTAACATCCAGGCCAGTGAAAACAATCCCTTTACCCACCAGCAGCTGCCATTGGGCGTACGGCTGTTCCTGAACACCGCAAGGATAGTGTTCCGGGTCACCGGCTGGGTGTCGCCCCGACTGGCTGGCGTGTTGGCGCTGCGGCTCTTCATGACACCACCCAGGTTTCCGATACCGCGCCGGGAGATGCAGGTTCGCGAAAGCGCCAGCCTGACCAGGCATGAGATCCATGGCGAGACGATTGCGGTACGTTCGTGGGGCGAAGGCCCCAGTGTGCTACTCTGCCATGGCTGGGGCGGTCGCGGCACTCAATTCTTCGCCCTGATCGAAGCACTGGCGGCAGCCGGCTATCGTGCCGTCGCCTTTGATGCGCCGGCCCATGGGGACTCCTCGGGAAAACGCACCAATATGCTGAAGGTGGCCCGTGCCATCGCCGCCATTGCGGAGAAGGAAAAACCGATATCAGCCGTGATCGGCCATTCATTCGGCTGTGGCACGGCACTCCTCGCCATCGACCGATACAATCTCCCTTCCGATAAAGTCATACTGTTCAGCTGTTTCACCGACACCCACTGGATTACAGAACGGTTCGCCGATGCCTTTTCGATCAGTGAGCCGGTCGTCGAGGCCATGCGCGAAGAGGCAATGCGGCGTTTCGCCCACCATTTCGACACACCCTGGGATTGGTCACAGCTGTCACCGGTGAATACTATCGATAAAGTCACTGGCGACCTGTTGCTGGTACATGACAGGCATGACTTTGAGGTCCCGTACAGTCATGCCGAAAAGTTGATACAGATCGCTCCCAAAGCTGAGTTGCTGACCACTGAAAAGCTGGGACACAAGAAGATCCTCATGTACAAGCAGTGTATCGATGCCTGTCTCGAACATATCGGCGGAAATTAAGGCCTGTTGATACCGATCCTAATCAGTAAATTTTGGTATCCACTGCAACACCAGAGATGAAGAAGTTTTTGATATGTCATCATGCGCAAGATAGAAGGATTGTTATGAATATATTAAGGTATACGTTGATATTTTCAGTCGTATGTTTATTTGCCGGTTGTTCCTCTGAGGAAAATAACAGTAAAAAAACAAAAGGAGATGCGGGAGTTTTTCAAGGGTATAGAGATGTTATGGATAAGGCCGAAAATGTTGAGCAGAGCCTCATACAGGCCAACAAGGAAAGAAGAGAGGAAATAGACCGACAACAATAGGTTGATTAGGGATCAATTAACCCGGTTACAGGCATAGCGTAAAAAAAAAGAAATGTCTGTATTCTCATGGTCACCATTTAATATTTCGCTCAATATGCTGAAAATAAAGCCGGCCCCTATAAACCAATAAAAAATCGAAACGAACACCTGAAGCCTGTACGAGGCTCAATTAGCGATCGTGCGAAGATATTTGGCAAGACGTTTAATCGTTCAATAAAATAATAGGCGCCCGTCCACACCAAGCCAATGTGATGATTATCACATGTCCGACTACAATCCGATTCACCCATAACACGGGTGCAACTGATACTTTAACGCTGTCAGGCAGAGACGTTTACGTACATGCCGGTAATGGTGTTCATGAACTCCATAATACGGTCTGTGGTAGCGAAAATGGTGACCGGCAGGCCACCTTTCTCAACATCCATAAAAAATGGTCGGATAACGCGCCAGAGACGGGTGGTTCTAATAAGTTTTTCGGTGATCTCAGGTGTATTGATATTTTCGCTCTTCAGAACGGCCATGGCTGACTCAAACTCTTGGACTGCGGTTTTCAGCTGATTAACATAATCCTGATCCTTGAATCCTAATTGATGAGCGATGTAGTATTTAGCAATGCGCTGTGAGAGCATGCGCTGCCTGCCGGAAAGATTGACGATCTTTGGCGTTTTCCGGTTGGAGAGGGCCTCGATCTTAACAACGACATCTTGACTCAATTCTAAAATAGTCTCACTCATGTCGAGCACCATGGTGGCATCAGTCTGAGTGTAGGGTAGATTGACTAATTTGGCGTAATCGTCAATTACAATATCCAGGAATACCATTGATTGTTGCACGTCCTTGTTTTTTACTTCAGCTTTTAACTCAGCATGATTCTTTTTCAATTCGTCAATGCTGCTTTGTAGCTGTTGTTTTGCCTTGTCGCGCCTTACATTACCACCCAGAAAAAAGTACGCCTTTGCTATTCTTTGAGAAAGCATGCGTTGTTTCCCAGCCTTGTTTACAGCTTCAGCGAGATCGATATCGGCTGCATGGGCAGAAAAAGAGAAGCACAGAATTGTAGTCAGGAAGAAGGTTAATAGATACCTTGTGGTCTTCATAATATTTCCCCGATACATCATGGAAAAAGTGGCCACGCATCAATTATCTGTCGTCATAAGCATCATGTATATCAAGTATTACATGTTCAGCCACGCACAAAGCAATTGATGGGGTACACTTACTCCTACATTAAAACGCTCTATCCGAATAAACGAATACAGGTCAGCTCTCCCCTCACTCCCACATGCCATGATCGTATATTGAACTTATCTGACAGTACCTATTATTTATGGGGCATGTAGCGGCATTGTATGATAAAGATTTAATAGGTTAATTCTTAAATTAAGGCCTAAACTGTTAAATTTTAATAACAATCCTCTACCTTCCACACCCGGTTGACAAAAAGAATCCGCCAGTCGTAACAACTGCTGACCACCATCATGATATTTTCGTAAGTTCGGCCAGCAGACTCTCTGCCTATAATATTTTTTACATAACCGTTACTTTCGCATACATCCCGGTAACCCGATTCATATCTTGTAAGAGCGACTCCGTTGTACGTGCAACCACTGATGGCAGGTACTTACCCTTGTCCATTAATTTTGTTAATTGAAAGAAACGCCACTGCTTATTGACTTTTTCGAGGACTTCACTGATCTCCGCCGTGTTCAGGGATGAGCCGTTTAAGTCCGCTAGTGCTTGTGAAAATTCCATCTCCGCTTTCTTGAATTCACCATGAAATTGCGAATCTTCCAGGCCCCACGATAGCAACAGATAGTATTTCGCCATTCGTTGTGAAAGCATTCGCTGCCGTCCTGAAATATCGACAATATGCGCCTTTTCCGTTCCTGCTTCCTGCACCAGGGCCTCTACCACTTTCTGACTGGCCTGGAGCAATTCCTCACTCAACCCGTTGAGCCTGATTACACTGTTGATATCGACCTCCCCATCGGCGACATCCTTGTAGCGTTTCCATACAGTCTCCGCGTGCAATAAAGCTCGCTTTGTTTTTTCAGATCTTGCAAAGGATTTCAGGTTGTTCAACTGCTTTTGATAAAGCCGAATAGCTGAATTCAACTGTTCTCTTGGATTGGCGAATAAAATCCTCTGGCCGATCTGGGCGAACGCCTTAACCATCCTTTGACTTAACATGCGCTGGCGTCCGGCCTGATTAATCGCTTCTCCATAATCCTCGATGGGTTCTGCGCTACCACCAAGTGGAATGCAAAGCGTGAGACTTAAGAGGACGAGGAAACATATTTTTTGGCGACACATATGCACTTCCTTGGAAACAAGGCCATCTGATTTGGCCGGACAGCACTGGCAGACACTAATACCGATCCACCTGTATTTTCCTTGACCTATGTTAAGTTGTGCACTGGTCTTTATATAAGTTACTGTTTTTATATATTTCGTTAACTAGCTTTTTATTTTTTAAGCGAGAGAAAATACCAGGAATATAATTCCCGTTCGAGTTGGAAAATACACTGCACTGTGAACGGGCATCCACAGTAGATAGAATCATGTTTTGTATGTATCGGTTCTTCTTTGAATGTGGTGCAGTAAGATGACAAGCGTACCTGTTGCTTTCCCTAAAGGACACTGACTCCTTTTTAGTTCCCAAGGGGCTGCTTGGTTAACAGTTGCTTTATCTCCATACATGCCTCACCGATTGATGCCCGAAGATTTCCCGATTTCTGCATTTCCCACGTAATCAGATTCAGGCCATCAAAGTCAGACGGCAAGGTCAGCTTGTCTTTGCGCGACACCACCAACCAAACATTCTTGGCGCCAAGGCTTCCCATAAACAACCCGATCTCGAAAAGAACATTATCTCTTGGCTGATTTGATTCCCGCTCTTTCTTAACCACCAGGTCGTCGGGAGACAATACAAAAACTGCAGCATCAAACTCTTTCGCCACCTCAGCGAGTTTTGTGAAAACGACTTCGCTTGCTTCAAAAATGCCTTGATTCCATACTTCAACATCAGCTGATTGTGTCAACCCCTGCTGCAACGCTTCTGCAATGTTCAGATGCTCAGAGGAAGATCCTATGAACACTCTCGGTTTTGTTGCTTGGATAATTCGGGGTTGCCCCCCTTGCATTTTCTCCGTATCAGTTCTTTTCTCCGCTTTTGCCATGCGTTCGAGCATCAGGGCAACCATGGCTCTTGCTGAGCGAATGTGAAGCGCATGATCAAAGGCGGAGAATTGCGGATTTCGATTACACTCCAGGAGAATCAGCTGATCCCCATCAAAAACAATATCTACACCTGCAAAATCAAGCGATGCCAATTCTGCCGCTTCCTGCGCTAGCGAACGTACATCTTCTGTTAGATCACCTTCGTACTTCCTGAAATCGTGGCCCTTGTCTGCACTAAGAGCGACATCATCTTCAGAGTTCACAACCTTTTCGGCAACGCCTAAAGCCTTTCCTCCGATAACCATAACTCGAAACTCTTTAATCTTTGTTATTTCTTCTTGCAGTATAACTCCATAACCAAGCGCATTATCTTCATCAGGGAGTTTCGATAAGCGTTTTTGCGCATCATCTATACTGTGATATCGTTCAACACCCTCACCCTTGAATCCATGCGATGGCTTAATAACGAACGGCAAGGAAATCGAACAGGCATCTGGCAAATATCCTTTTGTAATAAGGGTATCCGGTTGCGCCGTTAGGTTTAGTTTCGGCAACAGGTGGGCTACTTTGGAAGTTGGTCGCTTAAATGAACCCAACTCGTCAAACATGCAGAGATCCGGATAACTCGCTTTGCAGTATTCCAAGAAGTCCAGGATGTATTCCTCTTTTCCACGAGTCCGTCTCACCAATAGCCCCTGAAGGTCCTCAGCACGACTACTCCCATCGCTACTTGAAAACCTTGCAACCGGATTATTGCTCTCGATTCCTATGCAGAGCTTGTCGGGATCGATAATCGTGTATGGTGTTTTTGTGCGTTTAAGTTCCGCGACAATCTCTTTTGTCTCATAATCCAATTCACTCGTAGCGGTTATGTTGCTAAGTGTACTGCTGAGTATTCCTAATGGTTTTCTTTTCATTGCATTATTCTGCTATTGTCGCAAATTAGCCGTGCCGTTTTTCGCTCCGACAGGATTCGCCGGATTATGTGCCTTTTCCCAGAAAGACCCAGTGCGGTGATTGAGAAAATATAGACAGACACTTCGATTTCCGAGATGGAATAGCCAGCCTATTTCCTCAGACATCCCCATTCTTTTCTATACGATCACACACATTATAAGTCAGCCATTGAGCTCTAACCATGTTGCGTGTCTGTGCTGCTAGTCACCTGCCCGGGATTATGCGTGTGTTCCCATAAGTATCTGTCTCTCCTTGAAATAAATTCTGCTACACTGGCTTCTTTTGAGCCAATATGAACGGTATGCGGAGTAGCAATGAGCGCCAAGCAATATGATGTGGTGGTAATCGGCAGTGGTCCGGGTGGCGAGGGCGCCGCCATGAAGCTGGTCAAATCGGGCAAGCAGGTGGTGATCGTTGAGGCCTTCGACAAGGTCGGCGGCGGCTGTACCCATTGGGGAACCATCCCCTCCAAGGCGCTAAGGCACAATATTCAGATGTTGCGGGACTTCCGGCGCAACCCTCTGTTTCAGCACACCCATGATCAGATTCAGGTGGAGTACTCGGACCTGCTGCAGGCTGCCGGCAAGGTGATCAATGAACAGGTTCGCAGCCGCCTGCGCCACTATGCCCGCAACCGGGTGGAGGTAATCCATGGCCGTGCCCGTTTCAGCGGCCTCAATCAGGTTGAAGTCGTGCAGGCGGGTGGCGGCATCGAAGAAATCGAAGCGCAACAATTTGTCATTGCCACCGGATCGCGGCCCTATCACCCCGAGGATGTTGACTTCAACCATCCGCGTATTCTCGACAGCGATGCCGTACTGCGCCTGGATCGCACACCCGACTCTATCACCATCTACGGTGCCGGTGTGATCGGATGCGAATACGCCTCCATCTTCTGCAATCTCGATGTAAAGGTGAATCTGGTAAATACTCGGGACCGCCTGCTTTCGTTTCTCGATGATGAGATCACCGATGCCCTGAGCTACCACATGCGTAATCAAGGCACGGTGATCCGCCACGATGAGGAATACGAACGGGTCGAGGCCCAGGATGACGGTGTTGTGCTGCACTGCAAATCGGGAAAGAAATTCAAGACCGATGTATTGCTTTGGGCCAATGGCCGCAGTGGTAACACCGAGGCCATGGGCCTGGAGGATATCGGGGTATCGATCAACCATCGCGGTCAAATCGAGGTCGATAAGACCTACGCCACTTCCCAACCCCATATCTATGCCGTGGGCGATGTGGTCGGCCCCCCTGCCCTGGCCAGCGCCAGTTACGATCAGGGCCGCTTCGTCGGCGCCCAGATCGCCACCGGAGATCCCGATTGGCAACTGATCGATGAGTTTCCCACCGGGATCTACACCCTGCCCGAGATCAGCTCGGTCGGCCGCACCGAACGGGAACTGACTGCACAGAAGATACCCTATGAGGTCGGTCACGCAACCTTCCGCACCATTGCCCGGGCACAGATCACCGGTCACGAAGTTGGCATGCTGAAGCTGCTGTTCCACCGGGAAACCCTGGAGATCCTCGGTATCCACTGCTTCGGCGAAGGAGCCTCCGAGATCGTCCACATCGGTCAAGCCATCATGGCCCAACCGGGAGATGCCAACAGCCTGCTCTATTTCGCGGAAAACACCTTCAACTACCCAACCATGGCCGAGGCCTACCGCGTCGCAGCCCTCAACGGTCTAAACCGGATTTTCTGAACTCAGCCATGAATCGAGTCATTGATTAGCCGCCAATAAACTTCGATTACCGCAAAATTCCGCTAATAATCATGCTCAATAAAGTACAAATTGTTGAATTGCATACTAGGGCCTGTTAACACTAATCCAATACGCCCTGCTGGGGCTGTTTTTGTGCCCAGCAAGGCAGAATGAGCGAGGTGTAGTCATTCTACATGAGCGAATGATAACGCGGCTGGGGGCGAAAACAGCCCCAGCCCTTCGGGTTGCGCCCCGAAGGAAGTGCCCTTGGGGTGCGCCTTGATTGGCGCTTTTTCAGGCACAACAGGGCGTATTGGATTAGTGTTAACAGGCCCTAAGAATATAATGACGGGATCCGCGTGGAGCTGTCAGAAGAACATTTAGATGAACCGCATTCGAAAAGTACGAATGCGGCTTGATGATTAACAGATCATACTTTAAATAGTTCTACCAGTCCCTTGAGCTGTTCGGCCAATTTAGCCAGATCATTACTTGCCTGAGATGTCTGCTGGGCACCTGCTGCCGACTGCTCCGCCACCTCATTGATGCTGACGATACTGCGGTTGATCTCTTCGGTGACCGAGTTCTGCTCCTCGGCCGCGCTGGCGATCTGTGTGTTCATATTCGAGATCTGCTCAACGGCGGTGTTTATGGTCTCCAACGCTTCACCGGCGGCAGCGGCCTGCTCCACGCCGACCTGGGTCATCTCCTTGCCCTCAGCCATCACTTTCACCGCATTATTGGCGCCGGCCTGTAGCTTGCTGATCATCTCCTCGATCTCTTGGGTAGACTCCTGGGTGCGTCCGGCAAGTGTGCGAACCTCATCCGCTACCACGGCGAAACCACGGCCCTGCTCACCGGCCCGAGCCGCCTCTATTGCCGCATTGAGGGCCAGCAGGTTGGTCTGCTCAGCGATGCTCTTGATCACATCGAGCACCGAACCGATGTTCATACTCTCGGATTCGAGCTGCTGGATCACACCTGCGGCCTGCTCCACCTCTTTGGCCAACTCACCGATGGCGTCGATCACTTTATCGATCACTTGCTTGCCCTGGTGGAAAGTATTGTCCGCTTCACGGGCCGCTTCAGCTGCATCGACGGCGTTGCGCGCCACCTCCTGTACCGTGGCGCTCATCTCGTTCATCGCCGTGGCCACTTGACTGGTCTCTGTTAATTGTTGGCTGATACCTTGTGTGGTCTGGGTGGTCACCGTAGAGGTCTCCTCAGCTGCCGCGGCAAGCTGAGTTACCGAATCCTTGACCTCATTGATGGTGTCATGGAATTTATCCGCCATTTTGTTGAAGGCAGTGGCAATGCGACCGAGCTCATCCTTGTTGCTATATTCCACCCGCGCTCCCAGATCGCCATCTGACAGCTGTTTGGCCTTCAACTCAATCTGGTTGACGCCCTGTGTAATCGTGGTAATCGTGTGATAGGCAAGCACTAGACTGATGATCGCACCGACAGCTAAACTGACGACAACCCAGGTGATCATGGAGTGGTAGTTCTCGCCGGACTCGGTGAAAAACGCTGCGGCCTCCTCTTCCTGGAGCTTGATCAGGGATTCAATAGTCCCCTTCATCTCCTTCATGACAGGGTTAACCACGCCCAATACTAGACTTTCAGCCTCATGATAGTGCCCCGTCCTGATGCCTTCCTCGATCTTTTCCAACGCCTCCTTTTCGAATTTCACCAATTCAGCCTGAAAAACATCCGCCAACCGCTTCTCCTCGGCATCCAGGTGAGAGTTCATGAATTCCGCCCAATGTTTATCGATCTCCTTGACGTTATGATCGATTTGTTCAATATGCACCGTCACAGGATGGTCATGCATCGAGGAGAAGGAGGAGTCCGGGTCATGCTGCAACGAGAGCAGGACCTGCGACCGGCTCTCCTCGGCCGCTTCCAGAATAGCCCCCAGTGCCTGCATATACGCCATGTCTTGGTTGTATAGCTCATCGATGGCATGAGCGGCGTTGCGCATGCCATTGAGACCAATCAGTCCCACGAAGAGCGCCACACACAGCACCAAACCGACCATGATATAGAGACGTAGTTTAATAGGAAGATTATGAAGAAATGACATTGCAATCACCATTTGTGAATTTTTGAAAGTCGCCAGTTCACTCTTGACTCATACTTTCACTTCACTGTGATCAGAATCTCCCTACCTGGAATTCGAAACTTGCGCCTGACGGCTCAGAGATACACATGACATCTCTATAATCGACATTAAAAATCAAATCTTTAGCAGAGTACTTATTTTTGAGATACCCTGGATGTCACACGGCAGCTTGTAGTTCCGCCAGACGGTTTATTAGGCCCCCTTGAACTCAGGTTTGCGTTTTTCCAGAAACGCCGCCATGCCCTCTTTCTGGTCTGCGGAAGAGAAACAGAGACCGAATGCCTGGCTTTCGATCTGGCAACCGCTATCCAGGTCGAGATCCTGTCCCCTGACGATGGCCTGTTTACTCAAATGAACCGCCAGCGGGCCTTTTTGACAGATCGTGCCGGCCATGGAAAGGGCCTCATCCATCAGCTTATCCTGCGGGTAGACATGGTTGATGAGGCCCCAGGTCAGGGCCTCATTCGCATCGACATGACGACCGCTGACGATCATTTCCATGGCCCTGGCGGGACCGATGAGTCTGGATAATCTCTGGGTGGCGCCAAAACCGGGAGTGATCCCCAAATTGACTTCCGGTTGACCAAACACGGCATTTTCCGAGGCGATGATCCAATCACAAGCCATGGCCAGTTCGCAGCCGCCGCCGAGGCAGTAGCCGTTGATGACGGCGATCACCGGTATTGGCAGCATCTCGAGCCGGCGGAATAGCGTCATAGCGGTTTGAGAAAAGGCCATCCCCTCCACTGCCGATTTATCTTGCATTTCACTGATATCGGCCCCCGCGACAAATGCCTTCTCACCCGCCCCTGTAATCAACAGCACCCGTGCCTTAGCATCGTCCGCAACCTCATCCAGTGCCAGCGCAAACTCCCTGAATGTTTCAGCGTTGAGGGCATTCAGGCTGGCGGGCCTGTTTAAGGTCAGAAGATAGGTTCCCTGCTCGATCAACTCAAGATCAAGGAATTTATAGGATTGTGTGTTCATTTTAACGGCCCAGGGTTGGTTGGTATGGATAATCTGCATGGAAATACAGCATTGCTGTTCATCCATTCTATGGCAAGCAAACTGCTAATGTGTAGCGCATTCGTATTGAATTCACCCTGGGTGTGGCGCGTCTCTCCGCTTAGCCCTGCACCACCTCAACCAAATGATCCACAAATGTTGTCAAATATTTAACAATTCATGGTGGGCTGTTTAATGATCGGAAGTAGCGCTCTATGCTGTATTTTCGACAATAGACCGGCAGTTAAAGCCTTGGAGAGGAAGTTTTTTCACAATCTGACTCGCCCTGGCTTGTTCAGAGCTCTCTCAACTTAACTGAGACTTGAAATAGCCCTACTTTTTTATAGATAATCACAGTTACCCTAAAACTATAGATTCTATAGATATATTTGGCCTTATCCCCGCCAGATTCTTTTGGAACGCCCCCAGGCGGGCGCTCCCCACTTCACGGCCTTTACCCCGCCGATAGATAAACTGCTTACCTCAACGAGGCATACAGGCAGTTGGATGCGCACGTGTGCGTGCCATTGGTGGCGGTATTCGAGTGGATGATGGACAGGATGCACGGAGATAGTGGATGAGAAAACGGACACAGGTTCTCAGTCGGTCCAAAGGGCGATCAAGCAAAGGCCGGTCCCAGATCAGAGGAAAACCTAAAGCAACCCAGTCGGATACAGGCTTGGCTGAGCGTATCGTCACCTTATTCAAGGACGGAATCCTTGTTACCGACCTTGAATTGAATATCGTGGAGATCAATAAAGCCTTCACCAGGGTAACGGGATATACCAGAGATGAAGCCTTGGGCAAGACGCCTCGTATACTCTCTTCGGGACGGCATGGCAGAGACTTTTACTGTCAGATGTGGAATGACTTGAATGAAAAAGGCCATTGGCAGGGAATCATCTGGAATCGAAGAAAAAATGGCGAGATCTACCCCGAGTGTCTGTCGATCGAAACCATTGCAGACACGCGGGGTGAACCGACCCACTATCTGGGGATATTTTCCGACATAAGCCACCAGGAAGCGATCAAGAATCAGATCCACCATATGGCTTACTACGACAACCTGACCGGTCTACCTAATCGGGAGCTCTTCTCAGATCGGCTCGAACTGAGTATTTCCCAGGCAATAAGGGAAAGGCTGATGGTCGCACTCTTTTTTCTCGACCTGGACCATTTCAAGGATATCAACGATTCGCTTGGTCATTCAATTGGCGATCAACTATTGAGTGCGGTAGCCCGCCGTTTAACGGATACGCTACGGGAATCGGATACTATTGCCCGTTTTGGCGGTGACGAGTTCACTGTCATTCTTTCCAGAATCTCAGACAAGGGACAGGTTGAGAACGTCGCCAAAAAAGTTATCGCAACATTCAAAAAACCCTTCAGGATAGACGACCATGAAATATACATCAGCACCAGCACCGGGATCTGTCTGTTTCCGGAACATGGGGATAATTGTGAGAATATGATCAGACATGCCGACACTGCAATGTACCAGGCAAAAGATAAAGGGAAAAACTGTTACGCATTCTACACCTCAGAGATGGGTGAATTGCATAATAATCGTGTTTATCTGCGGGAAGAGCTTCGCAGGGCACTTAGTGAACAAGCGGTGAGCTTGCTATTCCAGCCGCAAATCGACCTGATTAACAACCATATCAATGTCATCGAAGTAATGCCTCACTGGCACCATCATGACATGGGCGTCATACCTCCAATCAAATTCATACCCATTGCAGAAGAGAGTGGCTTGATACATGAACTTGGCAGCTGGACCCTCGACACAGCATGTAATCAATTGGCTGCCTGGCGCCATAAGTTTGATATCGATCTGCGTATTGCACTGAAAATTCCAGGCATCCTGCTTTCAACAGGTAAACTTGACACACAAATTCAACGTGCACTGAGTTTATATAATTTACCGGAATCCTCACTTGAATTGGAAATCACCGGCAGCGTGCTTATTGAAAAAATGCAAGAAGCACTTAAGTCACTTTCCAGAATCAGTCAACTTGGTGTACGACTCACTATCGATGATTTCGGCGCCGGCTTTGCTTCATTAAACTATATCAAGCGTTATCCCATCGATAAAATAAGAATTGACCGCTCCTATATCTGTGACATCAAATCCAGCGAATGCGACAGGCTGCTGGTCAGAACCATCATCAATATGGGGCACAACCTCTCGCTTCGTGTCATTGCAGAGGGTATAGAAAACGCCGAACAGCTGGAGTGCTTGAAAAAGTTCGGGTGTGATCTTGCACAAGGCAGTTATATCAGCCATCCGTTGAACGGTTTGGAGCTGGAGAAGCTGCTTGCGCAACAACCTCCGGGACAGACACCATTAATTCGGGTGGATATTAAGGAAACTGATTCAACCTGTAACACCTAATTTTTTTATGGAAATACCGGGCATTGATATGACATGCAACTCGGACATTAAGCTACAGATCATTCAAGGAGAATAATGTGTAAATAATCTTAAAATAGTACCGGCAACTGACAGACGTCATGGTTAATTTTCACCACAGATAGTAAATTCTTTTTTTACAATGGAGCCAGGCTTTATCGATACACCCGATTCAGCCTGTAATAGGATGGACAATAAGGCAAAATTGCTGATAGTCGACAAATATCAATCATCATCTGATGCTATGGCGGTGACACTGAAGTCATTAGGCTACAGGATAGTCACCGCAGATGACACTCAAATCGCTGCTCAACTGAATATCAACGAAAAGCCTGACCTGGTCATTCTGGATATACGGATCCCGGAACATTCGCTCATTGAATTAACCAGTGCATTGCTGGCTTCAGGATCTGCCTATGTATTTCTTCTGCAGCATTTTAATGATATTCAGCCAAAGCTTGATGAGGGTCAGAGTTCTCTAGGATTTGTTGTCAATAGTGATGACCACACCATCCTGCTTTCCGGTATCGAATCAGCATTGAACTGCGCCAGACAAATCAGATATCTGCACAAGGAAGAGCAACGATGCAGCAAGTCATTAAAGACAGAAAAAGCAATTAATATCGTTGTCGGTATCTTAATGGAACGCTACAACCTGAATCGCGACAGTGCATACGAGTTGTTACGCAGCAAGGCACGGTCAGAGCGCCGAAGAGTGATCGAACTTGCCCAGGAAATACTCGACGCCCACAGTATATTCAATCAATTAAGTCAGTAACTCGATTTACAATTTTTAATGTTTCTGTTATTTCAGCTTGTTAAAGTCTGCGCAATGAGCAGATCAGCCATCCACATACAATGAGGCTACAAATTAATCGACAGCCGTCACCGCGAGGTGGATGACCTTCCCTCTCGGGGCCCATGAAAACCTGCGTCATGTCTTTACCCTTCCATGCATTTCCTGCTCTCCCGGACAAGCCAGTTGCTGTGATGTCGGTCACAATACAAAGACCTATTTGGACTCATCCACTCTGTATCGTCCATGACCAATTTAAACCACTGAAGTTATAAAGAATTAACATTCCAACACGGTTATTTTCACCGATATGGTCTTTTCAAGCATTGCCGCTATGGCGTAGACTCAGAGATTGACAGAGTGATGGAACATTCGTGGATATCTAGCGAAATGTACGAGTCATATTTTGGATTCAAGGATACACCCTTCAGACTGAGTGCTGATGAGAAGTTTCGCTATGCTCACAAAAACTATCTGCGCGCCTCTGCACATCTTGCCTATGCACTGGAACAAGGTGAAGGATTCGTCTTGATAACCGGTCAACCCGGTTCTGGTAAAACGACCTTGATCAGGGATGTCATCTCGGAACTCGATGAAACCAGCTACCACACCCTCAACCTCGTAACCAGCCAACTGCAGGCAGAAGAACTCCTGAGAAAGGTGGCGCTGGAATATGGATTTCCCGCTGAGAGCTACAATAAGGCAACCCTGCTGACCGTTATACATAAACACCTTTCAACATTGCATGAAAAGGGAAAACAGTCGATTCTATTCCTCGATGAAGCACAGAATCTCTCCTCGAACGGATTGGAGGAACTGCGTTTATTATCCAATCTGCAACAGGGAAAGCACTCCCTTTTGCAAGTAATCCTGGCCGGCCATGAAGATCTGCGCCGGCTCTTGCTGGGTCCGGATATGGAGCATATCCAACAAAGACTGATTGCAATCTGCCAGATCGATTCTCTACCCCCGGAACAGACCCAGGCGTACATTATTCATCGACTAGAGCATGCAGGCTGGCAGAGTGACCCACAGATAGCGGATGAGGTCTTCCATCTAATTCACATGGCTTCTCAGGGTGTACCCAGAAATATCAACCACTTGATGAGCCACCTGTTGCTTTTAGCCTATCTTGAAGAGAAACATAACCTGACCGGCGAAGATGCATTAACCGTCATAGAAGAACTGGTTGACCAGCAGCGTATTAGCTTGACCGGCGAAGAGAGTTTCGAATGTTTTGCCAGTAACTATCGTGCTGAAAAAAAGCAGCAAATAACACACCAAGCCATCGCCAACCAATCAGGGATTTCCATGCCGCCAAAGGAGCGTAATCACTGGCCCATTGAGCAGCAAGACAGCATTTCCACAGCCAACCAATCCACCAGTCATTCCCTCACACCGGCAAACGATAACATGGCTCCTGAGAGTGATATTGAACTAAAGAAACCTGAATCCGAATGGTTTATGTGGCGTGATGACACGCCAAGAGAAACATTAATAGAAGTCGATCCGGAGACAGGTACAAACACAGCAAAAACCGATCAAGCGCGCGATTGTAATGCGCAAACTGAGGAATCCGGGATTCATGACAAGGGACCTGGACCCGAGCTAACACTCCCCAATGCCGATGAAATCTGGAACGGAGCAATTAACCCCTCGGATATGGACACACTTTTTCCCGGTAGTAGACAACAGGAATCAATCATCACCGCTGAATCATCCAAATTGCAATCAACCACTCAGCCTGTTGGTGGAGAAGTCTTCAAGGATAGTGAGCACCACTGGGGAGGGGTCTGGTTCATGTCCAGCGGCAACAACACAATACAACCCAACAAAAACCTTCATCAGGGCGCAACCACGCTATCCGATACCACACTGCCGGACAGGTCGATTCTGAAGATGGATCATAGTACCGCAGTCGATGACAATCTGAGCATACCTGCAGTCTGGGTTGAGGATTGTCCGGACATCACTGCCAATGGCAACGATGAGTCCAATCACCCTCGAAAGGTCTCCGACAAGGTTGTGACTCTGAAAAGATCCATCATTCATGTGATCACATTGGTCTCCATCGGTGTGATGGGATTACTGGCAATACAAATATTTCCTGACCGGATCAGCCTTTTTTTCAATAAAGCTGAGATACAACAATCAGATTTGACTGATATCTCAAAGCAAGTTGTACCTCCATTGAATCAAGAGGACACACAAGACAAAGCGCCCTCCAATTCTCCAGACCTGGATAAGACTGCAAAACAAGTTATAGAGATTCACGCAACCTCACCCGAGCAGGATCTGACCGTTACTCAAGAAGTAAGTGGCACAGAAGCTCATGAGATTAATCAGTCTGATGATTTTTCAATGAATTTGCAACAAATTGCAAATGACGAGACAACAGTGCCTTCTCAATCAGCAAAAATGATCGATGCTTTGGAAGCCAAACACGAGGTCAGAGAAACAGTGGCTTCTAACGCCATCCCTCTTGAGATGGGTGAATCAGATATCAGCTCGTTTCACAATATCGAATTGGCCAAGCGTTATATTGTCTATTTCGATTTCAATACCTCCGACATATCTTCCGACTATAAACCACTATTGAAATCCATCCGCAATAAGATGTTGCTTGATGAGAACAACTTTTTGAAAATTACCGGTTATGCCGATGCCCAAGGAAGTGGAAACTATAATTATCGCCTGTCACTGAAGCGTGCAGAAGAGGTAAAAGAATATTTCTCCATACGCGGCATTGCCGATGACCGGTTGCGCGTTGCAGCAGTCGGTCCAGTAGAAAATGGTGGTATACGGCTGGAAAGCATCGATGCCAGACGAAAAACAAGACGGGTTGAAGTTATCCTTTTTCCTAAATAGTAACAATCATATGGTTGTGAGAATTAGAAAATGGATCTATGGAGCCATGACTCATGAAGTTGCTATCGCTTGATTTTCCGCAACGTCCTCTCTGTCCAGAAACTGTTTTGTCGTTCACTGTTCATATCAACTACCTTGCGCGGTATCACAGCCAGACTCTGCTGACCTGTTCTCAGGTCGATACCGTACCAATATTTCCAGAACAATGCTCTCGGATCACCTTCTCCCTCCGCATTCACCAGCCCCCAATCCCGGTCAATAATTTTAATTAATTTGTCATTTTTATAATACAGGGTACGATAATCGGCAAAACTTTCCGTATCTACATAGCTGATTCGATAGTCGTACCACCAATTCTTGGATTTTGTCGCACTCTTCAGGCCGTATACTACCCTGTCCAAATGACGGCAACTACGTTCAGGCATACGACCTGTATAGCGAAACATCTTTCCCTCAAGTTCATCCATCATACCAAGACAGGTACGCATCTTTTTCTTACCCAACAGCGCGTGTGTTTCATCACCGGGTTTACGCAGAGTGACATCGCCGAAGGTAAAGACACTGCCACCCCAGGCGTCCTTCTGATGTGGCTGGGCAAAGCGTCTGATCTTGCGTAATCTGGGAAGCCATACCATGTAATCTTGACTCTTCGTCTCATCCTTGTACTCTGTGATCAGCATGCCGGTACCGCGCAGATTCCCGGAATGGAAGATCGCCAGATCACGGGAGCGGATGGCATCATCCTCATCATAATTATTATTCAGATGTCGCTCTACAGCCGTGGTTATCGGACTGCCGCTTGCCGACTTGTTGACCAGTACGCTCATGGTACTACCACGGCGTTTGATGGAGAAGTTATCAAAGGCATAGAAGTGGTTGGCGAAATAGACCTGTTTAGCTACTTCAGCCGCGTCGATCTCCACATCGGGAGACGGATAGGCCAGGTTTCGGCCTGTATCTGCCTGTGATTCCAATCCACAGCAAAGAAAAAAGCATAAATAAACACTGTTTTTTAAAAAGAGATCCATTCTTTTCATACACCATTCCTCTAACTTGCCCTATACAGTTCATTATATGTCCGTGACTAATCTTTCAATTCGCGTGTGTATTTGAAGATATCCTTTTTGATACGATCGATGTCACCTGTGGTCAGATAGTCCCTATGTAATCGTTCCTTGAATTTGCCTGGCAGGTTTTTGTAGAAGATATGACTACCGGGAGACTTTTCCTGTAAATATGCTGAAAATCCATTCAAATCCATCAATTGCACAGAACCGCTATCCGCATTGCCCATCCAACTTGAATTGGCAGGTGGATGAAACTCATTTGATGCGAACTCCGCAACATCCGCCTCAACAGCTTCTATGTAACCGGGATCGATGGCGCAAACGGTGCCGTACTGAATAACACCAATTAACAGGTAGCAGGAAAGCGCTGCACGCATCCTGATCGATGCAGCTGGCATGTATGACCTCCTTAATATGATCACTGTTTATTTTATATATATGAATTGAGGTTAAAAATTATTTTAAGTTATGAGATTCCGTATTTACACAAATCCAACCACATTCAATGTATATTCAATCATCAGCACAGTAAAGCAATCCACTTCCATAATTTGAAATCACCAGATACAGCCATACTCCTGGATCATTTACCGCAATGTAACAAGAACTCATTAAACGTTAATAAACATTGTATTTTGCAGTTACTCACATAAAAAACGAATAATATTGACAGCAGTGTATAACAGATCCGACATGGCGTGTTATAAGATAAAGATGGGATGCGTGAGTAGGCGCTTTAAGGGATCCGATTATGTTCAAACAGCTATCTCTTGTCTTACAGTCTTCATCGAAGATTACTGTTGATCCAGAACATCGGCGAACAAAACTAAGCCCCCTCAAGTATGGTCCGCTCCTGGGACGAAGCCTCTATTTCGCCATGGCGCTCCTCAATAGCAAGGATATGTTGCGCATGGACCAAAAAACGCTGTCTCATTTCAAGCATTTGATTGAGGCACATCCCGAGGCCATTCCCAGCATCTTCTGGCCCTACCAATGTATCAGTTGGGATACAGCTGATCGAGTTAATTATCTCTACAATCATTTTACGACTCTACCCGAGCTGAGACATCAAATCGACTACCTGGCAAACCATCAGTGTACCCTTGTGGATGCGGACAATATCTATCCCAGGCTCAGGGTTGTAATTGACAAAAATGATCTGTTTATGAGAGAGGGTATGATTACACTCAATCTATTTATCGGCCATGAACGGGTCTTCACTCTGGCATTTTCGCTGTACAAAAATAAGGTCAATCAAATCTGCGCCATTGCCGGCGCGATTCAAGGTCGAAGAATGGATGGTATCACTGATCTCTATCGTGATATGACCAAAAGGACTTACGGCATCAGGCCGAGGGATCTAATGATCGAGGCTTTTCAAACCCTGTGCAGGTCATTGGGCGTAAAAAAAATATATGCCGTCTCAGAGTCACACAGGCAACATAGACACCATTTTTACTGCTTGAAAAACAAACAGAACCAACCGAGTCTCAACTATGATGAGGTCTGGTCGGATCGTAGCGGTATCCGCTGCAATGGCACTTTTTTTGAATTACCCCTGGTCCCCGTACGAAAACCGCTGACACACATCGTCTCAAGGAAGCGATCCATGTATCGGAATCGTTATAGCCTGTTGGAGAGACTTGAAAAGGCGATTGAGCAGAGCCTTTCAGTCCTTGGGTCGTGGGCATTGCGTGAACAAAATTATTGCAAGCCGGACATTCAGTATGCCGATTGAATTATAAGGATGAAAGAGACAGCCGTCATGGCTTTTACAGGTCTAAAATGAACGCCATTCGATACTCTCATCTGCGCTTTTCAATATTGAAATTACCAGCAAATGATCAAAGGCCGTCAGCACAAACGATACCTTGATCCAAACACGCTTAATCCTGAAGTATGTGCGCCTTGCGTGTGTGAAGATGAGGAGGATGACGATTGATCGAATGATGATCTTTTAAAATAATATAATCGCAGCACAATCGCTTGAAAAGCCCGGCTAATGCACCGGGCTTTCCAGCTTATACCAGTTTTTGCTATCCACACACCTGTTCAACCCATACCACTGCTTGGCGCATCACGGCAACAGTTGCAGGATCAAAACTGGTAAATCGCTGTCACACAATTGCTGGACGGATCATTGTTGACCGTCTTCATTCCCGGCGCAACCGGTCTTACTAAGAATCGTAGTGCAGTTTCCCCACTCTATTCGGTCTCTTCCGTTCGCCTTGGCCCGATACAGGGCATCATCGGCACATCTGATCATTGCATCCGCATCCATTTTGATGCCGTGTAGATACGCAATCATGCCGACACTGATTGTCACCCGTTTACCCTGTGTTCCGGTAAAACTCAAATCAGCAATGCTCTGTCTCAATCGCTCAATCAATTCTCCGGCATCCTCCATGCTTGTCTGCGGTAAAATCAGCAGGAATTCCTCGCCGCCGTATCGACCGGCAATATCGTAACCACGCAGACTGCTGGTGAAGGTATTGGCGATTGCAACCAAAACATCATCCCCAACCTGATGACCAAATCTATCATTAATCCGTTTGAAACGATCGATATCGACCATAGCAATACTGAGCGGCTGCCTATGCCTCTCAACCGCGCTGAGCGCAGATTCCAGTGCATGAATAATCGCGTTATGGTTCAGGAGCAATGTCAAACTGTCGTGCGTCGCCAATTCGTGTAGCTTCCGGTTACTTTCCTCCAGCTCCACCGTTCTTTCATGGACGAGATCCTCAAGCTTTTCGTTCAGTAATACCAGGTATTTGTTCGCCAATCTGTCGGCTTCCTCCTTCTCCTTGTTCAACAGCCTTACACGGTCAGCCGTAGCCACGCCAAGCATGGTCACTTCAAATACTGAACCTATCTGTAAGGCATGTGCCGTGACGAATCCATAAGGAAGCATGCCCCAGTAATAAAGCCCGGATATAAAAACAAATATCAGAAATACACCCCAAGCAACGAGAAAATAGCGAGCGGCAAAATTGCCCTTTCTATAGGTTACGATGGCCGCCGATATCAGGATAGGCACCAACGCCATGCCGGAAAGCGAAGCAATTCGATTGGCAATCTCAAGACGGCCTGCGATACTTATCACAATACCCAAAAGGGCTAAAATTATTACGACCCGAAAAACAAGAAAATAGGCATGACTATATTTTCTTATATCAAGTAGTTTTCCAGAGAAGACTACAGCACCGATAACTACAAGATTGACTAACAAGCTTGTTGCATGCTGTTGCAGGAATGGTATCCCCGCCAAAACGGGGTCTGTAATTCCCTTTCCCATCTATTTCGTAGAATTCAATCTTATCGATCAATGGGAAGTCGACTTCAAGAATGACAGTTTGTTTGGTTGTGAAACGAGATTCCAATAAGAATCGTATCCAAACAGCCGCATCAGTAAATCCGATCTTTCCATGTTTCAAGCGAAAGTCACTTTGTCGTCCGGAGGAACTGACATCCTCAATTCCAAGCTGCCGCTGAGGATCAAGCAGGACATAGGTTTTGTCAGTCAATTTCGCATAGCTGAAATCATCATCAAGTATGACCGATGGAGGTATCTGCTGTTCTGAGGACCACACACCCAAAGACGGGGCAAGCAGCATAAATGACAGGAATAGTAATAACAAACGGTGATCAGGCATCACCGACCCCAATATCGACCATCTTTCCTTGTGGTTATCGTTCTCCTTAAAAAACCGGATAAATAACAACCCATAACAATTGAAGTTTGGCTGATATTAGGGATTTTACTATACCCATTTGTACATAGGGTTACTGAATTCAAATTTACACAGATTTCATGCCGGAGCACTCAACTCGGATCTGTATGCATGGAATCATCCAGGATAGGCTGGTTGGCGATTTCGGTCAGCTAGTGAGTGCATTAATCAGCCTTTTCCAGCCTGCAGATGAATCATCCCCCGGGTTGTCAGTCACAACTGCCTCCGCCGTCTCGAATCTGATCCCGGGTCCTCGTCAACCGGCAGCTACTGTTCTATTACCAGAATCCCGATCAGTAGCAGAACGACCGCCATCTCAGCGAAAGTGATCCAAACTATCCAACGTGTGATACGCCGTGCCGAGGGTTTCATCGGCTGCCAAACCCGTTGCATATACCAACGCCAGGGCGGCAGCCAGGACCAGCGGTGCCACAACCGCAGATAACCGTGCAGGTCCCGTCCCCACTGTCCGAGGCTGCGATCCACCTCGTCCAATCGCCGCTGCCGCTCTGTCTCCTCGGTACCGGAGTAGTCGTCGGTAATAGTGAGACTGCTGCCACTCGTTATTGATGGCTCAACCTGGATACTGGTGGAACTTTTGAGCAGCCGATCGTAGTTGATCCGCAAGCCCCCATCGATATGCTCCACGCTGAGTTCGGCTTTCTCATGCTTACCGTTGCTGAGATTGATTGCTTCGAAGGAGATCCGATCATTGCCCACAGACTCCCATCGCTCGAACTCGAGCAGTGAATTGATGCGGAACAGACGTTCCAAGTCGCCAATGAAATTCTGCAACCGGATCGGGGAGAGTGGTGTCTCGATAGTTACCCAGGCAGCATCTTCGGATGGAACGGCACTCATGACCCGGGATGGGGTACAATCAACAACGGGATTTGGAGCGCGCGCACCAGCGTCCCGATGTCCATTCGGGAGCGAAGGCCATGCATGCCTTTGGGTCGTGGCGAACCGATGACCACAAGGTCGAATACCCTGCCCCTGCTTGCATCAACCAGGCATTCCGCCGGCTTGCCGAAACGGGACTCATAACTGAATTCGGCGCCGGTCTCCTGAGTGGCCCTATCCAACCGCTCCACCACCTCTGCGACTTCACCGTCGAGCTGCCCTTCGAGATAGTTCCCGAACCTTTCCCGGGTTACTGCGTTGTTGAGCCAATCATCACCCATCATTCCTTTCCAGAACTCGGGTACCACTATCAGGTGGTGCAGGGCGACGTCACTGTGACACAAGCGCAATGCCTGCTCTTCAGCTGCGCGGGCACCATCGGTGCCGTGGCTGGCACAAAGTATTCGCTTGGGATTCATCAATGCCTTTCACCACGGCCCGCTCAACTGAAAAAGTAGACGCCCAGTGCAATCAACAGCGCCAGGATCAGGGCGACAAAGTCTTCACGCCGGTCACTGGCGAAGATCGAGAGCGCTGAACCACGATGGAATTTGGCCCCCGCCTCTTCCTGCAGATCGATATCTTGACTATGCTGGTCGATCATGGAAATTCTCCTCCGGATTAGATGGTTTCATGCACAAACAGCATGATCACAAGGAGTGACAGCACCGCTTTGGTGGTGCCCACCACGCCGCCGATCACCAGTGGCTGCCCACCCGCCTGCTTGATCGAGGCTACGGTGATCTGCATACCGAGACCGGTCAGGCCGAAGGCGAACAGCAGGGTGATCCACTGCCTGAACTTCTTGATCTTCTTGGCCGTATGCCGCACCGCCTTGTGTGCGCCTTTGAGGATCTTGTTGGCATCCTTCGTGAGCACCTGCGCATTGACCAAACCGCGCAGTGTGGCATCGTCATCGATACTCATCACCTTGCGGTTCTCGATCAATCGTCTCAGCGCCTGCTGGCGATCCACGCGCTGGACCTTGGGCAACGCCTGCTGCAGGCTTGCCACCTGCTCAGGCTTCAGCAGCTTCTCTGCGGCAATATCATTGTCGAAGTATTTGCCTTTATAGTGATTGGCGGGTGCGAAAATGCCGGTTGAAGAGAGGGCGAACATCAGAATGAAGCCGATCACGAAGACCGGAAATTTCTCAAATATCACACGCCCGGTATTGACCGCTTCCGCGCCCTCTTCACGACGCACATACCAGAGTGCCAGCCAGAGCACGATGATGGGGAGGAACAACACCCTGGTGATATTGAAGATCTCCGCCACCTTGAGTGTTTCGATGCCGTCGGGCTGGTAGGCCAATGCCGCACCGGCTACCTGGGCCGAGTTGAGGATACCCGTGCCGGCCCAGGCGCCGAACTGGATATGCCCCAGACCCAACAGCTGACCGATGACCGGAAAGATGAACATGCAACCGACGCCCCAGAGCAGAATGGTGCCTATGGTATAGGCGATCTCCACCGATTTGGCCTGTACGACGGGTGCCGCGGCGACCGTCGCCGAAACCCCACAGACCCCCATGCCGGCGGAAAGTACGCCACCCATTGAATTGGGTAAGTTGCGGCGGCGGGCAAACCAGAGCACCAGGCCGACGGAGCCGAGCACGAAAAAGCCGATCAGCACCACCGAGAGACGCCCAAGGTGGGCCAGTTCGGCAAGGCTGTAGAGCGTGCCCAGTAGAATAACGCCGGTCTTCAGCCCCAGCCTCGACATGCGGATACCGTTATCGGCCCAGTCGGGAATCTTGAACACATTGACGATCAGGATACCGGCCAGAATGCCCAGCACCACATAGTTGAGGCCCAGGACCTGGTGCAGATATTTCGCGCCCATCACCGGGCCCAGGCCCTTACTCAGGACCGCCACGATCGGAGCGAGATACCAGCGAACGATCATTGCCACCAGGAGAATGAAGATGACCCCGGCCACGGTAGAGAGGTAGTAGTCCAGATTCCCCTCCTCGTGGGTTCCGAACAGATGCCAGAGACCCACGACCACCCCGATTACACCCGCTGTGTAGGCGAGGCCGGTCATCTCACCAAGGTATTTAGAGATCTTCAGATAGCCGATCAGCCCCTCCTGAAGGCCGAATTGGGCGGATGCGCCGATAACCAGGAAAATGACGCCCATTATCAGTAGCGCCGGATGCTTGTGAGTATATACCATCGACTTGCCCCTCCGTTTGCAGATGGTCCATTGAGATCCTGCTGAACCATTTTTTGTTATATGAAAACCGCGAGTTCAGTGGGGTAAACTATATGCCGTTTCAATTACTCATTTCAACCGGACGTCTGGACATGCACCGCCGTATCCGGCGACATCCCTGCGTGAAAAACTGCGTCGCCATAACCTATCTCGCTAAAATATCCGGGTGGACCGCAAGTTACCAGTCTGACGCCTGGAATCGGCTACACTTAATCCCATCACAGATCCAGATCGGGAGATAACCATGCCATTGACTCTGTTCTCCAGCGCATTTTCAGACGGAGGGGGAATACCTGTCCAGTTTACCTGCCAAGGCGCGGATATATCGCCCCAGCTACAGTGGGACGGCGTACCTGACAACACCCGAAGTCTGGTTCTGATTGTGGACGACCCCGATGCACCCGATCCCATGGCGCCGAAAATGGTGTGGGTCCATTGGGTGCTCTTCAACCTGCCGCCGGAGACCCGTGAACTACCGGAGGCGGTTAACCCCACCGACCTGCCTCACGGAACGGGGGAAGGGATCAATGACTGGAATCGAACCGGTTATGGCGGACCTTGCCCACCGATCGGTCGCCATCGCTATTTCCACAAGCTGTATGCCCTGGATACCGTGTTGGAGGGTTTGCGGCAGCCTCGCAAGCGCGAAGTGGAAGAGGCAATGACAGGACATATCATAGAGGAGGCAATATTGATGGGGACCTATATCAAAACCTGATCGCAAGAGTAAACATCGACCACCTGATGTTACCCGTGTCCTCTCTAAACCGCTCTCATGCCAATCCGCTCAGACAGCCGGATCATTCAAGCGTCGATTCCAATAAGCCAGCGCCTGTTCCACACCATGCAGGCCATCGAGCAGATCTATACCACCGGGAAGTTCAGCAGCACCATCAAAGGCCGCTCCCCCGACCCAGATTTCAGTCTTCGCATCGATCATATTGCGTAAGCCGCTCAACATCACGATGGCATCGTCAAGTTTGAAGTGTCCGCTGAATGAGAGGCCTATCACATCGACCTGATGACGCTGGGCAGCCTCCCTGATATCGCGAAAAGGCATTTCGATACCGAACGAAATCACCTCTGCGCCAGCCAGCCTCAGCAGGCCCTCCACCATCAGCAGACCGAGGCTGTGCATTTCACCGGGAAGGGTGGTCAACATAACCCGCGGTCTGCCAGCCGTGCGGGGATAATCCGCCAGTGATTGGCGCACCAGATTCTTGATCAGTTCAGTGTATAAATGCTCTTGGTATATAGCCAATTCGCCCACTCTCCAGGCTTCACCGACTTTCTGATTCGCGGGAACTATCACCCTGTGTATAAAGGCACGCAGACCAAGGTGCTGAAGTTGCTGATACAACCAGTCGCGCAGATCGACGGCTTGGTCCGCCTTCAGAAGATCAATCAGACGATCGAAATCGAATTCAACACTGGATTGCTTCAACAACACCGTCAACTCTGCGAGATCCAGTGCCATCAATTTACCGGGCCTGCGTCCCTGGTCCACCAGTTGCCTGATGAGTGTAAGCTTATTCAGCTCATCGTCACTATAGATTCGGTCGCCGTTGTCATCGCGTGCCGGCCTGGGATAGTTGTAGCGTCTCTCCCACATCCTCAGCAAATCTTTCGGAATACCCGAAATTCGGGAGACCTCGCTGATGCTATGACTATCGTTCATGCAACAATTTTCCAGATGAATGGCATCCTGCCTTGACCTTGAATCTTCTTTTCAACATGCGGATCATTGTACCTATCAACGGCAGTTGTTGGTAAAGATCCGCGGCATCCCAGTAGTCGCGATGCCGGATGATCCGTCCATCTTGCGATAATACCAGTTGCGAGGCCCCTTCGATGGTGACCTTTCTACCTCGCAGGCCACAACAGAAGATCCAGCTGATCCAGATAACATCACCGTCGATATGGATCTGTTTCACAATGAAACCGGGGTTCTCCGTGGTATCGAACATGTGCTGCAGGAGAGCGGCAATCTGCGCCGATCCTTGCACATGATTGAATGGATCCTGAAAGCTTGCCGATTCATGATAGAACTCATCGATGCTGTTTAAGGATGATGGTGAGAGCTTTTGATACCAATCCACCAGTTTGTCGATCTTCATGATCCCACCGCCCTTTTCAACAATGGGAATCTCAGCCTGTCGGGCAGACAACCGAGCAGTTTCATCCAGTATGTGAAACGTTTTGGAAAGTGGATTTCGAATCGCCCCTGCCCCAACCCTTTCAGAATCTCTGCAGCAGCCTGCTGCGCACTGATCAGGGCCGGCATCTTGAAGTCGTTCTGCTCAGTCAGGCGGGTCTCCACAAAACCGGGATTGACCAGATAGACATCGATCCCCTGTGCGGAAAGATCGGTATAAAGGACCTGCGCCAGGTTGATCAAAGCCGCCTTGCCCGGACCATAGGCCAGCGCCTTCGGCAGTCCGGTATAACCTGCCACGCTTGCGACAAGACAGAATGCGCCACCCGCCTGCTGAAGATAGAGCGGCAACACCGCATCCAACATATTGTAGGCACCCTGAAGGTTCGTATCGAGACCCTGCCTGACCGTCGGCAAGTCGAGCTCCCAGCTTCGCATGGGCGTGTAGACCCCTGCACAATAGACGACCATATCGATCCCTCCCCAACGATTCAGCAGTTCATCCCGCACCCTGGTCAGTGACTCCATCCGGGATACATCAAGCGGCATCACAAGCGTCTCTCTGCCAGATATATCCCACAGGCTCTCCTCTCTTCTGGCACTGACGGCCAGACGGGCGCCACGCTGTCCCATTGCAGCCGCCAGTGCAGCACCAATGCCGCTGCTGGCGCCAATGATCCAGACCCTTTTTCCGCGCCAATCGATTATCCGTGGATTCAAACTCATTGATTGCGCCTCTTGAAAAACAGCAGGACTTCGCCCAGCCGGAATCCAAATTTACGCATCACGGATCGGTTGAGCAGAACATCATCCTCCTGCAGGTACATCCAGTCGTCGAAGTGCACCTGATAGACCTTCTCTCCCACCGGCAGACTGAGCGTGTAGATCCATTGCAGTGCATTCCCCGAAACACGACCGCTTGCTCGGCCTATCACATCATCCGCCATTCCGTTGTAGTCATTCTCGCCGGTCTTGGTCAAGCGCCAGATGCGCTGCTGTTTAGTGCCGTCACTGTAGGTAAAATGCTCATCCAGCACACCCTGATCCCCCTCCCAGCTGGCATCGACAACGACCTTGAAACGTTTTACCACACGACCATCACGATTCTGAAACATCCCCCAGCCATCGACCGTACCATTGAAGTACTCCTCCAGTTTCAATACCGGCCTTTCATCTTCATAGTGGTTGACATCAACCCCCGCGCACCCGCTCAAGACCGCCACTGTAAGCAGTGCCATCGGCTTAAAAGACATATTGAACCTCCAGGGATCTTCGCCAGCGCATCAGCAAACCTGCTGAGATCAGTTTGATAAGACAAGGCACACCGGCATACAGGATGGCAAGGGCGGTCAAGCCCCCTCCGCCGCCAGGCTGGTAGCCGAATCCCGCAAGCAGCGGCAGCCCCAAACCTGCCGCAAGTGCCAGTACCCCTTTGTTGATCAGGCTCCAGATACCGAAGTAGCCACCGGTGTTGCCCCTATCCTGTTGCGGGATGATGTCGGCAGCTATCGCCGCCGGTAGCGCAAGGTCGGCGCCAAGCGCCGCACCCGAAAGCAGACAGATCAGCAGGTAAGGCAGCATGTCGTCAGCGCCCAGCTGCACTGCCCAGACAAATCCGACCACGGCCACCAAAGTACCGACCGCCCATGCCACACTCTTGCCTAATCTGCGCGAGAGTCTCAGCCACAAAGGAAGAGAGACCGCACCGCTGATAAAGTAGGTGGCAAGAAAGAGACCGCTGTAGGCTTCCAGCTGCAGCACATCAGCAATATAAAAGAGTGCCAGCGTCCCGGCGATCGCCACTGCAAAACCGTTAAGCAGGAAGAGTGTCGCCAGTCGGCGGAAGGGTGATTGCCGCAAGGGACCGAACAGGCCCTGAGCAGTCAATCCATGTTTTGTCGGCAGCGGAAACCGATACAGCAACAGCCAGATCGCCAGCAGTAAAAACAGGGAAAATACAAAACTGTAGGGCAGCCAGGGATTGACACCTTGAAACCATGACGAAAAGAGCATCGGGAGCAGACTGGCAAGGATCACACCGAACAGGCCGAAACCCTCGCGAAATGCCACCAGTCGGGTACGTTCGTGGCTGTCATGACTGACGTTCGCACCCCAGGCGAGATAGGTGATATTGAGTGCACTATGGGCGGTATAGACAAGTACCAGGGCCACACCGAACCAAAGCGCAAGCTGCCACTGCAGCATCTCCGGCGGATTGAACAGTGCCGTATAGGCAAGCACCAGAACAGACGCAGCCACGCCGGCCAGCACGGCCCATCCCCGGTGCTGCCGCTGCATCAAATCGGCCAGCCTGCCCAACCATGGGTCTTGCAGGGTATCCAGAGCGCGGGAAGCCAGCAGGATCGCCCCGGTCAACGCCAATCCCAAACCCAGTTCATCGCCATACAACTTGGGAGTATGGATGTAGACAGGGAGCGCCGCCATCGCCATCGGGGCACCCAGCAGACCATAGGCGAATCGTTGCCTCGAGGTCATTGGCCTTCACCCAGGAGCGCCGACCTTAACCTTGGCTTTGCTGTTGCCGGACTGAGCCAGATGTCGAAAAAAGCCGCCGCCAGTTCGGGATCATCGATCCGGCCGAGATAATCTTTCCGACAGTAGAAGCGTGCGCCCTCACCCGGCAGATGAATACCCACTATCGCGTCCCCAGCGGAGACATCGCAAAAAACTGTCTTGAACTTGTCGAGTACCGCGTCTCTATCCGCCAACGCATGACCCCGGATCTTTTCGATCTGTTTGAGCGAGGTTTTCGCCAGCCGTTCTCGGCTGATATCCATGCGGTAGACGATTTCCAGGGCATGCGGCATGTTCGGACGGTATTCTCCCTGTGGCGCATAAAGGGTTGCCTTGTAGACCCTGATGCCCCACCAGTTCAAAACACCGCTGCCCACGCTCCGCAGTGATGGATAGTCGGCCAGCGGAATGATCCTTGCGTTGACGTCGCCCCATATAAGGCAAAGTAACAGAAGCGGCCCAACGACTTTCGGCAGTGCTTTCATGCTTACTCTACCTTTACCAATGCACACTGCATGACATCTATCCGCGCTTCGTCGAAACCTGCTTCACAATAGGCAAGATAGAACTCCCACAGACGTACGAAACAGATATCAAAACCAGCCGCCAGGACCTGTTCCCTTTTTTCCTGAAAATTCTGCCGCCAGCGTCGCAAGGTCTCTGCATAGTCAGCGCCAAAGCACTCCTTTGCGACTATTTTGAAACCGTGGTCTCGTGCAAGATCATGCAAGCACCCTGGAGATGGGAGCATCCCACCGGGAAATATAAACTGCTGGATGAAGTCACTCCTGCGGCGATAACGATCAAACAGGTCATTGCGAATGACAATGGTTTGAATCACAGCCCTGCCGCCCGTGTTCAAAAGCTCATTAAGCTTTCTGAAATAGCATTCCCAATAGGCCTCCCCCACCGCCTCGAACATCTCGATGGAGACAATATGATCATAATTGCCGCTAAGCGCACGATAGTCCTTGAGTGACAAACTCACCTGATTTTGCAATCCTGCCTCAAATATACGATCACGGGCATAGCTGAGCTGACTAGGCGAAAGGGTGACACCATCAATCGTAATTCCCTGTCTCGCCGCGTAATCGGCAAATCCGCCCCAGCCACAACCGATCTCCAGTACGCGGCTGCCACGGGTGGCGCCCGCCATCTCGATCATGCGTCGGTATTTGACTGCCTGGGCCTGTTGCAGATCACCATGCAGATCATCGTCAAAGCGGGCACTGGAGTAGGTCATGGAGTCGTCCAGCCAAAGCCGGTAGAAATCATTGCCCAAATCGTAATGGGCCTCGATATTTTGCGAACTTCCCCGTTTGCTGTTGGGTCGCAGCAGATGACGCATGCGATACAAGAGGTTCAACAACCGATTGCGCTTAAATGCCTTTATCAAGGCGGATTGATTGCATAGCGCGAAGCGCAACAACAAGGTCAGGTTACTGCTGGTCACTTCACCATCCCGGAAGCATTCAGCCAGTCCTACATCGCCCCCGCGGAAGATACGTCTCAATGATGACCAGGTCTCCAACTGTAGATCGGCATGTGGCGCACTGCCGTCACCGAAATTCAGCTGATAGCCCTCCGGAGTGGTCAGTGTCAGCGTACCTGCGTGGATCCCGCTTAGCACAGAGATAAGGGGCCTGACCTGCCAGGGTAGCGCCTGTGCATCCAGGACGGTCGTCATACTGTTCACTTGGTTGCCTCCTCGATCGATGATGGTGTTCTGTTGCTCAGTGAAACCCCCTTCAGCCACAAACGCAGCGCCTGCCAATGGATGCGGACCGTGACACCCAGGGTCAATAAAGGCTGTTTCAACAGGGCGGTTAACAGGTTGATGTCGGTCAGCGGCTTCGATCTTCCCCAGATTGCGGTATTCAATTGCAGCTGACCCTGGTCGTAGTAATCGATACGCACCCTGGGTGCGTCGAAATCGACATTGAAGTGAAATCTGTAGCCACCGCTGACAGGATAGAAAGGTGATACATAGAGCCGCTTAACGGCCTCAACCGCGGTGAACGAACCATCCCCCGGCCTGGGTTGCAACACATAACAGTGGCGTTCACCGAAAGTATTGTTGACCTCCGCAACAATCGCACCCACAGTGCCGTCATTGCGCTGGCAATACCAGAAACTCACCGGATTGAATAGATAACCGAAAACCCTTGGAAAGGTCTGTAGCCAAAGTCCACCATTGCAATCGTCGATCCCGGATTCGACCAGACGCTCACGCACCCAGATGCGCGGATCCCCGCCATCCCCGTAATCCTTGAAATGAAACGCCAGGGGGCGCCGTCGGTTGATACCCAACAACCAGTGGCGCTGCCCTTCCAACCGCTCAAGATTGATGAGAATAAAAAAGACCGGATAGACAAATCTGTTCTCCACGGGTAAACGGCGGCGATGCATAACGCGGCCAACAACGATGCGGCTTAGAGCACTGCTTTCCATGGTGCCTCCGCATCGAAGTCGCCAATGATCCTCAGCGCCGACTTAAGACCATCCTCATGGAACCCATAACCACACCAGGCCCCGCAGAACCAGGCGCGATTGCGGCCCTGTATCTCACTCAACCGGGTTTGGGCATCGATTGCGGATTGGTTGAAAACCGGATGATCATATCGATAAGTGGCAATCGGATTTTCCGGCATGTAGCGCCTGTCGGGGTTCAGGGTAATCATGAGTGGCGTCTCGAAAGGCAGCCTCTGCAGTCGGTTGAGGAGATAGGAGACACAGACCGACTGATCCATTTCGCCAAGCGAAAGGTAGTTCCATGCTGACCAGAGAGATTCCCTGGTCGGTAAAAAACGCCGGTCAGTATGGAGGACCGCACTATTGGGCTGGTATGTGAATGCACCCAGAAGCAACCTCTCCTGCGCATCGGCATCTTTGAGCATCCGTAGGGTATCGGGTGCGTGAGTCGCGAAGATCACCGCATCGTAGAGAGAATGGTCAAGCGCCGATTCCACCTCTACCCCTTCACCCATTCTATTAACGCTTTTGACGGGTGTGTTGAGCCGGATATCGAGGGGTTTCGCAAGCTTTTCAACATAACATCTCCCGCCCCTGATCAGGCTGCGCCACTGCGGCCGTCCTTCAATCTGCAGCAAGCGGTGATTGATACAGAACCTGAGGAAGGTGGATGCGGGAAAGCCGAGGATCTCAGCCGGGGTCGAGGACCAGATGGCCGCCGCCATCGGCAACAGATACCAGGAACGAAACCACTCCGAATAACCATGCTCATCCAACAGATGACCCAGGGTCACCCGTCGTTGCTCGGACCAGGCCAGCAGCATCTGGGCACGGTTGTTGAATTGGACAATCTCCTGCAACATGCGCCAATAGTTCAGACGTACGAGATTTCGCCGTTGAGCGAACAGGGTACCCAGACTGGCCCCCGCCCATTCGAGATTCGCCTCAGGCACACTGACGCTGAATGACATCTCCGTTTCATGGGTCTCGATTCCCAGGTGATCGAACAACCTGATCAGATTGGGATAGGTAAGATCGTTGTAGACAAGAAATCCCGTATCCACCGGATGGGTTTTACCCTCCAGGGTGACATCCACGGTATGGGTGTGACCGCCCAGATAGTCCGCCGCTTCAAACAGTGTTACCTGGTGTTTGTCATGCAACAGCCAGGCCGCTGACAAGCCACTGATCCCGCTTCCGATCACTGCTATTTTCATTATGCCCTCGCCTTTTTGTACTATACATAACTGCCAAATATAGCGCCTAAATCTAAATAATCAAATATTTGTACTAGACATTTGCAATTTTTTGTCTAATATTTACATCACTGAGGCCATTTCTGCCCAGTTTGTACAACACAAAGGAGAGAGAGATGTCAGGTTACGAAAAGCAGATACTTGAGACTGAACGCCGCTACGATCAACTGATGCAGCAGATCGAAAAGGAGGACCCCAATGTGCTCCACTCTGTTGTGCCTGGGAGCCGGTTGCACGAAATCATTCACAATCCCGTCACTGAGGGTATCGACGAGGGGTGATGAGCCTACGGGGCGGCTAGGCAGTCGCCTGCCGCCGCACACCAGGTGAAACATCATGGATTCAAATACATTCATGCAAAAATTACCCGCCGGCTTAACCATGACGCTTGTTGCAGCTATGTGGCTGATTCCTTTTGCCGGCCATGCACAAAGTGATACTGGTTTGATATGTAACGAACACAGCAGTTACTCGAAACGGCAACTCAACAGTAAGCATATCGACAACCTGTGTGAGACCTACCGGGGAAAGGTGATGCTGGTGGTCAATACCGCCAGCCGTTGCGCATTCACAGATCAATATGACGGATTGGAAAAGACCTATTCACGCTATCGCGACCGCGGACTGGTGGTTCTCGGTTTTCCATCCAACGACTTCGGCAACCAGGAACCGGGTAGCGAGCTAAAGATCAAAAAGTTCTGCCGACTCACCTATGGTGTGCAGTTTCCCATGTATGCCAAGTCACGGGTCACGGGTGAGGATGCGGATCCCTTCTATCGTGCATTGGCCGATGCAGCGGGCACTCCGCCACGCTGGAACTTTCACAAATACCTTATCGATCGTGACGGTAAACTTGTAGGAAGCTACAACAGCTTCGTCAAGCCCGGGAGCTCGAAACTGATCCAGGCAATCGAAGACCTGTTATGAATCATCTCAGCGAAAATTTCCTGAAGCGCACTCAATGGCTCGGCTATCCGGGCCTTGTGCCGTTTGTGATTGGTATGGTGAGGAGTCACACATGAACATCGCCATCAGTGGATCAACCGGATTTATCGGCAGCCACCTTAGCCGCATGCTGCGCAATCAGGGGCATACTGTGGTGCCTGTCGGCCGACGTGATTTCAATGGCGGAACCCAACATATCTCGACACTCGTTGATGGTTGCGATGCAGTGATCAACCTGGCCGGCGCGCCAATCAACCGTCGTTGGACATCTGGCTACAAGCGCACCCTCATCTCCAGCCGGGTGGAAACCACGCGTATGCTGGTGGATGCAATCTCGCAAACCTCTAAACGGCCCAAGACCTTCATCTCAACCTCAGGCATGGGCGCCTTCAGTTCAGATGGCCGCTATACAGAGCACGATGTCGCCAATGCTGCAGATTTCCTGGGTGAACTCTCATTTGACTGGGAATCCGCAGCCTGGGAGGCGGAAACCCTCGGTATGCGTGTCGTCGTGTTCAGGCTCTCCCTGGTACTTGGCGCAAATGGCGGCTTGATGAAACAGGTTTTACTGCCATTCCGGTTGGGCTTGGGTGGACCCGTCGCAAGCGGAGAGCAACATTTCTCCTGGATCCATATCGATGATCTTGTCAACGCCTATCTGATGACGTTGGATAACCGAAATTGCAAAGGCATCTATCATCTTGCCGCGCCCAATCCGGTAAACAATCTGGAGTTCACACGCATCCTGGGTAAAGTGCTGAACCGGCCTACCTCATTACGCGTCCCGACTGCACTGTTGCAAGTGATGTATGGTGAAGGTGCCCAGGCAATGACATCGGGACAGTGCATCGTCTCGGAACGGCTTGCAGAAACAGGCTTCAAGTTCCGCTACCCAAATCTTGATGGTGCAATTCGAGCAATCGTCAAGGCATCCGCCGGAAACCGTTCTGTCATCGATCTTGTCAACTCGAGGGGATAGATAAAAAAATGCATTCATTTCATTTTGCGCTGTTGACAGCGCTTGGATTCGGCTGGCATTGATGGCCAACAGGTATTGGGTACGCGATCCATCTTCGCAATTGCCAGGATTGCGGATAGAGTATCCCGTTCCCTGTTACCGGAGTAATCAGAATGAGCCAGCTATTCACCCCCTACGCCCTCGGCCGGCTAAACCTGGAAAACCGTATTGTCATAGCCCCGATGTGTCAATATTCGGCGCTGGAGGGCCGGGCCACAGACTGGCACCTGATCCACCTCGGCCACCTGGCACTCTCCGGCGCCGGCCTGCTTTTCATCGAAGCCACAGCAGTCACCCCGCAAGGGCGCATCTCGCAGAATGACCTCGGTCTCTGGTCTGATGGCACTGAAAAGGCACTGGCGCGGGTTATCGAGCGTCTGCGCACCTATTCGAATATGCCTCTCGCCATCCAGTTGGCCCATGCCGGACGCAAAGCCTCCACCGCTCTCCCCTGGGCCGGCGGTGGACAGATCTCACCGGTAGAGGGTGGATGGCAGACATGCGCCCCCTCCCGCTTACCCTGGAGTGAGGAACAACACCCACCTGTGGCACTGGACAGGCAAGGCATGACAGAGATACGCCAGGCCTTCGTTGACGCTGCCGTACGCGCCCACCGACTGGGTATCGAGGTAATCGAACTCCATGCCGCCCATGGCTATCTGCTGCATCAGTTTCTGTCCCCCCTGTCCAATCAGCGTGAAGATGCCTATGGTGGATCCCTGGAAAACCGCCTGCGCTATCCACTGGAGGTCTTCGAAGCGGTACGTGAGGCGATCCCATCCGGGATACCGGTCGGCATCCGTATCTCGGCCACGGACTGGATCGAGGGGGGCTGGGATATCGGGCAGAGCCTTATCCTGGCTGAAGCACTGAAACAGCTTGACTGTAGCTTCATCCATGTCTCCAGCGGAGGCCTCTCCCCGCTGCAGCAGATTCCTGCTGCAGCCGGTTTTCAAGTGCCCTTTGCGGAACGCATCCGACATGAGGTTGGGGTGCCGACCATTGCGGTTGGGCTGATCACCGAGCCGGAGCAGGCGGAACAGATTGTCGTTTCCGGACAGGCGGATCTGGTGGCACTGGCCCGCGGTATTCTCTACAACCCCCGCTGGCCCTGGCATGCGGCTGCCACCCTGGGTGGTCAGGTCATCGCACCGCCGCAATACTGGCGGTCGCCGCCGGTCGGCACTGATTCTCTATTCACCGGGGCCAGTTGATATCCATCCAATCAGTTCTACCCGGACTATTCAGTGATACTTTTCAGTGGTGAAGTGCCCCGGCTCCCGCTTGCGATGCTTGCGCATGCCCCTGGCCTCCAGGGCGGCGGATACCTCCCGGATCATGCCCATGTTGCCGCAAAGCATCACATGTGACTTCTCCGGGGTAAGTACGACTCCGGTATGACTCTCGAGACGACCATCTTCCAGTGCGGCCAGAATTCGTCCCTGCAGGGCGCCATCCACCCGCTCCTGACTTGTGATCGGCTGATAGATGAAGCGCTCGCCATAACGCTGCTTCAGGTTGTCGATCTCCTCGCTGTAACTGAGCTGATCCTTGTAGCGAACGTTGTGTACCAGAACCATCTGCCGGTATCGCCGCCATGAATGCTCGGTACGCAGAATGGAGAGATAGACACCCAGCGCCGTTCCAGTGGCGATCATCCAGAGGTTTTCGCTACCCGGCAGCTGATCTAGGGTGAAAAAGCCGTTGGCCCGGGCTGAGACCCAGACCCGGTCACCCGGTTCCAGGGCAGCAAGCCGGGGACTTAGAGGACCGTTCTCCACTTCATTGAAATGGATCTCCAGCATCTCATCCTGGGGTGGATTAACGAATGAGTAGGGCCGCGCCACCCGCTCACCATCGATCTCCAGTGCGAGGCGAGTGAACTGCCCGGCAGTGAACTTATCCACGGGCGCCTTGAGGCGAATAGAGTAGAGCTTGTCAGCCCAATGCCGTTTCTCGACTATCGTACCTTCCAGCCACTTTTCCACTGCTCAGATCTCCAACCAGATTAATGCGCCTCGGATAACCGGCCCGGGCGTGCCGTTTTCTCCTTGAATATGGGCATGTATAACCTCAAATTCGAGATCCTTCATCGTTGTAAATATTGGGGTTTATCGGCGTGTTGGCTAGTCAATCAGAGACTCTGTGAGTCAGCTGCTCAGGGAGGATTGTGCTATAGAGTATGGTGAAATACTGGGATTCGAAGTGATGGGCGCGATCCTGCATAAAAACCAATACATCACAAATCATGATACAAAATTAATATTTATCATTTTTAGTAAGAACCAACTGACTACCATACTATCCGGTAATCAATATTTACTTATTAAAACCCAGAAGGAGGTCCAGGCCATGCCCCAGACTGCCGCACCGACAACCAACACCGCTTCCCCGCCCTCGCTTTTCGATGGGAGCGGTTATCTCATCGATCATCTGTCATGGAGCGAACAGCTTGCCCGCGATCTGGCCCAGCAGGAGGGGGTGGGAGAACTGAGTGAACAACACTGGCAGGTGCTGCGACACATCCGTGAACGCTATCTGAGTCTGGGCGCCTTGCCGAATATGCGCCAGGTATGCCGAGCCACGGGCATACCCCGCTGGAAGGTCCATAATCTATTCGGGAGTTGCCTCAGCATCTGGCGTATCGCCGGACTTCCCGATCCTGGCGAGGAGGCCAAAGCCTACCTGAGCTGAGACTTGATCTTGTCGCTATAAAATGGGTGTACAGAGCCCTTGTCGACCACATCAGCCTATTGAATTGCACAGCCCGGCATTCACAATTGCGGAGCCTGGTTTGTGTTGCTCCCGTGAGATCGGAAAATGATCCAAAACTGAATAATAGGATCCTCCTTAGGATTGATGAGTAGACTTCACTGATCCCGTCATTCCGGCGCATGCCGGAATCCAGATGTTCCCGGCGATTCCGACCCTATTACCCGCTGATTTATGGGTCCAAGTTCTAGAAACGGCCTTGTCCAGGCTTATACAACAACGGCACGGATGTATCTTCGTAGCTAGGGCCTGTTAACACTAATCCAATACGCCCTGCTGGGGCTGTTTTCGTGCCCAGCAAGGCAGATTGAGCGTGGTGTAGTTATTTTACATGAGCGAATCATAACGCCGCTGGGGGCGAAAACAGCCCCAGCCCTTCGGGTTGCGCCCCAAAGGAAGTGCCCTTGGGGTATGCCTGAAAAAGCGCCACTCGGCGTTGCTCGTCATTCATTTGGAATAACCAAACTTCTCTCCTCGCGCCCCGAAGGAAGTGCCCTTGGGGTGCGCCTTGATTGGCGCTTTTTCAGGCACAACAGGGTGCATTGGATTAGTGTTAACAGGCCCTAGCATCCGTGTACCGTTATGGTCCTGCAGGAACACCTGGGCATTCGCTTTGGTTTCCAGAGGAATCACCCGCACCCCATAGGCCCTTGCACACTGGGGTGAGGAATAATATCAGGCAGCGGTTGATCAGGTTGCGTATTATATTGAAAATGAAATGCTCTGATAATAAAGATTCAACCACCATTCATGCCTGAGGTTCTAAAAAATCGCTATTTGGTTGGTATCGGCATCCTATGCATTCTTTTGCTGACCTTCTGGATATCACATAGGATCAGTTGGCACAACGGAATACACAAACTGAGCTACAATAACCAGCAGCAACTGGAGCAGTTCGTCGGTCATTTTGAATCGCAATTATCCCGTTATCAATTCATCCCCCAGTTAGTGGCGAAAAACTTCCTTTTGGTTGAGTTGTTGAATGACCCAACCAATGATTCGCTGATTGATGTGGTCAATCTCTTTCTGCAAGAGATCAATGGAATCACTGATGCATCAGACACCTACTTGATGGATAAATCCGGATTAACACTGGCTGCCAGCAACTGGGCGGACGAAAATCCCTTTGTCGGACAGAATTTCAGTTTTCGCCCCTATTTCTCCGAAGCAATGCAGGGGAAAGTAGGTCGCTACTTTGCGCTTGGAACCACATCCAAAAAGCGCGGTTACTACTACTCCTACCCGATCATATACAATGCAGACAAGATTGGGGTCATCGCCGTTAAGATGGACCTCTCCAAGATTGAAAAATATTGGTCTGAGAGACAATCACAGTTTATTGTCAGTGATCCGGACGGAATTATTTTCATCACCACGAATCCTGAGTGGTTATACAGCAGCATCGTTCCGTTATCCGCAAAGTCAGTAGAGCGCATAAAGGCAAGTCGGCGTTATGGGGATTCAAACATCCAGGCCCTGAGGCTGGTAAACAAGGAAACGGTATCCGACAGCAGTCGTATTATCCAGATCAATACGGAAGACTCAGCGAATGAGTTTCTTACAAACTATCACGACATGCTGGAAGCCGACTGGTCGATGCGAATCCTAACCCCTCTGGAGGATTTAAGGCAGCAAAGCTTGGTCAGTGCGTTTACCATGCTGTTGTTGGCGCTTTCCATGATGCTGATCGGCTTGCTTGTCTGGCAATGGAACAGACGACATCAGGAGCGTGAGCGATTTCACCAGGAGGCACAAAAGCAACTGGAAAAGAAGGTCTCTTTGAGAACGGCCGATCTTCAGAACGAAATAGATGAACACAAACAGACCGAAAAAACCCTGCGTGAAACACAGGGTGAACTTATTCAGACCGCCAAGCTCGCCGTCCTGGGACAGATGTCGGCCAGTATCAGTCACGAACTTAACAATCCCTTGGCGGCAATCCGCAGTTATGCCGACAATGCACGGAAATTTCTATCCATCGATAAAGATGGCAAGGCTGACGAAAACCTGCAACGGATTGCCGAACTGACAGACCGAATGTCCAGAATCAGCTCCCAGTTGAAATTTTTCTCACGTAAGTCGAGCGGCCAGCTTGAATCGGTCAATATCGCTCCAATCATTCAAACCGCTATTGAAATATCAAGGCCGCAATTCAAAAATACGGATATCACTATCGATACCGACCGGGTAGGCGGCAACATCATCGCCCATGTTGATTTTATCCAACTGGAACAGGTATTGATTAATCTCATCAACAATGCCATTCATGCGATCGGCAGCCATGCGCCAGGCACTATCATTATTACTACGGAGCGAAATAAAAGACGGATCATGATTCATGTTGACGATACAGGACCGGGGATCGATGAACAGAAACTTGAAATGATCTTTGAACCATTTTACACAACCCGGGAATCGGGGCTCGGACTTGGACTGTCGATATCAGCCAGAATCATCGACAGCATGAATGGTAAGTTGTCCGCTGAAAATCTAAACATGGGTGGTGCCCGTTTCACTATTACACTGCCTGAGCCGGAAAAAGATAAATGAGTAAAAGCCCTGATGTATTCTTTATCGATGATGAAATCGATCTCCGCCTAGCCAACGAACAGACCCTTGAACTGGCCGGGTTCCAGGTAAGGGTTTTTGAAAAGGCGGAAGATGCCCTGAAGCTGATCGATAACCAGACCGGCGGCATCGTGGTCAGCGATATTCGCCTTCCAGGTCTTGACGGGCTTGCGCTTTTACAGCGATTGCAACAGATGGATACCACACTACCCGTCATCTTGATTACCGGTCATGGAGACATATCCATGGCAGTAGATGCCATGCAGAAAGGTGCCTATGACTTTATCGAAAAACCCTTTTCGTCCGAGCGGCTGGTGGATACGGTACGCAGAGCCCTCGAAAAGCGCAGGCTTGTCCTCGAGAACCGAACCTTAAAAACCGAGCTGAATGCGCAAAACTCCTTGGGACCACGCATTATCGGTAAAACCTCAGCCATGAAGGCGCTGAAAAATACCATCAATCAACTTGCGGATACCGCTGCTGATATACTGCTAATGGGTGAGACCGGTACCGGTAAAGAGCTTGTGGCACGCTCGCTCCACGAGCACAGCCAACGAAGAGATAAGAACTTTGTCGCTGTAAACTGCGGCGCTATTCCGGAAAATCTGATCGAAAGTGAACTATTCGGACATGAAAAAGGGGCCTTTACCGGCGCAGAGAACCTGCGTATCGGAAAATTCGAATATGCCAATCATGGAAGCGTGTTTCTGGATGAAGTGGAATCCATGCCCCTGCCCGCCCAAGTCCGGCTGCTGCGCGTATTGCAGGAACGATCCCTTGAACGTATCGGTTCCAATGAAAGTATCGAATTGGATATCCGCATTGTTGCAGCCACCAAGGTTGATCTTAAGGCTGCAGCTGAACGTGGCGAATTCAGGGAAGACCTCTACTATCGTTTGAACGTCGTAACCCTGGAACTCCCACCCTTACGCGAACGCCGTGAAGACATACCTTTATTGTTCCAGCACTTTCTGCTGGTTGCTGCGGCTCGCTACGGAAAGGTCGCACCGGCGATGCCGGACAATATCAGCCAGAAACTTATGTCTTTCAACTGGCCAGGCAATGTGAGGGAACTGCGCAATGCCGCAGAGCGTTTCGTGCTGCTTGGCGATGAATGCGGCCTGCAACTGGATGAAAAATCCGTCACATCACCTTGTGTTCCCTTGACCCTGCCTGAACATGTTGAAGTCTTTGAGCGGGCGATGATTGAGCAGGCCCTCTCCGAATCCGGCGGGGTGATAAAAAAGACCATGGAACTGCTCGGTTTGCCGAGAAAAACCCTCTATGACAAGATGCAAAAGTATGGTCTCGACAAACGCCTATACAAATAGATTGATTGGTGGGGATTTTTGGCCGAATATCACACGCGGGTGTGCGGCTTATGGGTGAGTTTCCACCCATCCGAAAAGATAGTTGTCGTACTTGTTTCGTTATTTTGTTTATTCAATCATCAACTTAGATCGGAGTGACCAATCGGAGTATTCTGGTCTGACTTTTGCTGAATACGATTCATTGCGCTGAATAGGCGGAATCTCGATATCACTAAATCATAAAACTGGAGGATTCTTAATGAATATTACACGCAGATCGGTACTGACCGCAGGTACAGCCCTACTTGCAGCCAGTATGATGCTACCTGTCACCGCATCAGCCAAAGAACGCGTGGTTTTTAGCGGTGGCCCGGCTGGTGGTACCTTCCAGGTCGTCGCCAATGCCGTCCAGGTCTACAAGCCCATCAAGAGCTCGAAGGATTTTCGGGTCAAGGCACAATCTTCAGCCGGCTCGGTTGAAAACCTGCGTAAGGTAAACTCCGGCAAGGCCCAGATGGGCGTAGTCTATTCCGGCCATGTTTACCTCGGCCGCAACGGCCAGATGAAGAACGACACCAAGAAGTATGAAGACGTCATGGCTGTCGCCTGGCTCTACGGCGCGCCCGCCCAGCTAGTGACGCGTAAGGACTCCGGCATCAAGAGCACCAAGGATCTTGTCGGGAAAAAGGTTGGTGTAGGCAATGCCGGCTCAGGCGCATTCGCCAACTGTGAACTCTTCTTCACCCACATGGGTGTCTGGGACAAGGTCGAACGCAATGCCATGGGTTACAACGATGCCGCTCAGGCATTCGGCAACAATCAGCTGGATGCCTTCTGGTTGTTCACGGCCTTCCCCAGCGGCGCCGTTATCATGGCGGCCCAAACCAATGACATTGAATTGGTGGATGTGGGTAAGGACGCGCAGGATAGCGGCTTCTTCGATAAATACCCCTACTTCTCACAACTGTCGGTACCGGCCGGCACCTATCGCGGCGTAGAGAAGGACAGCCCCTCCTTCCAGGACTCGGCCCTATGGGTGGCCAACTCCAAGGTATCGGACGACACTGTCTACAACATGCTTTCCATCATCTACACCGATGAAGGCCTGGCCCACATGAAGGCACAGAAAAAGACCTTCAAGAACATGAGCCTCGATACCGGAACCCAGGGCGTTGTCACCCCATGGCATCCCGGCGCCATCAAGTTCTGGAAAGATAAAGGCATGATGTAAACCATCCTGCTCCTGAGCCCACGGGCGCAAAGGAGTAGCAGTAAGAGATAAAGCCGACCACAGCGATGTGGTCGGCTTTTCTTTTTTCGACGTATTGACGGATACCTGGTCTGGAACAACCCATAATAATCTCAGTGTTGATCGTAATTCGTCATCATCTACAGTCTTAATAACAGCCCTGATCCGGCAAGACATGACAGGAGGCATAGCGTGGAACACAAACACGACGAGACCTACAGTGACGAAGAGGCTGAGGCACGGCTGAAGGAGGAGCTGCCCCACTGGTATCTGGAGAAAGGCTGGATCCGGCGAAAATACAAAACCAGTGGCTGGAAGGGTACCCTGATGGTGGTGAATACGGTGGGCCACCTGGCGGAAGCGGCGTTCCACCACCCGGATCTGACCGTCTCCTATGCGTTCGTCATCGTCAAACTGGTGACCCACTCCGCCAAAGGCATCACCGACAAGGATTTCGAACTGGCGCGCAAGATCGAGGAGGTGATCATGTGGCAGCCCGGACTCGTGGCGGGCGCCCTCGAGGGCACCCCCGACGATCCACGTTTTAAATATATCAAATATGACTGATTGGGCAATGAATCAGTTGGTCGAGCCTGTCTGTGACAGCGGCATATATACGGCTCCGAAAGAGCCATAATTGCAGGCGAAGCTGTTAAGCAGTTTCTTTCTTCCCCGATATAGCGATCAGCCCAAGCAGATCGGAACTGAAGAGCCGGAGTGAAGCTGGAAGTGGCACAACTGCAGGCAGATTATGGCCGCAGCCGATATTGTAAATTCTGATTCTGTATCAACAAGATAAGTCTTACTGTCTTTGTTGCATTGGATTCCTTCAATTGCTCTATATTTAAGTATGGATCTCTTCAGATAATCGGGGTGCATCTCTCAATGAGACCTACTCCCCTTTTCTACAGCCCCAGCTGATGTAGTCTTTGAAAAACAGCCAGTGCTGCAAGCACGATAACTAGGCTCAGACAGTAATATAAGAGGAACTCGGATATGTTTGACAGAAACAAGCGAGAGACACATAGCGAAAACGATAGCATCCCACCCACCGAAGCAAGGGAACCCGAGGAGAGATTCGACCCCCAGAACCGTGTTCGTGAGGCGGCGGTCATCGGTCCATCGATTCAGATCAACGGCGACCTGAGCGGTGAAGAGGACTTGATCATCCAGGGCAAGGTGTCCGGCACCATACAGCTTCGGGAGAAAAGCCTCACTGTGGGCACCAAGGGTCAGGTTGACGCCAGTGTACTGGCACATCGCATCATCATAGAAGGCAAGGTGAATGGTGATCTCTGCGGTTCGGAACGCGTCTCTATTCGAAAGACAGGCAACGTCCACGGCAACATCGTATCGCCCAAGGTCAGTCTTGATGAGGGATGCCGCTTCAAGGGCAGCATCGATATGGATCAGGAGATGATCAACAAGGCTTTCGGTAAATCGGCAACGCCTTCAGCAACCGCTAAGCCGGAACAGGCTTCCGCCAAATCCAAGAACATTGAGATCAACAGATCGAACAAAGCCGGTGAATCTTCAGCAGCTGAGAAAAAAGTCAATAGTGGATCCACGGGATGAGTCTGACGGTTCATACGGAAAGATGTTTCCGAGAACCGGCAGGCCCTGTCCGACAGCGTTACGATCGATAAAATGATGCGATAACATTGGTCACTTTGGCTTCACCCAATCAACCAATGCAGGGAGGTGCCGATGAACCGTTCACCTCACCGCTGTTTTATGAAACGATGGCGCGGTTCGATCGCACCACACGTCATGTGATTCTCGAACCAGGATCCGCCAGCCCGGGCATCCTGGCACTGCTGCAGGGTAGCAGGTGCCGTCTGTTGGTGGCCGATGCGGCTCTGGCATTGAGCAGGCTAAGCGAGAAATCGCAGGAGACGGAATCCCTACTCCACAAGGTGGAGCCATTGATCACCGACGCCGGGGCCGAAAAGATCGATACCGTGTTATGCTGGGACCTGCTCAACTATCTGAGTCTGCCACTGTTTAACGCCTTCACTGCCCGTCTGGCAGCTATAATGGCACCTGCCGGCATGCTGCATGCTTATATCCACTCGGCGCATAATGCCATGGCCAGACGGCCACAGCGCTATTCCGTACTGGGAGATGACCTCGTGGCGCGCTTGGATCACGATCCACCCGAGCGCAAGGCTCCGCGCTACAGTTATGGCGATCTGGATAAATATGCGAGCGGCCTGCATGTTGTTCGCTCGATGTTGCTGCGTAATGGAATTCAGGAGTATCTGCTGCGCGTGAAACCCGAGGGAGAGGGTCCGTCAGAGAAGGCGTAGTCCGGACAATTCGCCGGTTCGAACAAGATGACGGCGAGCGGATTCGACAACGATTGCCCGATAAGCCCTCATCGTTGCTCACTTTAACCTTGTTAGTGGTAACAGGCCCTAATGACTAAATTGCGAACAAACATGTCTTTGTAAGTGTGAATATCTTGTGAATAGGGGCAAAAGCCTTAAGTCGTTCGTGGTTTTGCCGTTATGCTAAATCATTGATCAGGAATATTTTGTGCGGCACCTTTTCGATGCCACCACAACAGACCGACGGATAGATACAAATCGACAGACCCAATGAAACAAGGATTTAAGTTCAACAACAAAAATCTAAGCCTGTGGACCTATCTGGCAGCCCTGCTGTGGAGTGCAGTGTTCATCTTCTCGCTCGAATGGAATTTGAAACAGAACCAGCGCATGGTGCCCGAACGGGCCGGTGCTCAGGCCCGTGCCGCCATCGAGAAGGACATGATCTATCGCAGTGTGGTCTCCCGCGTTGGTGGCATCTATATGCCGGTAGACCAAGGCATCATCCCCAATCCCTATCTGGCCCACCTAGCCGATCGGGATGTGACCACCACCGACGGCCGCAAACTGACACTGGTCAACTCCTCCTACTTCACCCGCCTGGTTCACGACCAGGAGGCAATGATGGCGCCTCATGGAATACATGGACATACCACCAAAGAGAATCCGCTCAGGCCACTCAATGCACCTGACAGCTGGGAACTCAGAGGCTTGAAGAAACTGCGTAGCGGCCTGTCCGAATGGAGTGAAGAGACGCTGATCGATGGCAAGCCCTATTTGCGTATGATCAGGCCCAGGCTGGCGAAGGCCTCCTGCATGAATTGTCATCCGGAGGAGAGTGCCGCACCGGGGGAGATCATGGGTGGTATCAGTGTGCGTATTCCGCTGGATGAATTGCAGGCCCAGGCAGATGCACGAGTCATGAATATTGCTGGCTGGCATGGCGGTTTATGGATACTCGGCATGATCGGCCTGTTTCTGGGAAACCGACTGCTCCGTATCCAGTCTGAGAAGATGCAATATTCGGCGCTGCACGACATCCTGACCGACCTGCCGAACCGGGCACTTTTTATGGACCGCCTGGAACAACGGCTGGAAAACGCCAAACGGCACGAGCTCACCGGGGCCATACTTTTTCTGGACCTGGACCGTTTTAAATATATCAATGACTCACTCGGCCACAGCATCGGCGACGAGCTGTTGAAACTGGTCGCGGAGCGACAGCGCTACCTGCTGCGTGCGGAAGATACAGTCGCCCGCCTTGGCGGTGACGAGTTCGTCATTCTCTTGGCTGACCTGCACGCCGATCCTGAGATTACAGCCATCGAGGCGCAAAACGTGGCGGAAAAGGTGCTGGATGCCTTCGCCCAGCCCTATCAAATCGGCAACCACACCCTGCATTCCACGCCCAGTATCGGCATTGCCCTTATCTCACCCGAATCGGACGATGCCAGCGAGATCCTCAGGCAGGCCGATGCCGCCATGTACCAGGCCAAGGAATATGGCCGCAACAATTTCCGCTTCTTCCTGCCCAGTATGCAGATGCTCGCCTCGGAAAGGCTCGAGTTGGAAAACGCTCTGCACAGCGCTATCACCCGGAATCAACTGGTGCTGCACTATCAGCCCAAGGTTGCGATCTCGAGGAGAGAGGAGATATTGGGTGCCGAAGCCCTCATTCGCTGGCAGCACCCGACCCAGGGCCTGCTCTTGCCCGGTGAATTCATCGCCATTGCGGAGGAGAGCGGACTGATACTTCAATTGGGCGGGTGGGTATTGCGGGAAGCCTGCTTGCAGATCAAGGCATGGGAGCAACGTTTCAAGGGAAAACCCTTCGGCAGGATTTCCGTCAACATCAGTCCCAAGCAGTTTCAGCAAAAGGACTTCATTCAGCAGGTAATATCGACGATTACCGATACCGAAGTGGACCCTACGGGACTGGAATTCGAACTGACCGAAAGCTCCCTTGTTGAAGATGTTCATGATGTAAGAAAGAAAATGGTGGAGTTGAAGAAACTCGGCATTCAAATCTCCATCGACGATTTCGGCACCGGCTACTCATCTCTCGCCTACCTGAAGATGCTGCCGGTTGATGTACTGAAGATAGACCGCTCATTCATCCGCGACATCGGCATCGATCCCAACGACGACGCCATTGTCGAGACCATACTCGCGATGTCCTGGCGACTCGGATTCCGCGCGATCGCCGAAGGAGTTGAAACGGAAGAGCAATTGAAATTTCTGCGGGCGCGGCAATGCGATGGCTATCAGGGCTACTTGTTCAGTCGACCGCTGGCGGCCGATGGGCTCGAGGCCATTCTGCTCAAATCGGCGGATATACGCGCTTAAATGACCCGGCTAAGACTTATTCAATCGACTCTGTTGCTGCAGAAAACGGACAGCGTGTATGGATTTAATTGCTATTGGCATCTAATCCGCTGGCCAGCCTTTTCCAGATCTCGATACGCTCTTCCGTCACCTCGATGGAATTGATGTAGTCGAGATCCAACAGAGAGTCTAAGACGGCACCCTCTTCTTCGGCATGTACCAATGCATTTGCGGTATGAACCACGCTGAGCACGCTGAACACTCTTTCCCCCTGCAATGCCGGCTGATTATGCAAGGCTACCGCTTCCACGACCGACTGTGGCAATCCCCACAGACCTAAGAGGTATGCACCCACCGCTCCATGCGTGGAGCCGAATACCGCCTCCTCTGCAGCGACTCGTTCTTCCGTTGCAGCTTGCCCCACTTCTATAAACTGCAGGTACTCGGTGGGCTGATTGACTATCAAGATCAGTTTACCGATGTCGTGCAGCATGCCGGCAAGCAGGCTATCCTCGACGGCGGGAGACTGCATTCCCTCCTCGCTGGCAATCAACTTGGCAAGTGAACCAACCCGTGAACTATGGAGCCAAAGTGCATCCAGCGAAAAATCCTTCACATTGAGCTTGTCCGCCTCGAACTGTTTGAATATACCGATTGACAGTACCAGCGGTTTAAGTATTTCAAGCCCCAATAAAGAAGCTGCGTCAACCGGATTTGAGACATGGCGCCCGAGGCCGAAAAAGGCCGAGTTGACAAGTTGTAGAACCTTTAAGGTCATCGCCGGATCCTTGGCAATCAACCTCCCTACATCAGCAACCGACGCATTCGGATCCTGAATTATATTTATCAATTCGCTATACAGTGCGGGCAGGCTTGGTAGCGTACGCATACCGGAAACCAGAGACTTGAGGTGACTCTCACCGAGGAGATCACGCAACGAAAAAGCGCGCGCCAAGGTGCCTTTCAGAATATCGATCTCACAGGGTTTGTTCAGGTACTGATGAGCAGGCCCCACCGTCTTCATCACCGATTCCTGGTCAGATTGCCCGGATAGCACAATACGAACCACTTGCGGGTGTCCCTTCGCGATGCAATCCAAAAGCTCCGCACCATCCATGCCCGGCATACGCATGTCGGTGACTACAGCGTCTAAACGGATCTCTTCGGCCTTTGCCAGCGCCTCTTGTCCGCTGCCGGCAAACTCCATATCCCATTCCTTTCGCTGACTTCGCAGACTGCGCCTGAGTCCTGAGAGGACGTTCGGTTCATCATCGACAAACAGAATTTTCTTTTTTTCTGTTGAACCGATCATGCCATCTACCCCTCTAACGGTAACCTGATGATGAACGTCGTGCCGACACCCATTTCTGTCTCGAAACTCAGTTCACCATCGTGTTGATCGACTATGATCTTGTGACTTAGCGAAAGCCCCTGGCCAGTCCCTTTGCCCACATCCTTGGTGGTAAAGAATGGATCGAATACATGTTCTCGCGCATCCTCGGGGATTCCGGTTCCACTATCAGCGATACGGATCACCACCCAATTGTCCTCGTGACCAGTGGTGATCCTAATTAATCCCATATCGCCGTTCTCTCCCACCCTATCGGTAATGGCATGAGCGGCATTGACGATAATATTCAGAATGACCTCGTTTATCGGCCCGGGTATGCAGCTGACCTGGGGCAGGGAGGGATCGAGCTCGAGCTGCATCTCTGAATGATACTTCCAGACATTGCGCGCCACGGTTACAGTACTGTCAACCGCCTTGTTGATATCGGTCAAGGTCTTCTCTTCAGAACCCGGATGCGAAAACTCTTTCATTGCCCGCACTATGGTTGCAACACGGTCCACTCCATCTAGAGTCTGCTGGATCGACTTAGGCACCTCTTCTTGCAGGTACTCCAAATCCACCTCTTCGATTTTATCGTCCAATTGGGATAAGCGCTCTGCTGGCACAGTACCGCTACGCGCCGTGTCGATAACTTCATGCTCATCGTTGATGATCTCGGCAATGTCCTCAAAGGCTTCACGCAGAAAGCGTATATTGTCACCGACATATTGAATCGGTGTGTTGATCTCGTGAGCTATACCTGCCGCCAACTGCCCAATCGACTGCAGCTTTTGCATCTGCTGCATCTCCGATTCGAGCTGCTTCTGCTCGGTGACATCATCGGCGATCAACAAATAGCCGTTACTGTCGTCATTCTCGTCTATGAATGGCGTGGCACAGACCGAAAGCAGCCGATTGGTTCCACTCACCGGTTTACAACGCACCTCAAAACGGTCAGCTTGTTTTTCACTACCCAGACTGGTGAGGATATTATTCACAGCCTGCGACCAGTCCCAACCAATCGGAGCGGCGGCAATCGGCTTACCAAGCACCTGTTCAGCCACTACGCCAAAAGTTTGTGCAGCCTGTTCGTTCCAATGGCTGATACAGCCCTGGTTGTCCACTCCGATAAGAATGGAGGTCAATGAAGATAACAGGCGGCTGTTCTGCTCGTGAGCCAGCGCCAACTGATTGCTGGTGCGTGCCCGCTCGATAATACCCGCCAAGGTATCGGCCACGCCACGCAGAAATGACTCTTCATCCTGACTGCGTATATGCCCCTCTTTGAGATAGAGCGTCAGCACACCCAGTACATGGTCCTTAGAGATGATAGGTACAATATAGTGGCCGTGGGGCTGCATACCTTCCACTCTGTTTTCATGGCGATCATCGACGCAATCCGCGAACTGCACTTCCCTGCTTTCCGCAGCACAGCCACAGAGACATTGGCCAAATTCAATCGTTTCGCAAAGCTCGACAATTTGAGGATCAAGTTTCGAATGGGCCAGCATTTTAAGTTGCCCGCTCCCATTCTCAGCCACGAAGATAGCGCCTTGATGCATCATATCGGTAAGAGGCGCGGAAAGAATGACCTCCAGGCACTCTTCCAACAACCTCTCGAAAGGCATCTCCTGCAGTGACAGACTCAACAGCTTGTTGAGGATATGGTGGGTACGGCTTTGCTGATGCAGTTTACTGTAGGTATGGTAGCGCTTGATCGCATACTGAACGACCCGATTGAGCACCCTCTCATCCACCACGCCCATGAAGAGGCACTCGTCCGCCCCTTCACCCATCCACATGGCAGCCAGCCCCGCATCCTCATATTTTTGGGTGGCGATGATCGGTGCGTAAGAGAAGGCGTCACGCAAGGAGCGTATGGCAGATGGTGACGGCATATCCGCCAGACCGGTATCCAGCAGGATCAGGTCATAGTGGGATTGGGCGATTTCGTTGAGGGCATCCGCCAACAGCTCAACAGTCTTGTACTCGATGCTCAGTTGAGAATCCATCTGCAGCAGCAGCTGCACAGTCTCCTCTGCGCTGTCGGGATCGTCATCCACCAGCAACACATGGATTTCGGTATTCTTCTTCGCTGAAATATCATTCGGCATAGCGGTCATTACACCTCTGCACCGCCACTATATCCGATGTGGCTAAGATCGATGATTTGCTCAGACTCACACTTACCGTTTGCCACGGTAATAACTGCAGCCGGCCTCGCGCTCAATATATACTGTATCGGCCCTTTGCATTCACACCTTTAGTGAAGGGGAAAAGATAATTCCGGCATAGGAATAAATCTATTGCGCAATATCGATCTCTGGTATTGCCGCAACAGATACCATAAATCAGTCATGGGTATAGAGTGATACACTCATATCTCAGCGGCCTGTTCACCAGATGTCTTCAGGCACTGCCTCATAACTTCCGACAAGGGGAGATCGCAGCCGGGCTTGCAACCGGCCACAAGCTAATGTTTAAACACAATACCCCTAATCATGTAACGGATAATTGGTGGCAACAATACGAACCGCGGACTGTTCTTGTCAGTAAGGCGATCTGAAACATTGCAGGATCAACGACCCTGTTTACGCAGATTCTGCACACTGAAAATACCTGGCGGGTTTTCCTCCGGATTGATCACACTCTTGAACTGCAAGGTGGTGCAGTGCATGGCCTGCTCGTCGAGAAACACCGCGAAGTCATCGATCGCCACCCCGGTTCCCTGGTTGCGCTCAATGTGATTGTCGGAGTGGGTTTTACCGATGGGAAAGTACTTCCAGGGATCACCTTTTTTATCATAGGAGAGCAGCACCGACATGATGCCGGTCTGGGCATCGAGATAGATGATCCGCTTGCTCAGGGGATGATTCGAATCCTTGGGGCGTCCCTCAACCACATAGGCCTTGCGCAATTGCCAGGTCACCTTGGGGAAGCAGCCGCCCTTGCCGGTGACATCGACGAAGCGGAAACCATCGGGATCGTTCGCCGGCTCACTGGAGAGCTCCATCTCATTGTGGTTGTAAAAGGGTAACAGCACATTCTTGGTCTCGAGGTATTTCCATTCGTAGTCCGAGACCCGCCCGTTATAGCCCTCGAAATCCTCGATCATGGCGTCGGTGCCGAGAAAGGCATCGGTGATCTGTCCGGTTGCCAAACGGCGGACCCGGCGTTGAAAGCCCAGATAGAGCCAGGCGTCGTCACGCTTCAGATCATCCTCATACCGATGGATCAGCAACTGGGTATTGGCCAGATCAAACGGTTCCAGCACCTTGCTGTAGATGGAACGGAAGATCTGACCCGGATTCGGCTCGATATCGGGTTTGGGATCGAACTGGGAGCGATGCTTCCAGTTGAGAAAGTGCCAGTCGAATTTGAGCACTCGCTCGACCTTATCGTTATTCATGTTGCGAAAGGTCCACCAGAAGGGCTTGATGGTCTCGCTGTCGCCGGCATTGAAGCCCCGCTGAAAGTTCCACACTACCTTCAGCCCCGCTTCGGGGTCATTGGCATCGGGTTCCTGGGGAAACGGCCGTCCGGCCACAAAGCCCTCCAACAGTCCCTGTTCCGTCAGCTTGACACTGGCGGCATGGGCGCGGGTCGCCGCTACATAGTCAGGGTGCAGATCGAAGGATGTGGTGGGCGTGGTTTTTATCGTGTACCAGCCCTGCTTGATATAGCGGTAGACAAAATCATCGAGAATTGCCTTATAACCATCAACGTTCTGCTGAGTGATCTCAACACCCGGCTGATAGCCTTCGGCCGTGGGCAGAGCGTTTTTGTAGGGATAAAAGGATTGTTCGATCACGGCATCGTCCATGGCGCCGTACACAGTGCCGCACCACAGCACCGAAAAACCCATAAGGGCGGTATAAAGCGTTTTCATCTGCGCGCTCCTCCTGCGGACAAAAGTTAGAACTGGTAACGGACGGTCAATTGGAACTCATCCTCGTTTATCGCACTGCCGATGGGACCCGAGCGAAAGCGACCCAGCGGTTCGAAGCCGCTGAGACCGGTACTGCTCATCTGCGGCGCGGGAAACGGGAAGGGCGAATAGGGTACCGCCGAACGGTTGTCATCCGCCTCGATCGCACCGTCGCCGAACTTGAAATTGAAGCCGGCGGTAATCACCCAGTTGTTGCTGGGCTTATAGGTCAGCGACGGCCCGGCGACACCGCTGCCCGCCTTGAAGTCCCAGGCGGTCAGCAGCTGGGGGGTCAGGCGATCGTTCATGTAGTTGCCCTGAATCAGTAGGGTGGCGATGTAGTTGTTTTCCCAGTCTACAAAGCCGACCTCGTTGGTCGTGGGCAGACCAATATTGTTCGACATCGAAGTACGATGATCCAACAGATGCTGTCCGAACAGCTGTGCCGAGATGAGAAAAGCCCGCCTTTCGTTGAGGAACGGAATGAAGGTCGGCCGGTCGATACCGACCACCCATCGCACCACGTCCGATTCCGAGAACAGCCTTGAACTCAGGGTATCCGGAAACTCCTCGCCCCGGGTATAGGCCGCCTCGATCCGGATTGCCGATTTCATCGGTTCGGAATAGATATCCAATGAACCGCCCAGCAGGGTGATCCAGGGGTATTCCACATCGAAGGCCAGGCTATAGGGCCAGACCTGGTTTTCAACCGGTGGCGTGAAGGGATTATCCGATGCGATACCGCCCCGCAATGAGGGCAGCTGAGAACGGTAACGCAGGGCATTGACGGAAAAGCCAACCCCCTTGTAAACACCTTCCATGCGCAGTCCCAGCTCGCCCGCATCCCAGTCCGGCAGATTGACGTCCCGTATGCCGATGGTCTGTCTGGGAAAATCCACCGTCACCCCGGGGGCCGGGAAGTTACCGACGGTACAGCCGTTATCCCAGCAGTTTTTCAGGGCGCGCAGGGCGTTGCCGATGCCGAGGATGCGATAGGGCTGACCGCCTTGACCCAGGCTGTGTGGCCGGAATTTCTCCCACTTCCATACCACCTGGAAGTTCAGATCCTCGAATTGCTCCGTCGCTCCTTTGCGATGTTCCACGGTCAGGATGCCCATCGGAATCCGACTGTCTTCCAACTCGTCGTAGATATTGTTGCGCGAATAATCGACCGGGTTGATGACATCCAAAACACGGAACAGATCAGTACGTCCCCACACCACCTGTTGGCGTCCGAAGGTGAATGTCAGTTCCTCATTGTTCTCCATGGGCACGGTCCCGGCCACATAGAGTTCGCGCAGAAAATCCGCACGGTCGTTGAATTCGGCAAACCGCAACTCATCCAGATCCTTGTCCCCGATGCCCTCTTCACAGCCCCGATCATCCGTATCGCAGGGGCGCACCGGGGTCGCCAGCATGACACCGTTGTCCTCATAGTCATAGACATCCTCAGCGGCCAGCACCAAGCCGTCGTTGGGATTGTCCGGCCCGGCGATCGCTGTCCCGCCGGCCAGGGGATTGGCGCCGGGCAGCGGAATGGCGCCATCACCGAGGCCCAGGGGGCCGAAGGTCCCGGCATACACCGGCGAGTCGGTCACCGGAAACCCCGGGGAACCGGGCAGCGAGGCGAAGAAGGGGGTGTTGGCCGGCGCGGGAAAGGAGACCGCGCCCCCCGCTTCATCGCCGAAATCCTTCTCTTTCAGGTCGTACACCGCATCGTAACTGCCGCGGAAGGTGCCGTTGACGCTAAACTCGGAAAAAATGCCCCTTGCACCCATGTCCTTGGCAAACTCCACCTGACCGGTCAATCGCTGCTTGGTCAGACCCACATCGTCCCGAACGTAGGTGGCGTCTTCGACAAAGCCCCGCACCACCATAGTGCCGTCTTTGGATTGCCAGGCCAATGCCTGTAGCGGCAGCACCGTCGCCACACAAAAAGCGACCCATGGTATGACAGTGCTGACACCGCCTCGGACTGTTTGCTTATTCATCTTGTCTCCCCTACGATCTTTCTTGGATTATCGATCAGGCTCGCCTCAGTCTCCCCCGGACTTTCGACTTCCCGTTTATTTTCGTTTCCACCGCTCGCATCTTCAGCCGCCTGCATGATGAACTTCGGCTTGAATTTCAGAATCCACGCCGGCACCAGGTTCATCGCCGCCACCGCATTCAGGATCAGCATCACAATCAATAACAGTGCGGCGTCCGCCTGAAAACGCAGATCCGAGATAAACACCCACATCACCACACCGCCGATCAAGGTCGCCGCCGTGAATCCGATCGCCACGCCGGTGGTGCTGATGGCATGCTTCACCGCCGCCCTGAGATCCCCGAGCCGCTCATACTCTCCACGGATCCTGTCCATGATGTAGATGGAATAGTCGATCCCCACGCCAATCCCCACCGCGATGATCGGCACCGTGTTGACATTGATGCCGATGCCGCTCAATCCCATGTAGGCATAGGTCAGGGTGGTGGCGAACGACATCGCCAGCATCATCAACCATCCGGCATGAAATGACCAGTAGAAGAAGGTCACCGAGCCGAAGATCAAGACCAACACCAGAGGAATCACCACCAGGTTGGTTTCGTAGGCCGCCTCGTTTATCGCCGCCGTCACCCCGATCAGGCCACCGGCCAGCTTGATCGTCAATCCCTCGACCTGGGCCGCCGCCGAGTTCATCCACTGCTTGACCATGTGAATGGCCCGTCGGATCGTCGTCCCCTGGTGATCCTTGTAATAGAAAACCAGATTGGCGCGCTGCTCATCGGTATCGGCAAACTCCAGCAGGGCTCCGGGAATGGGGCTAGACATCATATACATGAACATCAGGCCACCCGTCACCCGACTGTCTTCCGGCACGATCAGCCAGCGGGGATCGTCATAGTGGGTGATTCGATTGACTGCCATGATCAGGTCGGGCAGTCCCTTGGCCGCCCCAAGCTCCGGGTCGGTCAGCATATAGGCCTCGAAATCGGCCAGGGCCTTGACCACTTCAGGTCGCTTGATGCCCCCTTTGTCTTCGGTATGGGCAATGATGTAGAGCTCTTCCGAACCGGGAAAGGCCTGATTGACCGCTTTAGAGGACAGATTGTAATCATGCTCCGGATAGAGCAGCGGCGATCCGGGTTCAGCCTCGCCGATCTGCACCCATGAGGCAAAATAGCCACCGATGCCATACAGCAGCAGTGCGCCGATAAGGATGGCCGAAACGCCCTTAGGGCTGGTGACCCTACCCGCAGCCATCGGCAACATGCGCCGCATCAGATTATGCGAGATCTCCGTTTTGCGGGGTGCCGGCAATATCTCCAACAGTACCGGCACCATGATGAGCACCGTCACAAGCACCGACAACGCCCATAGCGACGCATAAACCGCCAGCTTGTCATTTATCGGCACAGAGCCCAGGGAGATCAACAGCAGGCCGATGGCATCCGATATCACACCAAGAGCGCCGGGGCGAAACAGGTTTTCAAAGGCGCTGCGGGCCGCGGCCTTGCTGTCACGATATGTCTGCAGGTCATGGTAGTAGCGTTCCACCAGTTGGATACCGTGCGACATCGCCCGGGCGGAGATCAGGAACGGCACGACCAGCATTAACGGATCCAGGTTGTAACCGAGTAACGAGAGGGTGCCCAGCCCCCAGATAGTGGTCAACACAATACCCAGAGCCGGCAGCAGGATACCGTACAACTTGCGGAAATAGAGAATCAGCAGCAACAGCATGATCAGAACGGTATATAGAAAAATCTGCACCACCTGATCGGTGTAGCTGGATACCCAGCCGACCAGCACCGGATTGCCTGTGGCATAGATCATCACACCGGGCGCTGATTCTTTGTCGCGCATCTCCTGAAGTTGCTCGAAGACCTTTTCGTAATTGAGTTCCCCCTCGTTGAGGGTACCCCGGATCAACGCCGACTTCAGATCGGGGGAGACCAAAAGACCAAACACCGCACGATTGGCGATGACGTCGCTGCGCATCTTATGCAATTCATCATCCGTGTACTCAGCCACGGAAGGATCAAAATGGGGGGCAGATTTAACCGTGCCCTCCTCGTTCAGCCAGACTTTGCGGGTATTGCGATGGGTCAGGCTGGTCACCAGATTGTGATTGATGCCATACAGTGAATCCACCGCCTGGGTGATGCGGTGAATGCGTTGTAACGTCTCGTTGCTGAAGATCGTCCCTTCGGTCACCTCCAGCGCCACGATGACATTGTTGGCGCCACCGAAGGTATCGCGGATCTCGTTATGCAGTTGGATATAGGGATGCTGCTGAGGCAGCAGGTCGGCAAAATCGGAGGCCATGCGCACAGCGGGGATCTGAAAGGCGAAAAACAGGGTCACCGCCAGGATCAATGCCAGCGTCACCCTCGGTGATGAAAAGATAACCCCGTCGATCCGGTGTAGGTTTGCAATGAACCTGTTCATGTTTCAGAATCCCGGCCGCCCGTCTGAGCCGGACTATGCTGAAACAATATGCAAGGCACCATAGCCTCCCCCAATCAGCAACTTATCCCCTGCCAACGGCGTCACCGCGCGGAGGTAGAATCGTATCGGTTTGCCATGATCGATCGGCTGCCAACCACTCCCGGGTTCGAGCTGATTTCTCAACAGCGTGCCGTTGCCGCCGACGACATGTAAGACGCCGTCGTTCAAGGCGATGCCATACAGCGGCACCTCCGTGCCGGTCTCCTGCCGCTGCCAACTCCCACCGCCATCACGGGTATGCAGAATCGTACCGGAAAGTCCGACCACCCACCCCTCTTGCGGTGAAATGAATAGCGCATCCTGGGGGTAAAAATCATCCGCCAGTGGTGTTAGGGGCTGCCAGCTCTCCCCGCCATCCTGACTGTGCGCCAGGGCGCCGAATTCACCGGAAACAAAAGCATGCTGCCCATCCAGGGTCTGGATACCGGTAAAATGCAGATCCTCGCCCAGTGAGGTGGAGCGCCATGAGACACCCTGGTCCTTGCTGCTGAGAATGGTGCTGAAACCGCCTACCACCCAGAAAGTGCCCTCGGCATCACAGGTCATGGCCTGTAACGCTTCCTGGGTATCGATATCGACAGCTTGCCACTGCCCCGGCAGACCGTCCCCCAGCCAAAGCTTGCGCGAGACATCCAGGATTGCGAAGGTCCCATCCGGACAGCGCGCTACATCGATGAGAAATGGTTTATCTGTCAGGACTTCGCGCAGCCAGGTCTCACCCCCATCCCGTGAGGTCAGCACCGCACCCATGGTACCCACCACCACGATGACTTCGTCACTGGCCGCGGCCGCCTGAAACATGTCGGAACGATGGGTGGCCTCTTTTTGTTGCGCCGCAACCCCCTCAAGAAACAGCGGCGCTTCACAACCGAGCAAGGGGATGAAAACAATCAGCCAAAGCCAGCCGCTAACCTCTGTCACCCATCTTCTATTAATGCTAGTAGAGGAATTATTCTTGATCATTTGACTGCATGTTTCGTTGTCGCAAAAAATCCTGCTATGCAATAACCGCGACGATAGGGCCTGTTTACACTCATCCAATCGGCTCTGCCGGGACTATTTTTCGTCCAGCAAGACAGCACGTGCGGGGCGTTGTTCTACATGAGTGATTGATAATGCCGCTGGGCGGAAAAACAGCCCCAGGCATTTAAGCACTTGCAGAACCTTGCCGACTCCATGGTGGGTTACCGTTTTCCAGCGCCGAGAAGAAGCGGGCGCCGATCCCGCAGAGGGCGGCGAATTCAGCCTGGGCGGCACTTTGCGCCCTGTGTCGGGCACATACGTTGCGCCCCAGCTTCCCGGTGGAAGGAATATTCCCGCACGGTAATGTATTGACGCATTATACTGGCGGCGACCTTGAAAATTCCCGTTCGGAAAATATAGGCGGCCTGCGCCCTCGTGGCAAGCACTTTCCCGTTCGGTAACAATTCAGACCGGTCATACGAGACGGTCAGTTCGAAGAACCGGAAGTGGTGAGAGATCAGGGATCTGGATTACAGACTGCCCACTTCTATATCGGGGTAGGCCCTGGTTTCCATGCCTAATGATGATGGAGCCTGAGAAAGGCCAGCAGGTCCCTGTGCCACTTTATTCTGACTCTCCTGTTACGCGCTCTCCGCAGCCAAACCAGCATCCGCCGTTTGCCGAAAAGATTCACCAGTAATGAGAACAGCACCAGCATCAGATCCAGACGCAAGGATTGACGCTCAAGGTAGTTCCGCTCCAGAAACTGTGTAATCCGAAAACCCTGTCCGGCATACAGCTGGGCCATGCCGGTGATACCCGGTTTCAATCTGAACCGGGGCAGATTTTCGTCATACAGATTCAGGCGACGGGCATCCTCCCGGGTCAGCGGCCGGGGACCCACCAGACTCATGGAACCGTTCAGTACGTTGATGAATTGCAGGATTTCATCAAGCCCGGTCTTGCGTAGCCAACCCCCCACCCGGGTAACCTTGCCGTTGCGCATGCTGCGCAGTTTGTAGAGGGTGAAGGGTCGAAAATGCCGGCCGATACGCACCTGGGCAAAAACAACCGGTGTGCCGTCTTCGAGCAGTATCAGCACCAGGATAATCAGCAGCAACAGTGAAAAGAGTACCAGTCCCATTGCCGCAAAAATCAAATCGAAGGCCCGCTTCCCACTCACCGCTTTAGCGGCGCGCAGTGTCCCGGTCCCGTCGGATGAGTGGCGGCGCTCCGCTCCGTCATGAGCAATGTTTCCAGCAGTGGGCGAGCCGCACCCAGTTGTTTCAACTTGATGGCCGCATTCCAGAACGGCTCAAATTTCTTCCAACCGGCACTGTAACAAAACTGCCTGACCGCATGGGACGGCCTATCGATGTGTGCCAGGCTGGAGCGCAGAATCGAACTCCATTTGTAGAATGAACGGTAGGCCTCGTCATAACCGGCCTTGAGTGCCTCTGCGGTCATATTATTCGGCTGGAAAACCACCTCACGGGTGTTGTATCGATCCCAGTTTTCCGTCAGCAGGCGCCCCTCCTTTTTCAGCTTCTCGAAAAGCCGTGTACCCGGATAGGGTGTCTGGATATGAAACGTGGCGGTGGTCAAACCCATCTCCAGCGCCCAGTCCACAGTACGCTGAAAAACCTGCCCGTCATCTTCGTCCATACCGAACACGAAGCTACCGTTGATCATGACCCCAAGATCGGAGAGTCGACGGATCGCGGCCCTGTAGTCCCGGAGCGAATACTGACGTTTGTTCGCAGCCTTTAGATTGGCACTGTTCAATGTTTCAAAACCGACGAACAGGCTGCGTAACCCCGCCTCCACCGCTTTTTCGATCAGGTCGCCGCGCAAAACAGAATCGACGGTAGCGGCCCCCTGAAACAGACGCCCCATGCCACGCATACCTTCGAACAGCTGGCTGGCGAAGTAATGATGTCCCAACAGGTGATCGTCGAGGAAATAGAGATGGCGACCGGGCAGTGATTCGATCTCGGCCAATGCCCGGTCGACCCGCTGGGTATAGAACGAGCGTCCGCCAAGAAAGAATGCGTTCTTGTAGCAGAAATCGCAATGGTGTGGACAACCCCGGCTCACCACCAGGGAGTTGGGCACCAGGTAGAGTTCCCGCTTGATCAGATCACGACGCAGATCAGGGATCCGCTCAAACGACCGTCGAAGCGTGTAGTAGAGACGACGTGGTCTGCCACGTCGAAAATCCTCCAGGAACTGGCTGAAAACCTCGTCTCCAGGTCCTATCACGATGGTATCGGCGTGTCCGCTGGCCTCGTGTGGCATGGCAGTCACATGAAGACCGCCGAGTATTACATGACACCCCTTGCCGCGGTAGTGATCGGCCAGGGCATAGGCGCGATAGGCATTGGTGATATAGACCTGGATCACCACCAGGTCAGGTACATCATCGAGGCTGATCTCCTCCACGTGCTCGTCGACCAGTTCCACCTCATCGTCGCAATTCATATGGCCAGCCAGCGTCGCCAGACCCAGTGGTGGGAAAAGTGAATATTTGATCGGTCGCCAGAACGGGCCTTTCGCCTCGATCAAGGACGGTAGAATGAACTTCGCTCTCATTACGGGCTCCTCTGCAGTGAGAAGTCAGCATACAGACTCCGAATGGCGTAAAAGGGGCTAAATTGTGGCAAATGATGGCAGTCACGCCACAAGATGATGAGGTGTAACGACTGACCTGTAATCGCTGATAGTTCAACAGAAAATAGTCGTAATCTTGAAACAAAAAAGCCGATCACCGTTATGTGATTGGCTTTTCATTTTCTGATTGGTAGCGGGGTCTGGATTTGAACTAACGACCTTCGGGTATTGTAGATACCAGCCATTTATACGATGACCATTATCAATAGCAAACGCCAACACATTCAAGATGAACTTTACACAAGACTGACTAGCGTTCACCTAGACACAATCGACAATATATATTGAGGATAGTGCGCTCTGCCCATGGGCAAGCCAATTTTTTTAATTCTTACTTGAAAGGCTGACAGGAATATCCCCATTTGCCGCCTCTTCATCAACCAGGCAGCAACTCGCCCCCTCCATGGAGGGCATATCGTACATTACCTTGCGCAGCAACCCCTCCAATACGCCACGTAACCCCCGGGCGCCCGTACCCCTGTCAATCGCCTGCTTGGCAATGGAGTTTAAAGCCTCCATCGTGAAAGCCAGTTTCACTCCTTCAAACTCGAACAGACGCTGGTACTGTTTGATCAGTGCATTCCGGGGTTCGGTCAATATCTTGACCAGTGCAGATTCATCCAGGTCGTGCAGGGCCGTGATAACGGGAAAGCGACCGATAAATTCAGGAATCAAACCGAAATGGCGCAGATCATCGGGCTGCACCTCTTCGAACAGACGCAGTTGGTCATACGCCTTTCCCGGATCGGCGAAATCAACATGAAACCCGATACCCTTGCTTCCGGCGTCCAGACGCTTCTCCAGCAGCTTCTCCAGACCTGTGAACGCACCGCCGACGATAAACAGGATATTACGGGTATCGATCTGCTGTTCATCACCCTGCTCCTTGCGACCCTTTGCGCTCAGCTTGATCTTGGAGCCCTCAACCAGTTTCAGCAGGGCCTGCTGTACCCCTTCACCGGATACATCACGGGTACCATGAGAACTCTCCCCGGCACGGGCCAGTTTGTCTATCTCGTCGATATAGACGATACCCCACTCGGCCAACTCCCTATTGCCTTCGGCACTGTCCATCAGCCTGGCCAGGATACTCTCCACATCATCGCCAACATAACCCGCCTGGGTCAGAGTTGTGGCATCGGCGATCACGATAGGCACCCCAACCACCCGCGCCAGTGTACTGGCCAGCAGCGTCTTGCCGGTGCCCGAGGGACCGAGCAATAAAATGTTGGACTTTTCGATCTCAACATCCTGCTCACTCACCTTCATCTTGGGATTCTCGCTCTCCATGCCGAGGCGCTTGAAGTGGTTATAGACTGCAACGGCCAGCGTCTCCTTGGCCAGATCCTGACCAACGATATAACGGTCAAGCTCCGCTTTCAGTTCGGCAGGCTTCAATAGGTTCTGCAGCGGCTTGGCAGCGGCACGCTTGCGCCCCCAACTGCCCACCACCTGGGAGGCAAGGCGCACACACTCTTCACAGATGTGTCCCGCTTCACCTGCGATCAGTGGAAAGTCAGGACCTTGCTCCTGACCACAAAATGAACAGTGGGCTTTTGCAGATGCCAAAGCACCCTCCTAGCGCTTCATATCAAGCATTGGAAACTTTCTGCAAAGACGTCAGCCACGCTTTCTGACAGTTGCGACGTTGACGCTGCTCGAGGATTTCACGGATTTTCGTTTTGACCTTGCTGATGGGCACACGCTTGGCAGGTTTGATTATTTCACACAACAGAATATGGAAACCCATCTCGGACGCTATGATCGGGCTGATCTCATTCTCCTGCATATGGAAGAGCATGGCATCGAGCTCCGGGTAGAGTTGTCCGCGTTTCACTTCACCCAGCTTACCCCCCTCCATCGCGGTGGGACACTCGGAGTAGCGCTTGGCGAATTCCGAAAAACGGTTGGTACGTCCGGCCAGTTTCTCCAATATTTGCCCCATCCGCTCACCCGCCGTTTCCGCCGTATTCTCAGGAAACTCGGGATTCACCGTAATCAGGATATGTCTCCCCTGGCGCTGCTCGGGCAGTTCGAATCGCTCTTGATGCATGGCGTAGAAAAGATTGACGTCGATATCGCTCACATCCGGACTATTGGCTGCAACGATCTGCAATACACTATCGAACATCAGTTCGCGATAGAGCGCTTGACGCAGGCTCTCCTCATCCAGGTCGTTAGTCTCGAGATCCTGCAGAAACTCATCCCTCCCGGCATACCGGGAAGCCACCTCTTCAGTGGACAGGTCAAGCTGTTGTTCTGAGATAATCACGTCCTTGGCTTCCGGGGAGGCAAGCACCAGTGACTCCAGCTCGAAGCTCTTACTCGCAGTCGTGTAAATCTGCTGAAACTCCGCGGGTTCCAGTTGACCCGGGTTTTTCCCGAAGCGCTCCAGGGCATGGCGCAGAAGATGGTAGTTGAGCTCGGGTGATGTCTTGCTCTGTTGCTCGCCCAGAATCATCACACCTCCTCGTCCACAGCGCACAGAAACTCAAGCACTGGTTCCAAAACCAGTAAGATTCGCCCATTGAACCGAACGTGATATGCAGGACCACCCGGGTGATCGCGCAACACCTTCTCTATCTCCCCTTCATCCCCGCTGCGTGCGATCACATCGCCCTGGATACTCAGTGGGATCTTCGGCGTTACCTTGTCTCTGAACTCGAAACGGGTCGGTATCCAGGGATCGGTCTCAAGTTGCAGCTCCTGTTCACGGCAACCGACCATGATCCCGTCATCAATGAAATCCACCGAGTAGATCAACTGATCCTGCAGAAAGGTGCCCACATCACGCACATACCCCACCCTGCCTCGGCGTATCAGCAGGCGCCCGGCGGGCTGACCCGGATAGGTACCGTCGTTGCGCAGGTTGCGAATGACCCGCACCGCTTCCCCATACTCAAATTTTGGCAGCACCGCTCTCGACCTGGGTTGTGAGATCCATCAGCGGAATCTCGACGCTGACCGGCTCATGCATGTGGAAAACCTTGAACACCTTTTCGGTGATCGCATCCGATTCAACGAAATCGCTGTAAGCGCTATTCAGAAACCCCGCATAGAGCTCCCTGCGCTCCGCTACATCTTCAGGCATCGGCATCACGCCTTCGATGTAATCGTGGAATCGTTTAAGAATATGCAGGCGGTTGACATGAACCACCGAGGGATCGAAATCGATTTCGAAATACTCGAGAAAGTCCTCAGCACTGCTGAGCTCCTCAAGGTCCAGGTCGAACTCACTCTCACTCATCTCATCTCTCCCGTTGTCTAACTCTGCATGGCCGTTTCGGGGCCTGCCCCATTACGTAGCGCATCCTCTGCCACATCGATCAGTGCCCTGGCTCCCAACCGGTCTTTGCTATCCAATTCGACAACCTTCTTAAGGCGAGCCAGCGCCGACTCGTAAAGTCCCAGACGCAGTTCAAGAAAACCGGCTCCCTTAAGCGCCAGCATGTAGAACCGTGTCATGGTCATGGAGATCAGTACACCGCCACCGATCTCCATCTCGTTCAATTGATTCCAGTCTTCCGAGATCTCCAGCCGGCTGGCGAAAACCCTCAGCACCCGGTCTGCAACGATCAATGCCTCTTCCAGGCGATGTTGGTAATAAAAGTAGCGGTAGAGCGCCACCAGCACTATCGGATGCTCGGGCTCCAGGAAGTAGGCCCGCATCAGCAACTGCTCTGCCGCCCCCGTCCCATACTGCTCCGCTGCGCTATCCAGACAGCGCTTCGCCTCAGCCTGCAGAGGCTCGTCGAAATAGAGGGCACCCTCATCGAAGTCGAGCATATCCATGTTTAAGTCCTCGACTCTTTCAAATCCACGGGTGCAACGGGCTCACAGACCAGTTGCGCATCCCAGTGATTGCATTCGTCATCAGGCACCTTTCCGCCAGGCAGGCAACCGTGCACCCCAACCTCCTGCTCCAGCAGGCGAATACGCTCGAGCAGACAACCCACTGCCTCAGCGACAGGGTCTGGTATCAAGTGATGATTGAGGTCGATGCCAGCCAGGGTCTCACCGGCGACGCGGCTGGACTGCACCACCTTTCCGGGTATGCCGACAACAGTCCTGCCTTCCGGCACCGGTGAGATCACCACCGAGTTGGCGCCGACCCTGGCATCTTTCCCCACGGTTATGGGGCCGAGTATCTTTGCGCCGGCGCCGACAACCACTTTGTCGCCCAGGGTCGGATGACGCTTTCCCCGGTTCCAGGAAACACCACCCAGGGTGACACCGTGATAGAGCGTGACGTCATCACCCACAACGGCGGTTTCGCCGATCACCACCCCGGCACCATGATCGATAAAGAATCGTCTGCCGATGGTCGCCCCGGGATGAATGTCGATACCGGTCCAGATACGTCCCAGGTATGAGATCAGGCGTGACAGGTAACGCCAACCCCTGATCCATAACCGGTTGGCCATGCGATACAGCAGGATGGCGTGAACGCCGGGATAGGTGGTGGTGACCTCCAGGCGGGTCCGGGCCGCCGGATCACGCTGAAAAACGCAAGCCACGTCCTCACCGATGAGTCTCCATAGGGAGAGCGGTTTGCCTGTCGGTACCTTCTCATCCTCCAGGCCCGCACGACTGTTCACTGAGACATCCATTCCTTGCTCTCTCCATTCACTTCAATATAGAAACGTCGCAGGTCACGGGAATCGGGGGTACGTTTGTGTTCAACGGCATGTTGACGCACGCGTTCCAGTACCGACTCTGCCTGTGCACGGGTCAACTGCATGCCGATTTCGCCATAGGCCTGGATAATGGCGTGACTGCCGGAGTGCTTACCCAGGACGAAGCGATGATCGCGACCCAGCTCCCGCGGATCGACACCCTGGTAGTTGCACCTGTCCTTCATCAGCCCGTCCACATGGATACCAGCCTCATGGGTAAAGACACCGGCTCCGACCAGGCTCTTCTGCCAGCCGACGTGTCGACCGGATGCCAGTTCCACCAGCTCTGAAACCATCGAGTATCTTGCCATATCGATATCTCGGCCCTGATCGAAGAAACGGCGCAGCCCCATCACCACCTCCTCCAGGGGTGCGTTGCCTGCCCTTTCACCAAGACCATGTACGGTTGTATTCACATGGGTGGCCCCGGCACGAATCGCCGCCAGTGTATTTGCCGTGGCAAGCCCGAGATCATCATGGGCATGCATCTCGATCTCCATGTCGGTCATGGACCGGAGATCACGCATCGCGGTATAGACCTGAAACGGTTCCATGGTGCCCACGGTATCGGCAAAGCGGAAACGGCTTGCACCGGCATATTCGGCCTGCTCCACCACTTGCCAGAGAAATTCAGTGTCAGCACGTGAGGCATCCTCGCCGCCCACGCAAACCTCCAGCCCCAGTTCCAGTGCCTGTACAACCCGCCTCTCGATCTGATTCAACACCCAGTCACGATCACGTCCCAGTTTCTTCTCGATCTGCTGATCGGAAACAGGGATCGAGAGATCCACCCGATGAACGCCCAGGCCACGGCACTGCGCGATGTCGGGCTCGTGCATGCGGCACCAGACCATGAGCCTGGCGTGCTTCACCACCCCGGATACGGCCTGAATCGAAGTGCGCTCCTCCGCGCCCATGGCTGGAATACCCACCTCGAGTTCGGCAACGCCGATCTCATCCAACGACTTGGCGATTGCCAACTTTTCTTCCAGGGAAAAGGAGACACCCGCAGACTGCTCACCGTCACGCAGCGTGGTGTCGTTGATGATGATTTTGTTTACCTGCTTGCTCATGGTTCACTCCTGTTGAAGAGTGACTGAGCAAGCAATGTGCCATCATTTTTTTATTCTAATTATTTCAATAGGTTAAATGATTTTGAAAATACTTTCGTTTGTCGATTGAATGATATTTGTAGGAAACCTGACAAGGGATGAAGGATAAGATCTCTATCAGTACATCCTGTCAAAGAAAATGCCGCAACGATTGCTGCGGCAAATGTAATCAAAGCCCAGGATGAGAGAGTTAAGCGTAAGTCGGGGCGAATGCTTTTCCAGGCTCTTCAACAGGACCGCTCTCGCCCCAGTAGGGGGAGAGCTTGCGCAGTTGTTCAACAATCGGCGGTAACGCCTCAATCACCCGTTCCACCTCGTCCATGGTGTTGTAGCGTGAGAGGGAGAAACGCACCGAACCGTGAGCTGCGGTAAAAGGGATATCCATCGCCCGCATGACGTGGGAAGGTTCCAGAGAACCGGAGGTGCAGGCCGAGCCACTGGAAGCGGCAATACCCATCTTATTAAGCAACAGCAGAATCGCCTCGCCCTCGATATATTCGAAAGCGATGTTGCAGGTGTTGGGCAGGCGGTTGTTCGAGTCGCCGGTGACAAAGCAGTGAGATACTTTTTCCAGGATGCCTTGTTCCAGCCGGTCACGCATCGCCCTGACGAAACTCTTCTCATAATCCATCGCCTCCAGCGCCATCTCGCAGGCCCTGCCCAGACCGATGATGGAAGCGGCATTTTCTGTACCTGCCCGACGCCCACGCTCCTGATGACCACCCCGCAGCAGGGGACGGAAACGCACGCCACGACGCAAGTAGAGCACACCGATACCTTTGGGTGCATGGAGTTTATGACCGGAAAGGGAGAGCATATCGATGTTGGTCTCCTTCAGGTTGACGGGCAGCTTGCCCACGGCCTGCACCGCATCGGTGTGAAACATCACTCCTGCAGAGCGGGCCATCTCAGCCATCTCCTCCACCGGAAAGAGCGTACCGCTCTCGTTGTTGGCCCACATGACGGATACGATGGCCACGTTGTCGGAAAGCAGCTTGTAGTATGCCTGTATATCAAGACGCCCCTTCTTGTCCACCTTGAGATAATGAACGGTATAACCCTCCTTCTCCAGGTGCTCACAAAGCGTGAGGACCGCCGGATGTTCCACCACGGTAGTGATAATCTCCTTGCGATCGGGCTGCGCCTTCAAGGCGGAGAGAATGGCGGTGGAATCCGACTCGGTACCGCACGAGGTAAAGATGATCTCGGAGTCATGTTCTGCACCCAGCAGCGCCTGAACCTGCTTGCGCGCCTGCTTCAGGGCACGCCCCACCTTGTCGCCGAACCGGTGCAATGAAGAGGGGTTGCCGAACTGCTCGGTAAAGAAAGGCAGCATCGTCTCCACCACCTCCGGCACTACCATGGTCGTGGCGTTATTATCCAGATAGATTCCTTCAGCCATGGTTCAACCTCCCATTGCCGCGTGGCGTGCCAGCTCTTCAGCGGGGAGCACGTGAATAAACTCGCCGAGTCCTTCAGCCAGGTGGGACTGGATACCGCCCAGGGTGGTAGTCGCCATCTGACAACCGGCACAGGCGCCGGTCATCTTGACGAAGATGTCGCGTCCGTCCACTTCGATCAGCTCAACATCACCGTTATCACGCTGCAGGTTGGGGCGGATCTCCTCGAGCAGTTGCTCGATACGCTTCATCCGCTGCAGGTTGGTGAGGCCCGACTTCGGTTTCTTGATCTCACCGGCCACCGCGGTGGGATCGAAGCTCTCTCCTCGTTCAGCCAGCACCTTGGTAAGAATCTCCTCGATCCCCTCATGGCAGGATGAGCAGCCACCGCCTGCCTTTGTGTAGTTGCTCACCTCTTCAACGGTACGCAGGTTGTTGGCGCGTACCGTCTCTTCAATCATCACCTCATCCACGGCAAAACACTTACAGACAAGGGCACCCTCTTCATGGTCATCTTTCCACACCTCACCGCGGTAGTTGGCCACTGCCGCCTGCAGCGCTTCGCGGCCCATGACGGAGCAGTGCATCTTTTCTGGTGGCAGTCCATCGAGAAAGTCGGCGATCTCCTGATTGCTGACATTGAGGGCGTCATCGATCTTCATGCCCTTGATGATCTCGGTCAACGCCGAACTTGAGGCGATGGCGGAGCCGCAACCGAAGGTCTGGAAGCCGGCATCGAGAATGGTCTCGCTCTCCGGATCCACCTTGAGTGTCAGCCGCAACGCATCGCCGCAGGAAAGAGAACCCACATCTCCGACGGCATTGGCATCATCCACTGCGCCGGCATTGCGGGGATTATAGAAATGTTCCTGAACTTTTTCCGAATAGTCCCACATAGCGCTTCTCCCAATCAGGCGGAAAACGATTTGCCACAGCCACAGCTGGCAGTTGCATTCGGGTTTTCAAACTTAAATCCGCTCCCTTCCATCGTGTCGATGAAGTCTACGATGATTCCGTTGAGCATTGGCGCGCTATTGGGGTCGATAAAAATTTTCAGCTCACCGAGCTCGACAATGGTGTCGTCATCCTTCGCGCTCGCTTCGAGTGATACGCCGTACTGCATCCCCGAGCAGCCGCCGCCTGTAACCGAGATCCGAAGGCCGGCAACCGGTGTCTCGGAACCCCTGATGAATCGGCTCACCGCCTTCTGTGCGCTTTCAGTGAGTGTCAGCATGATCTTTGTCTCCATGGCAAATGTTTTGCATTGCTAGTTGACGTAAGGCGTTGCAAAGCCTGTGCCACGACATTGGAATCTGCCTTAAATACTGAATTAATTGAATATTTTAAATTTCCTTTACAGCCGGGAAATGTTGCAAGCACGACAATCCGCAGGAGATTGGCTGGTAACAAACCGTACAATGGAGCGCGACAATGAAGCTTGAAGATCTACAGCCGGGCGACGTGGTGTTTGCCGCCAGCCACATCTTTAACGATGGGGGCATACCCAATGTCCCGGAGGATGAACTGCTGGCCGAACCGGGCACCCGCGGAGTGATCGTGGAGACCGGTCACCTGGAAGAGGCGCCAGAGCGTCTGGTGTATCTGGTAAGGTTTGAGGACAGAGAATTGAACCTCGGTCCGCCCACTGGCTGCTGGCCTGAAGAGCTGAAGACAGCCAACTGATTTCAGCGCTTCCAGGGCCAGTTAAGCATGTTACTTACTTAAGGGAACCTCTAACAACACCAAAAACACTGTCCGCTTAAGTGAGTTTCAAAAACGCCATCATTATTGGCTGTTTTCGATCACGGCTTCATGATTGTGTATCAGACCGGATAAACTTCCCCATCTTGGTTGCGTACTTCTCAGTGCGCCCCCATCATTCATCCAGTTAACCAGGCCAGCCGGCGCATGTTGTATACCAAGTTCATCAGTCCGATCTTGACCTCGGCGCGTGACTTGCCGATGCTACG
>QBVD01000064.1 GCA_003058525.1 gamma proteobacterium symbiont of Ctena orbiculata | reverse complement strand
GTAATCGTAATATCTCTCTTAATTGTCGCATCGATAGTCTCTTCGTTGGCATCACCGTTCCCGATAGGCAAAATCGGTTAGGTTAGCAGTGGAAAATCAATGCGTGGGATGGGATTCTGGCATCGTGAACGGTGATTCTGGAAACAACGCAAAAGCGTTCATGATCAACCAGAATGAGTGTTCACGATGAATCAGAATAGGTGTTCATGATCGTTCAGAATCAGTGTTCACGTTCGGCCAGAATATGCAACCAAGCAAGTAGGAGCAATCTAAACAATGAAATGGGTTAAATTACTGAAGTATTGTGACCTTTCTGGAGATACCGCCAACGCGGTGCATGCAAGGCGCAAAAAAGGGATTTGGCTGGACGGCATCCACTGCCAGGTCCGAAACAAGAATCTCTGGATCAACACGGAGGCAGTTGAAAAATGGGTAGAGAACGGTCTGTTAAGCTCGCGAGAGGCGTGAGGATCAGGAACTACGCAAGTGGCACACGCTCGATAGAAATCCAGTTTCAGTATCATGGCGTGCAATGCAAAGAGACCCTTACCGGACTTGACCCTAACAAGAAAGCTAACCAGCGCTATGCTATCAATCTAAAGGCGGAAATAGAGAACGCCATCGAGCGCCAGACATTCCGCTACAATGAATATTTCCCCAATTCGAAGAGAGCCCGTATATTTGGCCACGCCGTCTCAAATATCACGATTAAAGAGTTGCTTGAAAGCTGGTTGAAAGATATCGAACGGACGCACCCACATAGCACCTATCGTTGTTACAGAAAAAGTTGCCAGGCTCATTTGATTCCCGAGTTTGGTGAACATCGAGCCCGCGATCTAACCCCTCAGGCGATCCGCGAGTGGATTCGGAATCGTACGGGTAGCTTGAAGAGTATCCGGAATGACCTCACACCCCTTCGCGCCATTCTCGACTTGGCCTTGAATGATGACATAATCGATAAGAATCCCCTTGACAAGATCAAAGTCAGCAAACTAGTCAGTCGAACGCAGGCAAAAACCGATTACATGGTCGACCCGTTCACCGAGGATGAGATAAAGGCCGTACTAGCCGCTGCCAAGGAATACGACCCACGGATTCGGAACCTACTACAATTTGCGTTTTATACCGGGCTACGTACGTCGGAACTCTTTGGACTCAAATGGGGTGATATTGATTGGTGTAATGAGACGGTTCGTGTTCAGCGCGCCGTTGTCGAGAGAAAACTCAAAGAAACGAAAACCAAGGCAGGGACCCGGGATGTAATTCTCCTGCCGACCGCACTGGACGCCTTACATGATCAAAAACAATATAGCCAAGTAGGAGACGAGTTTGTCTTCGTGCGCGTGAAGCAACGTGGACCTCTCATCGACTATGAACACCTTGAACGACCCTGGAGGTACATCACCGCACGTGCCAAGGTACGCTACCGTAATCCCTACCAGACACGTCATACCTACGCCAGCCAACTCCTTTCTGGTGGTGAAAACCCATTATTTGTAGCACAGCAGATGGGCCACAAAACTACCGAGATGATCATGCGCCAATATGGACGCTGGGTGGAACAAGCGGAAGAAACACACCAACATGTTTTTGTGTCTAGATTTGGTCAGGGTGAAATCTCACCTTGAAAAATCAAGGCTCGTTAGCCTGGATATGTAAAATTCTAGACTTATACTGACTCCTGTTTCGGCAAAACTCTTATGTCACCGAGGTGCAAGCCTACACTCTGACATAAACGAACGCACCCTTCCAACTCTCCAACTGTACCAGTAACGAACAAGGCCTATGGATTTGGCCACACCCCCAAGAATTTCATCAGAGCACTTCTTGGATTTTAGTCGATAACGCTCCCCTCGTTTTTTTATGTCTAAAGAAAGGATGTGAATTTCGCTTGGATTGGTTTGGTCCCTAACCGACCCGGCAGAAGTTGACAGAAGTGAATTATTCGATAATTTAACTTTACGTGACTTTATGTCACGGTCAACTTTAAAGAATTTCGCAATATCTGGACAACTCCCAAAATAGAGGGGACAGCGGCGATCGCGGCCGTAAGGCATTCAACCTCGACGGGTAGTGTCGGGACTCCGCCTGGCTTAAACTCGGTTTCTAATTTCTCAAGTTGCTACATCATAATATCCGCCCGAGTGTCCAATAGATTCCACAATGCAAATTGATCACCGACATCGAATGACGTAGATATAATAACTTGCTTTCCTCCTAGTTTGTCTTTAAGGCTTCTAGCCACTTTTTCAGTAGCATCGCTCAGTGATTCATAGGCCAACAGTTCGGCCATATATCCAGCAGTGTCGCTGGCAGTGATCGTTCCCTCCAGTCCTTTGGTCTCGGAATCAGGGAGATCAAGTTCTTTGAGAGACTTCTTTGCTGTTTCCTCCGCTAGTTTTGCTTCAGCAGCTAGTTTTTTAGCTTCGGCAATTTTCTGTTCGTTTTGCGCTTTCTCCAACTCTATTTGTTCCGGAGTTTTTTGTTCGCTCACTTCCCCCTCCTGGCTCAACGCTTGGGGTGTATAAAAAATACAACCTATTATGAAAACAAAAAAGACACTCTTTATTTTTTCTGGATTGTAACCCTTCATAGCTCCCTCCAGATCGCCGTATAATATTCATTGCTTATAAAAATCGTTGTTTAGCGTGAGTAACAGATCTACTTTCCTTCCGTCGCGAATAACGGGTTTCGGCTCGCTCATACCTAGGCAAGTGCATCCCGCAGGACTGTTATGATTCGGTCCATTCGTTGCGCCTCACCTGCACTTTTCGATCTGTTCCTTCTGTAGTGCATACCAACGAGCACCCAATTCCTGTCGAATACCGGACTACCCGAGGAACCGGGACTTGTTGGATTTGTGTACCTTAGCGAAGAAGCGCTGACCTCGGTCACCTGACTATCGTTCAACGAGAACTGAACTTCTCCTCCAAAAGGGTATCCCACGACGACGACACGGTCGCCCGGCAGAACTGTAAACTGAGAATCCGGCATCGCTGCCCGAACCGGCGCTCTCAAGTATGGGGGAAGCTCACCGAGGTCCAGTAGAGTGAAGTTCAATTCGCTGACGGGTGACGTAAACACTTCGCGCTCTACCGAGAACGATATTCGCCTTCCTTCAGTGTCGGATTGCGGATCTGCGAAAGAGACGGTGCACTCAGACGGATGTAGCCCAGGAGCATTGGAAACCGACTGCGACGTACACACATGGGCCGCTGTCATGAGGAAGACGCGTCCATTCCATTTCGGTCCAATCCATGCACCGTCGATCAAGATACCCGATCCGACTACTCCGCCACTCTCAACGCGACCGACGCTTTGCTCCGTTGCCACAGCGTGGCGAATCCATTCCATCGGTTTATAAGACTCGTCACCCCACACTACCTCTAATGCCTCTAGCTTCTTTTTTATGGAGGCGAGTGTCTTAACGGGTTTGTCGAGTGTGATCGATCCACCCCGAAGCTGCGCTTGTCGAACTCTCAAGATCGGTAGCAATTTCTCTCCGGCTGCTGTATCTGCGCCGAGCAACCAAACGCTTTCGAGACGCTTACGCAATCGCTCGATCCAAAAGCGATTAACATCGGGAGATGCCAGTAGCTGTCTACAAGACTCAATAGCACCATCAACATCACCGACGGCGAGACTAAGCTCCACCTTTACCGTACTCGCCCACCGCTCGTCGTCTTTCGGCAAATGGACGGAAAGTTCCTTGACCATCGCTTCGGCCTCGGAGTGAATTGCATCTGGATCCCGAGACCGCACCTTGCTAGCGTGGGACTGGAGTGCCAGCGCATGTACGCCAAGATCGAAACCTGTGGCGGCGTCACGATTCCATCCACTCAGATAGTATTCCAACGCACGTTCGAGATCGTACGTGCGCGGCTCGTTCGTGTTCGGTCGCGCTCCGAGATACAGGTGCTCATAGGCCTGCCCCAGAGTAGCTTCTAGCAAGGCCAGATCGACCAGACGTGTGTTCCGCTCCGGATCAGCTAATGACTCGACCAACTTCTCTTGCACAGGTTGAAGCAACGCGATTGCGTCCGTGGGTCGGCCGGCTTCGGTCAGTGCAACACCGTGCATCGACGCGTATCGGGGGTGTTCAGGGCTCGTCTGCCACAAAAGAGCCATTAGTTCCTGCAACAGGTCGTAACGATCGTAGTCCCGGAGCGTCCGGTAAATACTCCACGCAACCGACGGTGAAACCTTCCTGCCGGTCGTCTCTACGTCGTCTATCAGAAAACGAACGAGTTCTTCCGCTTTGGCTACGTCGCCTTTCTCGAGAAGTATGACCAACCTCTCGGGAGACGTCTTATCGCCCCATTTAGTCTCGCTGAGAACCTCTCTAATTAGCGTTTTGAGTCCAATGGCCCCAGCTTGCCCGGCAAGCCTCTCCAGAAAGTCCCTCACCCTTCCCTGCTTCTCGGCGGCATAGAGCAGCGTTGTCACTATAGTTGTCGCATCCATACTCGGTGACAGAATCGTCTCAGTAGCGAACTTGAACGAGTCTGCTGCTAGGCGACGTAATTCAGAAACCGAGAACGTTTCAGAGATCAGTTCAGTCAGGGAGTATCGCTGATGACTACTGAGCCGGTCGAGATTGGCGATGTCACTTTCAGACGCCCGGGGCCTGTGAGGCCGAACGAGCGCGCGATCATCACAGGCCGCGTAGATCTGTTGCAACGTTGCGCTGATCCCTGATACGTCATCGACGCTGTACATGGCCTTGAGCAGCAGGCCAGCAACGTCCGCGCCGCCGCGAGATTCAAGAACCCGCAACCACACTTGATCCTCATGCGTCTGAATACCGAAGAGCGACGCCAGCGGTCCGGGCACATCCGCACTGCCACTCTGCTGCGCGTCCCACACCTGCATACCAAAGGCGAGCGCGTGCCAGTCGTCCTCTTCGAGATCCTTAAGTCCGATGGTGTCCAGCGCCTCGAGGATTGTCCCGTGTTCGCGGGCGCCCAACAAGCCGGCCAGCCGGCCGAGCAGAGCTGTGTCCGATTCTCGATCAAAGCGCGTCGTGGTCTGCCACGCCTTAATGAGATCATCGTCCGGCGCCTTGATACCGAATTTTCTGCGGCGTGCCGCAGCCTTCGCGGCCAGTAATCGCAAACGTCCCATGGGGCTCGGCGAAACTGCGTCAAGAACCAGATCGACGAGCCGCAATGCGGGTTCTGCTTTTACCATGTCGAGCCTGTCAGCAGCCCAAATCGCAATCTCGACTGCTCGTTCGGTGTTCTCTTCGCTGAGCGCCGCCTTGAAAGCGACAAACGCCTCAGCGCCCGCGGCTTCCATCTCCTCTAACTCGAAGTTCGCATGAGCCAGCGCCTCGGCGCCCGCAGTCGTCAATCGCGCACGCGACGCTGCGAGAAGCAAGTCGCGCGCTTCGGAGGCTTCTCCGCGATATAGGTGATTCCACGCCTGATTGACGATCCCGGTGCTACTAGTAGGCTTGCTCTTCACGTCACTGAACATCTCCCGTACCTTCGATGGGACGTCGTCGCCCTGTGCTGACAGGTAGTCATCGGCCTTTTTTCTCAGATTGGTCAGAGAAATGTTTTCTGTCAAAAGGCTCTTCTCGAGCAGTGGCAGCGTGTGCTCGCGCAGGTCTTCGCGATGAGCGAACCAGCCCACTGCCGTGCCGCCCAGTTTGCGAACGAACGCGACTTCGGATTCGAACTTATCGGCGAAACCACGGGCTTCCTGCGGCGATATCTCACAGCTCGGTGCGATGACATCGACGAGTAATTCCTCGTTAAAAGCCGGTACGGCAAGCGTGGCATGGGCGAGACGGCGATAGTCATCACCTTCGCCAAGATGATCTAGGAGACGGGTATATAGAAATCCCTGGACGCGCTCAGCGTCGACCCGGTCTCCAAGCGCATCCAGATCGTTCAGTAAAGACCGTTCCTCCTCGGCTATCTCCTTCAAGACATCGGCAGCGAGCAACAGGGTCAGCGGAAGCCTTCCGATCCTCCCGACCCTCTCGATCAGGTGTTCGCAGGTTTCTTCGGGGACAGTGACGCCCGCCCGTTTCCTGAGCAACTTCAGGGCGTCTTTCTGCGGCAGCGCTCCCACTTTGACATGAGACGTTCCCTCGACCGGCACGCGCCCGGAAACGATCAGCCTGGTATTGCTCAGGCCATTGAGCGCCCCCTGCAACGTACTCAACAATTCTTGCGCCATCCGATCGCCACGACTTTGCGCCCGTTCAAATGTATCGAGCACGACAACAAGTAAACCCATCTTGTCGAAACGCTGTAAAACCTCGGCGAGTACGCCAGTATCGCGAGAGGACAGTGAAACGGATTGCGCTGTCTTGGATGCCTGTTCGATCTGGTACGATACAGCCCGCCCAAGCCGCAGGAGGCCCGACTGCTGATCCGTCAACTGTTTCAGCATCTCCTCCAGCAGCGAGGACGGCTCATCCATCGCAAGAGCATCGCTATCGAGATCGAGATGTACCCACGCGACGTCCTCCTTCTCATTCATCTCGAGCAGGAACTTCGCGATCAGCGCCGACTTGCCCGAACCGCCGACGCCATGCACCATCAGTGGCTTGCTGTTGTCCCGACCTTCTGAGACATACTTGTGCAATCGATTCATCTCCGGACTCCTGTCGCAGAAGTCAGTTGCCATGAATTTGAACGGCTCGAGCCGCACCAGTTTGCTGAGTCGACCCTCAAGTTCAAACACATCCGGTCGAGTCGACTTGATCGGTACTGCCTCGATCCAGCGTAACACCTGCAGCGCGATTCTCAGGTCCGGCACCTCCATCTTCTGCCATTCGACATCACGCCCGGATAGCCAGATGTCAAGGTAGCGTTGTCGTCTACTTCCCACCGCTCTGAGCCGGTCTCGAGTCTCGGCGAGCTGACCTTGCTCGGCGAGCTTGCGCAATTGCTCCGCTCGCACACCATCGCGAAGTCTGAGCCGCCCGTCTGCGAGTTTCGTGGCGCGACGTTCAATCGCGGATTGGAGTGCTCGGTCTTTTGACTCGAGCCGCAACTCCGATAGCGCGAACGTGTCAAGCACCGCCGCATCGCTGAGGACCTTGTCGAGCATATCGAGGTCGAGACCACCTGATGTTGCCGACTTACTCATGGGCTTAGCTTCTCTTTAGCGACGTCCCACAGGCAAAGAGGGAGGTCCAAAATTCTCCCATGTCCCCCGGCCCGGACCCATACTTCCTGACAAGCTTCGTGCGCCGCATCGCCATCGAATTGGTGTTTGTTAACGTACTCCGCGAGATTGAGAAAGTAACTCTCAATATCGCTGTCAACGATCATCTTAACTTGCTCCTCGAGCGCACGCCTCGCCGCTGGCCGACCGAGCGCCGTCTGCAGGTCCAACTTCCTCGCAACCACAACAACCCGAAAATTGCGCCGACCCTCAGCGGCAAGATAGGCGAGGCTGTGAATGAACGGACCTATTTCCTCTCGCTTCGCTGAGGATGTGTCAACGTGATCGATGAAGAGCCATGGCGTTTTGTCCGGCATCTTGGCCCTGATCTCATTGGCCAGCGCACCTGCCCATGCTTGTGCCTGTTTCACGGGTGTCGTGTACTGCTGTGAGGGGAGTTCCAACTTGAGCTGTTGCGCTAACCATTCTGCGACCTCGTGGGCACCTGCGCCGTCGCCTCCTTCGACGTCCCAATAACTCAGGTCTGCATCGGCCATCTTCTCGGTGCGACGTTTCACAACGACCTCTAGCAGCTGTTTCGAGTAGGATTTGCCCAACTCCCCGTCGCCGCTAATCAACAGAACTCTCTTCGGGCCGACTTCCGCGAGCATCTGTTCTATACTCCGCCGCAGTTGTTCCCTGTCGACGATCCCGCCGTCTTCGACTACATGACTATTCCACGGCGGCTCCGGCGTGTCGTACCAGCCATCGCGTCTCTTCAATGTGGCTTCGAACAGGCGATCGACCGCTGTTTGGAATTCGTCATCTATCGGACGAAATCGCTTGAGAGGCTCTTCGAATTGATCCAACCCGCCTCTATGCCACAAGCTGCGCAGGACGGCTTTCATCCGGAGGACTCGCGTGTTCTCGTTGTCGGTATAGAGATCGTCGTACTGATAGAAACTCAAATCGTTCACAGCAACCCGAAGTTCCGGTTCGTCAACCCCTAGGCTGAGCAGCATATCGATGACATTGCTGATCTCTGACTCAACTTGCGACACTCCCGCCTCCTCAGTTCTCTAACGCCCTGGTCACCTCGGGCCGCTTTCCAATAGCGGCGACGGGTATACCCTGATTGTACTGGTCTTTTCGGCCGTAGTGGTGCAACGCGACCAGCTCCCAGCCCACCGAGAGAACCGGGGATCCCGATGAACCCTTCAGCGTATTCGTACGATAGCGCACACGGGTCTTGTTCGGATTGATGGCAATCACAGCGTCGGGTTCAATCGCGAAAATCTGCGGCTTGCAGGTCCGCGGGTCGTCCACGGAGGTCGGGTGCCCGATGATGATCAAAGCGGTTCCCCGGCTGAAAACGAATTCAGGACCGGCTTTGACCAGCGAAAAAAAACCGCGCGCTGATCCGTGCGGAGCGTTCTGTTCCCCGATTCGGGTATCGAGCCTGCACAATGCGAAGTCGAGATTATCGTCGGGCGTAGGCTCCTCGATTGGGATAGCACTACCGCGCAACTCTTCATCGGTTGCCGGGCTCGTGTCGATCAGCCAGGGTCTCGGATTCTGCGCAGTTGCACCGTTGGTCAGAAGCTTGGCGGCGGGGCCGCTGACCGGGACGTCGCCTACGGATCGGAAATCGAACGTGAACCGAACATCCCTTGCGTCCCTCATTCCGGCGATGACACTCTTCATTACATGATGATTCGTCAGAATCAGATCCGAGCCGACGAGGAATCCTGTCCCCATATCATCATTGCCGATAGTGATCTTGCAGATCCGCCCCGCGGCGACCTCTCCCTTGATTAAAAATTCGTTAAAGTCTGTAGCTATTCCGAATTCGTTAACGACCTGTTCGACGGATCCCCTTCGATCTTCGGGGATTCTCTCGACGTCGCCTAGCAACACGGTCGATTCCACGCGGGCGCGGGCTTCCTCTAATGCTGCCTTGCCGGCCTGTTCCGACTCCGCGATGGCAACCTTGAGCAAATCAAGCATGCGCACATCGTCACCAGGACCGACGGCTTGACGGTTGGCTCCGTCGATCCACGCATCCAGCTTTTCCGCATCGCCGCCGACAACCTCGCAAGCATACCGCCGGACGCTGGCAGGTAGCTTAGCCTTCAGTCTGACAAAGCCGAGACCGGTGTGCAAACGCCCGATGTGTGCCGCCTCTTTCACGCGCGACAATTCGGCTGGAGACAAAAGCGTGTCCACCGGCGGGGCGAACTCCATCTCGATCCGAAGCAGTCTGAACTCCTCGCGCAGCGGTACGAACTCCGGCTCCGCCTCGAGCGCGTCGAGAAACTCGGGGGTCACGTGGCCGAGGTCGCTAAGTGTCCTGACGGCAGCCGTCACATCTTGCTCGTCGCTGGCAGCCGTCGGCAATCTCCCGGCAACATCGCGCATCCCTTGAGAATGCAGGAAGTCCACGATTCGAGTGCGAACGAAGCCGACGCCTAACAGCAGACTTGCAAGTTGCTCTCGTGCATGAGGTCCTGGATACCGCATTTCTCTTTCTCTCTGGTTCGCACCCGATCGTCGTGGATCTACCGTTCCGGAAACAAATACTCCTTGATAAGACGAGTTGCCTGTAACTGATGTTCGGACGGGACCTCAAGACTTTCGAGACCAGCGGTTTCGCTTGGGGCAATTGTATCAAGAAGTGACTGCATTCGTATCAAATGTCCGACCGAATCCTCGTCATCGGCCGCGGCGATCCGCTCGGGTTCCGCCGGAATAGTTACGGGATTCTCGCCGTATAGCAGAACTAACCCCCGCTTGTCCAGACCAGAGAGATCCTGTCCTTCTCCGGATGGAGCACAGTCGCTGGGATTACTCTTGTAGAACAACGTCGGAAACCGGTAGAGCATCACGGAGGCATCGTCGAAGGATCCCATTACCGTGTCAGGATCATTCGTTGTTTTGAGGTTGTGATCGACCTTGCTTCGAGACCAACGGTTGGGCGGACCGGCCAGGAAAGTGTAGATGCCTGGTCGACGACCCGCGCTGTCAGCGACGAACACACCGTCCGCATTTTGCGTCGGGACGTAGCCCTCATCATCCTCCCAGCGAAACTCGTTCTGGCATGGGCCTCTAAAATTCTGGTGCTCGTGGTGGAACGCAACGGCATGCATGAACTCATGTCGCGCCGTTCCCTGCCACGATGCAGGACGTTGGATGTCGAAGCCGCCCAGATTCAAGCTTCGCGTGTTAGGAGCACCGCCGATACCCATAAGAGGGTCGACGATATTCCGATCAATACTATCGGTTCCCACAAGCGACCAATAGCCGTTCCGGTCGAAACTCACTCGGATTTCGGCAGCATATTCGGTGTCGGATTCGCTCCAGCGACGGTATTCACCGGAGCTTTCGTCGAAACCGAAGTCGAACTGCAGATTGCATGCGTCGGAAATCTGCTTCGTTGCTTCTTCGATGTCTCGGTGCAACGCCGTATCGCCGCCGAGAAACGCGACGCGTATCGATTGTCCTCTTCGCCAGCTCTGGAGGTCCGCAGCCACAAACTCCGGGCCTCCGTCAGTTGGCCTTGGAAGACTGTTAAACCACCGGTCGCGTACTTCGAGAGCAGCAATAATAGACTCGGGCAGTGCTTCTAGGACGAAATATTCATCAGACATGGTTAGCCTCCTTTCTTGATTGCGGTCGCTAAGGGCATCGCCCTTTTCTCAGTGTAATACTCTCCGATACGCGCCATATGCACCAAGCAAAGCTCTTTCAACGCGCATTAGATTTCATATTCAACCATTTGCCAAGCTCCCCAACGATGCGCCTGGGTGCCGCGCTCCGATGTAAAGCCCTGACGGATCTGTCAGACACCGAATCCCGAGCGGAGCGCTCGACGAATCAAGCAGAGGATTCTGTTCTTTAGGGCAACCTGTGAACATCGATAGTTCTCTTAGGAAACTGAAAGCTTATCCCCGCTTCCCGCTCAACTTCTTCTATCGTCACCTCTTTGGCGCCTTCCTCGAACGAGGACCATTCGTCAGGATCGTTGCTGACACCCGGGCGATACTGCGCTACCAAAAATGAATGCACTTTTAGTGAGTCGGGTACAGCCTCATTCTCGTAAACGGCTACAAGCCAGAAACGGCGGGGGACGCGATACCCTCGATACAAGATATCCGTAGGATCTTCGATGGGACCTGCAAAAACGCTAAGCCGCCTTGTATCCGGATGCAGCTCGTCGTAGACGGTTCTCTCTAGCTTAAGCCATGAACGTTGATTCAGATCTTGGTGTTGCGGCGTCGCGTTCGGGTAGTAAAACGCTGAGAGTGAGGCGAGTTCGGCAATTTGAGGAGCACCCCATGCCAAAGCCCTACGCCCAATCAGGTGCCCCCTGTCCAACGAGTTGCGCTGGAACAACGAACTGCTCGGCTGCGAACTTGACGGCAATCTGGGATCACTATACCACTCTCGTCCTCGTCGCACATTAACACGTGATTCACGGTCTATATTAGCCGCAGCCAGCCGCGCCATCCGGCGTTCTTTACTCATCACAACTGAGTAGTGCACATAGTCCAATGGTTTATTCTCATGCGCTATCAGTGGGGATTCGTCGCCTGTAGGTTTCGGCAACGGTATCGATACACCGAGGAAATCTGAGCCATAGCCTGAGACCAGAGGAGAGTTTGTGGCCAAATGCAAAGGATCCGTCGGCTGAGGCTCTGGCGCCAGATTGACGACAGACGGTTCCGTTTCGGACCTGAAGGCCGCCTTTCGAAAATCCTCATCAGCAAGTAATGAATCCATAGAGATAGCAAAATTCTCTTTGTGAATCCCACCTACGAATGCACCGCCTAGATGGATACCGATTACTTCGTTCGACCCATGATCGACCAAAGGTCCTCCTCCTGTACCAACGGTAGTCGTCGCGTCGTGCCAAATTATATCCGGTTCATCCTCTCCAGGATTCAAAGTCTCACCGAACATAACGCTACGTTGACCCAACGGAAAAATCGAATTTAGCTCCGAGGGACTTCCAGAACTCGCTTTGGGGTATCCGATGACATAGACCTTTCGTCCAGTCGTGACATCCTCAGCCCGAATCCGACCCAGTTTCGGCGGGGACGGTAGTTCTCCTTGAGCTTCAAACATGCAAATCGGCTTTTTGTTCGAATCTCCCCGCCACAAGAGACGTCCAAGTTTAACTCGCCGGAAACTCTCACTTTCTTTCTCACTAAACGTGATCCAGCGTTCCTCAGCGCCCGATGAATCCTGGCATCCCATTGTAAGAATCGCAAAGGGAGAGATAGCAAAACCCGTACTGAAACCCCTTGACTGAACCACCGCGCCAACCGACCCTGCCACCGATTGGATGGAGACTGAATCAGGATCGGTAATTCCTGAGCTTGGGATCACTGGACGCTTTTCCATTAAAACATTAGCCCAAGCGCTAAGTCTTTCATTGGTTTGCTCGGGGGAAAGTTTGAGTTTCGCCGAGGCTAGAGCGATTTGATCGTCAATAGGTTGATCAGACACATTGTCATCTGCAGAAATCTGACTACTGATATCTACGGAAAACCGTGTTTTCTGACTCCAGACTTGCGCCGATCGAAACTCGGACTCGCCATCACGTCCTATGAACCGCGCAAAATCGTCATAATCCCCTTCTTTTTTCCATCCCTGCTGGGTAATACCGAACGGGTGCAGAAAGAGCGGAGACAACGGAGCCAATGGCTCAGGCGTGTTCAGAGAGCGAATATTGAAACGGAGTTCGTCCCGGCGGCGTAGTTCCTCCGACAGATCAACCGAAAAACAAACCTTCCCCTCAGAGTCAGTTGTAGCGGAAATAGGGCTCGGCAGTCTCCAGCCATCCGGGACAACTTCCAACTTTAATCCGGCCACCGGCTTAAAGAGCACGGTTCCTCTGGGAGCTTCAGGGGGATCCTCGCCACCCGTCACTTTTAAACAATATGACACTTGCACATTAGGAAGGCAGAACCACCAACAAATTACTGCCACCAAGGCTAAGAGTAGAATAAAAAATTTAAACGGTCTGCCCCGTATCAAACTACCCAAGTGGCCGATCCACGATCGTTTCCTAGGTAGCATTGGTGCAGGCCTCAAGCCACGTTCCTCCAGCCAACGCTGAATTTCTGCTACAGAAACCACGTGGGTCTCTAAAGCATTCTTAGTTACGGCTCTATGGATAGCGACCAAGGCATTATCGTGATCGAAAACACCTCCGCCGCTCATCCCTGGCTCCGATTCAACGCCACTCAACGATAGTTCACCGGCTCCTAGTCGTTTGACCGCAAATCCCGAAGAACGATGCGGAATCACTTCTTGATTGTGGCCCCAGGTAATCCCGCCCCCCGGATAACCGATGATCGAGAGACCGCTTTCTTCATCATCGATAGATCGCCACCGATCGACCGACGGCATCTTCCCAAAGTCGCCATTGGGCCCGTCCTCGATTTCAAGAAGAACCCAATCATTAAGAACGCTCGCATCTTCCGATTCTACCGCCCCGGGAGATTCGATGGGTGCTAGCTTGACTGCTGCCCGATGGGCGCCGATCGCGTCCGCCTGACCGCTTAGCCGGCGATGTTTCTCAGCCTGCCAGTGCAGATAATCACTCCCCGGACGCCAACACAAAATCTCACCGAGTAGTGGAGCCCACTTAGTCCCCTCCGGTCCAGTTTCAAATCCGCGCACCACGTGAGCACAAGTGAGCAGATATTTTCGTATCTCAGGTGGACTCTTCGGAATCCACTGTTCGCCTTTAGGCTCTGTTCTCCGTTCCAGCCGCTCCAGGCGCACCGCCACACCTGAGCCCATAACAGGCGCACCTTCCGGAGCTTCTCCCGGTTCGTCCCCCACCTCGTTGAAAGGCCTTGCCTCGATATACCAAACCCAGGACTCGGCTTTCACGGGTTCGTCTCGGCCGCGACTAACCCCTAGCCGATTGGCCAAGCTGTGCAAATAGGTTAAGACGCGAGAAAACATCAGTATCGAAATCCCTACTCTCTTTTTTTAAAGGACTATGTCTCCTAGCAGGGTCAACTCTCGGTATGGCGAGCCTTCTACAGCCCCCAGGGGGTCATAGAGACTCAGGTCAAAGACGAGTCCTGTCTTCTTCTCGATCTCGGCCAGTGCAACCTGATAGGTCCGGAATTCCCCATACACGAACTCGATGTCCCGCAAAAAATCTCCCTGGCTCAACAAGTAACCCGTGGCCGAAAGCTGTTCGGTCTGACGATTCACCATCACGGTCACTTTCCAGTATTCCCTGGGAATCTTCGCTCCTCGATAGTCGATATCGTTGTCTGCCATGACGGGGCCCGTAAATACAGAAACCTTAAAGTCTCGCGTATCCGCGTTCCCCAGCACATAATCCTCAAGGCGCAACCAGTCCCGTTGATTGAGCTGGGAATGCTGCGGCATACAATTAGTGAAAACGAAAGTATCTTGTTCAGCCTGTTTAGCCTCGGCGCGCTTGTCCCCCCAGACTGGATCGAGTCTCCGCACCAGATGTCCGCGGTCGAGCTTGTTGCGCCTATAGAGATCCTCCCCATTCTGATATTCCTCTTTCAGCCGACCGTCAAGCGACCACTTGTCCCATCCGCGCGGAAAGTTGAAGAGCTTCTGTCCATCGATATTGCACGCAGTGAAGAACGGCATGCGCCGGTCCTTACGCATTAGGATAGAGAAATGGGTGTAATGAAGAAGCCCGTCATCCTGACCGACGACAGGAGCAATCTTGGCCCGTAGTTCTTCGTCGGAGACCTGCGGAAGCGGGACTTCAAGATCAAACCCCTCCCCCAGGAAATCGCTATGGTATCCTTTGCGCCCAGCGAGATCCTCTGGAGGACGCACACGTTCCTCGTCGCTTTCGATTTCCGCGACTGTGCCGCTAGGCGTTTTCAGAATAAAGGTCCGTCCAGGGGCAATTTCCCGCAGCCTTGACTTCAGCCACGGCGCGGTCACTGCAAGGTTGCGTTCACGATAGGTGCCCGCATAGTGGAGGCCACAGGCTTTCCCGGATTCGAGGTTGATGACCGGTGATCCGGAATTTCCTCCCAGGGTTGTGCAATCGTGTTCAAGGACTTTGCCGTTCGGAGATACGCTCATAACGCGCCCAGGGCTTAGACGTTTGACCCGATAAATACCTTTGAAAATGTTCCGCATCGCAAATGCGTCATTGCGGCCATCCTCCGCCGGATAGCCGATTACTGCCAGCTTGGGCTTGTCATCAGGACCCAGCGTCAGAGGAGAATCGTCAAGCTCTATCGGGGCAGGCAACTTTCCGTCACCTCGACTAAGGCGTAACAATGCCATGTCCGGGCGCACGTCACTATTATCTTCGATGAAAAGAATTTCTTCGATTCCGACTTGCGCAATATTGCTCCGGTTATACTCGCGAAGAAAATCCACACGCGCACTATATCGATCGCCCTCAGGATTAATCCGGAAATCGAAACCGCCTCCTTTTCGTAGCCCAAACTCCCGGACCACATGTCGGTTTGTTACGAGCACGTCCTCCGCCAACATCCAGCCGGTTCCGATGTAGTCGGAACTGTGGCCTATAACTTCTATTCGGCCGACGCTGGGAATTCTCCGAACGAGTTCATTTTCCGGATCTTCCGCGTCTCCCAGCCACTTTCTGATCTCCTGGAGCGGTGGCTCTTCCCATTTCTTCTTTTGAATCAGGAGTACAGGACGTCCCCGAAGTAGAATGATTGCTTCGAGGTTCGTGTACTCGTGTAGGGGTGAAATGGCGGCCTCGCCCTGTTCCAGCAAAGCGTCCAAGGTCTGACCGGACTCATCCGAGATTGATTCGGTCATTGATTGCATCGTAGTGATATCCCCCCTTAGCTCATCCATAACGGCTTTATCAGCCAGAAGACTTCTTAAGGTGCTCTTCATGCTTTCCTCCGATTGAAACACATATTTTTGTTCCAGGCGCCTATCCCGAACTGGAGATGACATGCTTTTTCGCGATAAGTGGGTATATACAGGGTAGTTCGGTGAGACCTCCTTTAAACTCCATCCAGGGCGCTAATTGCGTCAGTCATTGAATGCTTGTTAGCATTAGAACAATGTATCGATATCGTATGAGGCGCAGCAGTAACCTCTGGGCCGTTTACACTCATGATAGCGAACCATAGCCGAAATGTACGTGTTGCCATTTCGCTACGCAAAGCTCAGTTACGGCAAAGCTGCTATAACCTCCGCAATCTTCGTTGAGACTTTTTGGAAGCCTTCGCCCGTCGGATGCAGTTCGTTCGCCCAATCCTCCTTGTAATCAGCCGCTGTGGAAAGCGTACCCCGCAGATCGACGTAGTGCACATGGTCAAACTCAGCCAACGAGGTGACATCCGAAAGCATCTTGTTGAATCGATCGATGAGTTCCCTGGCGAGTTCGATCCGTTTTTCCAGCGTTTCGAAACCCTTTTCCCGGAAACCCGGCTCCAGCCAAGGCCCCGGCAGAAACCACCAGCCCCCGAGAAATCCTCGCCCATCCGGAACTGGGTAGTCGTAACCATGCACGACAATCGGCAGCATGCGCCCGATGCGTTGTTGGCAGATACTCGTTACATTGGTGATGATCGTGACGAATGCCAATTTGGCCCTCTCATCGATCACGCCGTCCACGATTGAATCGTTAAGGCCGGCAATCGCAGATGTGGCATGATTGACCAACATCCCGAATTCCTTACCCGCCACGTCGTTTCCACCCCCAGACAGTAGGATAGCGCGGGGAGTGGTTCCGCGTCTCAGCAGTTTTTCAATCCGCCGGGTAAATTGTTCCAGTTGCCCGTCGGCGTAGGCCATCTCTTCTACCCGATCACCTTTGTGCGCCACCGATTCAACGTCATACCCGTGATCATCCTCCAAGATCCGTAAGATGTCGTTCATTGGATAATCGAACCAGGAGTCACCTTCTGCCACCAGGATATCCACGCCCTCGGGGCCCAATCTCGCAACTCGTTCGTCTTCGACCTGAACGACTGCTCGCGGCACCGCAGCCTCCAGCGAAGACCGGACGGCTCTCGCCCTGGTTTCCAAAGCCTCATCCCGAAACCGGATCACTTTGTCGGCCTGTTTTCTACCAACTTCCATGGCTTTTGCAATTGTCTCCGCGGTAATCATAGCTCCCTCCTTAACTGTCTGATATCGGGGTGCATTTTAGTCCAACATAATATCTTCACTCGACGAGATTGGGACAAACAATCGATCCACAGTACCTTCCAATCCTTCACGGTGACGATAAGAATCGAGCGGATCAAAAGCGATCAAGTGTTCTAAGTCAAGCTGGGTCTCCTGCGCTATCAGTGACAGCGGAACCTGGTAAGTACGAAAATCCCCAAACACGAACGCTTCTGTGATGTTCCTTATTAACTCTCCCTGGCATAGTATGTAACCTGTTGCCGAAAGCTTCATTGTACTGGTATCAACGAGTACAGCGATCTTCCAGAATGACCGTGGCAAACGGACCATCTCACGGTACAGAACATCATCATCCTTGAATACCGGCCCCGTGAACACACTGACACGCAGCCGATGCGCTCGAGCACTTCCAAGGATGTAGTCTTCGAGTGCGACCCAGTCACGTTGATTCAGACCCTCGTGCTGAGGCGCGCAATTAGTGTAATGAAATGTATCGATGTTAGCCTCCGAGGCCTGCTCCATCGTGCCCCATACCGGGTCTTCTCGGCGAACCATATGGCCTCGATCAAGAGGATTCTTGTAATACGCAGCATTGTCCACCTGAAACGAAGGCGACAGGCGTTCGTCGATGTACCACTTGCTGGAACGCCCCAATCTCTTGGAGCGCGATCCGTCAATATTAACCGCAGTGATCAACGGCAGTTTACGACTTTCGCTCATAATTACTGAAAAATGACGATACTTCAGTTCCTTCGCAGTGCCACCGGTATCCGCGTCGACCACCTCGGTAATATCGTTCTTCCAGTCTCCCAGCCTTGGCATCGCCACGCTGTAACCACGTCCAAGAAAACGCGATCTATAACCGTCGCGCCCCTTAAAGCTGCTCACGGGGCTCCTTCCATCACCGCGTGCCTCAATGGGTACCGCACCGGGTTTTGACACAACAACGCTAGATGTCATTCCATCTAACGCTTTCCGTATTTCCACGGCAGGAACGGCATAGTTGCCGACCCTGTAATCACCGGCAAAATGGAGCCCCACGGCCTCGCCGCTATCGCGGTCAAAGACACAAGACCCAGAATTACCGCCAAGGGTTGTAGCATCATGCGTAAATTCGGGGTATTGAGCAGAAACGCTATTGATCTCGCCAAAGGAAAAACGTTTTACGTCAAAAATATCACCAAAATAGCGTGCCACGTCATCAGGATCGTTGCGGCTGTCATAGGCGGGATAACCCACAACCCCAATATCCATATCAACCTCTGGCTTCTTATCCGACAATTCAATCGTAGTCAGATCAGCCAGAACATCACCATGCGCTTCCAGCAACGCGATATCAGGGTCTCGTGGCCCGGCAATGAACAAGACCTTAATCACCGGCGCCTCAATCGCCCCCACCGCACCGTATTCCTCTTTGAAATCGATGCGTGTTTCGTACGGCCGGTAATTCGGCGCTGTGCGAAAACGGTAGCCTCCCCCACTTCCAGATACAGCAAACTCCGCGGCGACATGCCGGTTTGTCACAATAATCGCCCTATCTTCAGCTGGTTTCTTCACGATCCATCCAGTGCCGACATACGGGACGCGAGGAACATCTACGAGTTCTACACGGGCAGACCGAGCGATAACAAAGTTGATCTTGTCCTTTTTGAATCCACTAACGGTCCTTTTGACCTCATCTGTGACATCTGAAGGCACTATATAAGTGCCGTTCTTCACCAAGAACGGTGGTCGACCGACACTCAATACTATTGCTTCTAACGCTGCTTCCTGTCTACCGAATGGAGCCGGGAGAATATGAGCACCCTCTAAACCAGTCATGCGCGCCGCAGTGGCTGTCGCCGAAGGATCAAGAAACTTCTCGATCGCATCTTTTGTCACGTCCAATGTAGAAATCCCCGGCAATTCTCCTTTGCTTGCAAGCTGACGGATCTCGTCCGCGAGTTTTGGATTTCTTCTAAAGAGGGCATTGAGTGGTACGCTATCTTTATACGACAACATTTATCTCTCCTCATTAAGTGGCGTCGCCTAGTGCCAATAACTGAAACCAGTTCTGCATAAATACATCCAATTCGAAGCCCTGCTACAATGCCTTCCGGTAAAACATGCTTGAACACCAGTAGGATATGCCATAGTAAGCAGCAGGCCGACGGCGATTCTGTTAGCCGCTGGGTCATTTACAGACATGCACACCATCCTGAATCAGGGCTCTTTTACGAGAAAAAGACCGAGTTGCTTGGTTCAGTTGCAATTTCCCCAACGTACGCGCCGTTCATTCGTTCCTAGATACCGTAGCTACTCTAAATAAGTTTCTTATGTGACCATGTAAGCAACGAAGAAATACCGGTCCATCACTCCTGTATAGCCGTAACGGTACGGACTCGAAACAAATGCGTTACAGCGAACAGTCGACGAATCAATACTTATCGCCCCAAAATCTCAACGTCATCTACAAATAGTGCATTGCTCCTGCTGCTGCTCAACTATTCAGCACCTAATCAACCCTTTGATCGTATTCGAATACTTCCAGCTTGACTCGTTGATCAATACTGTCACCTGGCGCATAATGAGTATTTATTACAAAAAAACGGCGCTCTGGATACTTGAGCTTACAATCCCTCATCGCTGAGATAATCAGATTAACGTTGGCGGGATCATCATCAGACATACCGAATTGAACCTCGTACTCGTCGCCATATTCTTCGATCGCCTTCTCAATCGATTTGATGATGGCCGTCTTCTTGAGGCGCGGGGTGGTTTTCATCAAATTCGGGTCATCCAGTTCCTGTTTTCTGACTTCATCATTACCCACTGGGAAGACGGATAAATAATTCGGTGTCTTCTCTATAAAACCTGCCTGCTGTATCGCTTCTACGCCGGCCTTAATGGTGTCAGGATGATGACCCCGCGCGGTGACAAACGAAAGAGGACGTTGCGCGTTGCAGGCATGTACAAACAAGTTCCACGAGGGGGCCTGCCAACTATTAGAACGGTCCGAGATCTGCTTTTTGATATCGCGCACGAAGTATTGTTCTTGGCCGTCCTCCAACTCTGCGGCCGGGATGTCCCGAAACTCCCTGAACGTTTTTTCATACACTCTAAAATCTTCCCAACGTCCGGGCTGTTCCAGAAACGGATGAATTCGCGCAAACTCCCCGGTGCTGACTTTCTTTTCCTTACCCGTTTCGACATTCAAAACGTAAATCGGCGTGGATAAAAAGACGATATTGTCGTCAACATCGAAGAAATAAAAACTGAGTGGTTTCTTTTCCGTCACCATATCCTTCCCCTTTTTTAACATACAACTCTAAGCTGTTCGGGAGATCACCAAGTTCTTAAAGCTACATTCCGGTGCCATCCTGCCTAGCAGTTCTTCGGTGAACGGTACATAGGAGACCGCACTCCCATCGACTTCCACCTGCACCACATCTTTTATATCGCTAGGATCATGGCTGGACAAAGCCATCATACTAAGTGCGAACTGCAAGGGAAAAAGCGCCGGATTGAAGGCGGCATTCTCTATCGTATAGCCGAAATGAACGGAGTCATCCACCAATCGCAGAGCAATTCCTGCCGCACTGCCGGTATAAGGTGCGTAGGAATGCATTGCCGCGGTATATGCTTCCTTGACGAGTCCATTCTCATTGTCTTCCAGAGGTGCGAGGCTGATGAGCTCACTCTTCATCAAGCCTCCCACCAGGCCTAGATCCGCCGGTCCGAACGCGCCGGGGAGCACATCGAGAAGCCTTAAGGGTTCCTTATCGGCCAGAACGATACTCAGATCCGCCGCATCGGCGAGTTCATACAGAAACTGCCTGCATACACCGCAGGGAGCAGCCGATATCGCAAGGTGTTTCAGTCCGGTCTCATGATGCTTAAGGGCATTCATCACAACCGACTGCTCGGCATGAACGGTAAACGCCAAAGGCCCACCCAGCATTTCGAAATTAGCGCCGAAATAGAAACAGCCGGATTCGCCTTGTCCTACTGCACCGACCTTGTATCCCGACAGGTTTGGCATGGACCGCTCGGCAGCCACCGGAATCAGCCCAAGCATCAGGTGTTCGATCTCCTGCGCCGAGCCTTCCTGCAATCCAGACACGACATCGGCGGAAAGAACTCCTTCACGGGATTCCTGGCGGATAGCGGTAAAGTCCATTTCAGCTCACCTAAAGATCCCAGCCCGGTCCGGCAAATAATCGCCTCTCGTTGTACTCCTGGGTGCCAGGCTTGTAATAGCGATCGGCCCAGCGATCATCGGGAGTTAGGTAGATTACCGACTTGAACTCCTCGTCGCTAAGCGAATTGCGTTTATTGCGACTGTGAAAATGATTGAACAGACGCATGAACTCGCCTAAGAAGATATCAGCGATTCGTGTGTTTCCTCGAATTACCAGCATGTTTTCGTCATTGGAAACCGTAGATGCCTTGCTAAAGTTCGCCGAACCCGAGATAACCAACGGATCGTCCGAAAGCGGATCGATCAACATGTATTTCGTATGCAGAAAATTGACGTGATCATTCAGTCCCGCCAACGTCTCGATCAACATACTTTTCTCGTTCAAGTCGGGTCGGGATTTCAAAACATCACCCCATGCGAGGCGGTTCTGATCGCATTTCTCGATTATGGGAACCTTATCCGCCATAAGTCCGCCACGTCCTTCTAACAGCAAATACCTCAGATAAGGCGAATCCCCGACTGTTTTCTTACGTTTCCGCACGATCTCCAGTATTTGGTCCGCGACGGAGAATGCAGCGGTAAAAAAGACTGAGTTCGCCGCAGCTTCCACTCTGTCCGCATACCAATCGAGCATATCGATCTTTTGCCGAGGGCTGAAAATAGGTGTAATGCCTTTAGGTGCCTCACCGACGATATCAGGGGCAAGTTCGGTAACTTTCTTCTTTGACGCCGTCGAACTCGGGTCACCCGAGAGCTCGGTCCAATACTCCATGTACCGAGCCGCCACGTCCGGATCGCGTACCACATGACCGACATTGGATTGACCGAAAATCCCGCCATCGGTGAAATTCGTTGATCCTGTCCAGATCTGTTGAGGGACATCGTCCTTCAAAAGGATAATAAATTTGTTATGGGAAATCTGTGTATTCGTGCGCGCAATCAAAATATCCGATAGCACATCGTAACGGTTCCGATTACGCACGCCGAGTTGCCTGACCGCATTGATCGCAGCCTGAGCCTGATCATCCGGGCGCTTTTCCTTGAGGCCGTAACGGTTTTCGAATACCGCTTCCTCTTTCGAACCGTCCGCCCAGGTACTGACCGTAGTAACCCCCGCGGTACGGTCGTATTTCAGGATATACTCGCTCTTCCGCTTGGCGTGATGCACGATTTTCACATCGACACCGCGATCGATCGCATCGGCAAATTCCTGTAAAACAGGCATCCATGTAAATTCATAAACCGCTGCGCGAAGGCTCCAGCCCTCCCCCTTTGCCTGGCGGATGAAAGCCAGCATGCCTTCCTCCAGGCCTCGTGACAGCCACTTGTAGGCCTTACGCTCGGGTACGTCTTCCGGTTTTATATAGGGCTTTGCGACTAGCTTGCGCCGACTACCGTAGCCGGACTCGGTGGGATAGTATTTCAGGTGCTTTCCGAACCTCCGGGAATAGGCTTGGCTTCCGGCAACGCCCCGGTTAAAGAAGACACCGTGTTTTCCATCGTCCGGTCGCTCGGTCTTTACGCTGACCTGTATCGAACCGCCCGGTTGGAGCTGTTCCGGCGTCCCATAGACTGGTGTCAATTTAAAGGTGTAACTCTTGTCCGGACTCACCGTGTAATCCGACCACATCATGGATTGAATTGGGGCCGTACGCGAATCAGGGAATTTTTCTACATCATAGTTTTCGAACGCGCGGGAACCGCCTCTTAACGGCTTGAAATCACCGGTTGCCCCCTTTTTCTCTATGGTGAAACCCAACAGACCCCGACGCGCCTCATCAGAGGCATTGATCCCCAATAAGACTACATGGGTACCGGCAATCGCATACACCGAAATATTCTTATTCGACTTAAAAGCCCGCATCCTTCGTTCCCCCGAGTTATGATCGTTCCTATTTCCGAATTGCCCCCGAGATCTAATCCGGGACAAAAATCGGTCGACGCTTATGTTGTTCTTGATGGTGTGGAAACATCGCTACAAAAAACTCACTCCACCCGCCCATACGCATTCGTACTAAGTCATATCGTTCCGGCATGTTCTGGGCCTCCGAAAGCGTGTTCCTGTCGGCACAGGAAATCGACATCATATTCGGCCCCAGGCTTCCTTCAGCAAACCCTTTAATCAGTTCGGTCAATTCATCCAAGGGGAAATTTTCCAGAATGTTGATATCCACCGGTGCTCCATTGGACAAACCCACGCCGATTGGGTCCACGCTGTCCGAGGTACCGGGCGCCCAGGCTCTCAACGAGGCGGCCGACGCTCGGGTGGTATCGGCCACTGGTAAATCGGGTGGTGTCGGAGAAGGACTGAAATCGGACGCAACCGTCTGGCGGTTACAACGTCCGTCCGCGGAAGCACCCAGAAAAGCCCCCACACCGGCATAATCTTCGAAGGTGGCTATACCCGGGGTAATAACCCAACTAAATGGACGTCCTTCCATGGAATACTCGGCAGTTAGGCGCTCAATACCCTCTCTCACCGGTCCTTCTGGTTGAGAAAAGACGTCATACACCAGATCTACCAGATCGTTCACGACCCGGCGACCAAAGTCATCTATCTCGTCATGACCCAAACCGAACTTCGGAAGAGACAGCGCATACAAGCGCAATTGTTTGAAACGCTCCGCTTGAACCGCGATCCGATCCTCACCCAACGAGGCGGGATAAAACGGCTCCTTCATATCGTGCCCCCAATCGCAGATCAATCCGTGTACCAACTCATCAAGCGTCAACACCGCTTCCTCGCTATAAACCAAGCTTCGGATTGCCCAAAGGGAATCGATAGCGCAAGCCATTCCGTTCATCAAGGGCGCGACTAATTTGTACCTAGCCCCACCGGCGGTCAAGTCCCGCCCGCTTTCCAAACAACCGTCTATCAACGGAGATAACAACGGGCTTGGACAGACGGCATTCAGATTACCGTAGCGAACCAGCATGCCCGAGAAGAAATCGATCAACTTGAAACGGTAATGATCTAAAAAGATGTCATAGAACGTATCAAAATCCTTGATCTCTTTCGCCGGCGGCGAACGAAACGACGCTTTCAATCCGGTAATATGCACGGGTCCCGCCGCGGCATAGGTGCGACCTCGGTTCAAGGCCATTTCTATGGCATCCGGTACCGGCACATAGGAAAAGGCGAACTCGTTCTTACCGGCGACCAGCGACTCGAAACATCCGTCGCAAACCATATCACGAGCATCGGCCAACTCCATTTCACCTTCACCGCCGCTTCTATGCCCGCTTTCCATTAAGCCGCCCGTAATCTTATCGTCATTGATCAGAAACGGATGACCGCCTCCGGAAAGGACAACCTTGGCAGCCTCGTCAAAAACCCACTGAGGTGTGCGAGAACTGACCTTTAGGGACAGACAAGGCGCATTCAGCGGCAACCTTCGCGCGGCCCGCAAGCACATCCGAGTGACCTCATTGCTGGCATCCTCGGGTACCTCGGAATCGTTTGCCTTGGAACCTCCGACGGTGACTTGTTGAACCCATTGGTTCAATGCGGCGCCTTGGGGAAAATCGCCTCCCTCATAGGGAATGGCGCCTGAACCCCGGGATAGACGGTCATTGAAATGGCGGTGATTGAGCAAGACTTTTTCATTCATCTTGAGCCAGAAACAATCGATGATCTCCTGCGCTTGCGCCTGCGTAATCTCATCCGCGGACAAGTCCGACTCGTAGAACGGATTGAGTATTTGATCTAATCGACCGATAGAGACGGATTCTCCTGATATATGCATGCAACAGTGGAGAGAAAATACCAGTTGCGCTGCATCGACAAACGAGGTGGGACGATCTTTACCCAACCTCTCGAATCGCTCCGCAATCGCTAGAAGATTTTCCCTTTCTTCGGCACGAGATGAAGATATTTCACTGGACCGCTTCCTCGCCAATTCGGCATAGTTCTTTAGATAAGAGGTCACTCCCTCATAAGCAAGTAACGCAGAGGCGTAAAATGCTCTCGATTCCTCGCTTGTAGCCTCGTCCCTTCTTTGCCTTATCTCGTCTGTCAAGGTACCGATACCCACTGAGACCGCCCGAGCGTAGTTAGGTACGTTATGTCCCGCGGCTCCGGCCTCATTAAGCCTAAGAACAAAAGCGTTCTCCCTCTCGGCCTCATTCATGTAATCCATGGCTTCGAAGCCGCTCCCCAGAGTAAATTCGGGGACAACGCCCACAATCAACTCCGATGGGTGAATTCGAAAGGTATCGAATTCATTACCCAGTCCGCTGCTAGACAGAAGTTCCAAGGTGCGTTTGGTCGCTAGCCCTTTACGTTCGGCTAAGCTAAGTTGATTTAAATCCCCATCACCGGACCGTAACCATTTCTTCAAGTGCCCTAACTCCGGGGCCGGGCGACGTCGATACCAGGTATCGTGCCAGCGGGAAAACGTATTGCCCAAGAGCTCCACCACGCGATCAGAGGGCTGCGGTGATAGCGTCGCCGCTTGAGGGGCACGATTTCCCACATGATGCAGATAATCCTTTGCGTTATAAAACATAAACCCATTGGACGAACGGATATCGAAGAACTCATTCATGGGCACGGTGAGTTCATCGTGAGGGGCCTCCAGGCCCAGTTCCACCGCGCTAGGGACATACCAGTACGATCCCGAATCAGCATGGGAGAAATTCAAATGACGACATTTAATATAGCCGGGATCGGAGCCGATCATATTCTCCAACACTCGGGTCAGCGCCGCGATGGTCTTTGTGTAGGAGACTTGATAGACACCTTCTTCCTTGCCCGGTCCAATTTCCGGACGGCGGGGCTTGTCCTCGATCACATAAATTTTTTCGTCCCGGACAATCCGTGAGCGGGCCCGGAACGGTTGACTTTGGGAGATATGGCGATAGTTGAGACCGTCTTCATCATTGACGCGAACCATCTTTACATGAGCGGCTGAATCGTCATTAGTAATGATATTTCCATTGTGATCACGGCCAATCAGATTTTCCATCTGATTGTCCGCCATACCTGACAATTGCTGCCAGTCGTGGATAAATTGCTGAGTCACGGCAAAACAACCGCCACGGTGTGAAGGGAATTCATGGCCAATGATGGCGCGAGCGGAAAAGCCGACCGGTTCCACCGAAGAGATCAGGCCATGTAACATGCGTCCGCCATATATTCGACCACCATGGATCGAATCACCGATCGTACAGACCGATTTCTCGATATTCACCTTATCACGCAGGGCATAAAGAACGACGCGTATGATGGTTTCACATTCCTCCCGCGTCGTCGCCTTGACGTGAAAGAAGAACTCGCCACCATCAAAGGCATAGGGTGGATCATTTCGTGAAAGCACCGCCTCAAGCGCCTCGGCTCCCTCGAACAACTCTGGGTCGAGAGCGACATCTCCCTGCTCATGCCAGTGCCGCCAAAGTCCGAACGAAACACAAGCGACCGTGAGCCCTTCAAACCCGTGATCGCGCGCGTTTTTGTCCAGCCTTTGCACGAGCTCCTTGAATTCGCCAAAAGAAACCGCATCGAGCGAGGCAAGGTGTATCGCTAAATACCCAGCATGTTCCGGAGAAAATGGTAATGCGACTTGAGAATAGCGCAAATGTAGATCTTCTCCGGGGGAAAAGACTCGTCGTTGCGCGACGGTTTTACGTTCTCCGGACAACTTGCGGGACTGATCAGGGGTCGGAATCCGTGCTGGCATCTTGCCGTCTCCTTTTTATAGTTCTTCCTGCAAGTTTAGTAAATGCTCCTACAAGCACAAGTCAATCTCCTCCGACCAGGTAGGTGGTATGATGAAAGTCAGCAGATGAATGCGAATATCAGAATTTCCGATGGCATGAGTGTTGATTTGCGTTCAGTTTTGACCCAGTATCTGCACTTATAACTGACCCACTTGAGTTATAATAAGACCTTGAATTGTAAATTAATAATGATCACAAAATCTGGGGCAAACGAAAATACAAAAAATTGACGTATTTGGATCAATTTTCAACACACATCAACAATAAATGCATAGCGTGTACTGGTTGCTGTCGGTTTGATAGTGTGGGAATTATTTTGCACTTACGGTTGTGGAACGCGAGTGGAACGCAGTTATACAAATATTGTGTAACATATTATTTTTATTTTGATTATTTTAGGATTTATGGTAGTTCAAGTCCTCTCCTCGGCACCAATTTCCTCAAACACATCCATTGAACCATTTAGTACTGGTTCAAAAGGCAACCTGATCGAATATCTCTTGCATCGATCGCGTAACTACTCTGATTATTCATCAGCGAACTCCAATGCATCACGTACCGTTTCGAGTCCAGCCATGGCACAAACGCCGTCAATGCTGTCCCGTTCGGAATTCCCCGGTGGCGCGCCCGAGATACCGATACCACCTAGAAATTCACCACCCGCCTCTATCGTCAAGCCACCACCCACAAGCAGTACACCGGGATTGTTAGCCACTTGGTCAGGAATGCGCCGTTCCTCAAGCATGCCTGCCAGTTCGGCAGTTGACTGGCGAAAGCTGTTGGCTGTCCAGGCCTTCCGATATGCGGTCTCCGAAGTATGTGGACCGGCAAAACGGTCTCGTAGCTGAACCTGTATATTGCCACCGCGATCCACCACTGCAGCCGCAACAGAATAACCTCGATTACGGCAGTCATTGATTGCGCCCCATGCCGCCTTGGAAGCCATTTCCAATGAGATCGACCGAAACTGATAAACAGCACTGCCATGCTGCGAGTCGGCATTTGCGGAACTGTTAAAGAATATGGCAAGCACGGTCAGTAAGTAGAGGCTCCTGGATAGCATTTTTTTACTCCGGTAAACAATGATTTTCCGCCAAACTCTCAGCGAGCAATCTAACAGGTCAAGCCACTCTGATCACACGCTGAGAGTTATCCGTCATCGGTAGGCAACAGGTCGATAAAACCTGTCAGACGATGCTAGGATTTCTCTACAATGTCTTTCTTTGTGCCGGCAAAGAAATCCAACACTTCACGACTCTCTGTGGCGGGTACCTTGAATTTGTGCAGGGTATTTTTCAGTGCGGTGATCAGGATCTCCCAATCCTTCTCATCTATCCTCATACCCTCATGGGAAAGTTTCATCTCCCGCCCTCTGTAGTAGAGCGGGCCACCCGCCTTAGAGACGATAAAATCCACAATCAACTGTTTTTCCCTTGAAATCCCGTCACTACCGCGATGCGCCCAAAAGCGCCCGAGTTTTTCATCTGCTGCAATCTGCACAACCACATCATTCACCACAGCACTGATGGCGTTATAACCGCCCAGCCGTTCATAGAGAGAGACTTGTGATGGATCATTGTCGCCGGCGATTGCTGATGGTGCAGCACACACCAATGCAAGTGGCAGAACAGCGGTAATGGCAAACTGGTGAAAACGGGTCTTCATAACACTACTCCTTAACGGCAAAATTTGTTTGCAAAGCGACTCGGTTGTCGGCCGCTGTTTCAGGGTAGGTATATGTCGATAAAATTAGAAATTGTATTTAAGAATGTAATTTATTCAGTTTTTAAATCAATCCCAATCGTTCTCAAATTGATTGGCCAACACTTTGCTGACTGCCTGTCTCGGCCTGACCGGAAACCAATGCGGGGACTGTCGTCCGGATATAATCGATAAACGATTGAACATGCGCGGACTCAGTGCTTTCAGATTGCCAACTCCACTCAAAGCTGAAACAGGCGGGTTCATCTTTATCGATAAATAGCGGAAAGTTGGCCATATTGTCTGGTGATATTTTGGCCTTCGGCAGAATACCGGCGCCTATTCCCAATGAGACCCAATCCTCGATCACCTGATAGGTCAGGGCCTGCCCCGCATAGGCATGCAACTCAACACCCTGGGATTTGAGTAACGTTGACAAGGCAGCATTCAGTCCGCAACCGCCACCTGTAAGGATGATCGGAGTGGCAGGCAGGTCTGTTATTTTGAATGACAGATGATTCGCCACTTGAATGTCATCAGCCGCCGGCAGGTAGTGGAGAGAATCCCGGTAGAAAAGGCAGGCATGTTCTCTCTCACTCTCAGTTGTCGTCGGCAGGATCTGCACATCGATCTGTCCCCTGTTCAGACGCTCGGCAAGGTCATCGATAAAACACTCCTTGAAGAAGATCGTGATATCCGGATTTGCCTGTCGAAACGGCGCCAACACATGATCCAGCCTCTGCATGTCGACCAGGGGAGAAAAACCAATGCGCAAAATCTTATGCGTGGGATTGTGGAAGGACTCTGCCGCCTTGGTCAATTCATCGAGACTCAGTAGTACATCCTTGATACGCGGCAGCATATATTCGCCGAAGGGAGTCAGATCAACCCTACGCGTCGTGCGACTGAACAACCTCCCCCCCAATTCATCCTCAAGTTGCGAGATGGCATTCGACAACGTCGGTTGAGTGGCGAAGCAAAGCTCCGCAGCGCGACTGAACGAGTGGGTCTCGGCTACGTGCACGGCAAACTGAAGCTGCTTTAGATTCATAACTTAATTTATTCGGATATCAAATAAATAGTATTCATAAATAGAATTTCTCAATTATTCGTCTCGAGCTTATGCTTTTCATCGACACAATTCAACACTATGGAGATCAACGATGAGTGCCCAGCGAATGCTGTTTTTGACCATCGCCGCACTGCTCTTTGCCGGGATCGGATTGTCCGGCTGGAATCAGGTGCATTGGTTCCTCTATCTGCCTGCCGGGATGCTGGTCTTCGCCGGCCTTACGGGTCTCTGTCCAGGACTGGTGCTGTATAGAAAGCTTGGCTTCAAGTAACCCCTTCAGCATGTAGATCTGCCACATTTAGCGGACTGAAGAGATAGGATGAATACGGGAATAATTGAGCTTCTGGCATTTGGATTGATTGCAATCATAGCCGGTTTTTTTCTGCTGATCAGCATGGTTCGCGAACTCACACCCAATCAGCGACGAAAATGGTTCCTTGGGATTGGCCTCGGTACCGGTATCATCGCATTCAGTCTGAAGATTGGGCTTATCGTGATCTTCTCACTCTTCCCCGGGCCTATGTTGTCGCTGTTTCCCGAACGTGAGCATGAGTTTGCATCGGTCATTGCATCTACCGACCAACGCTATGATTCAAGGATATTCAAAACCCCCTATACCTGGCAGGCACTGCCCACCTCAGCTCCATATCCTGAGGACAACCCGCCTACTGCCGAAAAAATCAGGCTGGGCGAAAAGCTGTTCTTCGATACGCGGCTATCGGCAGACGGTTCGCTTTCATGTGCATCCTGTCATGAACTCACCGATGACAAAGGTGGTGGGGACGGACTGACCGCATCGATCGGTATAGACGGTAAACAGGGCACCAGGAACGCCCCCACAGTATTCAATGCGGCCTTCCAGAAAGTACTGTTTTGGGACGGGCGCGCCACATCACTTGAGGAGCAGGCAAAGGGCCCGCTGATCAACCCGATCGAAATGGGTATGCCCTCACTGGATCATGTGGTAAAGACAGTACGCAATATTCCAGAGTATCAGGCGTTGTTCAGCTCAACGTTTCCAACCCGGCCGGCGATCACCATCGACACCATCGCAATGGCTATCGCCAGCTATGAGCGCACCCTGATCACGCCTGACTCACCCTATGACCGGTTTACCAGGGGCGATTCGAGCGCACTCACTGAAAAGCAGATTCGCGGTATGGCGCTGTTCGAGTCCACCGGCTGCATCCTTTGCCACTCCGGACCGAATTTCAGTGCAGCAAGTCTGTTCAGTGACGACACGCCCTACAGGATATTCCCTACCATTCCCAATACGGTGTATGAGCAGCGGCATCGTCTAAGCGATGATCTCGGAGCAGCACCAAAGGATAACGGCTCGGACAGAGGTGTCTGGCGCATTCCTTCGCTATGCAATGTCACTCGAACCGGTCCCTATTTCCACAATGGTTCTGTTTCCACTCTGGAAGAGGCGGTACGCATCATGGCCCATGTTCAGTTGAACAAAGCCATAAGCAATAGGGACACTGATGACAGATCAATTCAATGGCTGAGTAACAGTAAACGACTCAGGGTAGAGAGCCATCAGGCCTTGAGTGATACTGAGGTTGAAGAGATTGTGGCCTTTCTCGAGTCGCTGGAAGGTAAGTTGCCGATCAGCCAGCAATAAAAAGGGGAACCAAAGAGGCTGGCCGTTGCCCGGTAACATGCCCTTGAACAATACGCTATCTACCTTTCTGAAAGATCATACATCCTTGGCTATCTGCATGTATCAGCGGATTGAAGTAAAAACGGCACTCAACGAATGTAAAACAATGTAATAAAGCGCACTCCCTCCAGCGCTTCTGATCCGCCTCCCTGCCCCTCAACTAATATAATGTATTTCATATACTTAAAAAGGCCACATAACAGAATTGATATTGCCCGCACAGGAACCAGAACATCATGAACGGATCGTGGTCAATAGACTAGACCTATAGATTCTCATCCAACTTGAGCCGGGTACATTGACATCATGAGCCCAGCTATCGTAGGGTCAATTTACGTTGTCTATAACGCACCGCGACTTATACAACCGCTCGGATTGCAGCAGAGAATGACTTAACTGATTTAGACCGAGATATGATATGAATAGGTTACTGATCCCTGTCGCCCTCTCCCTTTCCCTGATCACTGGCTGTGCGGTGAACCCTGTCACCGGAAAGAAAGAACTAAGCCTGGTTTCCGAGGCACAGGAGATGGAGATCGGCCGAAAGAACTATGCGCCACTACGCCAATCCCAGGGGGGCGACTACGTGGTGGATAAGAAGCTGACCGCCTACGTCAGCGAAATCGGTCAAAAACTGGCCGCTGTCAGTGATCGCAAGCTGCCCTACGAATTCAAGGTCTTGAATAACTCGGTTCCCAATGCCTGGGCACTCCCCGGCGGTAAGATCTCCATCAACCGCGGTCTATTGACCGAATTGGGGAGCGAAGCGGAACTGGCTGCCGTGCTGGGGCATGAAATCACCCATGCCGCGGCAAAGCATACCGCCAGCAGCATGTCCCGAGGGATGTTGATTCAGGGTGCGGTAATGGCAACTGTGATCGGCACCCAGGGAAAAGACTATGCCCAAATTGCACAGTTGGGGGCCGGTCTCGGGAGCCAATTGATCACCAAGAAATATGGCCGGGACGCAGAACGTGAATCCGACTACTACGGCATGAAATATATGTCGAAGGCGGGATACGATCCCCAGGGGGCAATCGAACTGCAACGTACATTCGTACGTCTCTCTGAAGGTAAAAACCAGGATTGGCTCAGTGGACTCTTCGCCAGCCATCCACCCTCCAGGGAGCGTGTCGATAACAATATCAAGACAGCCGCCAAGCTTCCTAAAGGCGGTATTGCCGGCAAGGATCGTTTCAAGACCAGAACGGCCCACATAAAGCGCACAAAACCGGCCTATGAGGCCTATGAAGAGGGTCGCAAGGCACTGCAAAAAGGTAACCTCAAAAAGGCCAGGACACTGGTCGGCAAGGCCCTGCGCCTGGAACCCAAGGAGGGCCACTTTCATGCCCTGCTCGGGGATATTGAGGAGAAAAGAAAGCACCCTGCGATTGCCAAGCAGCACTATAACAAAGCGATAAAATTGAATGACGGCTTTTTCTACTACTACCTCAAACGGGGGCTGGTGAACGAAAAACTGAAGAATGCCGACGCCGCCAAGCTCGATCTGGAGAGGAGCATCCAACTATTGCCGACAGCAAATGCCTACAACTCCCTGGGCAATCTGGCTCAGGCGGCCGGTAACCTGAAATCCGCCAAATCCTACTATCGCAAGGCCGCCTCGAAAGATACCACGGAGGGCAAGGCCGCCTACAGCGCCTTGATGGCGCTCGATTTGTCGGAGAATCCGCAAAACTACATCAAACTCCGGACCGGCCTGGACAACAAGGGAAGAGTCAAAGCGGAGTTATACAACCCAACCCCCCGCGATGTAAAAAGTATCGTCATTGCAATCCATTTCCGCGATGCCAATGGCCAGATCAGAAAACTCAAACGCGTCTACAAACCGGTTTTGCCTTCCGGTAAAAAGCGAATCATCGACCTGGGCGTGAAGAATATCCCGAAAGCGCAACTGTCGAAGGCCAAATTCGGCATCATCGGCGCCCGTCTTGCCAAATGATCCCGCAACCGTTCGGGGTTGGATTCAGTTCAACCCCATCCTGCAACCATACAGATTTTGAGGATCAGGCCGCATAGAGAGTCTCGCCATCTTTCATCGCTGTAACCTATTGAAATTGAAGGAACCAGGAAATCTGATTCTCTGCATTCGCGCTCTGGACGATGCCATGGACAGCATCGATCTGTGTCTCCTTAGTAATCCTGAATATGAAAAGGCTTAATCGTTTCAGCGATAGTGACGCCTACCATTCGACCTGGCCAATAAAAACCAATAACCACATTCAACATTGAAAATTTTTCTCTTCAGGTGAATCCAGGATCAGACTTGGTCCGTATTCTTGCTTGAGGTCATGCATCAAGCAGGCTGATGAATTCTACTGATTCAATTACATATCCATCTGAGGAGAAACCATGAACAAGACTACAAAGACAGCCATCGTGGCCGGAGCGATTTCAACTGCATTGGCCATGGGGGCGGCGAATGCTGCGCCCTCTGCCGGTACGGAAAAGTGTTACGGCGTAGCCAAAGCGGGTAAAAACGACTGTAAGGCAGGCCCCGGCACCAGCTGTGCCGGCAGCTCCACAACAGACAGCCAGGGCAACGCCTGGATGCTGGTACTCAAAGGGACCTGTGAAAAGATTGTGGGCGGCAGCCTGGCGGAAAAGTAACCAAGCAAGTCGACTCTGCCGGATGGGGCACACCCATCCGGCCGACACTATCCCAATTGTCACTTTTTTAACCCGGGTTGTTCACTCTGCCTCCAGGTTCGCCGTAGCTACCTTGCTAGATGGTTGATATGGAAAAAGACCATGAAGCAGAAGTACTTGGATAATGTGACCCAGATCAGGCAATATTCCCCCGGGGTGATATGATGTCACCTGTTCTCATTGCCGCCCGCCACCGATCTTTCCTCAAACGATGCCAGATGATATTCAACAGCCCTATCTCACCGATCCGGTTAGTCGGGGGCAACTGGTTGACCACATTGAGGCCTGCAGACAACGAATTCCAACCTTCGTAAACAGGCACTTTTCCCTGCAAGGCGCCTTCCGGTTAAACAGACTGGCCCTGGGAGGCGACATCCTGGTCGCACCATTCAACTTCCTGATGGGCTTTCCCAATTTTCTGCTCCGGCTGATCGCTATGCTATTCGAACTGCTCGGAGCGCATCGCCTGGCCCGAGGTCTGTTGAAGACCCATCTTGGACTACCCACAAGGGTTCAACAGGCGTTGACCACACACCTGTATACGGACTTGCTCATGTTATCCCGCCACCATGAAGAAGCAGATACACGGTTACGGCAGCTTCTCCACCAATCAGCCAAAGAGCCATTGCAGATCTATGTGCAAACAAGAAATGTAGCCGGCGATATCACCGCGGGCACATTGGCGGCCATTCTGGGTTTAATCCTGTTGAATCAATTCACACCCGGTTCCTTTTCAGCCGGTGCTGCAGTCGCCCACCTAGTCGCCGGGGAACAGGCCGCTTCGGATTTCTTTCTCGGAGAGACATTGGGACGCTTCTACTACACCCTCTTCCCGGTAAGTCCGCCGATTGGCATCGTGATGGCAACCGTTCTGGTGGTGATGGTGACGATCGCCCTGGTGGCGGCATTTTCCGGCATGCTTCACGACCCCATCCAGAAGCGTACCGGGATACATCAACGCCGACTCAATCAGCTTCTGGACGCCATCGAGAAAAGTGCCTGCCAATCGCCAGCAAAAGGGTATCGCCCCAAAGATACCTTTGTCGGCCGGATCTATGATTTCATCGATTGGGTCAAAGGACTGCTTTCGTTTTAATCACCGCGGCAGAGCCCATAAATGGTATCTCTCGTATCAGAGTGCCTGGGCGAGTATCCGGGTAATTGGTTATGATGGGTCAGATGCAACCACCATAGAGTACCTTTGGATACGTGACTGACTATCTCCACGCCCCATTGCCATCCCGTAATATGCCGGCGGGCATCCCCTTCATCATCGGCAATGAAGCGGCTGAGCGATTCAGCTTCTATGGCATGCGGGCGATACTGGTCGTCTTCATGACCCAGTACCTGCTTAACAGTAGCGGCGTTGCGGAGCCGATGAACGAAGAGGAGGCGAAGGGCTGGTTCCATCTATTCGTCTCGGCGGTCTATATCACACCCCTGCTGGGCGCTCTGATCTCCGATTGCCTGCTGGGCAAGTACCGCACCATCATCCTGCTCTCCCTGGTCTACTGTCTCGGCCACTTTGCTCTGGCGCTGGACCATACCCGCCTCGGCCTCTTGCTCGGATTGGGGCTGATCGCCTTGGGTTCCGGTGGAATCAAGCCCTGCGTATCCGCCCATGTGGGGGATCAGTTCGGCCGCACCAACGGACACCTTCTGCCGCGGGCCTTCGGCTGGTTCTACTTCGCCGTCAACCTGGGCGCATTCATCTCAACCCTGGCCACCCCCTGGCTGCTGCAGCAGGTTGGACCGGCCTGGGCCTTCGGTGTACCCGGTGTACTGATGGTCATCGCCACAATACTCTTCTGGGCCGGCCGCCGTCGCTTTGTCCACATCCCGCCTGGTGGGTGGGAATTTGTCCGCGAGACATTCAGCCGCGATGGATTGCTCACCCTGGCTCGGCTATTGATACTCTATCTCTTCGTTGCCGTCTTCTGGGCCCTTTTCGACCAGACCGGCTCAGCCTGGGTAATCCAGGCCAAGTCAATGGATCTAACGTTGTTAGGCGTGGAGATATTACCGGCCCAGATCCAGGCGGCCAATCCCCTGCTGGTGATGCTGCTGGTACCAACCTTTTCCTATCTCATCTATCCGGCAATCCAACGCCGCTGGCACCTGACGGCCCTGCGAAAGATCGGCTATGGCATGCTGCTCGCGGCTGCGGCCTTCGCAATCTCGGGATGGACTCAGCACCTGATCGACATCGGGCAGACCCCAACCGTCGCCTGGCAGTTATTGGCTTATGTGGTGCTCACCAGCGGCGAAGTCATGGTATCGATCACCTGCCTGGAGTTCTCATATACTCAGGCGCCCAATCGGATGAAGTCATTTGTGATGGCCTTTTTCATGATGTCCGTCGCCTTGGGAAACCTCTTTACAAGCATGGTCAATTTCGTCATCGAAGGCAGTGAACTTCTGCAGGGTGCGGACTACTATGTTTTCTTCGCTCTCTTGATGTTGGCAACCACAGGGCTGTTTGCGTTGGTGTCGCGATATATTCCAGAACACAGCAGGTTACACACCGAAGCTGTGGCTGTACCAGTCAATCGGGATTGAATGATGTACGCATAGATCGACTATCGATCTTTGCTCCTTGTAAGCGATGGGGGATCATGGCAAGACAAGAGTACGGCCGGGCGGTTCGATACTTTACTGCTTTGTATATGTGCAATCAGTTCAAGCAACAAAAGAGGATCTGCTATGCCGCTAGTCAACATTTCCATACTCAAGGGTAAGTCACCTGACTATATTAAAGCCGTTACCGACGGTGTGAATTCTGCGGTTATTGAGACGATGGACTTTCCTGACGATGATCGATATCAGATCGTTCATGAAGTGGAACCGCATTGTCTGCAATTTCAGGAACGCGATGGTGATCGGGTGATGATGTTTCTCATCATGCGTGCGGGACGTTCAAACAAGGCGAAACAGGCCTTCTACAAAAAATGTGTTGAAAACCTAGCAAAAAATCCTGGTATAGATCCGGCGAATGTTCTGATCACGATTGCAGAGAATCACGATGTTGATTGGTCGTTTCGTGATGGCGTTGCTCAATTTGTAGTGTGAGTGGGTTTCTCGCATACATCATGACAATCATCTGTTCCGAGTCAGGGGTTCGAATAACCTCGATGCCGCTCCAGGCGTAATTAGCACAGCAGACGATACTTGAGAAGATGGCGCGCTCGCAAGGATGATTCGGGCCTATGGCCCTCACCCCTACGGAGCCGCCGCTACGCGGCGTTCTGCGCGCCTGCGGCGCTGGTCGAATCTGTGCTAAAATCGGTCATATTCAATAACTTTTCCAATTCGATGGGACCATGGATTTCAATCAAACAGCTATCATTCTCATTGGATTTCAGAATGATTATTTTCTCAAGGATGGAGCATTGCATGGAGCACTTGAGAGTTCAGGAGCGGCTGGTCTCGCTCTGAAAAACACGGTCAATCTCATAAAGCGCCTGAAAGACACACCGGTCCTGCTGATTAACACCCCTATTGTATTTACCAGCGATTATTCCGAAATTACCCAGCCGGTAGGCATCCTGAAAACCATCAGGGATGTAGGAGCGTTCAAGCATGGTACGACAGGTTGCAAGACCGTGGCTGAAATCAGGGCCTTCAGTGACAGGATCATCACGGTTCCGGGCAAGCGCGGACTGAACGCCTTTTCTAATACATCACTGGAACAATTGCTGCAATCACACGACATCACCGATGTGGTGTTCGCCGGTGCGGTCACATCAATCTGTATTGATACTACCGCCCGCACCGCGCTCGACAAGGGTTATTCAGTCACCATTCTGAAAGACTGCACCACCGGACGCAGCAGTTTCGAGCAGGAATTTTATTGTGAGGAGATATTTCCGCTGTATGCCGAAGCCATCACCTCATCACAGTTGACCGAACAGCTATAAACCGCTATCTACGGTGAAAAAGCAGATCACAAGCGACGAGTTACAGGCCCAACTGAACCTGAAACTGCTTGAACGTTTGCGTACTTCTGAACGCCGCTACAGGGAACTGGTCAGTAATCTCAAACAAATCGTCTTCCAATTGGATCGGGACGGTCGGTTGACTTTCCTGAATCTGGCCTGGGAAAACATCACCGGCACCTCCATCGATACGGCTGTTCATCTGCCATTGTCTCATTTCCTACCTGAAGCGGATCGCGCTGAATTCGATGCCATTGTGCATCAGCTGCTTATAAGCAGTGGGCAGATTTTTTCATTTGAGTCTGAGTTGATAGGAGAAAACGATATACGCACCCCGGTCGAAATGACCCTAACGCCGCAACTTGAAATTAGTGATGTCACAGGCATTGTCGGAACCATCATCGATGTCACCGAACATAAAGATATGTTGCGTGAACTGAATCTGAATAGAGAACGCCTGTTCTTTGCACTACAGGGGGCCAACGACGGCTTCTGGGACTGGAATCTTGAAACCGACGAGGTCTATTATTCCCCCCGCTGGAAAAGCATGTTGGGCTATCGGGACGATGAACTGCAGGAAAACGACCTGACGGTGTGGGAGCAACTGGTACATCCCGATGACAGAGGCGACACATTGAAACAGGTCCAGCGATATCTCGACGGTTACATTGACAAGTTTGAAGTGGAATTCCGTATGCAGCATAAGGCCGGACACTGGGTGAATATATTATCCAGGGCATCGCTCGCCTGTGATGATAACAGCCGCCCCCTGTCGCCTAAACGGTTAGTGGGCACCCATGTCGATGTAACCGAACGCAAACATATCGAACAAAAACTGCTCAAACAGAACCTTGCGCTGGAAGCCACCGCCAACGCCATCTTCATCACCGATCCGGATGGTGAGATTGAATGGGCCAACCAGGCGTTTCTCAAGATGTCAGGCTACAACATGGAGGAAGTACTGGGGCATAACCCGAAGCAACTGATTTTTTCCGGCAGGCAGGAAAATGATTTTTACGAGAATATGTGGCAATCCATCAGTTCAGGACAGGTCTGGCAGGGTGACCTAATCAACCGCAAGAAAGACGGCAGCCTGTTCGATGTGTACATGACCATTACTCCGGTGCTGGATGCGCAGGGACAGATCACTAACTACATCGCGGTAAAGGACGACATCACGCATCGTAAACAGATCGAAAAGGAAGTGGAAGAACTGGCCTTTTATGACCCACTGACCCGTCTACCCAATCGCCGCCTGTTCATGAGCCACTTGAAACAGGCCATACTCCATAGCCGTCGTCAACTGACCTATTCCGCCCTCCTGTTTATCGATCTGGATCATTTCAAAAATCTCAACGACAGTTACGGGCATGATATCGGGGACCTGCTGCTTATCGAAGTCGCATCGCGTATCACTTCCTGCCTTCGGGAAGTCGATTTAGTGGCGCGTCTCGGTGGCGATGAATTCGTGGTCATACTGGAAAACATGGGGAAAGATTCAGCTGAAATCAACAGCAGTGTCTTGATCATTTGCGAAAAAATACTGGTTTCGGTGTCCGCCGAGTCGAACCTTAAGAACATCAGCTACTCAAGCACCTGCAGCATTGGTGTTTGTTTGTTCAGGGATGAATACCCGCGCGCGGAAGACATTCTCAAGCGTGCTGACACCGCAATGTACGAAGCCAAGAAATCAGGCCGCAACAGCGTTCATTTTTTTAATCCGGAGATGCAGCAGGAACTCAAAAGTAGACTCCAACTTGAGCGTGAACTGGCCTATGCCCTGGCACAGAATCAGTTCCGCCTGTTTTACCAATTGATTGTGGATCACGAACGCAATGTGGTCGGCGCTGAAGCATTGCTCAGATGGCACCATCCGGACAAAGGCATCATCGGCCCCGACCAGCTTTTCCCCCTGATCGAGCTCAACGGTATGATCGTCCCGATAGGCGAATGGGTGATCAATGAGGGCATCCACCAATTGCAGCGCTGGCAGCAGGAAAGCTCAACCCGTTCGCTAACCCTGTCTGTCAATATCAGTGCGCTACAGTTCAAAAAAACCGATTTCATCAGTAACCTGGCATCGAGCATCGACAGGTACGGCATTGATTGCAATCAACTCTACCTGGAATTGACCGAGAGCACCCTGATCATCAATTTTTCCAGCACCAATGAAAAGATAGAAAAACTCAATCGCATGGGCATCAAGACCTCGCTTGACGATTTTGGCACCGGTTATTCCTCATTGAGTTATCTGAAACGCTTCAATGTCTCACAATTAAAAATCGACAGGTCGTTCGTGCAGGACATCCTGGTTGACGAAGGTGATCTCACCATGGTGAGGACCATCATCGAGATGGGTAGAAATCTCGGTCTTGAGGTCGTTGCAGAAGGTGTCAGCAACGAACAGCAATTCGAGCTACTGAAAAGCTGCGGATGCAAACGCTTCCAGGGCTACTGGATTAACCGGCCGTTGCCGATAGAGGACATTGATTCTCTGCTAAGTCCCCTTTCACGTAGATCGAGTGCTTTTTGAATGAGTTCTCGGAAGTGTCGCCTTGGAATCAGCTCAGGGGAACAGGGTTCCGCTGGAGACGCGCAAAGCCCTGCTGGAGCATAACGGGGATATCACGACCCATTACACGGCAGCGGAACTGCAAGAGCTGCTGAATACCGCTGAAATGATCGTTGATCGTAGCATCACCCAGGCCGCCCACCCTGACAGTGGTCGGTCGAAGTAAAGGATTTATCGGAAATCTGCCGGGAAATGAAAAAGTGCTAGCCATTAAATAAGCGCTAACCCCTTGATCGATATGGTGCGCCCGGAAGGATGATTCGGGCCTGTGCCCTCACCCCTGCGGGGCCGCCGCTGTGCGGCGTTCTGCGCGCCTTCGGCGCTGGTCGAACCGGCTCTTTGAAGTCGGAGGTTCGAATACCCTCGATTCTACTTTTGCGCGATTAGCAATACAGGTGATACTTGAGAAAATGGCGCGCCCGGAAGGATGATTCGGGCCTGTGGCCCTCACCCCTCCGGGGCCGCCGCTGCGCGGCGTTCTGCGCGCCTACGGCGCTTGTCGAACCAGCTCTTTGAAGTCGGAGGTTCGAATACCCTCGATTCTACTTTTGCGCGATTAGCAATACAGGTGATACTTGAGAAAATGGCGCGCCCGGAAGGATTATTCGGGCCTGTGGCCCTCACCCCTGCGGGGCCGCCGCTACGCGGCGTTCTGCGCGCCTTCGGCGCTGGTCGAACCGGCTCTTTGAAGTCGGAGGTTCGAAGCTATCTGAACAACATATTAAAAAGGGGCCTGCTGAAGCAGACCCCTTTTTAATATGGCGCGCCCGGAAGGATTCGAACCTCCGACCCCCTAGTTCGTAGCCAGGTACTCTATCCAGCTGAGCTACGGGCGCTTTTTGTGGAACGCGAATTCTGAAGATTTCTTGTTCTTTTGTCAATGGCATAAGGAGAATGGGAAATCCTGCGGCGCTGCGCGCCTGGTCGAACGAAGGGTTCGAATCAAATCCTCGCTCTCCGCCAAATAAAAGGGGGCTGAGGGTCTCCTAAACTTGGGTGCCAACTGATAGGAGGGATTGATTCGCCTTCGGCTCACCCCTTCGGGGCGCCTTCGCTACGCTCGGCGTCCTGCGGCGCTGCGCGCCTGGTCGAACGAAGGGTTCGAATCAAATCCTCGCTCTCCGCCAAATAAAAGGGGGCCCAACAGGGCCCCCTTTTATTTGGCGGAGAGAGAGGGATTCGAACCCTCGATACGCTATTAACGTATACACACTTTCCAGGCGTGCTCCTTCAGCCACTCGGACATCTCTCCGGATTTTTGGAGGCGCAAGATTAAACCAGTTCCTCTCCGGAATCAAATGGCTAAAGGTGTCTGCTGAATTCGGCGACGATGGCGTCGGACTCTATTTCTCTGAATGTGTCGACACTGATGTGGATCAGTTTGCCGTGGTCGCCGGACTCGAAGTAGAGATCAGGCTGCTTCAGCAAGCTGGCGTCAACCAGGGTCTCGATGCCATAGGGCATGCCTGTCGGCGGTACCGCGCCGGTTTCGCAATCCGCGAAGGCCTGCTGCAGTTCATCCTCGGAAATCAGGCTGAGTTTACGGCCGGTCAGCTGTTTCAACTGTTCCAGCTCCAGCCGATGTGTCGCGGGAATAACCGCAAGCAGGTAGCTCTCGTCATCTCCGAGCAAGACCGATTTGGCCATTCTGTCGCCGGGTATATGGGCCGCTTCAGCGGTATGCAGGGTGGAGTCGGTCCGCCGATGATCGATGACGTCGAAACTGACACCGTGATTTTGCAGATACTCTCTGAGTGTAATTGCTATTGCCATTTCCTCACCTCTTTTTACCTCTCCCTGATGCTCAGCCTTGGAAAAGCTTGTGCATCTGATTCATATTATTTAACAAATACTTATAATATCTTTCATTCTATACGAAGACGGGATCACAAAATGCGTGAAAAGCGCACGGCCGAAGGTCTTCTGTCAATCCGGGTTGCGTCTGTTTTTTAGGGCTCTATTTAGGAGTATAGTTCGCCGGTCAACAGCAATGACGTTTCTGCAGATCTGCTTTTTTTAACACCGGCATCACCTGACCAAGTAACGAATCAACATGGCGAAAAGAAAGAAAAAATCACCCTCGATGGCAAAATCGGCCGATCGTCACCACCTCTATGAACTCTCTGTGCAATGCGCGGAGGCCGAAATCGATTTCGTGGATGACACCTACAAGAAAATACACGGTCGCAGGGCGAAACGTCTGCGGGAGGATTTCTGCGGTACCGCGAATGTCTGTTGCGAATGGGTGCGACGACGTAAATCCAATCGCGCTATCGGGATCGATCTGGATAGAGAGGTGCTCGATTGGGGTCGGGACAATCAACTGCGGAGACTGAAATCGTCACAGCAGAAACGAATCAGTTTAATCGAGGATAATGTCCTTTCTGCAGAAACCGAGCCGATGCAGATCATATCCGCCATGAATTTCAGCTATTGGCTGTTTAAAGAGCGTACAGCGCTGAAAAACTATTTTCAGCGGGTCCATAGTCAATTGGCCGAAGACGGTATCCTGTTTATGGATGCCTATGGGGGTTATGACTCCTACAAGGAGATCGAGGAGGAGCGGGAGATCGAGGATGACGACAGCCTGTTCACCTACATCTGGGAACAGGAGAAGTATGACCCCATTACCGGCAACCTGATCTGTCACATACATTTTGAGTTTGAGGACGGCTCACGCATGGAGCGCGCATTCAGTTACGACTGGCGTCTGTGGAGTTTGCCTGAGATCCATGAACTGCTGGATGAAGTGGGATTCAGTAAAGTTACATTCTACTGGCAGGGATTCGATGAAGATGGCGAACCCGATGGTGTGTTTCTACCTGTCCGCGAAGGCGAGGCGGATGCCGGATGGATCTGCTACATCACCGCCGAAAAATAAGCACCTAAAGGGCGTTTACATCACTCTCGACTGAACTGAAACGCGCACAATAATCGCATATGAAATCGGCAATGGCCGGCACATCGTTAAGATCGAGTTGGGGCAATGCTGTCGCCTCTCCGATTCCATTATCGCTGGCAATGGCAATAATTGACGCATCGGCCGGAAACAGCAGGGGTTTGCGCAGGGTCCCGCGATGCAATTCTATCTTGGGAAACGCCAGATGCCGGAAGCCCTCGACCAATACCAGATCCAATTCACTGCAATCGAGTCGCGTCAGTAATTCCTTCAGTACCGGCTCACGCTCTTTCGGCTCATCCACCATCAATGCCCAGTGGCGGGAAGTGGCGAGCAGTACCCGACCGGCACCCGCCTTGCGTAATTCATAGCTATCCTTTCCCGGCTGGTCGACTTCGACTTTGTGATGGGCATGCTTTATCACCCCCAGCCTCAAACCGGTATCGCGCAACAAGGGTATCAGTTGTCTCAGCAGGGTGGTCTTACCCGTGCCGCTGTAGGCAGCGAAACCAAGCAGGGGTACCGGACACGGGTCAGGCGTCTTCACTTTTTATGCCGTGGATCATGATAATCAGATCGGCGGCATCCCGGCTGATCCCCAGTTCAGAGACAAGCTGTTCGGGGCCGGCTCCGGCATGTACCATGCGGATGGCATCACTGTATGGGGGTTCACCCTGGTGACTGCTCTGTTCGATATTTTCCTGGCGCTCTTCCAGGTCTCTGCCATGGCGCTCCAAGCGGTTCACGCGCTTATCGACACCGACTGCACTGGAACAGAGCGCACTGACTGTCTGCTTTAATGTGTCGATTTCCCGCCGAAGCTGTTCGTAGGACTCGCGTCGATTTCGTTCAAATATCAAAAAGACAACCACCAGCACCAACAACAGCAGCACTATTGGCAGAAGACCAAACCAAAAGAGTGTCGCATCACTACCCGTCATACCTGTCATCCTTAGCGGGACAGAGGAGGAGTGTCAGGCATACTCATCGATGTGCGGCTTTCCATCATCCTCATTTTTTTTCGGTTTCCTCTGCTGTCTCTGTTTACGTTCATCTGCAGGCCTGGGGCGTTCACGTCGCAACGGCGGCTTGGCTGGCTTCACCGGAGTCAGGGGAATAAGAGGATTTTGGTCTCCAATCTCAGGCATGTTTGGCTTCCTTTTCGAAATCTAACCGTTTTTGCCTCTTGCGCTGTCGATCAATAGGTAGAATAGCCGAAAAACGCTTCCAGGGACAAAGTCCCGCTAAGCCCGTTACTGTTAGGGCCTGTTAACACTAATCCAAGACGCCCTGTTGTGCCTGAAGGGCTGGGGCTGTTTTCGCCCCCAGCGGCGTTATCATTCGCTCATGCAGAATAACTACACCTCGCTCATTCTGCCTTGCTGGGCACAAAAACAGGCCCTAAAAACCCATCATTGCAGGGAAATGCAATATGTAATTAGGAAATTCGACCCTGTATGGATACCGGTTGTTCAATCTCCGATACGCGACAGAGATCAATACATGCTGATCTCCTGCCACTCCTCATCTGTCAGCAATTTATTGAGATCAACCAGGATCAGCAGTCTGTCCTCTTGTGTCGCTACACCCTGAATATAGCGTGAACTCTCTTCGGTACCCACATTCGGCGCCGGATCGATATCCGTTTCACGCAGTTCGACCACTTCGGCTACAGCGTCAACCAAAATACCTACAACCTGTTTTTCAGACTCGATAACAATGATGCGGCTGGCGTCATCCACTTCCTTGGTGGGTAGCCCAAACCGGGTGCGGGTATCAATGACGGTCACAACATTACCACGCAGATTGATGATACCCAGAACATAAGATGGTGCGCCGGGTACGGGAGCGATCTCAGTAATACGAAGCACCTCCTGCACTTGCATTACATTGATGCCGTAGACCTCTTCCATCAAAATGAATGTTACAAACTGAATCAGCGGACCACCGCCGGCCTCTTCATCGTCTTCAATAGTCATGCTTAAACCTCATAACGATATCACTCTAGGGCTATTCAGCCGGCGAGCATATTCAAGATCCCGTCAACATCCAGCAACACACTCAACTCCTGTATGATAATACCTGCGTACCAGGGTCTTATCCCACTGCCGGAACGCCACCGGACTTCCTCCTTATCCACCATTAGCGTATTGCAGATGGTGTCTACCGCCAGTGCTCTCTGTCCATCACCGATCAGCAACAGGTGTTGTGGTCTGATAGCGCTACTCTCATCCAATCTTTCCGGCATCAACAATCTGGCGCTGTTAACGACTACGACCTTTTCTTCCCTGTTGACGATGACGCCCAACGACCAGGCTGGCTGTCCCGGCAATTGACTTGCCTCTCCCGCAAAGGGGAGTATCCCCCTTAGTGATGAGAGCGGAATCCCCAATTTGATTCCATTCACCTCGAACAACAATACCTGAAACGCATCTTCAACCCAGTCCGGTTCATTGGGCTCAAGCGAAGTTTCAGCCCCACCGGACGTCGGCTCCGATATTGTTGTCAGCGTAGATTCAGTATGCCTGTCATAGTTGATATCGGCATCTGGCAACGGCTCTTTAACCTCCACCTGGGGAGGCGTGACCGTCAAATCATCGATCTCTGACAACAGCGTATCGAGATAGCTTTTCAGTGCAGTATCAGGCTCTGCAATCTTGCTGACCGGCTGCGGCGGCTGAGACTGCCTGACCCGGCGATTCATGTGGCGACACCTGCTTGAATTACCGGCTCTTCACCTTCATCGAGCAGGTCGCGCAACAACCTTTCATAGGCTGCGACCCCCCGGCTCTGCGGCGCGAACAGCGCCGGTGGAATGCCGGCCTTGCTGGCTTCTCTGAAGAGCGTATCCACCGGGATCAGACTGTGCCAAACACGCCCCGGATAGCTCTCCCGCATCACCCGGAGGCTGTCTATGGATGCCCGGGTACGCCGATCGAACATGGTGGGTACAACAAGGTATGGCAGAGGCACATGCCTGGATTTCATGACCATCTCCAGGGTATGCAACATCCTTTCCAAACCCTTGAGGGCGAGAAATTCGGTCTGCACTGGAATGATCAGTTGCTCACAGGCCGCCATGGCATTGATCATTAAGACACCGAGTATCGGCGGACAATCGAGAATTACATGATCGTATCGGTCCTCCAGTTGAGTCAGTGCCTGCTTGATCACCAAACCCATGCCATCCAGTTTTCCCGCCTGACGGTCGAGGGTGGCCAGCGCCATCTCCGCGGGCATCAGATCCAGCCCTTCCGTACCTGTCGGATAGATCAGACTGAGGGGATCCACATGGCTTTTTTGCGCCACAGCTTTAAACAGGCTGTAGACACTCTCATCCAATCCATCCGGATCGTAGCGAAAATAGCTGGTCAGGGATCCGTGTGGGTCGATATCCAGCAACAGCGTCCGCAGACCCCATTGGGACAACATGCCACCCAATGAGACGGTGGTGGTGGTCTTTCCCACCCCGCCCTTCTGATTGGCTACGGTCCAGACCTTCATTGGCCACCTGTGGGGAGATCGATAACCCGGTCCTCACCACCGCTCATTCCCATGATAATCAGGGAAACCCGGCGATTTTTCGCCCTCCCCGACTCTGTCCCGTTATCCGCAACCGGCCGATGCTCCGCATATCCCACCGCCGACAGGCGCTGCGCCCCGATTCCCATGCGTGTCATGAGATGGACCACGCTTGCCGCACGGGCAGCGGACAGCTCCCAGTTTGAAGGAAACTCCTTGGTGTTGATTGGACGATTGTCCGTATTGCCTTCGACCTGTATCTGGTTGGGTACGGTATTCAACACCCGGCTGATACTTCTGAGTGCATTCACAGCCTCTCGCGAAAGATGGGCGCTGGCACTGGGAAACAGCATTTTGTCCTTCATGTTGACGATCACCCGGTCCTCGGTGAAACTGACGTCAACCAGTTCCTGATCGACATAGTCACTCAACATATCCTCGATGGTGGCAGCAAGAAAACTGAGCCGTTGCGTCTCGTTGTTGGGCATCTTGTGCATATCCAGGCCCGGATCCTGATAGGTGCCTGGCCCTTGAATCTGTTCGGTCTGGATCAGGGCGTTATCCTGGTCTAAACCTGCCATATTGCCTGAATTGCGATTGATTTCACCGACCTGTATCGGGTCGACACTGCGACTGTTTTCCTGAAAGGCTTCTGTGAGGGTTTGCGAGAGTACCCTGTATTTGCCCTCGTTGACCGAGGAAATCGAGTACATGACGACGAAAAAGGCGAACAGCAGGGTAATGAAATCGGCATATGAGACGATCCATCGCTCATGATTGACATGTTCCTGTTTACGTTTGCGTCGCTTGCTCATTGGAGAAAGCCCTTGAGCTTGGTCTCAATACTGCGGGGATTGTCGCCTTCAGCGATGCCGATCACACCCTCGATGACCATCTCTCGGAATTTGGCGATGTTCTCAGACTGGGTTTTCAATTTTGCCGCAATGGGCAGCAAAAACAGATTGGCCAGTCCGACACCATAGATAGTTGCTACGAACGCAGTGGCGATACCGCTGCCCAGTTTGCTTGGGTCCGCCAGATTCTGCATGACATGGATAAGGCCCATGACCGCACCGATAATACCGATCGTGGGAGAATAGCCACCCATACCTTCATAGACCTTGGCCGCCTGGATATCGTGCTGTTCGCTTGCGTCCACTTCCATTTCCAGTATATCCCGCAAGCTCTCGGGTTCACTGCCGTCAACAAGCAGTTGCATGCCTTTACGGATGAAAGGATCGGGTTCTTCGTCCGCAATGGTCTCCAATCCCAGTAAACCCTCTTTTCTGGCGATATTGCTCCATGCCACCAGTTTCTCAATGGTTGCGCGCATATCCAGTCTGGCAGGCAAGAATACCCGGCCGGAGAGACGCAGTGCATGCAAAAAAACCGGTACTGGCGTCTGCAGCAATATGGCTCCGATGGTGCCGCCGGTCACGATCACCATGGCCGGGCCATTGACCAGAGAGTCGATATGACCACCCTCCAGCCAATTGCCGCCCAGTATCGCGAGAAATGCGATGATAATTCCGATAAAGCTAAGAAAGTCGAGTCTCATAACACTCTCATCGGCACAAAATTCCTATTATTAACCCTGCTCATCTTGCACATTGTTCTATCTGCCAACAGGGCCTGTTTGGTTAGCGTACACAGGCCCTAGGATAACCTCGCTAAAAGCGGCCCAATCTCATCAAGCGCCACTACCCGGTCAGACAGACCGGCTTTTTCGACAGCTTGGGGCATACCGTAGACAACACAACTCTGTTGATCCTGGCTCCATAGACTTGAACCCGCCTGTTTCAACTTTTTGGCGCCCTGCAAACCATCCGCCCCCATCCCGGTCAGGATCACACCCAAGGCCCGCTCACGGTAGCTTTCGGCGACCGAAGAGAGCATCAAATCCACGCTGGGATGGTAAATCTGGTTGGGCAGCGGATCGGTAATCCGCACCTGGTATTGTGAGGGCCCACGCTCCACCTTCAGTTGCTTCCCACCCGGGGCGACCAGACATTGACCTGCAATCAGCATGTCTCGATCGGTTGCCTCTTTGACTTTGATTGAACACACGGTATTCAATCGTTCCGCATAAGCACCGGTGAAGCTGCCAGGCATATGTACCGCCACGACAATCGGTAATGGATAGTTGCGCGGTAATGCGCTTAATACCTGGCGCAATGCCACCGGTCCACCCGTGGATGCGCCGATTGCCAGAAGCTCGGGTTTCCGCCCGGCGGTAACCGAAGAAGGTGCCAATTTGGACGTGCGACTGGCATGAGAGTGGCCGCCGAGGACGCTTCGCACACTGCTCAGTCGTGATTGACCTACTGCCCTGACACGCTCCAGCAGCTGTTTGTTGGCCTCTTCCACACCACTGCCGAGGTTGCTCATATCCTTGGGCAGAAAATCCATTGCCCCCGCATCCAAAGCGTCCAATGTCTCCTTTGCACCCTCCTTTGTCAGGGCGGAGAACATCAGGATTCTCGTTGGCGTCTCCGCCATGATTTTGCGTACTGCAGAGATACCATCAACTACGGGCATCTCCACATCCATGGTTATCACATCGGGCTTTAGTCGCCGGGCACGCTCAATGGCTTCCTTGCCATCTGCTGCAATACCGACGATCTCGATATCATCCGCCTGCGACAATGCCGCAGTGATCCGGTTTCGAAAGAAAGCTGAATCATCAACAATCAGTACTTTCAGTTTGGCGCCCATTATCCGATTTTTCACTCTTTTCGCTTTGTATGTGAGCAGGGCTGCCGGCCATCTTGCTCGTTCCCTTTAAGCTCAACTGAAACGGCCTGGATGTATTCGGGCCTGTTATCACTATTCCAATCGGCCCTAATACTTCTTGGCATACTTGCGCATCAAACCGGGCACATCAACGATCAGGGCTATTTTACCGTCACCGGTGATTGTGGCGCCGGCCATACCGTCCAGGCCCTGCAGAAGTGCGCCGAGTGGTTTGATCACAACCTCTTCCTGACCGATCAGGTGGTCGACTACCAGACCGACCTGGATATTTCCTACATTGACGATCACAACATGTCCTTTTGACCTGTCTTCATCACTGATCGGTTTGTCCGGAATCAGCCAGTTACGCAGATAGAAGAGTGGCAGAGCGCGCTCGCGAACCATGATAGTCAGCTGGCCATCCACCACATTGGTGCGTTTCAGATTGAGATTGAATATTTCAACCACACTGGCCAGGGGCAGTGCGAAGGGTTGCTGTCCCAAAACCACCATCAAAGTGGGCAGTATTGCCAGCGTCAGGGGCAGTTTGATTATAATGATGCTGCCCTGGCCCCATTCGGAATCGATCTCAACCGAACCGTTCATCTGGGCAATCCGGGTCTTCACCACATCCATGCCGACACCACGCCCCGAGACGTCGGAGATTTCGGTTTTTGTGGAAAATCCAGGTGCAAAAATAAGATTGAAACACTCCTTGTCGTCAAGACGGGCGGCCGCCTCGCTATCCATCATGCCTTTCTCTACAGCCTTTTTGCGCAGCACTTCCGGATCCATGCCTTTACCGTCATCGGCGATGGAAAGCAGAATGTGATCACCTTCCTGGGCAGCGGACAGTACCACCCTGCCCCGCCTCGGTTTGCCTTTCTCCTCACGTTCATCCGGCAGCTCGATGCCATGATCTACCGAATTGCGTACCAGATGGACCAGGGGATCGGCCAAGGCCTCGACAAGATTTTTATCAAGATCGGTGTCCTCACCCACCATTTCGAGATCGATCTCCTTTTTCAGACTCCGCGCCAGATCACGCACCACCCGGGGAAATCGCCCGAAGACCTTTTTAATCGGCTGCATCCGTGTCTTCATGACTGCCAATTGCAGATCGGAAGTCACCACATCCAGATTACCCACCGCGTTGGCCACATCCTCATCGTTCATGGTGGCCTTCAGTGTCGCCAGTCGGTTACGCACCAGCACCAGCTCACCCACCATATTCATGATATCGTCGAGCCTTTGGGTATCCACACGGACAGAGGTTTCGGCTGCAGGCTTGCTGGCGGCAGCCTTGGGTTGCTTAGGCGCTGCTTTCGGTTTCGCTTCTGCAGCAGCTTTTTTGGCTGGTTTGGTTTTTGCCTTAGCCGCCGGCTTTTTCGCTGGTTTGGCCGTGCTCTTAGGGGCCGCCTTTTGCGCCGGCTTTCCCGCTTTTTTAGCTTTTTTATCCTTGGCCGCGTCATCCGGCTTAATCTTGTTCGGATCAAATTTCCCCGAACCGTGGATCTGGTCCAGTAGATCCTCAAATTCATCTTCGGAGATTTCGTCGTCGCCAGCAGGTGGTTTATCCGCGACTTTCGGTTTAACCGTATCCTTGGCGGTCGCTTCCTCCTTGCTCAGCTTATCGGGGCTGAATTTGCCCTCTCCATGTATCTCATCGAGCAGGGCCTCGAACTCATCCTCCGAGATGTCGTCGGATGCCGCAGATTTTTCTGTCTTGGTTTGTGCCGGTGGCTTGCCGGTGAATTTGCCCTTACCGTGCAATTCATCCAGCAGATCTTCAAACTCATCCTCTGTGATATTGTCGTCTTTGCCGGTTGGAGCGGGTTCCTGGATGGCATCCAGCAGTGTTTCGAACTCGTTATCACTGATCTCATTGGACGAGGATTGCTCTTTCACCGCAGATGGTTCAGGCTGCGCCGACACCTCTACATCGGCTACTGGCGCTTGCTCGTCCTGAGTGACTGTTTCAACTGACTCCGCAACCTCTTCCTCTTCAACCTCTTCCTCTTCGCCTTCCGGTACGGCATAACGGTTGAGTCGCTCAATCAGATCCCGGTCCGCGTGTTCCGGCATGACACCTTCGCGCACCTGCTCGAACATGGCATTGACAATATCAAGCACTTCGAGCACGGAGTCCATTAAATCCGGACCCACACTGCGTTGCCCCTGGCGCAGTATATTGAAAACATCCTCAGCCCGGTGGCAAACCTCCACCAAGGGATCTATTGATAGAAACCCGGCACCACCCTTAATGGTGTGAAAGCCTCTAAAAACGGCATTCAGCAGATCGAAATCATCAGGTTGCTGCTCCAGATCCACTAACTGCTCACTAAGCAGCTCAAGTATCTCTCCAGCCTCGACCAGAAAATCCTGAAGGATTTCGTCGTTGACATCGATGCTCATCTAATGCTCCCGGTAGATCACCGAACTTTACCGATTGTTGTTGAAATCTATATCGGTCCTTACCTGTATAACTAAAATCCCAGGCTGGAGAGCAGATCGTCCACATCGTCCTGACTTGTCACTTGGTCTCCCTGATCCAGCCCTGGAATAGCCGGTCCTGCAAGCTCTTCTTTAACATCTTTTTTCTGATCAGGATCGTCCAGCTTGCTACCGGTAATACGCACCAGCATGACAAGTTTCTCTTCAACATCATGGACCAGGGTGATGACCTTGCGAATGATTTGACCAGTGAGATCCTGAAAATCCTGAGCCAACAGCACTTCCGAAAGGTTCTTATGCAGTTCACCGGCATCCGTCCCGGTAGTTTGTAAAAAACTCGAAAGTGCGCCACTAAGCTCTTTGAAATCATCTTTATTGAGCAGTCGGGAACGCAGTTTGTCCCACTGCTCTGCGAGCTCTGCAGACTGTTGTTCGATCTTCTCAATCAGCGGGATACTCTGTTCAACCGCTGTCAAGGTGCGATTTGCGGATTGCTCGGTCATGGTAATGACATAGGTGAGCCGCTCCTTGGCATCGGGTATCTCCACATTCGTCATGTCAGAGATACGGGCATCGAGCAGGAAGCCGTTTATGGCATCATGCAGTTCACGTGTGAGACGACCCACCTCTTGAAACAGGTCATCATTTTTCTCTGCCGGCGTCAGACTTGAAATCAAACGCTCGGATTCCGCATCATCACCGGCTTCCAGGCTGATAACGAGGGACTTTGCAATCTCTAATCGTTGTTGGTTATCTGGTTGTCCCATTTTCTACTCCCGGCCCAGTCTCAACTTAACCCACGCGTTCGAAGATCTTATTGATCTTCTCTTCCAAGGTCGTGGCGGTGAATGGTTTGACGACATAGCCATTCACACCTGCCTGCGCCGCTTCTATGATCTGCTCTCGTTTCGACTCCGCCGTCACCATCAATACCGGCAATGCGGCCAACTTGTCATCGGCCCTTACGGCTTTCAGCAGATCGATACCGGTCATCCCCGGCATATTCCAGTCTGAAACGAGAAAATCGAAATTCCCGCTCTGTAACATAGGTAGCGCGGTAAGACCATCATCCGCTTCCTGGGTGTTGTTAAACCCAAGATCGCGCAATAGATTCTTGATAATTCGCCGCATGGTGGAAAAATCGTCCACAATGAGGATCTTCATATTCTTGTCCAATGCTACCTCCATCCTGTTACCGCTGATAACCAATCAGCAGATCACAGGCCAACCATTACTCTTCGTCATGTACCAATGAGAGCCAATCTGTCAAACGCGACCGCAAACGCAGCGTGGCCTGACTGTGTATTTGGCAAACCCTGGACTCACTGACACCCAGTACATGCCCTATCTCACGAAGATTCATCTCGTCATCGTAATACATGGCAATAACCAGCCGTTCGCGATCAGGCAAACCGGCAATTGCTTCCGCCAATGCCTTCTTGAAGGCATCTTTCTGTAAACCGTCAAACGGAGTATCTGCTGGCCCTTCCCGTGCAACAGGAAAGCCATCACTCACTGCAGTCAACTCATCCAGACTGAATATGCGGCATCCTGTCGAATCCCGCAGTATCTGGTGATAGTCCTCCAGGCTCATGCCCAAGGCCTCGGCCACTTCCACATCACGTGCGTCTCGGCCTTCATTGTTCTCGATTTCCCTCATCGCCTCTGCAACCATGCGTGCCTTGCGATGAACAGAACGTGGCGTCCAGTCACTGCGCCGGATCTCGTCCAGCATTGCGCCGCGAATGCGGATACCCGCATAGGTTTCAAAACTGGCGCCCTGCGTGGGATCATAGTTTCTACTCGCCTCGAGCAGACCCAGCATCCCCGCCTGAATCAGATCATCCGCCTGAACATTCGGTGGCAGCCGATTCATCAAGTGATAGGCAATCCTTTTCACCAGTCCGGCATGTTGATCCACCAGATCATCAAAGTTCTGTTGTTGCTGCATGGCGGTGTATGTCGCTAAACCGCTCACCGTCATATCTCCCCGTATTGGCTAGAAAATTGGATCAATCGCTCGACGAAAAACTGCAAATCACCGCTGACACCCGAGGGTACAGGCCAGTTATCGGCCTTTTTGGCCAAATTCTTGAATGCCTGTGATACCCGTGAGCGCGGATAGGCCTCGACTACGGGTTTTTGACTTCTTACAGCCTTCCGCAGTTGTTCGTCATATGGGATGCTGCCCATATAGTTCAGCATAACGTCCAGGTATTGATCGGTTACCCGGCACATTTTATTGTAAAGGTCCCGCCCCTCCTGCACGCTCTTCACCATATTCGCCAGGATACGGAAACGACTGATTCCGTGTTCCCGGTTCAGTAACTTGATAATCGCATAAGCGTCCGTGATGGATGCAGGCTCATCACATACCACAACAATCTGTTCCTGTGCCGCACGACTGAAACTGATCACCAGATCGGAAATACCGGCAGCCGTGTCGATCAACAAAACGTCCACATCATTGGCCACTTCGCTGAAGGCATGGATCAATCCGGCATTCTCGGCGGGCGTCATTTCAGCCATATGCTGGATTCCGGAGGCGCCAGGCACGACCCTCATGCCTTTGGGCCCGGTCACCATGACATCTTCCAGAGAGCATTCACCCTGCATGACATGGGAGAGATTTCGCTCCGCATGCAAACCGAGGATCACATCCAGGTTTGCCAGTCCCAGATCGGCATCGAGCAGCATTACCCGACGGCCGAGTTCGGCGAAGGCAACGCCCAGATTGGCTGATATACTGGTTTTTCCAACCCCCCCTTTACCACCGGTGACCGCAATCACTCTCACTGGTTCCGGGTTGATCATCCTGCGTAACCCTGTCGCCTGATCTTCGATCTGTTCAGACATGTGCATAGTCATTCATTCCCCCGAAAGCCATCGCCAGATACTCCTCATCCGGACTGCTGCCCATCAGCTCGGACAGCTCCACTGCCTGTTTCATCAACCTGTCTGCATGGGCGTTTTGAATATCCTCCGGCACCCGCTGACCGTCAGTCACGAAGGCCAGCGGCAGTTTTGCATCGAGAGCGGCGGACAACACGCCCCCGAGCGAGGCGGCCTCATCCATCTTGGTCAGGATGACACCAATAGGTTTTACGATATTGAACGCTTGGATTGCGTGACTCAGGGCCGAGCGTTGGGTGGTTGCGGAGAGGGTCAACAAAGATTTAACGGGATGATTACCCTTGTGCAGCAGCGCCAGGCGCTCTGTCAGCTTGAGGTCTCTCTGTCCCATACCGGCGGTATCTATCAAAACCAAACGTTTTTCCGCGAAGGCATGCAGGGCATTGTTGAGCTCTTCCGGTGAGGTGACGCTGCGAACCGGCACATCGAGGATTCGGCCATAGTTTTGTAGCTGCTCCTGAGCACCGATCCGGTAACTGTCGGCCGAAATCAGGGCAAGATGGCGATTGCCGTGACGCAGGCAGAATCTGGCAGCCAACTTGGCAATGGTGGTGGTCTTTCCGACGCCGGTTGGTCCCACCAGCGCAAGGGTGCCGCCTTCATCGAGCAGGTCCTTTTTTATAACCGGTATTTCTGCACCGAGCTGGGTCAACGCCTGACGCCATGCCTGTTCGGGTGTTTCGGCATCTTCCACACGATATGCCAGTTCCTTACAGTGACCCGTATCCAGTCCCAATGCCATCAGTCGGCGGATTAAATCCTGTGTCTGGGGTCGACGATGCCCAAGGTCTCGCCAAGTCAACTCAGAGAGTTCGTTCTCCATCATCCGACGCAATGCCTGCATCTCCCGACGCATCTCTCTCAATACCGGATCCTGACTCCATTCAACCCGGGGCTGCTCCTGTCTCTGACTTGATTTGGTGTCTTGATAATCCTGCTTGGGTTTTACAGATTGTTCGACATCGCTGCTGGTTGCATAGGCTGTCCTGGCCGCAGCAGACAGGGTCGTGCTGTCTTCAGACAGTGATTGGGATGCGGGTTCGATGGCGGTTGGCTGGGTAGCATTGAATGCGGATTCGTCATAATCCGCCGCAGCCACCAGTTCAATCCCGCCCTGCACGTTCTTGTTGGAGAGAATGACAGCGTCCGCACCCAGCACCTCTCGCACCTGGCGCAGAGCCTGCCGCATGTCAGAGGCAAAAAAACGTCGTATCTTCATAGTCCGCTATCCCCGGCGGTCACTCTGAGTCGAGCTTGCGCCTGTCAACCTGCTTATCCACTCTCCGGCTTTATTTTTACGCTACCGGTCTCAGCCAGTACGGCGTTGAAGCCAATCGCTCCCATCAGGGGTTCAACACAATTAATGCAATTACTGTTCCAATCCCTAACACATCAGGAATGGCAAGATTTTTTACCTTTAATACAACAGGTTGGAAGGACAGCTAGATATGGACGCTGTACCGGCGGACCTCAAGCAGACGCCGGTCTCTTGACTCCCTGCCTCTATCCGCCAAGGATTCGGCACTGCCTGGGTTGTGATTAAGGTTCCTTGTTCCGATACAGAAAATCTGCAGGATCTGTATACAGCATCGAAGTCACGGCTAAGTAATCCGATATGAGCGAGGCCTGCCGGAACAGTCGGGGTGTGTCCGGGCAGACGCCACATCCCGCAACGCTCAACGACATTGGACAGGAACATGCAGTCAGTATTGGACAATCAGAGGTGTTTCACCTGGCGTCAGCAATTGCCTGGGTGACTGTTTTGATTTCAGCGCTCCTGCGATACAGCTCCAGCGATATGACTTTCTGTGGTCGCAGAAATTTTAGGTCAAATTGCGCACCACACGAAGCAAGGATGAAGATCAGCGCCTCCGCCCGTTCTCTACTCACCAGTTCCAGCGTACATGACTCTCTGTTTACCAGCGATTCAGCCGCACGGTTTAGCGCCATATCCCGCAAACAGGTGCAATGGTAGAGTCTTTGACAGTAATCGAGATGTGACCAGTTATCACTACTCAGCCAAGCACACTCGTCTGACCACCCCTTTATGATTAACTTGATCATTTGATAAGTCCTTACTGAGGTCGAGCGCCGGCCACCCCTCCAAACGCCACCTCAGATCATGCTCCTGCCGTCACTATCTCATATTCGGCAGTTGGCAGCCAACTCTGACACCAGCTTAGCGCACCATCAATCACCGTTTGCCGTATTACCGATTGTCGTAACCACCTTGATCTGTCGATTGTCGGGTATTTCGTTGTAGGAAAGAATATGCATCCCCGGAGCCGCGTGCTTGGCGAAGCGAGCCATCCAGGGCCTGATCGGCGCAGCGACCAACAGCACACCCTCCTGCCCAGTGGCCTCCATTGCCGCTGAAGTTTCGGAAAGCGCATTCTGCAATCTCTCCGCCAGACCCGGTTCAAATCCCGCCTGCCCCTCTTCAGATGCCTGCAGGGTTCTTTGCAGCAGTTGCTCCAGGCTCGGATCCAGCACAGCCACCGGTATCTCCTCGGAACTACCAATCAACTGCTGCACGATTCCCCGCGACAGCGCAACCCGGACAGAAGCCGTCAATGCCGCCGGATCCTGAGTTCTTTGTGACTGCTCCGCCAGTGTTTCTGCGATGGTACGGAAATCACGGATGGGTACATGCTCCGTCAGCAGGTTCTGCAAAATCTTCGTCACCACGCTCAATGAAAGCGCCTTCGGAACCAGGTCTTCCACCAGTTTCGGTGCGGTCCTGCCAAGCATATCCAGGAGCTGCTGTGTCTCTTCATGGCCCATCATTTCGTTGGCATGGGACTGTAGGATTTCACTCAGATGGGTGGCAACCACGGTACTGGCATCCACCACGGTATAACCCAGGGTCTGTGCATGATCCTTCTGATCCGGATCGATCCAGACCGCATCCAGACCGAAGGTTGGGTCCTTGGTGACGGTACCCTGTAACTCACCGAATACCTGTCCTGGATTGATCGCCAACTCACGATCAGGAAAGATATCCGCCAAGGCCACAGAGACACCATTGATCGAGATTCGATAGCTGTTGGGATTGAGATCCAGATTGTCGCGAATGTGCACCGAAGGGATAAGGAAGCCAATCTCCTGCGAGAGCTTGCGCCTGACACCCTTAATGCGATTCATCAGCTGCCCGCCCTGATTGCGATCGACCAACGGGATCAGACGATAGCCCACTTCGAGTCCTATCAGATCGACCGGTTGCACATCCTCCCAGCTCAGTTCACGCTGCTCCGGTTGCTCCACCGGCTCTTCTATGACCGGTTCTTCCACCGGTTTCATCTGACGTTGCCAGATCATCCATGCGCCTGCCGCGGCAGCCGCAGCCAGGGTAAGAAACGCAAAGTTGGGCATTCCCGGAATGATACCCATCAGAAACAGCACTGATGCCGCTACCGATAACGCCTTGGGACTGCTGAAGAGCTGACTGACGATCTGTCCGCCGACATCCTGGCTGCTGGCCACCCGGGTGACAATGATCGCAGCCGATGTGGAAAGTAACAGTGAGGGGATCTGAGCCACCAAACCGTCACCGATGGTCAGCAGCACATAGTTCTGCAACGCCGTGGAGAAATCGAGTCCGTGCTGGGCCATACCGATGGAGAGACCGCCTATTATATTGATGAAGAGGATCAGTATCCCGGCGATAGCATCACCACGAACAAACTTACTGGCACCATCCATAGCACCGTAAAAGTCCGCTTCACGGGCGATATCCTCACGCCGTGTCCTGGCCTCATCCTGATCGATAAGGCCGGAATTGAGGTCGGCGTCGATCGCCATCTGTTTTCCGGGCATCGCGTCCAGGGTGAAACGTGCACTGACCTCAGAGACTCGACCCGCACCCTTGGTCACAACCACAAAATTGATGATCACCAGGATCAGAAAGACCACCAGGCCGACAGCATAGTTACCGCCAATGACAAAGGCGCCAAAGGCTTCAATCACTTTACCGGCGGCATCACCACCGGTATGGCCTTCCAACAGAACCACTCGGGTGGATGCTACGTTGAGGGCAAGACGCAGCAGCGTGGCAATCAGCAGCATGCTGGGAAAAACCGAGAATTCGAGGGGTCGGCGAGTGTAGACCACCACCAACATCACCACCAGAGAGAGGGTGATGTTGAAAGTAAAGAATATATCCAATGCAATCGGTGGCAATGGAATCACGATCATCGTCAACAACATCAACAGCATGATTGGCGCACCCAACCCGCGTGCGCCTGTTTGTCTGACATTGTCGAGGATTGCTGTGGCGTCCATTGTTACACCCCTGGTGAGTGTTGATACTCTTCCGGAATCGATAGCTCATCCGGCAGCTCTGGATATTCCCCGCCCTCGGTTCGGTAGGCCCTGAGCTGGAAGACGTAGGCCAGCAGTCGAGCGACAGCGAGATAGAGTCCGGCGGGAATAAAGGCATTCAATTCAGTATGGAAATAGATGGCACGCGCGAGCATCGGTGACTCCACTACGGGTATCTTGGCCTCAGCACCTACTTCACGGATAGTCATTGCCACCAGGTCAGCGCCCTTTGCCAACAGTTTCGGTGCATGCATGGTTTGCGGATCGTATTTTAATGCGACCGCATAGTGAGTCGGGTTGGTGACGATGACATCGGCCTGTGGCACCTCCTGCATCATGCGCTTTTGTGCCATCTCGCGTTGCAGCTGCCGGATTCTGCTCTTCACCTCCGGCTTGCCTTCGGTCTCCTTCAATTCGTCGCGCAGTTCCTGGCGCGTCATTTTCAGTTGGCGCTTGTGATCCCACAGTTGGAACGGCACATCGATCGCTGCGATAAGAATCAATGTTGATGTCATGAGGATCACCGACCAGCCGATCAGGCTATTCAGTTTTTCCATTGCCTGCGAGATTTCCATACCATGTAAAGCGAGAAATTTATCCAGCGACTTCCAGAGCAACAGTATGGTGACACCACCGATAAAGATGAACTTGGCCAAAGCTTTCAGCATCTCTACCAGCCCGCGCGCGGAAAAGATGCGTTTCATACCTTTTAACGGGCTCAATTTACTCAGTTTTGGCGCCAATGCCTCGCTGCTGACGGAAAACCCGCCCAGGGCGACAGAACTGAAGATGGCTGCCACCACGACCAAGAGGAAAAAAGGTAGCAGCGTCACCATCATTTGCAGGAAACGATCACCCAATTGAATCAACATGATGTTGATATCGAAGATCTGCTCCCGGGTCAGAACAAAGCTCTCACTCATCATCTGCGACAAACCGTCGCCAATGGTATTGCTCATGACAACAAGCGTGGTCACGCCAATCATGGTTACCGCCATGCTGTTGAGTTCACGGGAACGGGGAACCTGTCCCTTCCGCTTGGCATCCAGCAGTCTTTTCGCCGAGGGTTGTTCTGTTTTTTCCTGGCCGTTTTCGTTCTCAGCCATGATTCACCCCGTCACCCGAAGGGTCAGCATCAGATGCTGAAAAGCCTCATCGAGGAGTTCATTGAAGACACTGAAGACATTCGGCAGGGTGACCCATATCAGGGCAAACCCGAGCAGCATGGTAATCGGAAAGCCGATCGAGAAGATGTTCAACTGCGGCGCCGCACGCATCACCACACCCATGCCCATATTAACCATCAGCATGGCACCGACAATCGGTAGTGCAATCAGCAGACCGCCGGTAAACAGCCGGCTTCCCCAGGCAACGACTTCAAGCAGCCCGTTTCGGGAGAGGCCATCCATCGCTACCGGCATGGTGTCAAAACTGTCGGCGATCAACTCTATTGAAAGAAGATGTCCGTTGAAAATCAGGAACAGCAGAGTTGCGAGTATCAGATAGAATTGGGCCACCACCGGGACCTGCACTCCATTTGCCGGATCGACCATGGAGGCGAATCCCAGGCCCATGCTATAGGCGATCACTTGGCCCCCGAATACCAGCGCACCGAATACCATCTGCAGGATAAATCCCATCATCACGCCAATCAGAATCTGCTGCAACAAAATGATAAAACCGGTATGACTCAGCACATCCGCCTGGGGTTGGGGTGGCAGTGTCGGTGCAATCAGCAAGGTAATCAGGATCATCATAAAGAGCCGAAACCGTGCCGGTATCTGTCGCGAACTGAACAGCGGTATCGCCACCAGCATGGCGCTGATGCGCACCATCGGCCAAAAATAGGCCGCCAACCAGGTATTGAACTGCGCTTCGTTGAAGATCATGATGTTTCCAAAAGTGCCTCATAAATACGTTTTTTTGCTATTCAAGGCTTAAAAAAGCAGTTCAGGAATGCTCTCAATCAGATTCATGGAAAAATTCATCAGTAGGTGCAACATCCAATTGCCTGCGAACATCAGCACCACGCCCACAACCACCAGCTTGGGAATGAAGGTCAATGTCATCTCGTTGATCTGGGTTGCGGCCTGAAACATGGCGATAATCAAACCTACCGCCAGCGCAGGCAGTAAAACCAATCCGGCCAGTATGCCAATCACCTCAAGTGCATTTTGTCCAATCGACATTACGGTATCCGGACTCATATACCCTCTCCACTTAGAGTTGGAAACTCGCCGCCAAGGTGCCAAATACCAATGCCCACCCATCGATCAGCACAAACAGCATAATCTTGAACGGCAGGGATATAATCATGGGTGACAGCATCATCATGCCCATCGACATCAATATACTGGCTACCACAATGTCGATGATCAGGAACGGTATAAACAGCAGAAAACCGATCTGAAAGCCGGTTTTCAATTCACTGGTGGCAAACGAGGGAAGCAGCAGACTGAATGGCACATCGTCGGGCTCCGCGAGCTCACTGAAATCACCGATGCGCGCAAACAGTGCCAGGTCATCCTCACGCGTCTGCGCGATCATGAATGATTTCACCGGCTCGGAGGCGGCCTGCAGTGCCTGGGTGGCATTCATCTCTTCCGCCAGATAGGGTTGTATCGCCACCTCATTCACCTCGGTGAAGACCGGCATCATGATAAACAGGGTAAGAAACAGGGCCAATCCGATGAGTATCTGGTTCGAGGGTGTGTTCTGAGTACCCAGGGCCTGCCTGAGTATGGCCAGGACAATGATGATCCGGGCAAAAGAGGTCATCATCATCAAGGCACCCGGCAACAGCGTCAGTGCGGTCATGAAGAGCAGGATCTGGATAGTCAGGGTATAGGTTTGACCGCCCTCGCCATCCGATGCCACCGTAAACGCATCGACACCCGGCGCTGCATGCAGCAAGGTACTGCTTAAAAGGCCGATGATTAACAGCCAGACCCTCATTGCTTCCGCTCCTGACCGCTGCCCTTTTCATTATCCAAATAGTTTTGAAAACCCTGCCCTGATCCTTGCAGGATATGTAGAGTACGCACTTGACCCGGCGCCACGCCAAGCAGCAACCGCTGATTATCGACCTCCACAACGATCACCCGTTCACGGGTTCCTACCGATGCCCCTCCAACCACTCGTACCATTCCCTTTCCGCCCATTGGCATTTGCGCATAGCGTTTGAACAGCCAGGCCCCGCCAATGATGATTCCGAGCACCAATAACAGACCGCCGACGGTACTCAGCAGGCTGTCGGCACCCAAGGGGGAGACATTGACACCCAGCTGTTTCTGCGCAGTATCGGCCGCGTACAGTGAATGGCTGAACAGAAGGGTGATGAAGGGCCAACGGCTCATCAACTGATCCTCTTCACCCGCTCTGAGGGACTGATGATATCGGTCAACCTGAGACCGAACTTCTCGTTCACTACAACAACCTCGCCCTGGGCGATCAGCGTACCGTTGACCAACACGTCCATTGGCTCACCCGCCAATCGATCCAATTCGACGACAGAACCCTGATTCAATTGCAGCAAGTTGCGGATATTGATCTTGGTGCGGCCAATCTCCATTGAGATGGTAACCGGCACATCCAGGATCGCATCCATATTCACGGCATCGTTACCGGACTCATCCTGCAGTTCATCGAAAGAGGCTGCGGCAGCCTTATCATCACTTTCGCTATCGACCTGTTCATCCAGTGCAGCGGCCCATTCATCCGCCAATGCTTCGTTCGGATCACTCGTTTTCTCTTCACTCATTTTTTACGCCCTCTTGGGGTACCATTCTGCTGTCATTCACAACTGATTCACCGTATCGGCCATCCACTTATTCGCCATTCGCGTTCTGCACCGCTTTTCTTTCCATTTCCAGATAATCGTGCAGACCTTTGCGCCGATTCTGTTGAATCCAGTTGTTGATCTTCAAGGCGTAGTTGCCATCGGCAACGCCCAATTTGGCTTTGAAGACAGGAACATCGGCGGCTTCAACCTCAACCTCTTCCGGCATCTCGATGGGTATGATGTCCCCCTCTTTCAACTCAGCCAGTTCTTTGACACTTATCTGCACCTCGGTGAGAATGCTGGAGAGTTCAATCTTCGCAGCCAGGATCTCCTCCTTGAGGGAACGTTCCCACCGTTCGTCCCTTTCACCTCGATCACTCTGAACGCCCGCATCGAGCAATTCACGTATCGGTTCGAGCATCGAGTACGGCATGCAGACATGGAAATCACCACCGCCACTCTCCAGATCGACGTGAAATGATGTGACAACCACCACTTCTGAAGGACTCACGATGTTGGCGAATTGAGGGTTGACCTCTGATCCGCTGTACTCGAACTTAACCCGGAACACAGGTTTCCAGGCGACTTCCAGATCCTCGAAAGCCCTGTTCAAAAGGAGTTGAACGACCCGGTTTTCCGTCGGTGTGAAGTCGCGTCCTTCGATCTTGGTATGGAATCGCCCGGATCCGCCAAAATAGTTATCCACGACACTGAATACCAACTTGGGATCGATCACGAACAGCCCCTTTCCCCGCAATGGCGGAACCCGGATCATATTCAGACTGGTCGGGACAAACAGGCTATGCACAAACTCGGAAAACTTCTGCATCTGGATCCCGGATACGGAGAGATCAGCGGTGCGTCGAAGCATATTGAAAAGGCTGGTTCGGAACAGACGCGCAAATCGTTCATTGATCATCTCCAACGTAGGCAGACGACCGCGAACGATACGGTCCTGGCTGGTGAAGTCATAGGAGTTGACACCACCGGCATCGACCACATCCGTTTCTGTCGCGACATCACCGTTATCAACCCCGTGCAACAGGGCGTCGATCTCTTCTTGTGAAAGTAAGTCGTTGGCGCTCATGATGATTATTGCATTACAAAACTGGTGAAATAGAGGGCTTCAACTTCCCCGGGCCCCTTTAACTCAGTGACAACCCGATTGAGTTCCCTGAGCATCTCCCTCTGCAGGCTCTCCTTTGTCTCACGCGCCTTGAGGGCTTTGGCATCCGCACCCGAGAGCAGGTTTAGAAGGTTGTGGCGAATCATTGGATCGTTGTGTTTGATAAATTCGACCATCTCGTCGGATCGGACTCTGACACTGACTCCGATCTGCAGCAGACTTGGACGACCCGGCAGATTGACGACAAAGGGTGGCTTCAGCTCGATGTACTGGGCAGGACTCAGCGGCGCTTCAGTTTCGGCCGCTTGCTCAGACGACGCGGGATCCTCCTCATCGACCGCTTCATCATCCCCCATCAGAAGAAAATAGGCGGCAACACCGCCGCCAATCAGTAAAACGGCAACGATTGCAATGATGATAATGAGCTTGGACTTACCTGATTTCTCTTCGCCTAAATCGAGTTCTTCTGCTGCTTGTTCGTCTGCCATAATGCCACCCTCAAGATTTACATCCTATTTGAATGCAATATAAATGCCACTCGATAAAAATAAATTAATTCCTTCTTATTCATATAGTTATAAATAGATCTTTAAATAGAGACAAAATATTGACTCGCCAGAAATCCTGCTCAAGGCAAAAATTCGACATGTCCAGTTTCGGCATATGGGCGTCATCCGAGACAGAAATCCATACATGAATTAAGGACTTTTTAGTAAAATAGCTTTAACAGTAACTAATTAAGTGCTATTAATTACTCCGATAACCAGCTGTTAATAAATAATATTTTTAGGATTTCCGTGCCTACTCAATCGGAGCATAAGCGACTCATTGGAAGATTCAGCAATCTTCCCAGCCCGCCAGCAATCCTTATCGAGCTCATCGATAGCTGCAACAACTCCGACGTGAGTTTCAAGCATCTGGCCGAAACGATAGAGAAAGACGCTGGAGTCTCTTCCAAGGTCATCACGGCAGCCAACTCACCTTTCTATCGTCAATGGCAGGAGATCAGCGATATACAGCGTCTGTTAGTGGTTCTTGGTATTCGCAGCGTCAGAACAATCGCCATCAACAGCGCAGTCCAGCAATTTTTCAACCAGCTCAGTAAACAGGCTGGACAAGCCCTTGACGAAATCTGGTTTCAGTCACTGATATGCGCACAAACAGCAAAGGCCTTGGCGGACCTGACCACATACCGGTCACCCGATGAGGCCTATCTTGCGGGACTCCTGCATCGACTGGGACAGCTGGCTTTGCTGCAGGCCTCTCCCGATGAGTACGGGGCCATACTTGAACAGGGTTTGACAGGGGAGTCACTGGTCAAGGCGGAGATTGAGAAATTCGACTTTTCATCGCCGCAGATAGGATCACACATGATAGAAAGCTGGGACCTGCAATCCTTCCTGGCTGACGCAGTGCTCTACCAGCACGAACCTGCAGATAATATTCTCGACTGCTCGCACTTGGTAAAACTGGTCAATCTTGCAAGCCACCTCTCCGACAGCAGCGACAAACTGGAAAACGAGGTTCTGGCGCGTGCCGATACCCTGTTCGGGCTGAATCAGACAATCGTGGAAGAGTTAATCCAGGATGCCAGGGATAAGGCAGCCAATGCGGCACGAAGTCTTGGCATTACCCTGCCTAGACAGAAAACCGATAAACAGGCACAAGATCATCAGCAGGCTTTGGCGGAACGCATCAAACAGGCGGCCCTATTCGGCGGCGGTTTGGAAGCTATACCGGAAACACCGGACGTGATCGCCACGATGCAACAGATTCAGCGCGACCTCGATCTGCTCTTCGGCATTCAACAGGTCAGCTACCTGATACTGAATCAGGATGGGAAGACGCTAAGCCCGATCAGCCCAACAGCCCATAACAATGCACTGTTGGAAGAAATTACGATTTCCGTTGAATCCGATCGCAGCCTGGCCGCCACTGCCTTCAATCAAAAAAGCTCCCGCTATTCACAGGGTGATGAGAATCTGCCGCTGGTAAGTGTCGTTGATCGTCAATTGGCGCGCTTTCTGAACAAAGAAGCCCTGCTCTACCTGCCGTTGAGCACCCATCAATCCCGGATTGGATTGATCGCCATCGGCATCAACCAGAACCAGTGGGAAGAACTGGACGGGCAACAGCAGCTACTCACACTCTTTGCCGGGGAGGCGGCAGAGATGCTCCAGCGGCAGCAGAACATGCTCTCCCATCAACAGCAGATGATTGAAGACGAGCGGGCCACTTTTCATCTCGAGGCGCGGAAAGTCGTACATGAGGCGAACAACCCACTCGGAATCATCAACAACTACCTGCACATTCTCGGCATGAAACTTGGCGAGGATCATGAAGCAACCGAAGAACTGAATATTATCAAGGAAGAAATTGCAAGGGTCGGCAAGATCATACTGCGTATTCGTGATATTCCCGATGAACTCGAGCAACAGACAAAAAGCGTCGACATCAACCAACTCATACAGGATCTGTACAAATTATTTCAATCCTCGCTGTTTCCCATGCACAATATCTCCACCGAACTTGATCTTGACTCGAACCTGCCCCATCTTGACACGCAGCGGGGTCATATCAAGCAGATACTGACCAATTTGATAAAAAATGCAGTCGAAGCTATGCCCGAAGGGGGAAAACTGGGTATTGAAACCCGCGCCAATGCCTATATAAATGGCAAAGAACACATTGAAATTCAGATTACTGACGATGGCCCAGGAATAGACAAAGAGATTATGGACCAGTTATTCACCCCGGTTACAACCACCAAAGACAATTCCCACTCCGGATTGGGGCTTACTATCGTCAAAAATCTCATTGATGAGCTTTCCGGTTCCATTAACTGTACATCGAATAGCGGGGCGGGCACGCGATTTCAGATCTACCTGCCCAGGATCGGCTAGTATAAGGAACTCATTATGCACCCATACTATCCGGCACCATGGCGAGGTATTGAAGGCAACTTCGAATCCCTTCCAACAAGCATTAATACTAATCGTCCAAAGCGAAGCTATAACGCACGGATATTGATCGCTGATGATGAGCCAAGGGCGCGAGCCAGCCTGAAGGAAATCCTGCGCTTCACGGGTTATGAGACAACACTGGCAGAATGCGGCCGTGAGGCGATCGATCTGCTTAATAGCGGAACTTTCGACTTGATACTGCTCGACCTGAATATGCCCGATCTCCATGGACACAAAGTGATGGAGCATATCGATTCTTATCAGCTGAATTGCGATATCATCGTCGTTAGCGGCGAAACCACATTTGACCATGCGACCATGGCACTACGCAAAGGGGCTCAGGACTTTCTGCGTAAACCCTATGCGCCGGACGAGCTGTTGCGATCTGTCGCCAATGTTCTTGAACGTCGTCAGTTGAAGGCATCAAATCAGTCAATACAACTGCGGCTTCAGGAGTCCGAGTCCCTTCACAAGTTTATCGTCAACAACTCACCTGATATGATCTATCTGCTGGATCATGAGGGCAGATTCGCCTTCATAAATGAGCGCGTAAAGTCACTTCTAGGCTACGACCAGAAAGAAATCATCGGTGAGCATTTCAGCAAACTTATTCACACTGAAGATATAGAACGAGCCCATTTCACATTCAATGAGCGCCGTGCCGGGGAACGCGCCACCCGTAGCGCAGAACTGAAGTTGAGCAGTAAGAACAATAACGGCAGCCGTTTTTTCGATTCCGGCACCGTACCGGTCGAGCTGAGTTCGATCGGCATATACACAACGAATGATGATAAAACCAAGTCATTCATAGGCACCTATGGTGTTGCACGGGATATCTCCGAACGGAAACAGGCCGAAGAACTCATCAAATATCAGCTCTACCACGATCTGTTGACCAATCTACCTAATCGCAGCTTGTTCCGCGACCGGTTAAACATGGCCATGGCGCAATCCAAGCGCTCGGGTAAGAAATTGGCAATCATGTATCTGGACATGGACCGTTTCAAGATCATCAATGACTCACTCGGTCACTATGTGGGTGATGAGTTACTGAAAATGGTTGGCCAGCGGCTCCGCAGTGAGTTAAGAGAAGCCGATACCCTCGCCCGCGTCGGTGGTGACGAATTCAATCTGCTTATACCCGAAATCAATGATATACAGGATGCAAGAAACCTGGCGGAAAAGATTCTCCGACTGACGCTGGAACCCTTTATCATAAAAAATGAGGAAATTTTCATCAGCTTCAGTATCGGCATCTCCATCTATCCCAGTGATGGTGACACCAAGGACTCATTAATCAAACATGCCGATATTGCGATGTATAAAGTGAAGAATGCCGGAAAGAACGGTTATGCCTTCTATTCAGAGAAGATGAAGACTCACTTCTCGCAATCCCTGGATATTGAGAATGGCTTACGCAAAGCGATCTCAACCAATGAACTATGTCTCTACTATCAACCACAGTTTGATATCAACAACGGTTATATGAGGGGTGTTGAGGCACTGGTTCGTTGGAAACATCCTGAAAAAGGTACAATCCAACCCAATGAATTTATCAGTGTCGCAGAAGAATCCGGCCTGATCATACCCCTTGGTGAATGGGTGCTGCGAAGGGCATGCACGGACATAAAACGTTGGATGGAACACGAAGGTATCACATTACAACTTTCGGTAAACATCTCAATGCAACAACTTGAGATGGATCAGTTTGTAAATAAAGCACTCAAGATCATCAAGCGACATCAATTACCGAAAAACACTTTGGAGCTGGAGATCACCGAGCATGCCATTATGCAGGACATGGAGAAAGCGATAGATGCCTTGACCAAGTTATCCCATAAAGGCATACGCATCGCCATCGATGATTTCGGTACCGGCTACTCATCATTGGGCTATCTACAGAATCTGCCAATCAATACCTTGAAGATCGACCGCTCGTTTGTTCAAGGCATCAAAACCTCCGAAGATAACTCTATCATCGATGCGATTATCGCCATGGCCAAGGGACTCAACCTGAACCTGATCGCCGAGGGTGTGGAAAACCAGACCCAAATCGATCATCTCAGCAGGGCTGGTTGCGGTTTGGCGCAAGGATTTTTCTACTCTCACCCTGTACCTGAGGACGAGTTGCTCAAATTTATAAAGTCAAAAGGCAACACCAATGGCCAAGACAGCGCGGACACGATAGTGTCCTCTGATCACGATCCGTCTTATCAGTGATGCCAGGCCCTAACACAAAAGAGGCGTACGAAATGAGAAACCCCGCCTAAGCGGGGTTCTGTTGGCTCTATTGATGAATACGGAACCTCGATCTTAGATTGAAACGGCCGGACTCCGATACGCTTGCTTTAGATTCAATTGCGATTTATCTATCAAAACGCACTCTTCTCATACGTATGTTTTAGCCAAGCCTGTCAACCCTGAATCATGCGATTCCATCAAGTTGAATACCCAGTCTCCTCTGTAGAAGTTTACAAGATACCCAAGATGGGGGTCATGCACACCATGCTAAGAACCGCTTAGTGCGGACAGCATTATGACCGACATCATCTCCAGCCCATCTGCATACAGATTATGGCATTGGTTGAACACTCATAACCAGCTGGCATTGGCCAAAATTCGCTGGAGACAATAATAAGTGTAATTGACATTTGGGTTATATCAAGCTCCCCAGTTATTTATTTCCCATGCTCATATAAAACCGACATTTACTATCAGATTTCAGGAATCACATGTTATTATACCGGGATCAAATGGCCCCTAAGCGCCATCCCAATCCAACAATTGTCAACTATCCATGGCCCAGTACATTTACACGATGAACAGGGTGGGCAAGGTCGTCCCACCTAAGAAACCGATATTACGCGATATATCACTCTCCTTTTTCCCCGGCGCCAAGATCGGTGTGCTGGGTCTCAATGGCGCTGGCAAATCAACCCTGTTACGTATCATGGCGGGTGTCGATACTGACATTGAAGGAGAAGCACGACCGCAGCCAGGCATCCGCATCGGCTACCTGTCCCAGGAACCACAATTGGACGAAACCACTGATGTGCGTGGTAATGTGGAAGCCGCGTTGGGTGATGTAAAACAGGCCCTGGACCGCTTAGACGAGGTCTACGCCGCTTATGCAGAGGCGGATGCCGATTTCGACGCCCTGGCGAAAGAGCAGGCTGAACTCGAAAATATTATCCAGGCCACTGATGGACACAATATCGAGCGCCAACTGGAAATTGCCGCTGATGCCCTGCGTCTGCCGCCCTGGGATGCCGATGTTAAAACCCTATCGGGTGGTGAAAGGCGTCGTGTGGCTCTGTGTAGATTACTGCTTGAAAAACCCGATATGCTGCTGCTCGACGAACCCACCAACCATCTGGATGCGGAATCGGTGGCCTGGTTGGAACGATTTCTCCATGAATACAGCGGCACAGTGGTTGCGGTCACCCATGACCGCTATTTTCTCGACAATGTTGCCGGCTGGATTCTTGAACTGGACCGTGGTTATGGCATCCCATGGGAGGGTAACTACTCTTCCTGGCTGGAACAGAAGGAGCAACGCCTGGAACAGGAGTCCCACGAGGAAGCGGCCCACATCAAGAGCATGAAGGCAGAGTTGGATTGGGTTCGCTCCAATCCCAAAGGACGCCATGCAAAAAGCAAGGCCCGTCTACAGCGTTTTGAAGAGTTGCAGTCTCAGGAGTTTCAGAAACGTAATGAGACCAATGAACTCTATATTCCTCCGGGACCGCGGCTAGGCGATCTGGTAATCGACACAGTAGGCCTCAGAAAATCCTTCGGCGATCGTATGCTATACGACGACCTCACCTTCAACTTACCCAAAGGTGGCATTGTCGGCATCATAGGCCCCAATGGTGCGGGAAAAACAACGTTGTTTCGCATCATCACCGACCAGGAGAAGCCCGACGCCGGAGAGATGCGCATCGGTGAGACCGTGGAAATCGCCTATGTGGACCAGAGCCGTGATGCCCTGGATGCAAACAAGACGGTCTGGGAGGAGATCTCGGATTCCCAGGAAATCATCACCGTAGACCGCTTTCAGATGCAATCCCGAGCCTATGTCAGCCGCTTCAACTTCAAGGGTTCCGATCAGCAGAAACGTATCGGCGATCTCTCCGGCGGTGAACGCAACCGGGTGCACCTGGCGAAGTTGTTAAAAAGCGGCGGAAATCTGTTGCTCCTCGATGAACCGACCAATGATCTCGATGTGGAGACACTGCGCGCCCTGGAAGAGGCCCTGCTCTCCTTCCCCGGTTGTGCGGTCATCATCAGCCATGACCGCTGGTTCCTCGACCGCATCGCCACCCATATACTCGCTTTTGAGGGGGATTCCGGCGTGGTGTGGTTTGAAGGCAACTATGCCGACTATGAGGCCGATCGCAAACAGCGTCTCGGCGCTGAGGCGGATCAACCGCATCGAATCAAATATAAGCGTCTGAGTGGGTGAGGAACACCGTGTTGAGTGAGTGGAGAAACAACCCTCGTGACAATCCTATGCACCGTGAGGAAGAATCAGCAAATTAATCTGATTTGCCTATGTGAAAACGACTTGACACGCTAACAATTTGTCGCGATGGAATTATAATCAACCTTAGTTTGTATGCGCCAATGTAAACATCCTACTACTATTCACGCTAGCAAGTTCTTTTGAAAAAAACCGGATTAACTAACAGAAGCCAGTACTCTATATACAGGTTGATAGTATGATAAGAATCGATTGGGACAATAAGTTCGAAGTTGGCCATGAAAGAATTGATTTCGAGCATCGGGTCTTTTTGAATTTAATTCGAACTATCTCTGAAGAGATGGAGACTCACGGCAACAGAGAGCGAATACTCAGGTTACTGGCTGAATTGGCAAAATATGCTGAATTTCATTTTCTAAGTGAAGAGAACGAAATGCTCAGGGTAGACTACCCCGAGTATAACGAACATCACCACGAACACGAGAGGCTGCTAGCAAAATTTACAGATATGACGGCACAGTTCCGCTACGGGACCATCCCGTCAGATTCTATTATTGAATTTATTTTCTCTTGGTTCGCAATACACACCACACAGGTTGACAAACGATTGGGGAAATATATCCAACAGTATGAAAAACCGCAATAAGACGACTTTGTTACTAACGAATCGCAGGCAGTCGGTTATTTTGAATACTGTAGATTGATTACGTGTTGTGCTTGTTTGTTACTGGGAGGGATGGATGGCAGAAGCTCACCTGTCTCCAGCCAGTTGATCAGTATCGACCACTGTTGATTGTCTTTTTTAAACGCAGGCTGTTTCAAGTCGACGACCGCATAGCCCGACTCGGCCGCATAGACATAGTTTTGCGACTCTCTCAGAAAAGCCACCAGAGGCACATCCAGATCCTCCAATGACGCTTTAAGCTTCTTGAATGAACGCGTATTGAGGCGCACCCGGTTGGCAACGATACCTATCGGAAGATTGAGCCCCATCTGACGGACCAGGTCACTAAGCTGCTTGAGAAAATCCAAAGTGACATGACAATCGATTCCGGATGGGAGTACAGGCACCACAACCGCTGTTGCCGAGCGCAGCATCTCCATCATTTCCAGACGTTTCATCGATGCGGGGGTATCCACAATGATGCGTTGCGTCTCCGGGGGGACCCGTAGGGCAAAGGAACGTGTGACACTTCCTTGAGTGGTCTTGGCGGCAAACACACCACTGATGTCTGGAAATTGGTCTGGACGCAGCTCCAACCAACGCTTGCTGGATCCCTGAGGATCGTAATCGAAGAGTGCTGTCGACGTCCCTGAAGCGGCATAAAAACCCGCCAGATTTGTCGCTATCGTTGTCTTTCCACAGCCTCCCTTGCTGTTGAGGATCAAAAGCCTTTTCATCGCACGGAACCTATTCCTGTGGTCTGATTGGGGAATATTCCTCCTATTGAGGAACAATTACAAGCGGTAACAGACATGAGAGAGAGGCAACTTAAGGGCTTTCCGATACCATTTTGAGTTTACAATGGCTGCCGGGATACCCAATCTGAAAAAAATACCCTGCTCGATCGAGAGCTGTGTCATTTAACGTTCCCTTCCTCAAACAGGCTCATCAGCTGGTTGATCAGATCGGGATGACTGAATTCGCGACCACCCACTGCCTGAAAGGCCAGTTTACCGTCAGGGGCAACCACGAACGTAGTAGGCAACCCCCTCACCTTCCAAGCAGATGGGCTTGAGGAGTCACTGTCGAGCAGGATCGGGAAGCTGGGCGAGGGCTCCACTCTGCCGAGAAAGGGAAAGATGGCATCGACGTCCTCACCGATATTGACAGCCAACACCACGACACCCCGCTCTTTTGTCGCCTGATAGAGCTGTTCCAGAGATGGCATCTCACGCCTGCAGGGGGGGCACCAGGTTGCCCAGAAGTTGACGACGACAACCTTGCCCTTCAGCGATCGTATATCGACTATCTCATCATCCATATCGGGTAATCGCAGATCGGGCGCCGATCGTGATTCCGAGACAGGTATCAGGTCATGGGTCAACGGCGGGAGTTCCGCCTGCGCCGGGGCAAGTCCCAGACACAACCATATTCCCATCCATCTTATGTAGTCAGCGGGCACAACGCACATTGTTCAACACACCTTGATAGGATTGTCCGGCCACTTCCCAGCGGGCCACCAGATCGAATTCACTACCGACCGGGAGTCCGGTAGCGAGCATTCCCTGATTCCAGTCACCTCCGGGCTGATAGGCTTGTTGCGGCGGAAATTGAGCCCATCTGAATGCAATTGTCGCAGATTTCGGGTGTTCATATTCCTCGAAACGACTGAGCCATCCCTCCACGCTCGGCAGAGGCTTGGATTCACCCTCACTCACTACGGACCAATCGGCCAATCTGAAATGAACCACTCCGGGAGCGGTGTCATTTCGCAACACCACACTATAGACACAGGCCTTGGCATAGGCCTCGGTGGCTTCGGCCGACAGTCCGCGATTGAGATAGAAGGCACGGGCCTGATCCGGCAGCATCTGGGTCAACGATAGTGTCACCCCATGTGTGGTTGTCTCCCATGTGACAACACCCGTAACAGGATCGGTCATCCGATTCTGTGCCACCACGCTTCCACTGAAAAGGGGCAAACAGAGCCATAGGATGAAAGCTTGGCCCTTGATTCGCCTCATTTAAAGCTGTGGTGAACCGTCTTGCCGATTTCCGCGGCATTCTGCACGACATGGACACCCAATTCTGCCAGACGCTGCATTTTAGCCTGGGCAGTATCCCCCTCTCCGGAGATAATCGCTCCGGCATGTCCCATTCTGCGCCCCGGCGGTGCCGTCGCACCGGCAATGAAACCGATCAGGGGCTTGTTCAGGTGATCCCTGGCCCAGGCAGCCGCCTCGACCTCCTGGGCGCCACCGATCTCGCCGATCATCAGTACCGCCTCGGTCTCGTCGTCATCGGCAAACTTCTCCAGCAGGGTCAGAAAATCACAACCATTCACAGGATCGCCACCGATACTGACACTGGTTGAGACCCCCAGTCCCAGTTCACTCATCTGCTCCACCGCTTCATAGTTCAGGGTGCCCGAACGAGAAACGATCCCAACACGTCCCTTCGGGTAGATATGGGCCGGCATGATCCCGACCTTACACTCTTCCGGAGTGATCACCCCAGCCGTGTTGGGACCGACGATGATGGCATCGTGACCGATCAGGTAGCGCTTCACCCTGACCATATCCTGCACCGGCACACCGTCGGTGATCACAACGATTACCTTGATCCCCGCTTCGATGGCTTCCATCACGGCATCGGCACTGAAAGGCGGCGGTACAAAGACCACACTGACATCGGCGCCGGCCTGGACTACCGCATCCCTCACGGTATCGAATACCGGCCTGTCGATATGGATTTGACCGCCTTTGCCCGGTGTGACGCCACCCACAACCTGAGTCCCCATCCGGATTGCTTCCTCGGCATGAAACGTGGCATGTTGCCCGGTAAAGCCCTGAAAAATGACTCGTGAATCCTTATTGACGAGGATACTCATGCCGCCACCCCCTGATTGACTGCCTGTACCGACTTTTCCGCGGCATCACTCAGCCGGTCGGCATGTATGTAGTCGAGTCCCGAGTTTGCCAGTATCTCTCTGCCCGCTTCCAGGTTGGTGCCTGCCAATCTCACCACGACCGGCACCTCGACCGAGAGCTCCGCCATCGCCTTGACGATACCTTCCGCAATCCAGTCGCAGCGGTTGATTCCGGCATAGATATTCAGCATGACAACCTTGACGTTTGGGTCCTCCAGCACGATACGGAAGGCATTGGCGATCTTCTCCGGTGAAGCGCCACCGCCGACATCGAGAAAATTAGCCGGTTTCCCGCCATACAGACTGATGGCATCCATAGTCGCCATGGCCAGTCCGGCGCCATTGACGATACAGCCGACACTGCCATCCAGGGCAATATAGTTGAGATCATGGCCCGAGGCCTCAACCTCTTTTGGATCCTCCTCATCAAAATCACGAAGATCGGTAATTTCCGAATGCCTGAACAGGGCATTACCATCAAAGGACATTTTTGCGTCCAGGGCCAGAAACTCACCATCTGTGGTCATCACCAGTGGATTGATTTCGACCATCAGGGCATCCTTATCACGAAAGCAGCGATAAAGACTCTTCATGATACGTGCCGCTTTAACAATATTTTTACCACTGAGACCGATGCCGGCGGCCACTTTGCGACATTGAAAATCCTGCAGGCCCACCGCCGGATCGACCACTTCCCGGATCACTTTTTCCGGTGTTGCCCTGGCCACCTCTTCAATCTCCATTCCGCCGGCGGCGGAAGCAATCAGGGTAATCCGCTGGCTACCGCGATCGATCACCAGGCCGAGGTAGTATTCCGTATCGATCTGATGAACCTGTTCAACCAATACCCGGTTGACCAAACGCCCGACTTCTCCGGTCTGCCTGGTCACCAGGCGCCTGCCTATCAGGTTCTCAGCATGCTCCTGCACCTCTTCGAGGCTCGTCGCCAGTTGAACACCACCGGCCTTACCCCGACCGCCGGCATGGATCTGCGCCTTGACGACCCAACCGTCGCCACCCAGCTGTTCCGCCATTGAGAGGGCCTGGTTGGCCGAATGGGCCATGCGTCCCTCCGGTACGGGTATCTTGTAGCTGCGAAACAGCTCCTTTGTCTGATACTCATGTATGTTCATGCAACGGCCTCCTTGCTGACGGCCTTGCCCTCTATCTGGTTCATCTTTTCAATGATCACCTCGGCCTGGCGAATGGATGCGGCATCGATCATGCGGCCATCGAGACTGACCGCACCCAATCCTTCGGCTGCCGCTTTTTCCATTGCGTCCAAAACTCTTCTTGCCCGTTCGACCTCCTCCTCATCAGGGGAAAAAATCTGATTGGCAAGCGGAACCTGTGAGGGGTGTATGGCCCACTTTCCCTCCCCCCCAAGGGCGGCGAATGATTTTGCCACAGCGAGATAGCCATCAGGATCGCTGATGTCACCGAACGGTCCGTCGATGGGTCTGAGTCCATAGGCGCGACAGGCAACGATCAAGCGCGACATGGCGAAATGCCACTGGTTGCCCAGATAGGTCTTACGCTGTCCCTGGTCATTGGGATCACTGAGCACATGATAGTCGGGATTCACCCCGCCCATACTGATGGTTCTGGCCTGCGTTGAAGCGGCATAATCAGCGACACCGAACACCAGTGCCTCAAGGCGATCGGGACAGCTTTGCGCAATCGCTTCCACATTCGCCATACCCATGGCGGTTTCGATCAAGGCATGCAGATTAATCGGCTTGAATCCCTTCGCCGCCTCAATCTGCTCCAGCAACAGGGCGACAAACTGCAGATCCGACGGTTGACCGACTTTCGGTACCAAAAGGGTATCCAGCTTGTCCCCCGCCTGCTCCACCACATCGACGATATCGCGATAGCAAAAGTGTGAGTCCAAGCCATTGATCCTTACGGATACGGAGCACTTCGACCAATCGAGGCTGTTGAGTGCATGAATGACATTCCGCCGTGCCTGTTCCTTGTCGGAAATGGCGACAGCATCTTCCAAATCGAGAAACACCAGATCAGCTCCGGCATGCGGCGCCTTTTCAATCATCCGCATGTTACTGCCTGGCACAGCCAGTTCGCTCCGATGCAAGCGATTCTTATAGGCCATATGGGAATACCTCCGTGATTGTTGTACTTATCCTGAATCCGTAAGTCAGTCGGGAGCGCGCACAAGCGTCTGATCAGTTGAGCAACAGAAAATCTCACTCAGCCAAAGTGTTTGGCTATGATTTTTTTATGCTTTACTAATCAACACCTTGTACGTGGATTTCCCTCTGAATCCACGGTTTCAGGTTTTTAATTTTTTATCTATTTCTGCCCGAGTGTGGATAACGATTTCCACAAACTGGGCAAGTATTTACCACAGGAGGAGAATAAATGACAGATAAAGTTGTTTATACATTCATGTAAATAACTGTTTATCAATGATATTTTATATTACACCCCTAATCAGGCAATGGTTGCCCCGGGGATTAACGATAAGGAATGAACCGCCCGGTCAACTGGCACTAGGAATCCGGCAGGGGAACCCCCGGGCGGACTGTAATGAAGCGATACGGTACCGAAATCAATCCCTTTTGAGTGTCGATCAAGACTTGGGCTTCCCACTCCATGGCGTCCCAGACACACACAGGTAACATTGCCTGTCCGCTGAAAACGCCATCGGCAACATGGCTCAACTTGGATCGATTGAAGCCCATATTCATATCCACACCACTGAAATCCACTTCGATACTCTTTGCACGGATGCCTACAAGGTTGACCCGCAACTGCAGGGGTTTCACAACCGGGATTTCTCTCGGTTCAATGGAGAAGGCGATGCTGCCACCCTCATTCAGTTGGGTCATACAGGCTCCGGCGCGCAGATCGCAAGCCGGATCGACAGCCGTCTTCAGTACCGTATCGGGAAATAGTATCGGCCATGTCTTGTAGAGCGCGACTAGACAGATAGCTGCGAATAGCAACCCCAGGAGAGCCCATAAAAGCGAATTGTGATTGTCGGAGAGCTGCAATTGTCGTTTCCCACCAGGCAGGTTTATATAAAATTATTGACCAGAGATATTGATTACATACTCCAAGATACGTAATTCAAATAATTATTATATCGGCCAGTATGCCGAGAAAAATCAAAAGCGGAGTGACCAGGGTGAGTACGACGTTTTTACCCAGATAAGGTATCAATTGTTTGATCTCACCCCTATACGCTCTGATGCCTTTAAAGACTTGATAGGCGAGTCCGGCTGTGACCAAACCAATGAGCGCCGTAAAAGGCAGGCGGCCCATCACCACTCCCATAATAATCATCACGTAGGCCAGGATACAGAATATCAGGAACAACCATGCACTCTTTTCCGTACTCCAGGCGATGGCAAAGTTGTCGCGACCCACACTGCGGTCAGCATCCACATCGGGTAGCTGGTTGAGAAGCAGTAGATTGTTGACCAGAAAGAATGGAATCATAGACAGCAACAATGCGGTGGAACTGTATTCAGCCGTCAAAGCATAGTAAGTACCGATCACCATCAAAGGCCCGAATCCCAAACCTGGCGCAACCAGTACCAGCACTCTGTTGCGATTGATCCAACTGGTATAGGTAACGATGATCAGCATGCCGAGAACACCTATCGGGACCAGCCCCCAACCTACATGCTGCAGAAGGTATATGCCACAGATCAGGGTTACAGTAAGAGATACCAAGCCGATACCCAGCGCATAGGGCGCCAGGCGGGGCTGAATCACCAAGGTTCCACTGCCGCCACTGAATGGTGTGCGATCCGTCTTGAAGTCGAGTCCCGACTGAAAATCCGTATATTCATTGAGCGCATTGACACTGATATGTGCCATTAAGGCACCCAGCAGCACGACAGCAAACAAGCCCCATGTCACACCGTGTTCACTCAACAGGACGCTAGCCAAACCAAGTGAGACACAGATGGGTGTCAGAATCAGAAAATTGGGTCTGGCAACGCCAATCACGGGAAACGGTATCATCGGTTGTCCTAGGGCCTGTTCTTAAGATATAAGCTGTCGAGCCACACAGACTACTGTAAAACAGTGAAGCAATAAAACCGCAAATATCCCAGGATAGCCGATAATCGCGGCACGAAAAAAAACCCGATCAACCACTAACCCGGCAACAAGGTTGACCTGGCGAGATCCAGGCCCCAACAGCAGGTCCCTGCCGTTGGGGCCTGATTGAAGGCCTGCGGGGCAATATGTCTGGAACCGACATGTGGTCAGCACTCCCCGGTCGCACACCACACGATCAGAACTTCACCGAACCTCTCAGCCAAACTTCGCGGCCAGGCTCGTTGACCTGGATGGCTTCCGGATTGAAGGGATCCACATTGGCCCTGTTGACGTGATAGGCGAAACGCTTGTCCAACAGGTTGTCGACCCCAAAGCGGATTGAGCTGTTGTTCGACAACGCATATCTGCCATGCAGGTCGATCACACCCCAGCCCGGGGTCTCCTGTACGTCCTGTCCACTGCCGTTCTCGAGATCGGCGCGTGTCTGTTTCGCATTTGCCCGCAGACTACCCCCCAGCTCCCAATCGCCACTGGCGTAGTCCAGACTGACGGTCGCCTCGAGGGGTGCTATTTGAGCAATGGGTCTGTCGTCAGTGCTGTTTTCCGCTCTGACATAGGCCAGGCTCGCACTGGTCTTCAGACTATTGGAGAGACGATACCCTGCTTGCCATTCGATACCGTAGAACTCAGCATCCACATTGCGATAGATATTTGCGGTGCCATTCGCAACCAGGATGCCGTCCTGACCTCTGGCCTTGTCCCTCAGGATATAGTCAGAGACATCGTTGTAATAGAGCGTGATATCGGTATCGAGTCCTGCGTTCTGCCACTTGTAGCCTACTTCAAGCTGATGATGCTTTTCCGCTTCCAGCTCGGGATTACCGACCCAGCTGAAATCCATACCGGTCATCATGTTGCGTGAGAAACTGGCAAGATAGCGTTCTGTCGCATCCGCAGTTCTGACACTGCGGCTGAATCCGGCGAAAAGCGAACCGTCACCCAGCATGTGTTCATAGTGGATAAATCCACCCACATTGTCTTCCGCCTGCTCGTCCGATGTCTCGGCATAGTAGGCAGCATAGAGGTCATTGGGTGTCGGACTCGGGCCCAGATCGGGCTTTTCATTCCCCCGTGAGATCGAGGCATCGACCCGGTCATAGCGTAAACCGAGCTTCAGCAGATTCTCTTCCCCCACCGGCATGGCCAGTTCTGCAAACAACCCTGTCTGTTCAAGTTCTGCGCCTGGCCACATTATCGATTGCAAAGTGGTCGGCTCCACCATCATCGGCATGCCGGAGAAGCGGTCCGCATCGCGCTCGTTGTTTTGGTAGTCGATACCGATGGTGAGGTTACTGCCGCCCAACATGATATCGCCATAGAGGCGACCACCCGCGGTGTCCGACGTAGCCGGCACCTCCATGAGCATGGGTGCGCTCAATTCACGCAGCGAGAAGTTGTCCATCAAGTGGTCCACCTGGCTGGAATAGATCTCGGCCTTGATCCCGGCAAAGGGTCCCAAGCCATCGCTCTGCTGGTATTTGAAACGGATGTTGTCGGCATCGCTCTTGGGTGAATCCATACCCGCGCCAGCAAACAGGGTATCGTCTTCCCGGGTCGCCTCGAAATTGAGTTCCAGGCGTTTGTCCTGATCGGGCATATAACCCAATATCAGATTTCCGCTTCGGTTTTCGTAGGCGGAACGCACCTCGTTGCCGTCACCATCCTCATAGTTGTCGGCATCCTTATAACCGAGCACACCCCGTATATAGCCGGTTTCAGAACCCGCGGCGATATCGGCAGAGAACTCCTTGGTCTTTGAATTGCCCTTGTAACCGGCATCCACCTCGCCCACATAAGACTTGCCATCTTTGAAGCGGGGCGGCTGGCGTTCGAACAGTACCGTACCGCCACTGCCGCCACCGCCGTAGATCACCGTCTGAGAACCTTTGATCACAGTCACACTGTCATAGCTCTCCAAGGCGGAATAGGCTGTCGGTGGATCCATGCGGTTGGGACAACCGCCATGGATGTAGGCGCCGTCGAGGATGATGTTGAGTCGATTCTGGCTCTGACCGCGAATCACCGGATCGATGCCGTGCCCCCCCATACGAATACCTGAAACACCATTGATATCACGCAGAAAATCACCGCCATCCGCCGGCAGCCCCTGTGAACCGTCATCCACCGGTGTCCTGGTCACAGCAGGCGCCGTTTCGGCTTTACCTTCAACATAGATTTCGCCGAGTTTTTCCACCTGCTCTTCAGCATGCAGGCAGGATGTTGCCAACAGGGAGCCGATTGCTAAGGATAGAGCTCTGAGTCGCATCGATTTACCTCATTTTTTCGTTATCAAATCCAGTTGAGGACAGCAAATATCGGTCCATTGAGCTAACAGATTGATTTATAAAATGAAGAAGGAAATCGAGCTGGGATTCTTAAGACTAAATCAGGGGATATGACGCACACACTATGGTATATGCCGTAGACGAATCTGGCGCTGACCGGGATAACTTTGAAGTCCTGTTTGCACGCTTTATCCCCAATTGCCATGCACAGCCTTCAGGCGCGCACTGACATTTACACTTACAAGATCCATGTTTTTCTCATCTGGTGTAACCTATAAGCTGCATCCATCCGAGGTAACCCAATGCATGATCGTCTGACCCTGGCCGGGGAATTTCAAAAGATGCTGCCCGCAGAGTGCGTCATCTATCGCGAGGAGGAGCTGATCCCCTATGAGTGCGATGGCCTCTCCGCCTATCGTAAGGTGCCCCTGATCGTGTTGCTGCCCTATACCGCAGAGCAGGTCGAGGAGATTCTTAGATTCTGCCACCGGCAACAGATTCCCGTGGTGGCCCGGGGAGCGGGCACCGGGCTCTCGGGCGGCGCCCTGCCTCACGAAGAGGGGGTGCTGCTAAGCCTCGCCAGGCTCAACCTGATCCTGCAGATCGACAGCGATAATATGCAGGCGCGGGTGCAGCCCGGGGTACGCAATCTTGCGGTCAGCGAAGCGGCCAAACCCTACGGCCTCTACTACGCCCCCGACCCCTCCTCACAGATCGCCTGTTCCATCGGCGGCAATGTGGCGGAAAATGCCGGTGGTGTGCACTGCCTGAAATATGGCCTGACCCTGCACAATGTATTACAGGTCACCCTCATCACCATCGATGGCGAAAGGATCACCCTGGGCGCCGGCAGCCTCGACGCACCCGGTCTCGACCTGCTGACCCTGATCACCGGCTCGGAAGGGATGCTGGGTGTGGTGGTGGAGGTCCTGGTGAAGCTGCTGCCGATACCTGAGCGGCAACAGGTCGTACTCGCCGCTTTCGATGACATCGAGACCGCGGGCAATGCGGTGGCGCAGGTCATCGCCAAGGGGATTCTCCCCGCCGGACTTGAGATGATGGACAATCTGTCGATTCGCGCCTCGGAGGATTTTGTCCATGCCGGTTATCCCACTGAGGCGGCGGCGATCCTGCTGTGCGAAGTGGATGGTGTGGATGCCGAAGTCTCGGAAGAGATCATGCGGGTCAGAGAGATCCTGAAACAGTCAGGGGCCACTGAGGTAAGGACGGCGATGAACGAGCAGGAACGGATCAGGTTCTGGGCGGGAAGAAAGAATGCCTTCCCCGCGGTGGGACGCCTCTCCCCCGACTACTACTGTATGGACGGCACCATCCCCCGTCATCAATTGGGAAAGGTGTTGAAGATGATCGATGAGATGTCGCAGCGTTACGGGTTGCGCTGCGCCAATGTGTTCCACGCCGGCGACGGCAATCTGCACCCGTTGATCCTCTACGATGCCAACAATCCGGGTGAGTTGGAACAGGCAGAGGCCTTCGGCGGCGAGATACTCGAGCTGTGTGTCGCTGTGGGCGGCACCATTACCGGTGAGCATGGTGTCGGTCTGGAGAAGATCAATCAGATGTGCGCCCAGTTCCGGGATGAAGAGCTGGAGACCTTCCATGCGGTGAAAAGGGTGTTCGACCCCCTTACCCTGCTCAATCCGGGGAAAGCGATTCCAACCTTGAACCGATGTGCCGAATTCGGCGCCATGCATGTACACGCAGGAAAACTGCGTTTCCCCGAACTGGAGCGCTTTTGATGGGCAACGACCGCGACTGCAGTCAATCGCTTCAAACGGCTGTCAAGGATGCCGCCCATGATCTCCGTCCCCTGCAAGTGATGGGGCACGGCAGCAAATCGTTTTATGGTCGTGAGCTGGCCGGAGAGCCCCTGTCGCTTGCGGAACATCGCGGTATCATCAGCTACGAACCCACGGAACTGGTGATCACGGCGCGTGCCGGAACACCCTTGCGGGAGATTGAGGATGCGTTACTGGAAAAGGGACAGATGCTCTCCTTCGAACCACCCCATTTCGATGGCAAAGGCACCATCGGCGGCGCCATCGCTGCAGGGCTCGGTGGTCCGCGTCGTCCCTGGGGCGGATCACCCAGGGATCAGCTGCTGGGTATCAAGCTACTCGACGGAAAGGGTCAGATACTGAAGTTCGGCGGCCAGGTGATGAAAAATGTGGCTGGCTACGATCTCTCGCGCCTGATGGCAGGGGCGATGGGAACCCTGGGTATCCTGCTGGAGGTATCGATCAAGGTATTGCCCAAACCCATGCAAGAATACACCCTCGCTTTCTCGGCGGAGCAGCCCGCGGCCTGGGCACTGCTGCACAAGATGCTGATCGAGGGTGTACCCATCACCGCCACCTACAGCCTTGACAACAATCACAAGGTACGAATTGCCTGCTCCCAGCAGCGTAAGGAGGAGATTCAGACCCATTACGGACTCGATCCCTGTGACAAGCCCCAAAGCGGATTTTGGCAGGGCCTGCGAGATCAGCAACACGACTACTTCAAACAGCAAAGCCCGCTCTGGCGTCTCTCTCTGCCACCTGCGGCAAAGCTCGATATCGAGGGCCGGATACTGTACGAATGGTGCGGTGGTTTACGCTGGCTGGCCACAGACCGGCCTGCGCGGGAGATACGTTCACTGGTGGAAAAAGAGTCTGGGCATGCCATACTTTTTCGCAATGGAGATCGCAGAGGGGAAATGTTTCATCCGCTCCATCCGCGGATCACCGTCATGCAGAAACAGCTGAAACAGGTTTTTGACCCGGAGGGGATATTCAATCCAGGCAGACACTATGAAGACTACTGAAGAGCCGTGTACCTTCTCATGCCTGTCGGATTACGCAAATATTTCCGCCCTCTATCCAGCCCAATGAGGATTCATGCCCACTCTTCTCAAAACGACCCTCATGTTTACGGTGCTCTGCTGGCTTCACCCTGCACAGGCCTTTTTTTGCATTTCGTTCGGCGGCCACGGAAAGACAAAATCTCATCCTGCATATCGACAACACTATTACCGTCCTCCCCCGCTGCTGCTTGCGCCACCAGTCACCAACCAGTCACAGCTTGAAGCGGCACAGCCGCTACCGGCAATCGCTCCAGCAGAGGATAAGCCGGTAATCATCCAGGGTTACCGCTTCAGACCGCTGCCGCAGGAGTGACAAACCGAGATGCAGACACCGGCGGCTTATCGTCAGCAATTGCAATACTGGAGCGCAGCATCCTGAAATCCATCCCTGAATCAGGTGTGCGATAAGCCTGACGCCTATTGCTTGGGCTTGGGTCGTGCCGCCTGCATACAGCCCTGCATCTGATCCACCGTGCTGCTTTCAGTGAAGCACTTCTGCATGGCGGTACCGATCATGATCGATCGTTCCAGGAATTTAATCATGTTCTTTTTGGCTTCCGGCGTAAACTTGATGTCCTTCGGGGTTTTCGTCGGTTGTTGCTGCCCCTTCGGCACGCCGGGCACCGGCCCCAACCGTTCTTTTATCTCCTTCTCCATGGCGGTCATGATCTCTGCACACTTCTCGAACGCTGCCTGATCGTTTGCCGTTTCCAGGCAGCTCTTGGTCTGCTTCATGGCGGGGATACTCTTCGCCATCATCGGCAGCATCTTCTCCTTCGACTGTTCAAAGAACTGCTGCTGGTCTATTTGCCCGCCAGGCGGTTGGGCCAGCGCCAGTGACGGTAAGAGCAATAATAATCGGCACCACTTCATGCAAAATCTCCTCACGCTATCTGTCGTTTTCGGATTTGTTGTTTCAGATCACGACCATACCGCAATCGAGGTGGTTGAAACAGTCTCGGATCCGGGCGGTGTGGTTTTTCTGCAGATTCCCGCGCTATCCGTTTCCATTGCGGCGTCTCGCTCCCGCTATCGGTGGTGCGGATTGACCAAGTCAATCATTAACCCTGATTCTGATGGCTGTATTTTGCGACACGAGCCGTTAGAATCCCGATCTGCACAACCATTGCAGGAGACCTCCGTGGCAGAGAAAAAAGTTGACGTCGCTATCCTCGGCTCAGGAACAGCGGGATTGAATGCAACCAGCAGAGTCGGACCGAGCGGTAAAAGCTTTCTCCTAATCAATGGTGGCGAACCCGGCACCACCTGTGCGCGGGTCGGCTGCATGCCCTCCAAGGCCTTGATCCAGGTAGCAGAGGACTACCATCGCAGAACCCACCTCAATCGCTACGGTGTGGACGGCCATACGGAACTGACCATCGATCTCCCCGAAGCCATGGAGCATGTGCAGGATCTGCGCGACAGCTTCGTCGACCGGGTCCTCTCCAACAGTACCGACAACATGGGCGACAAGTTCATCGAGGCGTATGCGAAATTTGTCGATCCCCACACCCTTGAACTCGACAACGGCGACCGGGTTGTTGCAGAGAGGATCGTTATCGCCACGGGATCCCGCCCGGTTGTGCCGACCGCCTGGGAGGCCTTCGGCGACAAGGTGCTGACCACCGACACCTTCTTCGAACTGGAAGATCTGCCGAAATCGGTGGCCGTGGTGGGCCTGGGCGTGATCGGCCTGGAACTGGGACAATCCCTAAGCCGCCTGGAGATCGATGTGTACGGATTCGATATGGCGCAGACCATCGGCGGCGCCACGGATCCGGAAGTCTCGCAGATGGCCTTAGAGACCATGCAACGGGAGTTCCCCATCTACCTGGGCGAACCGGTCGAGATCAGCGAAGAGGGTGCGCAGTTGCGCGTCACCGCGGGTGAACATTCAGTGGTCGTCGACAAGGTCCTTGCAAGTCTCGGGCGGACGCCCAACGTGGAAGGCCTGGCATTGGAGAACGCCGGCATCGAAGTCGACGATCGCGGTATCCCTGTCTATAACCCGAACACCATGCAGTGCGGCGATTCCCATATCTTCATCGCGGGCGATGTGAATGGCGAACGCCCTATCCTGCACGAGGCCGGTGACGAGGGTAAAATCGCCGGTCACAACGCCGTCCAGGACGAAGTCACCGCATTCAAGCGCAAGGTCCCCCTGGCGATCAACTTTTGCGACCCGAACATCTGTCTGGTTGGCGAAACCTACCAAGCCCTGGATCTGGATAACACCGCCATCGGCGAGGTCAAGCTCGCCCCGGTCGGACGCGCCCAGATCATGGGCCAGAGCCGCGGCATCATCCGCGTCTACGGCGAAAAAGCCAGCGGCAGGATCCTGGGTGCCGAAATGATCACCACCCGTGGCGAAAACCTGGCCCATCTGCTCAACTGGGCCATCTCCCAGCAACTCACTGTCGGCGACCTGCTGCGCATGCCTTTCTACCATCCCGTCATCGAAGAGGCGTTACAGGCGGCGCTCAACAACCTGTATGCCCAGGTCGAGGCAAAGAACCAAGGCCCGGTCAAAGAGCTCTATCACCTATAAGCGGTACATCAAGATGGAATCCATTCAGGTCAGTTTCACAGGCGGCAAACGTATTCAGGCCAAGGTCGGTGATTACACCATAGAGACAGACCAGCCCCTCAAGTACGGCGGCGAAGCCAGCGCCCCCGCACCCTTCGATCTGTTTCTCGCCTCGCTGGCCACCTGCGCGGGTATCTATGCCTGGAATTTCTGCGAATCACGCAAACTCTCAACCGAAGGCATGGATCTGCGCATGGATTGTGTCAACGATGAGAAGAAAAAGATGATCGTCAAGGTCATATTCCGTCTCACTCTTCCCGACGGTTTCCCTGAGAAGTACCGTAGCGGCATCGTCCGGGCAATGGAACTCTGCACCGTGAAACGTCACATGATGGATACGCCCGAGTTCTCATTTGACCTTGTGTGAGCCGATAATGATGCCCAATATTTAGGATCCACCGAAGAAATTGTAGGTAGACTTCACTGATCCCGTCATTCCGTATATGGTCTCCTCCCGTTTTGCAAGACAGGGTAAGGTCGTTGACAGGGACAGGGTTGCTTCCGTATATCCGGCCTATTGACGAAGGTATCACTTCCCTTCTGGCCCCGATGAAGTGCGCGCGTATTGTCCTCTTCGGCGTAACGGCCTTTCCGGCCACCGGAATGATCAGGTTTTCAATACGCTGGTCTCACCTGTTATGTCATCGTCCACTACCATGTCATCGCAATTCCGGAC
>QBVD01000044.1 GCA_003058525.1 gamma proteobacterium symbiont of Ctena orbiculata | reverse complement strand
GGATGTCACGAATGGGTCGCTGACCCTCAACGGTGACGGGACTTTTAGTTACACCCACGACGGTAGCGAGAACTTTACTGACAGCTTCACTTATCGAGTCACCGACAACGATGGTGAAACAGCCGACGCCACGGTCACCATCAATATCACCCCAGTCTCCGATCAAACGCCAGTGGCGAATGCTGACAGTATCACGGTCGCCGAAGGTGCTACGGCGACCACCCTGGTGGGCGGTTCGTCAACTGTCCTGAACAATGACACCGGTTTGGGTGATACGCCGGTGACGGTAAGTCTGGTCACCGATGTGACGAATGGCACCCTGACCCTCAACGGGGACGGGACCTTCAGCTATACCCATGACGGTACAGAGAACTTCACTGATAGCTTCACCTATCGGGTGACCGACAACGACGGTCAGACCGCCGACGCCACGGTCACCATCAACGTCACCCCGGTCTCCGATGAAACCCCGGTGGCCAATGCCGACAGTATCACGGTCGCTGAGGGTGCCACGGCCACTACCTTGGTGGGTGGCTCGTCAACTGTCCTCAACAATGACACCGGTTTGGGTGATACCCCCGTGATGGTTTCACTGGTCACCGATGTGACGAATGGCACCCTGACCCTCAACGGGGACGGGACCTTCAGTTACACCCACGACGGTAGCGAGAACTTTACCGACAGCTTTACCTACCGAGTGACCGACAACGACGGTGAGACGGCTGATGCCACGGTGACGATCAACGTGACGCCGGTGAGTGACGCTACGCCGGTCGCCAACGCGGATAGCATCACGGTCGCCGAAGGTGCTACGGCGACCACCCTGGTGGGCGGTTCGTCAACTGTCCTGAACAATGACACCGGTTTGGGTGATACCCCGGTGATAGTCTCACTCATTACGAATGTCACAAATGGGTCGCTGACCCTCAACGGTGACGGGACTTTCAGTTATACCCATGACGGTAGTGAGAACTTTACCGATTCATTTACTTACCGCATCACCGACAACGACGGTGAGACCGCCGACGCCACGGTGACGATCAATGTGACGCCGGTGAGTGATACAACCCCGGTCGCTAATGCGGATAGCATCACGGTCGCTGAAGGCGCCACGGCGACCACCCTGGTAGGCGGCTCGTCAACTGTGCTCAATAACGACACCGGTCTGGGTGATACACCGGTGATAGTCTCACTCATTACGGATGTCACGAATGGGTCGCTGACCCTCAACGGTGACGGGACTTTTAGTTATACCCATGACGGTAGTGAGAACTTTACCGATTCATTTACTTACCGCATCACCGACAACGACGGTGAGACCGCCGACGCCACGGTGACGATCAATATCACGCCGGTGAGTGACGCTACGCCGGTCGCCAACGCGGATAGCATCACGGTCGCCGAAGGTGCTACGGCGACCACCCTGGTGGGTGGCTCGTCAACTGTGCTCAATAACGACACCGGTCTGGGTGATACGCCGGTGATAGTCTCACTCATTACGGATGTCACGAATGGGTCGCTGACCCTCAACGGTGACGGGACTTTCAGTTATACCCATGACGGTAGTGAGAACTTTACCGATTCATTTACTTACCGCATCACCGACAACGATGGTGAAACGGCCGACGCCACGGTCACCATCAATATCACCCCAGTCTCCGATCAAACGCCAGTGGCGAATGCCGACAGCATCACCGTCGCTGAAGGTGCCACGGCCACTACCTTGGTGGGTGGCTCGTCAACTGTCCTGAACAACGATACCGGTCTGAGTGATACCCCGGTGACAGTCTCGTTGATTACTGATGTGACCAACGGTATCCTGACACTGAACAGTGATGGCACCTTCAGTTACACTCACGACGGCTCGGAAAACTTTACCGACTCTTTCACCTATCGGGTGACGGATAACGACGGCGAGACAGCCGATGCCACGGTGACGATTAATGTAATATCAAACAATAATCCCCCGGAGGCTTCAGACGTTAACGTCAGTGTCTTAGAGGATAATGTCTACACGGGTAATCTGCCGGCTGCCGTTGATGATGATGGGGATACGGTTACCTATCGATTAGAGAGCAATCCTGTTCACGGCAGTATCACTTTAGAGGCGGATGGCGGATTCAGTTATTCGCCTGATGCCGACTATCATGGCGCCGACAGCTTTATCTATAGCGTAAGCGATGGCAATGGCGGGAACAACAGTTACCTGGTGGAGATTGATGTTGTTTCGGTAAACGACTCGCCAGTCATAACCAGTCATGATGAGAATGAAAATGTACTCCTCTCATTGGAGGAAAATGCCACTCTGGTAACCATGGTTACCGCCGATGATCCTGAGAACGATGCGCTCACATTCACAATCGATGGGGGCGCCGATCTGGGATTGTTCAGCATCGACCCCATGAGTGGTGAATTGGTATTTAGCCATGCGCCGGATATGGAGAACCCACTCGATGCCGATCAGGATAACCTGTATCAGGTTCAGGTGCTGGTATCGGACGGCAATGGCGGAACGGACCGCCAATCCTTCACGATCGAGGTTACGGATGTGGATGAGTTCGATGTGGGTCTGCTGATGGACGTGGAGGATGCCCCTGATGCGATCTCGCTTTCCGATTCGTTCGATGACGGTGTCGGTATCACTGTCTGGGCGGAAGACCCCGATAGTAGCCAAAATCAAATCACCTACAGTCTGGATGATGATTCAAACGGACTTTTTGCTATCGATCCGGCCAGCGGCACCATTACCCTGGCGTCGACCGTCGAGAACCGGGATGCCTCGCAGTTCGAGATCACGGTGCGCGCCACCAGCGAAGACGGCTCCTACTCCCTGCATACATTCAGAATTGCATTGAACAGGGTGGTCGAACCTCCCCCTGAACCGGAACGGCCCTATCTTGATGATATTATCTTTGATCTGGACCCTGAGGAACCTGTTGAATCTCAGGCTGCAACGGATAAAGCCGGAACGTTGCAGCAGCCTCCCACTAATGTCGATGCTGTTTCAGAGGAATTGAGCAGTGAGGATCAGGAGGCATCGCTTTCGACCGAAATCGAAGAGCGGACTCGGGTTATCATTGACGATATCGAACACCCCGCCATCGAGCGTCTTTCCACCTCCCTGTTTTCAGGGGACGGTCACAATAGCTATCGTTACGACTATTACCAGGCCCGCCTGACTCCGGTGCCGGTTGCGCCCGATGAGTTGCCGGCATTCGATACCAGCATCGGTGAGTTGATCGAGGTGCCTGAGGCGATATGGCATCTGCTCGATTCCATGAACAGTGAGATGTCCGAACATCAGGGGCAGCAGACATCGAATGACAGGATAGTGGTACAGAGCGCGACGTTCAGTACCATAGCGTTGTCCGCGGGTTATGTGGCCTGGCTGTTACGCGCCGGTGTGCTTTCGGCCAGCCTGCTGTCGTTTATGCCGCTGTGGCGGCAGATCGATCCGCTGCCTGTTCTTTCGGCGCATGCCAAGCGGCGTGATGAGGATCAGGATCATCCGCCAGAGGACGATCCTGACGAGAAACGACTGGCCAAACTGTTTGATCGTAAGAAAAAGCCCGGAAAAAATCGATCTATCTTTTTTAGTAAGGATTCATGATGTTCCGAATCAGTCCGACGATCAAGATCACCATAGGGCTGGTAATGCTCACCCTGAGTATTCTTCTTCTCGGGCGCTTGATCGGCTTTGTTCCGGACGAAGACAAGACGGCTCTGCAGGCAAGAAAACAGTTTTGCGAGTCGCTGGCGGTGCAGGTTTCCTCCGCCGCTTCTAAAAATGACCTCGAGATTCTGCGCACAACCCTTGAGACGGTGGTGGAGCGGAATGATGATGTCCTCTCAGTCTCGCTGAGTAATAATCGGGGTGTTTCCCTGATTGCCGGCGATCATGAGAAACACTGGGTGGACGTGCCGCTGGATAAATCCACCTCGACCCATGTGCGGGTGCCGATCCTGACCAACAGGAGCCGCTGGGGTACCCTGGAGGTGGCATTCGCTCCCTTGAACAGGGAGAGCGACCTTCCTCTGGGCACCCTTGGCGGACTGTTACTGTTCGTTGCCCTGATGGGGTTTGTCCTCTACATGATCTTTATCAAGCGGACCCTGCGTGAACTCGACCCTAAAGCGGTAATACCCGAACGGGTCCGTTCCGCCTTCAATGCGCTTTCCGAGGGGCTGATCATCCTGGACGAAAAAGACCAGATCATATTGGCCAACGATTCCTTCACCGAGAAGGTCAACATCGAAGAAGATGCCTTGATCGGTCTGCGGGCGGACGAGTTGGCATGGCGTAAAAGGGAGAAGGGGATCAAGGCGGATGTCTTTCCATGGCGTACCAGTATGCAGAACATGGAGCGAAAAACGGGGATCCCTATGCATCTGCAGTTGGTGAACAAGAACGAACGTACATTTTCGGTCAATACCGCTCCGATCTTCGATGGCAAGGGCAGGCCGCGAGGTGTGCTGGCGACCTTCGATGATATGACCGACTTGGAGAAAAAGCACCGGGAACTTCAGTCGACACTTGAAAAACTGCGTACTTCAGAGAAGGCGTTGCGGGATAAAACCGTGGAACTTGAACTGCTGGCCACCCGCGATTCATTGACTGGGTGTTACAACCGGCGTGCATTCTTCGAGAAGTACGATGCGCTGTTCGAGTCCGCTGTCAAAGAGGGCACCGGGTTGGTCTTCATGATGATCGATATTGATCATTTCAAATCGATCAACGATCAGTATGGTCATGCCAATGGCGACAAGGTGATTAAATTTATCGCCGAAACCCTGATTGTCAATTCGCGGCCTGAAGATGTGGTCGGCCGCTATGGCGGTGAGGAGTTTTCACTGGTCATGCCGCATGCGGATCAGGAAGAGGCGATGGTGCTGGCGGAACGGCTGCGAAATGAGATTCAACAGAAGGGTCATGACCTGTTTACCGACAAACGGACAGTGACGGCAAGCTTTGGTCTGGCATTGAGAGCGCAGGATGCGGATGATCCGATGCTGCTGATCAATAATGCGGACGATGCCCTCTACCTGGCCAAAGAACAGGGACGCAACCGTGTTATCGCCTGGGATCCGGATTTGACGGAGCAGGAGCGGGCGAGGGAAAAAGCGGAGCGCGATGATGAGGAACTGAGTGTAAGCCTGACCGATGGCCAGGCGGAAAAGATTCTCCGGGGCGAGCTGCATAGATTGGAGGACCTGGTGCGTAATCTCGAGTCGGAACTCGAATACAGTCGGGAAGAGATAAAACGCCGTGAAGGAAGGGATGAGCTCACAGGCCTGCCCAACAGGTTCATCTTCTCTGATCGTATACTTCAGGTTCTCGCCAGATGTAAGCGATATGAAAAATCTGCGGCACTGATATCAATCGATATTGACGATTTCAGCAGTATCAATGAAGCGTTCGGTTTCACCAATGGCGATCGAATACTTAAGGTCATATCGGCCAGGCTGGTCGATACCTTGCGGGTCACCGATACTGTCGCGGTCATCGACGAGCAGGATGATAAAGAGTCATCCACCATATCCCGTGTGAATAATGATGAATTCGCACTGATTCTGACGGACGTAAACGATATCGAATCGATTACCTGGGTTGTCCGGCGTATTCTGCAAGGTTTGAAAAAGCCGATTGAAATCAGTGACCAGGAGTTGTTTGTATCATTCAGTGTCGGTGTCGCACTCTATCCGCATGACGACGACACTCCCGTGGGTCTGATGCAAAAGGCGAGTTCGGCCCGGTTTGCCGCCAAGCGGGAACAGGGAAGCAACAACATCCACTTTTTCTCACCCGATATCAACCGGGATGCCTATCACAAGGTCTGGTTGGAGAGTCAGTTGCACAAGGCGATCGTTCGTTCTCATTTTGAACTGGTCTACCAGCCGAAATTCGATCTGAAGAGTGGACGCATCGTATGTATGGAGGCACTGGCTCGATGGCCTCACGCAAAGGTCGGCTTGATACCTCCATCTGAATTTATTCCCGTCGCGGAAAGTACGGGGTTGATACATAAGCTGGGAATATGGGTGTTGAGACAGGCATTCCAGGACCTGAAGCATTGGCATGACGCCGGTTATACAAATCTTCGAATTGCCGTCAATCTTTCAGCCGTACAGTTACGCAAAACGAAACTCACTGAAAAGGTGCTTGAAAGCTGTGAACAAACAGGTATTGATCCCAGCTTTGTGGAACTCGAGATAACCGAAAGCGCGTTGGTGGAAAATTATAGTCAAACCACACCTGTTATGCAGGCAATGAGCGAGGCGGGTATTCATTTCACGCTGGATGATTTCGGCAAAGGTTTTTCGTCGCTTAGCTATCTCAGGGTATTACCAATCGACGCAATCAAGATAGACCACTCATTTATCGAAGAGACACTGCCGTCTGAATATGACCAGACCATCATTAACGGCATCATCTCCCTGGCCAGGGGACTGCGCTTGAGAGTCACCGCCGAAGGTGTTGAGACCGAAAACCAGAAAATGGTATTGACCAGGCTTGGATGCGATGAGGTCCAAGGTACGCTCTATTGTGAGCCGGTTTCGTCTGAACAGGCGCTATCCATGCTGCAAACCTATAACAAGACTGGTGGCGGGGAATAACCGTTCAGCTTTTGTGTCCGCAGAGTCGTGGGATACGGTCTTGCAACGCCGGATATTAAGATACCAAGATTGAGTCAGGACAGGCATATACTCTGAATGTCGGCTTGCGTTAAACAGCTGCACAAGCACCGTTCGAATGGGTATAGTTGCGCTTCAGATGACCAGCTATCCAAAGGTTACAAAGTGCAATTGAGCTGTCGTATATTGCTGATGATTGTCGTGCTGATCGGTGTTGCCGCTTGTGAAAGGGGTCCTCGGGATCATCAGCAGACCCTGCTGGTGTTCGGCACCCTGCTGGATATCAAGGCCTATACCGATAACCCGGCAGAGTTTGACGCCGCGGTAAAAGGTCTGGAGCGGACCTTTCAGGATATGCATAGGGAGTGGCATGCCTGGAAGGGAGATGGCGAGCTTGTTCGTCTCAACAGGGCGATTGGGCGGGGCGACGCCATGACCGTCTCCCCTGAGCTGGCGGAATTACTGCTTCGGGCCAAACGGTATGCTGAGCAGAGTGATCATCTTTTCAATCCTGCGATAGGAGGACTGATAGCGGAGTGGGGTTTTCATAGTGATGAACCCCCGGGAGGGCCTCCGCCGGATGACAATAGGATTGCTTCATTAATCGAGGCGGCGCCCTCCATGGCCCAACTTACCTTTGAACAGAATCGCATCCTCTCTTCCAATCGGGCAGTGGCTTTGGATCTGGGAGCCTTCGCTAAGGGGTATGCCTTGAATCTGGCGATACGGCAGTTGAAGCGGTCCGGTATCGCCCACGCTATCGTCAATGCGGGTGGGGATCTCTGTGTCTCCGGCCGGCATGGTGACAGGCCCTGGACGATCGGTATACGCAATCCGTTGGGAGAAGGGGTGATCGCATCAGTTAAGGTGTCAGATGGTGAGTGTGTGCTTACTTCAGGGAACTATGAGCGATACAGGGAGTATGAAGGGATACGCTATGCCCATATTCTCGATCCGCGAACAGGTTATCCGGTGGAGCACGTGGCCTCGGCGACGGTGATCAGTATGGATGGTGGGCTGGCCGATGCCGCTGCCACCGCCTTGAGTGTCGCCGGTCCCGGGCAGTGGGAGAACATTGCCGCACAGATGGGTATAGTCGAAGTGATGTTGGTGGATGGTAACGGCGATGTCCATCTTTCCCCCAGAATGCGTGACCGCATCGAATTTCAGCAATCCATCGACAGGATCATCGTCTCTCCCCGATTGAACGCCGGATCCTGATCTGCCGGAACCGTTTAGGGCCAATTGGATGCGTGTCAACAGGCCCTAGATCGGACACTTCTCAACGACCTTGACAACCGCCGACGTCAGGGTATTGAGATCATCCTGGTCGATAATGTAGGGAGGCATCAGGTAGACCAGCTTGCCGAAGGGTCTGACCCACACGCCGGCATCGACGAAGCAGGGTTGCACCTGATTCATATCCACAGGTTTCTTCATCTCCACTACCCCGATGGCGCCCAGCACACGTACCTCATTGACCTGTGGTAGCTCCCGGCAGGGTGCCAGCCCTTGCTGTAGACCGGTTTCGATGCGCATGATCCGATCCTGCCATGGGGAGTCGAGCAGCAGATTCAGGCTGGCCAATGCGGCACTGCAGGCCAGGGGATTGGCCATGAAGGTGGGTCCGTGCATAAACAGGCCGGGATCGCCCTGGCTGATGGTTTTACTGACCTCTTCAGTGGTCAGGGTTGCCGCCAGGCTCATGGTGCCGCCAGTGAGTGATTTCCCGACACACATGATATCGGCGGAGATATCGGCGTGTTCGCACGCAAAGAGCTTGCCTGTACGGCCGAATCCGGTGGCGATCTCATCCAGGATCAGCAGCACGCCATATTGATCGCAGAGACTGCGTACCTCTTTCAGATATTCACTGGAGTAGAAACGCATGCCACCGGTTCCCTGCACGATAGGTTCCAGGATAACGGCGGCCGTATGCGAGTGGTGTTTCCTGAGTTTTTTCCTCAGCGCCTTGGCGCCGTCCCCCTTACAGGGGTGGCCGAAGTAACAACCGGGTGCATCGACAAAGAGTTGCTGCGGCAGGATCCCCGAGAATAGGCTGTGCATGCCGGTATCCGGATCGCAAACGGACATGGCGCCGAATGTGTCGCCATGGTACCCCCTGCGGATAGTGAGAAAGCGCTGCTTCTCAGGCAGCGCTTTATCGTGCCAGTACTGAATGGCCATCTTCATCGCCACTTCCACGGCAACCGATCCGGAATCGGAAAAAAAGACTGTCTGTAGCGGACTGGGGGTGATTTCGATCAGTTTTTCTGCCAGTGCCACGGCAGGCTGATGGGTGAGACCCCCGAACATGACATGGGGCATGGTATCCAGTTGCTGTTGAATAGCCCGTTTCAATTCCGGGTGGTTATAGCCGTGGATGGCGCACCACCAGGAGGACATGCCATCGATCAGTTCCCGTCCATCAGCCAGGCGCAGCCGAACCCCGTCCGCTGAGACAACGGGAAAAACCGGCAAGTCGGAACCGACGGCGCTGTAGGGATGCCATACATGTTGTTTGTCGAAGTCGATCCAGTCCAAATTTTCACCCATGTTCGCTGAAGTGGTCTCATCTGGGAGCGTTTGACAGATTTATCACCTCGTCAGGCGATCGAACCAAGGCTTACCCCGTAACTCATCTAATCGTTTGTCAAATGGCATAATAGTTTAACGCCGCATGTTACAGCATTATGACGAGATCGCGTCATTGTGCGTATCAGCAAATGTGCAAATCGCATTCAACACGCCTTTTTAGAGTTAATTTAGATAATAATCAATTGATTACAGGTCGGCGTGGGGTGTTGCAAAACCAATCCCAGGGAGCCTGTAAACGATTTATAGTGTCGCCGGTCGGGTAGTGTAATCCGTCGCGGGGGAGAGGTTAACAGATAATAATCAAGGGTGTTGCCGAGTTAATACCAATGAAGATATAAATGATCAGGTGATTTACACTCCCGAATAACGACCCTATGAGCCAGTTAATCGGTTCCAGCCTGAAAAAAAGAGGAGAATGATATGGGCAAACCTGTAGTAGCCGCAAAGCAACCTATCGATGTGGATCTTGTCGCTGGCAAAGAGTACTGGTGGTGCGCGTGCGGACGTTCATCCAGCCAACCCTTCTGTGACGGCTCACATCAAGGTACGGGTATCGAACCACTTGGATTCAAGGCGGATAAGAACGGTGAAGCCTGGCTCTGTCGCTGTAAACAGACAAAAAACCCTCCCTATTGCGATGGCAGTCATAAACAGGTCGATGATTGATCATCAATCATGCGAAAAAGGGTCTGAAACTCACCTTTCGCTGGAATTGATTTCATTCGGAAGCGCTTTGTCGGTCTGGTAATATTCGATGCGGTTTCGGCCATTGGCTTTTGCCGTATAGAGGGCTTGGTCGGCATGTGCCAGGAGCCGTTCCCCATCGGTCTTCTGATGGGATTTGCTCGATAAGGGCAGGGTTTCACTGACTCCGATCGATACACTCAATTGCAGTGTTGAGCCATTGTCCAACGGGATCGGTTGGGAGTTGATTTCCATGCGGATCCGTTCAGCCAGCATCAATGCCTCGTTAAGGCAGGTTTGGGGAAGCAGCAGTGCGAACTCCTCCCCGCCAAACCGCGTGGCGATATCACTGGCACGCAGCTGGGAACGGATACGGTTTGCCAGTTCTCTCAAAACGGTGTCACCGGCCTGGTGGCCGTAGGTGTCGTTGATCTGTTTGAAATGGTCGGCATCGATGAACAGGCAGCTCAAGGGTTGGCGATAGCGACCGGCACGGGCGAGCTCTTCATCGAGGCGCCGATCCAGGTAGCGGCGATTGTGAAGTTCAGTCAATGGATCGGTAAGGCCGCTGATCAAGATATGTTCTCGGTTGACAGTGTTCTCCAAACAGACGCTACAAATGGTGGCGAGGCGGGCGAGAAAATCGGTGGCAAGCTGGCGCGAGAAGCGGCTCTGTTCACTACTGCCCAGATTGATGCTGCCAATCAGTCTGTTGTGTCGAACCATGGGCAGTATGGCCATGCTCTTGATGTCCGCAGGATCAGAGAAAAGCAAGTCGTACTCAGGGCTTAAAAAAGAACCAAGCCAGGGACTGCGCAGTCGCTGAAACCGAGGATTGACTGTAACCATGTCATCGACGAATTCGAGTAATGGAAAGGCCTTCTCATCCAGGCCGTTTTTATATAGCAGATGTCGGATTTCGTGATTGGGATCGTGCAGCATTAGATGAAGGGATTCGATCTCAAAGGAGGTTTTGAGTCCTTCAGTCATGCAGCTAAGGAGTTCAGGCAGTGTCTCGGCGCCCAACAGCTCCAGTTCGCGGGCATGAAAACGCCCCAGTGTCTCCTGGTTCTCCTGCGCTTTTCGGGTTAACTCCCGAAGGCGTGCATTGAGGAGTCGGTTCTCTTTTTTCAGGTCCATTGTGCTGCACACAGATCAACTGGTCAGACATATCGGCTTGGCATTGTGCATCTTGAGAAACAATATCGGATACTATGCTAGAAGTCGCTATTGACACGCCAGCGTTGATAATTGGGTTCCGCTACATATCCTCGGCTGGTGATGAAATTGATGACTTTGCGCAGACGATAGAAACGGACTACAGAGTCGACGCGAATGATCTCATTGCCCTGTTCATCGAAAAAAACCAGCGAGGGGGTGTAGAAGAGTCCGAGATCCTTGGCCCATTGATAGGCGGTTGTCTTTTCACCGTTGGGCGTGATGACGGGGGTCTTCTCGCCGATATCGAGTTGAACATTATCAAAACCGCGCAGCAGCCTGTTGATGGCCGGGTCACGGAGCGGTTGGCCATGCAGTATGTCACAGGCGTGACAGTTGCCCTGTTCGAAATAGACCAGCAATGGGCGTTGGCCCGGAAAGCGGCTGCGATCCAGATTGTGCGGCGGCGGGATGAAATAGTCCTCTTCGTTTAAATCCCCCGGTTCGAAAGCGGTGCCTGATTCACCCCGTGCAAGATAATCGGGGAAAGACTCTTTCAGGTAATGACCATCGGCTACATATTCGAGGGCGGCACGAAACTGGTAGGGTGGATAATAACCGCGCAGGCGTAATGCCTCCTTTCCCTGTTTATCGTAGAAGATCAGTGAGGGGGTGAAGTTGGTATTCTGCCGCATTGCAAACTCCCGCTGTGTGATCGCCTCCTTATTCAGGGTTGTGACCTCTTCGGTGCTCCAGATATCGATCGGTACGATATCGAAATGTTTGCGGGTATAGGTGGTGATATCGCTGAGGCCGAAATTCACATCCAGCAGCATCTTGCAATAGGCGCATCGCTTCTGACCGAAATAGACAATCAGGCCACGCTTGTCGTTCTGTACCGCTTCCTCCAGGTCGTCAGGCAGATCCAGAAAACTTTTCTTGAACCAGTCGGGGTATTTTAAGAGCTCTTCAAGCGGGAAGTCGTCGAAAGCGTAGACGTCACTTTCGGAGTCGATAGCAAAGGCGTTTGGCTTGAATGCCGCCATCAGTATCGAAACAACAATTGCGGTGTTGCGGAGTAGCTTGTTCATGGGCATGGTTCACCAGGGTGATAGTTGTTGCCCGGAGCTTAATCTTATTGGTCCAACCGTCATAATAAGCCGGTTAGACGCGTAAACCGGTTGGAGAAGCGGCCAGTTGTTATAATATTGATATACAAAACGCTACAATATTTCAGGATAAATATAAAGATCAGCATAGTAAATTGAAACCACACCGGTTGGCTGTGAGAAGAATATATACTTCGATTTCCGGTTTGCACACCACACAACTATTTTTGGGGGGAGTAAGATGAATAAGTACCTTTTGCATCTGGCAATTATGAGCCTACTGGCATTTCCGCTATATGCGGCTGTGGATGGCGATCCTGCCGAGTACTGCAAACAGGCCGCTGAACTGTATCAACAGGATGATATCGCGGGTGCCGTTGAGGAGGCCAAGTGGTGTCTGGACTCACTTGAGCAGATCCAGCAAAGCCGCAAGAGCGACAAGTTCGCAAAGGAAATCGCCGGTTGGAAGCGTGGCGAGATAAATCAACAAAAAACAATGGGTTTTTCCATTATCGAGACCCCATACACCAAGGACGGCAAAGCCATAAAAGTCAGCTACAACAGCGGTAGCGGGGGTATGGCTGCCATGTTCAGTCAAATGGGTCTGGCTGGCGGAGGTAAGAAGATCCGGCTGGGCCGCTACACCGGCATGGTGATGGAACAGGGATCGCGCAACGAGATCATGATCGGACTCAAAATGACACCGGGCATGATCACTCTATCTTCCACCGATGCGTCATTGAAAGAATTGAGGGCCTTCGCCAAGGCGTTCCCCGTGAAGGACATCGATCAATGAACTGATCTCAGTTACGCGTTCACAGATAATCGGACCATTTCCGGTCGGGATCACCAAAGACCAGAAAGTGCGGGTTAAGCAGTGAATCCTTGGTGTTGTATTCAAGGGGCTGCAGGTCGAGGGTGGTCACCCTCCCTCCTGCCGCCTCCACAACGGCCTGGGCTGCGGCTGTGTCCCATTCCGAGGTGGGGCCGAGACGCGGATAGATATCGGCTCTGCCCTCCGCAACCAGGCAGAGTTTTAAAGAACTGCCCATACTCACCAGTTCATGCGCACCCAGTTTTTCCAGAAACCGCTGCAGTGAATCGCCGGCATGTGAGCGGCTGCCCGCAACCCTGACAGGTTTTTTGCATCGATCCACGACTCGTATCGACCGGGCCGGCTGGTCAGCTTCCTGTTTCCAGGCGCCGCTGCCTTGAATGCCGTAGTAGGTTGTACCCAGGACCGGTGCATGAACGACACCCAGGATTGGGGTGTTTCTCTCGATGAGGGCGATATTGACAGTGAATTCACCATTTCGCTTGACGAATTCCCGGGTCCCGTCAAGGGGGTCTATCAGCCAATAGCGTTGCCACTGCCGGCGGGTGGAAAATGGGACCTCGGATGACTCTTCAGAGAACACCGGGATTTCCGGCGTGAGTTGCTCAAGATTGGAAACAATAAGACGATGCGCCGCGGTATCGGCTGCGGTCAATGGTGAGTTGTCCTGCTTCTTTTCAACCATGAAATCAGTGTTATATACAGCCAGGATGGCATCACCAGCCTGGTGGGCCAGTTGCAGCAAATCGTTGATGGAGATGGGTATGTTCATGCTCCAGCCTGCTTGGGCTGCTTCTGCCGGGATTGTGGATTACACCGTAATATGGTGTCGCTTCGCGCTGCTCGTGGTCTCTGTGGAAACACCAAAACTCTCTCCTTGCGCCCCGAAGGAAGTGCCCTTGGGGTACGCCTTGAATGGCGCTTATTCGGGTGCAATAGCAGCGCCTGTTGGGTTGGTATCAACAGAACCTAACAGATCCCTGGTTAAATATAGGGCAGCGATAGAGCGGGCCTCGCTCAAATCCGCCTGGGCGATCAGTTCATCCCATTTCGACAGTTCCCAGGGTACTACTTCGATCGGTTCAGGTTCATCACCGGATTGTTTATCCGGATATAGATTCCGCGCAAGAATAACATGGGTCTGATGACGGATATATGCAGGCGCGATAGTAAACGTCTTTATCAGGCGCAGGTCGCGGGCTGCGTAGCCGATCTCCTCGCGGATTTCACGATTTGCCGCTTGCAGCGGGTCTTCACCCGCCTCCATGCGTCCTTTGGGAAGGCCAAGCTGGTAGTCATTGCTGCCGGCGGAGTATTCGCGAATCAGCAGAACCGTATCATCGTCAAGCATCGGCACAATCAGAACAGAACCCCGCTCACCCCCGAGCAAACGTTCATACTGGCGCTGTTGACCATTGCTGAATTCAAGTTGCAACTGTTCGACACGGAACAGCCGGGTCTCAGCGATCAATTGCCGAGAGTGGATAGTGGGCAGTTTGGGCATGGCTATCAGTGGTCTTCTATGGCTTATTGACAGGTTCTAATATTTGAAAATCCATTTCGGTAAACAGCTTGCCCTGGAACCAGCCATTCCAATAGACTCTGCCGTCACGCAGTCGGGCATGTCCGGTATCGAGAGGAAGCGGTCGCATGGTGATGAAACGGATCTTATCGGTGGGAAAGTCAACCTGTAATGTCAGCTGCATGGGATAATAACCGTCGAGGAACCTACGCATATAAGGGCCGTTGCGCAGTTGATAACTACGCGGGTCTGACCGATGCAGCGATTGGCTCTCAGCCTGGAGACAGAGTGATGCGCCTTGGCGAAGATCCCGAAGCTCGATCCTTGAGTCGATCACCCGGCTTGAGCCGATATTCTCAGCCCTGAGCAGCTTGATATGCCGAATGCGCTGCGGGTGGTAGACGATCTCGAGGTGCGGTACGGCATCGAGATGCCTGTGGCACTGCTGTAACTCGACCCAACCGTCATGCAGGCTACCCTCACTGATCCGAATCCGGTTAATATGGTGGTGAACTGATTCTGCGGGTGGTGTCAACAGGAACTCCAAATCGCCCTCATTGACTGCCTCGATGGTTGATTCAAGATCCTCATCGGGAAATTCAAACGGCTCCTCCTCCGCGGCGGCAAACCACGGAAATAGAGAGAGGAGCAGTAAACAGATCAAAGGCATAGGTATAACTGTAAACGATGATCGACTGGAACCAAATCGATATTGTCATGCTGGATATGGACGGTACCCTGCTGGACCTCCATTTCGACAACCATTTCTGGCTGGAACATGTGCCCACACGCTATGCCGAGGCTAAGGGCATACCTTTGGGGCAAGCCAGGGATGAGTTGCTGGCCCGTTATAAAAGTGTAGAAGGGACACTGGAGTGGTATTGTGTCGATCACTGGAGCCGTGAGTTGGAGCTCGATATCGCCCTGCTCAAGGAGGAGGTGGATCATTTGATCGCGGTGCATCCTCATGTCATCGATTTCCTCGATCAACTGATGTGTGCCGGCAAGGAGCGTATCCTGGTGACCAACGCCCACCAAAAGACCTTGGCGTTGAAGATGGAACGGACGCGCCTGGCGGGATTCTTCAACCAGGTCATCTCGTCACACCAGCTTGGACTGCCCAAGGAGCATCCCGAGTTCTGGAATCGGCTGCAGAATCTTCATCCCTTCGACAGAGAACGGACCCTGTTCGTGGATGATAGTCTATCTGTGCTTGCGTCGGCCAGTGCATATGGCATTCGCTGGTTATTGGCCATGCTCAAGCCCGACTCCAAGGAGCCGCCGCGAGAGATAGGGGAGTATTCCGCTATTCATGACTTTTCTGAAATCATGGCCGGGTTGCGCTGTACCATCTAGTGACTGTGCTGATGTTGCCATGAATGGCAACAATGAGAGATCTTCTGCCGCTGAATCAAGTTAATTTTTCACATCACTACTGTTTACCCATGCCTGCAATAGCTACAGTATCGATGCAAACTATAATTTAAGTGTGGGCGTCATTTGATACTGCAGCCTGTCCACGCACAAAAAACCGGATATAGATAAATTGACGGGATAACCATTTATTTGTAATTGATAAATGGATAGATAAAGGAGAATCATCATGTTTGGACGATTACTGTTTCCCGGAATCTGGAATCGGATTAAAGAATTGGAAGCACGTATCGAGGAGCTGGAGTCCTCGCTCGAAGGATTATCAGCAGGTGGCATCGGTAGGCTTAACGACTATCTTTCGTTCCACGATCAGAATGAATGTATAACCGCGCGTTTGACCGGTATCAACCTGCAGATTGTTAACGGTGAGGGCAACACCCAGAGTGTCAACTGTAGAGGTAATCTTATTCTAGGGTATAACGAACCCACCACGGAAGGGACAGTAGACCGTAGCGGATCGCATAACCTCATATTGGGTATCAGGCACAACTATGCCAGTTATTGCGGAATCGTCAACGGCGTTGCCAATAACCTAACGGGTGAGTATGGCGCCATCCTTAATGGCCAGGAATGTTATGCCAATGCAACCCATGTCACCATCTGCAGCGGTTATGACCATAAGGGCAACGGATCATACTCAAGCATATTGAGCGGTTTCGATAATGGCGGTCTGGGCAGCAGGGCGGTATTCCTGGATGGGACGAACAATCGTGCGGAGCACAACCAAACGATCTTCATCGGAGGCTCGGGAGAGACATCGTCGCACGATGGTGAAATTATTCCGGCGATACCTTAATCGTTGTAACACTGATTTACTGCACAATATGACAGCTGCTCGATTGCAGTGAATCAGTGGTATGAAGAGATCAACGATAGCTTTGCATGTCACTTGGTGCTGTTTCGTTCTGTATCGGATATCGCTCCGCTAGGATGAGCATTACCAGGCCCTAACTGTCTCAACATCGCCTCCATTCGGATCAGCCGCTGTTCCATCTCCTCGGTACGGGCATTGATCCGGTGCACCTCACCCGCTTCCCCCTCGCCACTGTCGCGGGAGAACTGCTCATGCTCCCGCTGCAGGGTCTCCAGGACGATGCCGATCATCATGTTCAGAAAGACGAAGGCGACGATGAAGATAAAAGAGAGGTAGAAGGACCAGCTCAGGGGGTGCACCGCCATGGTTTCGTACATCACATCTGTCCAGTCCTCGAATGTGGCGATGCGGAACAGCGTGAGCATGGCGATGGTGATGTTACCCCAGAGCTCCCTGTTGATCTCGCTGAAGAACATGCTGCCCATGGCGGCATAGATGTAGAAGATGATGAACATCAGCAGTGATACATAACCCATGCGCGGAATGGCGGTGACGAAGGCGTTCATCAGGATGCGCAATTCGGGAATGATCGAAACCAGCCGCAACACACGGAATACCCGCAGCAGGCGCCCCAGCAATGCGGCTTCGCTATCGTCCACCGGGATCAGACTGGCGGTTACAATTAGGAAGTCGAAGATGTTCCAACCCTTGCTGAAGAAGGTCTTCAGATTCTTTTCCGCCACCATGCGGATGATGATCTCGGTTAGAAAGAAGAGGGTGATCCCCACATCCATGATACGCAATACCTGTGCTGCAGCAGCCGGTATGGGGTAGGTCTTGGCGCCGATCATCAGGGCAGAGATGACGATAACCAGAATGACAAAGGTTTCGAACAGCTTGTTGGAGCGCAGTTGTTCAAACCGGTCGCGCAATGTCACTGAATTGAGAGTCATGACGAATATCGGGTAAAGGGCTGTAATAATGAGGCGCGCATTATACAAGCATCAGATGAAAAAACAGTACAGTGATAGTGTGCGTTTAGTGTAGGTATACCAGGGAGAGTTCCCGCATTGGGTTCTCGGCGGAATCAACGTCCCCAGGTCTTGAAGCGCTTTTTGCAGTATGCCAGCAATTCGGCATAGTTACGGAAGTAGAGTAGGAAGCCGTTTTCCGCCGGGGCATCTAATTCACACCAGTCGTTATCGTAGTCACGACAGATCTGTGGCCGTTGATCGTAGATGCCGCAGGCACCCCCCGGACTCAGGTGCTCACAGCTACCCTGGAAGAGAAGAAACCAGCCATCCTCGTCCTTGTAGATTTCAACACCCTGGTGAGAGACCTGCCACAGCAGGTGCTCGAAGTCCGCCTTCGATCTCGGGGCGACGCCGATGGCCTCCGTGGTGTAGGTACAGCATTTCGAGTTGAGGCAACGACTGCATTTGCCGTCCATGGGGGTTATTCTTTATTACCGCTTTGCGGTGGTTTGGGGCCGTGACGACGTCGGCGCCGCTTCTTCGGTTTCTCGCCGTCCTTGGGCTTGTGGCTCTTGTGGTGATGCCCCTTACCATGCCCTTTGTGTCCATCTTTGCCGCGATGAGGTTGACGCGAGCCCTTCTTGGGATAGACCCTGCTTTTTGGATCGATATCCGCCAGCAGTGTTGGGTCGACGGTCTGGGTCTGGATGGCATGGCCCACGAAGGCCTCGATGTCGGGCAGGGAGAAGGCGTAGGTCTCGCAGGCGAAACTGATGGCATCGCCACTGGCGCCGGCCCGCGCGGTACGGCCGATGCGGTGCACGTAATCCTCGGCATCCTCCGGCAGGTCGTAGTTGATCACGTGGGTGACATCCGGGATATGCAGTCCGCGGGCCGCCACATCGGTGGCTACCAGTACCGCCAGTTCGCCCTCCTGGAAACGTTTCAGCAGACTCAGGCGCTTCTTCTGCGGCACGTCGCCGGAGAGCACAGCGGTGTCGATGCCATTGCCCTGGAGGAATCCCCAGACCTTGTCCGCCACCCGCTTGGTGTTGACGAATACGATTGTGCGGGTATCCGTCATGCCCTGGATCAGACCGACCAGCAGCGGAATTTTCTCCTCGTTGGCAGTCATGTAGCAGGTTTCAGTGATCTTGTCCGCAGTGACCTGCTCCGGTGCCACCTCCACACTTTGCGGGTTGTTCATGTGCTCATAGGCGAGCTCGTTCACCCGAAAGGATAGGGTGGCGGAGAAGAGCATACCGAGTCTTTTTTGGGGCGGAGGACAGCGGCGCATCATGTAGCGGATATCCTTGATGAAGCCGAGGTCGAACATACGGTCCGCCTCGTCCAACACCAGCACCTGGATCGCCTTAAGGTCGTAGATGTGTTGTTTGTAGTAATCGATCAATCTGCCGGGTGTGCCGATCAGAATATCGACCCCTGACTCGAGCTGCTTGCGCTGTTTATCGTAGCCTGTGCCGCCGAAGACTGCCGCCGAGGTGAAATCGGTATATTTGGTAAGCGCTTGCGCATCGTTGTAGATCTGTACCGCCAGTTCGCGGGTCGGGGCCAGGATCAGGGCACGGGGCTGGTTGACCCTACGCTCCTCATGCGCCGGATGCCGCAGTAGATGGTTCAGCGTGGCGATCAGAAAAGCAGCCGTCTTGCCGGTACCGGTCTGGGCTTGTCCCGCCAGGTCCTTGCCGGCAAGGGCGATGGGCAGGCTCTCGGCCTGGATAGGGGTGCAATATTCGAAGCCGGCCTCACGAATGCCCTGCAGGACGGGTTCGGGTAGATCGAAGCTGTCGAAGCCAATATTGGTAAGGTGTTTATCAGTCATGGCGGGCAAGGATACAGTAAATCGTCCGCAGGCACGATGGCTCCCTGTTCCGCTAATGTGGGAGAGCGGTTGATTGAAAAATTCAGTCCGCAAATTAACGCGAATAAACGCAAATATATACAAGAGCACAGAGTAGAGTGATATCTGGCTTGTCGGTTACGCAGTATTAGCAGGTGTGATGACAGAATTCCTTATATTTATCATTCACTTGTGCGGAATGAGGCAACCTCGTTTCTTGTCTGTTGTCAACAGATTTGAAATCAACAAATCGTCTCGCAACATGCCTATAGATGACTGTTCTTGAACATTAGCGTTCATTAGCGTTCATTTGCGGACTAAAAAATCGACGATTTAACAGTTTCCGGAGGTTGCTCACCCAAGATGTCGTAGAATCCCGTACAATTCACACCTATGAATATCTATCTGATATCCGTGGGAAACCGCATGCCACGCTGGGTTGCAGAGGGGTATGAGGAGTATGCACGCAGATTACCTGCTGAATGTACCTTGCAGCTGATTGAGATCGCAGCGGGCCATCGTGGTAAGAACGCCGATATTGCACGGGCGATGCGTGATGAGGGCGAACGGATGCTCAAGTCAATCCCCAAAGGCTGCCAGGTACTGGCGCTGGATGTCACCGGCAGCGCTTGGAGTACGGAGCGCTTGTCGGGCAAGCTTGAGCAGTGGATGTCGGGTGGCCGCGATATCGCATTGCTGGTGGGCGGACCCGAAGGATTGGCGCCAGAGTGTCTGCAACGGGCGGATGGACGGTGGTCCCTGTCTCCCCTGACCCTTCCCCACCCCCTGGTCAGGGTGGTGGTGTCCGAGCAGTTGTACCGGGCCTGGAGTATGATACGCAACCACCCATACCATCGGGCAGGGTAGTGGCCTGAAGTGTGTGCAACACCGGTTGCAGAGGGCGGTCGTAATAAAAATCCCGATATGAACAGCTGCAGCCGTCGGGGATTAAGATAAAAAGTATAAAAAACTGGATGTCATCAAGAGGAAACTGCCCATTATGAAGGAGAATCCTGTCATCTACCTGGCATCCCGCTCGCCTCGCCGGAGGGCATTGCTGAGCCAGATCGGCATCAGCCACGCCCTGCTCGAGATCGATATTGATGAACAGCAGCGGCCTGATGAAGAGCCGATAGCCTATGTGTTGCGCCTGGCGAGGGAGAAGGCAGAGGCGGGGGCCGGCCTGGCCGCAAGGGGTGAATCTTTGCCGGTACTGGCCGCTGACACTAGCGTTGTGGTTGAGAACAGGGTGCTGGGTAAGCCAATGGACAGAGACCATGGGTTGTGGATGCTGAAACAGTTGTCGGGCAGGACCCATCAGGTCTATACCGCGGTGGCGCTGGATTGGCGGGGTATTGAAATGGAGCTAAGTCACAGCGAGGTCAGCTTCAGGGTGCTGAGCGAGGCGGAAATGACAGCCTATTGGGCTACGGGCGAACCCGCCGATAAAGCGGGAGGTTATGCCATCCAGGGGGTTGGGGCGCGCTTTGTCAGTATGTTGCATGGGAGTTATTCGGGGGTGATGGGATTGCCCCTGTTCGAGACAGCGGAATTACTTAGCCGCAACGGCATCCAATTTGATAATGAAAATAAGAGCGTAATTGATGTATGAGTGAAGAGATATTGATAAATGTGACACCGCCCGAGACTCGGGTTGCGGTAATCGAGAACGGTGCGGTGCAAGAGGTGATCATCGAACGCTACGGCAAGCGTGGTCTGGTCGGCAATGTCTATAAGGGCAAGGTATGCCGGGTATTGCCCGGTATGCAGGCGGCATTTGTCGATATCGGTCTGGAGCGGGCGGCGTTCCTGCACGTTTCCGATATAGGGGAAACAACCGACAAGCCCAAGACGGACAACATCCATGAACTGTTGCGCGAAGGCGACTATGTGATCGTGCAGGTACTGAAGGATCCCATCGGCACAAAGGGCGCCCGCCTGACGACCAATATCTCCATACCTTCACGCCATCTGGTATTTATGCCTTCACTGGGGAATATGGGCATTTCGCAGCGAATCGAGGCCGAGGATGAGCGCCAGCGCCTGCGTGAACTGTTGAACCAAGTGGCCGAGGCGGGGGAGATATCCGGTGGCTACATCGCCCGTACCGCGGCCGAGGGCGTCGATGAGCTCTCGTTGCAAGCGGATATGCGATTCCTGGCGCGTCTCTGGTCGTCGATTCAGGAGAAGAGCAAGTTGCATAATGGTATCGAGTTGATCCATGAAGACCTCTCTCTGCCCCTGCGCTCGCTTCGCGACCTGGTCGGTCCCGATGTGGAGAAGGTGCGTATCGATTCCAAGGAGACCCACCAAAAGGCGATCACCTTCGCGCAGAAATTCATCCCCGACATCAAACAGTTTATCGAGTATTACCCGGGTCAGCGGCCGCTGTTTGATCTGTACGGGGTCGAAGATGAGATTCAGAAGGCCCTGGAACGCAAGGTGCAGCTCAAATCGGGTGGCCATCTGGTGATCGATCAGACCGAAGCGATGACCACTATCGATGTCAATACCGGGGCCTTCGTAGGCCACAGAAATTTAGAGGAGACCATATTCAAGACAAACCTGGAGGCGGCGCAAGCTATCTGCCGACAACTGCGTCTGAGAAACCTGGGTGGCATCATTATTATCGATTTTATCGATATGCTTGATCCCGAACACCGACGACAGGTATTGCGTGCCCTGGAGAAGTGCCTGGCTCATGATCATGCGCGTACGCAAATCACCGAGGTCTCTTCTCTTGGGCTGGTGGAGATGACCCGTAAACGCATTCGTGAATCCCTGGAACATGTACTCTGCGAACCCTGTCCCTGCTGTGGTGGCCGGGGTTCCATGAAAACGGCTGAGACAACCTGCTACGAAATCTTCAGGGAGATTCTCCGGGAGTCGCGCCAATTCGATGTGGAGTCACTGCTGGTGCTGGCATCGCAAGAGGTGATCGACAGGCTCCTGGACGAGGAATCCACTCATCTGGCGGAGCTGGAGCAGTTTATCGGACATCCAATCAAGCTGCAGGTGGAGATGCTTTACACCCAGGAGCACTATGACGTCGTGCTGGTGTGATGTCTGTCCCCGCCTACCCTTCAGATGCTGACTGTCGCTAAGTACCTTCACACCAAGTTCTGGCAATCCCTGGCTTGGCTGGTGATCGCAGCTGCGCTGTTGATCAGTGCATTGCGCCTGATGGTACCCCTCATCGATCTTGATCCCTATCAGCGGGAGATAGAGCGTGTCGCCGAAGAAGGGGCGGGTGTTGATCTCAAGATCGGTGATATGAAGGCCCAGGTGAAAGGTATTCACCTGGCACTCAATTTTACCGATGTCAGCGTGCTCGATGAGAAGAGCAGTGAACCCCTGCTGTATGCCCCGGAGGTATTGGTCAACATACAGCTATTGGAAAGCCTCATCTCAGGTCGCCTGCGACTGGGTGAAGCCACAGTCATTGGGACCAAGCTAAAGCTTGAACGATTCTCGGATGGTAGCGTGGCACTACAGGGTATGGGTGGAGTGAGCGAGGGGGATCCGGATACCGTGGCGGCCATCCTGCTGGGACAGAATCAACTGCGTTTGCTGGATACCGAGATCCACCTGAAAAGCGTCATCCCTGACCAGCCTCCGCTCAGACTCTCCGGGGTTAATTTGGAACTGCGTAACGACGGATTGCGCCACCAACTCTCACTCAGCACACGTATCGGTAAACGTGGGGAGGAGTCGGTTCGACTGATCGCCGATCTGCTGCAAAAGGATGCGTCATCGCTGGCGATGAGCGGTGAATTCTATTTCAGATGCGAAGGGCTAGTGATAGGGGGGCGGCTGCCTGAGTGGATGCCTCCCTCCTATACCATTGACGAGGGTGAACTTGAGGTTGAGCTGTGGGGTGATCTCCAGCAGGGCGAGCTGCAGAATCTGCGTGGAAAAGGCCAGCTGAGCGACTTTCGAATTACGGGACCGGGACGCACTGAGCCTTTCGCTTTGGCACGGCTTTCCACCGGGCTTGAATGGAAACGCTTGCATGATGGTTGGCATCTGGAGCTCGACCAGCTTGATATAGAGCAAGCCCATGGGGAATGGCCAACCGAGCAGGTACGGATCACCTGGCAGCTATTGGAACAACAGCAGACGCGTTTTGAACTGAGCGCGGATGCCCTGTCATTGAAGGAGTTGAATGACTTTTTAGCGATTCAGAGACTACCCAATCCAGCGTTGCATGCAGCACTCGGAGGGCTGTCGCCTCAGGGAAGACTGAGTCGTCTCGAGTTTGGGTTTCTCAAGCCCCGTCAGGGTGACCTCACCTGGCATTTGAAAGGGGAGGTCGATGGCTATGCGCACCAGCCATGGCAGGATGTACCAGGTGTGAGCGGATTGAAACTAGCCTTCGATGGCGACCAGGCAGGGGGTTGGTTGAGAGTCGACAGCAGCAATCTGATGCTCGATTCACCGAATCTGTTCCGCAAACCCCTGCATGCACGACGCGCAATGGGTGACTTCGCATGGAAATTTGATCTCGAAAAGGGGCTGCATCTCAACAGTGATCATGTGCAGATGAGTTCCCCGGATGTTAAGACGCTCTCCCGCATCGATCTGCAGATACCCTTCACCGGCAAGGACCTGTTCATTGATATGCAGTCCGATTTCTGGGACGCGGATGGTTCGCGAAAGAGTGACTATCTTCCTGTTGGGATTATGCCTGACGAACTGGTCTCCTGGCTCGATAAGGCGGTAGTGAGCGGCTATGTGAAATCGGGTAGCTTTCTACTCTATGGCCCACTCAGTGAGTTTCCTTTCCTCCAGCATCAAGGCCGATTCGAGGTCTGGTTCGGTGTCGAGGACCTGATTCTCGACTATATGAGCCAATGGCCGCGGCTGTCGGAGGGGGTGGCAGAGGTCCATTTTGTCAATAATGGATTGCAGGTGATACTGCAGGAGGGCATGCTGCTGAACAGTCAGCTGCAGGATGTGGCAATTGAAATCGAAAGATTGAAGGAGGCCTCTCCTGTAAGGATTCAAGGAACGGCAACCGGATCATTGCAGGATTTGATGGCGATTCTGGGCGATACCCCGTTACGCAGTGATTTTCATGCTTTCGTCGATGCGGTGGAGGTGGATGGGGCGACCAAGACCTGGGTCGATCTGGCGATACCGCTCAACAAGCGGGATCAGTTGAAGATAGAAGGCGCGGTCAGTTTTGATCAATCCGCGTTAACCATCAAGAAGGCCGATCTCAAGATCGACCGGATCAGCGGCAGACTTCAATTCAACCGTACAGGAGTAATGGGGAAAGGTATTAGGGCCAGGCTGCTGGGAGACGAAATTGACCTGGATGTCATGCCCTACAGTCATGAGGGTGAACATTGGACCCGGGTGAAGGCCCACATGCCTATCAATCTGGCGCGCCTGAAACAACAGTTTCCGGAGTGGAAGCTTGATTATTTTCTGGGTGTCGGCGAGGGTGATGTTGAAGTCAGGATTGCCCATCATGAGAGCCAGGTGCCGGTCAGGCTGAATCTCAATTCTGACCTGCAGGGAATATCGATAACGATGCCGAAACCCCTCGGTAAAGCAGCCGAGTCAAAGGTGAAATTCGATATGGGCGCCGATTTGCGCCATGACGAATCCACGGAGTTGAGAGTCCGGTATGATGAAAAAACCCATGCCTTGTTCCGCTTTTTCGAGGCGCGGGAAAAACCCTGGATTGCCGCTATCGGATTTTCCCAGGAAGCACTGTCGTTGGAGGATGTGGAAGGCTTCCACATGAGCGGCCATCTGGAGAGGCTGAACGCGGACAGCTGGATCAGCTGGGTCGCACAGCAAGCTGCTTCGGGCCGGGGCGGTCCGCCAACCATTACCATGGATTTGCGGGTGGACGAGCTCATAGCACTGGGCACAGTCTGTCCCGATACCCGATTCACCTATAAAAACTATGCGGACGGCTATCGGATCAACCTGACATCCGAGACAGCTCAGGGCATGATGCAGGTGCCGGGTCAACTCGATCAGCAACCCATCTTCGGTCGTTTTGATTATATTAAATTCGATCTTGAGGAGCTGGCGAGAGGGATTACCGGGCAAGGGGATGAGCAGCGCCAGGTGACGGACCTCGATCCCAGGGATGTGCCCGCCATCAATCTCACAGTGGAAGACCTCTACATCAACGATAATCCTATGGGTAAAGGCTATATCACCTGGAGAAAGGAGGCCGATGGAATCATTGTCGATAGCCTGGCCCTGGTCGGAGACATGGTTGATCTCACCGGACAGGGGTATTGGCGCCTGACACCCAAGGGTCACAGTACCTCACTGAATCTGAAGTTGCATACCAACAGCCTGGGTGACCTCCAGCACGCCTTGGGAATCGCTACCGGTATCGAGCAGGCTCCCACTGATGTCAAGGCAGAGCTCTACTGGCCCACGTCGCCACTGGAGATGGGGGCGGAAAAGCTCTACGGCAGTATATCGCTGAAGGTGGATAAGGGACTGGTGAACAATGTCGATCCTGGTGTCGGCCGACTTATCGGCCTGTTCAGTCTCAATGCGTTAGGCAAGCGCCTCGCCCTTGATTTTTCCGATCTGTTTTCCAAAGGGTTGGCATTTGATTCGATAGAAGGTAATTTCACGATCAACGATGGCGATGCCTATACCTCGGATCTGGTCATGAAGAGTACCGCTGCGGTTGTCGATGTACGTGGACGCACCGGCTTGGCGACCCGGTCCTACGACCAAAAGGTTGTAGTCACACCTAATGTCAGTGCCACCCTGCCACTGCTGGGTACCCTGGCGATTAATCCTACCGCAGGTGTGGCGCTGGCAATGACTCAAAAATTGATAGGCCGGCTGTTTGACCGGATTGCCATGCGCACCTATGAAGTCACCGGCAGTTGGGATGAGCCCCAGTTTATCCAAGTCAATAAGAGTCAAGAGGATACGCGCGGAAGGGCATTAATGCCGGAGATGCCGGGCGAATGAGTGGACATGCCGCCCTGAATACCACATCTAACGCGTGGTAGACACACGTTGTGAGGCGGCGGATTACGCAAGACATCGCTGGTAGCATCAAGGTTCATGATGCTATCCTCGAAACCGGACCATAGAATCATCAGGATGGCCAGAAACTGACCGAAGAGTTTTCACATGAGCGGTAAGAAGAATAAAGTTGCAGCGATACAGATGGCTTCCAGTCCCAACGTCAGCGCTAACCTGTTGGAGGCGGAGAGACTGATCGGTGAAGCGGCCGAATCGGGTGCCGGATTGGTGGTATTACCGGAAAATTTCGCCTTCAAAGGGGAGCACGACCGGGATATGCTGACTTTGTGCGAGGATGATGACGGTCCCTTGCAGGGATTCCTCAGTCAGATGGCGCAACGCTATGACATCTGGATAGTGGGAGGCACCATCCCTATGCGCGCCAACCAGGGCGGCAAGGTTCGGGCAGCCTGTCTGATCATGGATAGTAACGGCAATCAGGTGGCCCGATACGACAAGATACATCTGTTCGACGTCCATATCGTGGAGACGGATGAACGCTACGTGGAATCCAATACTATAGAACCGGGTGAAGAGGTAGTGACGGTGGATACGCCCTTCGGCATATTGGGAGTGGCGGTCTGCTACGACCTGCGTTTCCCTGAGCTGTTCCGTCAACTGATGGAAAAGGGTGCGGAGATCTTTGTGGTGCCGGCTTCATTCACGGCAATGACAGGTAAGGCGCATTGGGAGACCCTGGTCAGGGCCAGGGCTATAGAAAACCTCGCTTTTATAGCTGCTGCTGCACAAGGCGGTTATCACCTCAACGGTCGCGAAACCCATGGCCATAGCATGATTGTCGATCCGTGGGGTACTGTACTGACCCAGGTGCCAAGAGGAACCGGATTTGTTTGTGTGGAACTTGATCACGAATACCAGAAGACCATACGTCGCACTTTTCCGACAATAGACCATCTACGTTTGTAAGGGCGTACAGGATCATTGCCCCGATGACGGAGCGGGTTGCTTAAGCCACAACATACCCATACTCCCGACATGCAATGAAATGAACCTGAAACGAATTTGTCCGGTTCGGTTCAGGATTGAGTCGGGAGCGGCATTCTGCAACGACTTAAACATGACTAAACAACGGCCCGCGGGGTCAGGAATAACATGTCCGATCTGATTCAAATAGCTCAAGAGACAATCTTAGCCCCCGCGGGATTGGCAGAACGGGATCTTGACCGCATGCTTGGGGAATTGACAGGAACCGGTATCGATGCGGCTGATCTCTACTTTCAATCCAGCAGGTTGGAATCATGGGTCCTGGAGGACGGAATTATCAAAGAGGGGGCGCACAATATAGAGCAGGGTGCGGGTATTCGTGTGATCAGCGGTGAAAAGACCGGTTTTGCCTACTCCGATGAACTGCAGCTGCCTACGCTTCAGGAGGCAGCGCGAACAGCCAGGGCGATTATACGCAGTGGTGCCGATCAGTCAGTGCGCATTGCGGGTACGCCGATGCCACGCCAGTTGTATGCGCCGGTCAATCCCCTGCCCACGCTGAGTGAGGTGGAGAAGGTCGATCTGTTACGACAAGTGGATCAGGAGGCGAGAAAGCAGGATCCACGGGTAAAAGAGGTTATTGTGAGTCTGGTGGGTGCCCATGATGTGGTGCTGGTGGCTGCCATCGACGGTACCCTCAGTGCTGATGTCAGGCCGCTGGTTCGCCTCAATGTCCATGTGATTGCGGAACAGGGTTCGCGAAGGGAACAGGGGAGCAGTGGAGGCGGTGCGCGTGAGGGTCTCGACTATTTTCTGTATCAGGATCGTGCCTTGGACTATGCACGGGAGGCAGTCAGACAGGCATTGGTCAACCTCGATGCGGTGGATGCGCCTGCCGGTACGATGCCTGTGGTGCTGGGTCCCGGTTGGCCGGGCGTACTGTTGCATGAAGCCGTGGGCCATGGTCTTGAGGGTGACTTCAATCGCAAAGGAACCTCCGCCTTCAGCGGCCGGATCGGAGAGCAGGTGGCGGCACCCTGTTGTACCGTAGTGGATGACGGCACCATTCCGGGACGGCGGGGATCGCTGAATATGGATGACGAGGGCACGCCGAGTCAGAACACGGTATTGATCGAGAATGGTACCCTCAAGGGCTATATGCAGGATAAGCACAATGCCAGGTTGATGAAGGTCGACACGACCGGTAACGGTAGGCGCGAGTCCTATGCCCATCTGCCGATGCCGCGCATGACCAACACCTATATGTTGCCCGGTGACCATGACCCGGAAGAGATTATCGCCTCTGTGGACCGGGGGCTCTACGCAGTCAATTTCGGTGGAGGACAGGTCGATATCACTTCCGGCCGTTTCGTCTTTTCCGCCAGTGAGGCCTATCTGATTGAGAAAGGCAGGACAACCAGGCCGGTGAAGGGAGCGACCTTGATAGGGAATGGCCCGGAATCCATGACCCGTATCAGCATGGTCGGCAACGACCTGAAACTGGATGCCGGAGTCGGTGTCTGCGGTAAGGAGGGACAGAGTGTGCCTGTGGGTGTCGGCCAACCGACACTCAAGCTGGATGAGTTGATTGTCGGGGGTACTGAGCAGTGATCGATATGGAACAGCGCAAAGGGGAATTGCAGCAATTGGTCGAGGACCTGCTGAGTGAGGCTGAGCGCCTTGGGGCAACGGCCGCAGAGGCAGCGGTAAGCAGTAATGCCGGCCTTTCGTTGACGGTGCGTCTCGGTGAGACGGAGACCATCGAACATACCCGTGACAACGGCCTGGGTGTGACTGTCTATTTCGGTCACCGCAAGGGCAGCGCGAGTACCTCTGATCTGAGTCCGCAGGCGGTCAAAGAAACGGTGGAGGCGGCTTGTAATTTTGCCCGTTATACTTCCGAGGATCCCTGCTCCGGCCTGGCCGATGCGGAATTGATGGCGTCCGACAACCCTGACCTCGATCTCTACCATCCCTGGCGGCAGAGCGTAGAGGAGGCGATTGAGCTGGCAATCCGTTGTGAAGACGCAGCGCGTGACTATGATCCGCGTATCGTCAATTCGGAAGGCGCCTCGCTGAACTCCCATGACGGTCTGCATGTTTACGGCAATACCCATGGTTTCATGGGTGGCTATCCCTCGTCCAGACACAGCCTGAGCTGTGCTGTGGTTGGCAAACAGAATGAAAGCATGCAGCGTGACTACTGGTATACCCTGTCACGCCAATCGACACGGTTGGATACACCAGAGGCGGTTGGCAGGATGGCTGCGGAACGGACCCTGGCGCGTTTGAATGCCCGACAACTGCCGACACAACAGGCGCCGGTACTGTTTCAGGCGGATGTGGCAGTAGGATTGTTGCGCAGTTTCATTGGCGCCATTCGGGGTTCCGCCCTCTACCGCAAGGCAAGTTTTCTGCTCGACCATCTGGGTAAACCTGTGTTTCCCGAATTCGTCACAATCCACGAAGAACCCCGTCTGGCCAGAGGGCTGGCCAGTGCGGCCTATGACAATGAGGGGGTGGCGACCTGCAACAGGGAGTTCGTACGCCAGGGTGTGCTCGAAAGCTATGTGCTCGACAGCTATGCGGCACGAAAGCTCGGCATGCGGACCACAGGCAATGCAGGAGGTGTGAGGAACCTGCGTATAAGCAGCGGTGAATTGGACCGGGAGGGTCTACTCAGGACGATGGACAGGGGGTTGGTAGTCACTGAACTGATGGGGCAGGGCGTCAATATGGTAACCGGCGACTACTCCCGGGGAGCCGCCGGCTTTTGGGTGGAGGGTGGCGAAATACAATACCCTGTGGAAGAGATCACCATTGCCGGAAACATGCGTGAAATGCTGATGGGTTTGCTGCATGTGGGTAGCGATGTGGAGACCCGCAGCAGCATTCAGACCGGCTCCTGGCTGATCGACCGCATGATGATCGCCGGCGAGTAGGGGCTCGAATACATCGATACCCAGCCTACTCAATACCGGCGACTGCACCGGTACCCCATGCGTCAACTCCCGGATCGCTCCCTGAGCCGGCTTTTAACCATTGTCTCCGCAATCTTGACGGCGTATTGAAGGCTTCCAAGGCTTGCCTGATTGGTGCCTGCCAGCGGGAGTGCGGTACCGTGGTCGACAGAGGTGCGAATAATAGGCAATCCCAGCGTGATATTGACGGCATTGCCGAATCCCAGGTGTTTCAAAACCGGTAAGCCTTGATCATGGTACATGGCCAGGATCGCGTCCGCCTGCTGCAGGTGAACAGGCGTGAAGATGGTATCGGCTGGAAGCGGGCCGATCAGCTGCATTCCCTGACTGTTCAGCTCAGCCAATGCCGGCTGGATGATTTCGATCTCTTCCCTTCCCAGATATCCTTGCTCTCCCGCATGCGGGTTGAGTCCACACACCATAATACGAGGTTGCGCGATGCCGAAACACCTTTGCAGATCGTTGTGCAGTGTGCTGGCGACCTGTTGAACTCGCTGTTTGGTTATCGCCTGACTCACCTCGGACAGGGGGAGGTGGGTGGTGACGAGGGCAACCCTGAGATCGGGTGTGGCAAGCATCATCACCGGGTATGCATCTTCGCACAAGGCGGACAGATACTCGGTATGCCCGGTAAAGGAGAGGCCGGCATCGTTGATGACCCCCTTGTGCACCGGGCCTGTGACCATGCCATCGAAATACCCTTTGAGGCAGCCATCGGTTGCTATCCGCAATGTGTCGAGTACGTACTCTGCATTGGCGGGATTGAGCTGGCCGCAGACAACCTCGTGATTGAGTCCGGCGGGTAGAAATCTGAGCTTGCCCGGTGACAGGGAGGAAGCCGGTTTTTGCTCATCGAAAGGGATCAGCTCCAGGGGCATACCCAGGCGTTCGGCGCGCTGCTGCAACAACACCGGATCGGCAATGGCGACGATCTCGGTTTCCGGATATGGCTTCTGTGCCAGCATGACACAAAGATCCGGCCCAATGCCGGCAGGCTCGCCGGGGGTGAGTGCTAGACGTGATATCAAGGGATACTTCCTACTCTTCCAGATAAACCTCGACATAGGCTTCGTCGCGCAAACGGCGCAACCACAGGTCGATGGCCTCTTCCGATTTTTGTTTTTGAATCTCCTGACGAGCCCTGTTCTTCAAGGCCTCTTCAGTGTTGTCATGTTGACGCCGCTCGAGAGGCTGAACGATATGCCATCCGAACGGGGTCTTGAAGGGCTGGCTGATTTCATCGATCGCCAGGGCGTTCATTTGCTCCTCGAATTGGCTTACCAGATCGCCCGGGCTGGTCCATCCCAGGTCGCCGCCTTTGATCGCGGATGCCTTGTCATCGGAGTGGGAACGTGCCAGTGCCTCAAATGAATCACCGCCTATGATGCGTTCCCGCAGGGTATCGAGCCGCTGCCGGGCCTCATTGTCAGAGACTATCTCATTGGTGCTTACCAGGATATGGCGGGCATGGGTCTGGTTGATGATCAGTTTGTTGCCCCCCTTGATTTCCGCCAGTTTTATGATGTGGAAACCGGAGGCATTGCGTATTGGCTCACTGACAGAGTCAGCCTCCATATCATCTATTACACCGGTGAACAGGCTGGGGATTCGGGATACCTCTATCCATCCGAGGTCACCCCCATCCAAGGCCTGACGGCCGTCCGACAGACGTATCGCCAGTTCACTGAAATCGGCACCTTGCATAAGTTCATCATAGACAGCCCCGGCCTTCTGCTTCGCCTGTTGCACATCCTCCGGCGAAGCGCCTTCCGGTGTGGCGATCAGGATATGCAATAGACGGACAGCGGAGCGCTGTCGGCTGGTACCCACCTCCCGCGCAAGGAAGTTCTCGATATCCTGCTCGGTAATCACAATCCTGTTGATGACCTCTTTCTGTTTCAAACGGTTGATCAGTATGTCTTCCCGAAGCTGTTCGCGAAAAAGGGGAAAATTGATACCGTCCGCTTCAAGGGTTTCGCGCAACTGCAGTAGTGATATCCGGTTGGTCTCGGCAATATTGGTGATCGCCTTGGTCACCGTGGCGTCGTCGACACTGAGTCCGAGTCGGCGTGCGGCTTGCAACTGCAGTCGCTTGGTGATCATTCGATCCAACACCTGCTGGTGAATAATGCGCATCGGAGGCAGATTGGTCTGCTTTTGCGCAAGCTGGGCGAGCAGTTCCCCGGTTCGGCTGTCAAGCTCGCTCTTGGCAATGATATCGTCGTTGACCAGCGCCACGATGTGGTCAAGCTCTTTCACCGCTGCATGCAGGGGCAGACCGAGCAGCAGCATCACCAGCCCTGTAATTGTGCTGACGAGGTACTGATTAAGATACATTGCAATTACCGTTCATTGTGAAAGCCATAAATCGTTTCCTGCATGGTTTTGTCTACAGTATGGCCCAGGGCTCCCAGACCCCGCAGCTCGAGCTGCAGCATGAATTTGGTCTCTTCTTCCTCGTCTTTATCTTCATTGGCCACATAGCGTTGGATGAGGGTACGAAGTTTCCAGCAGCATCGACCGCCATATTCCAGGCCAAGTATTCTATTCATATTTCGCTCATAAAGGTATGAGTGTTTCCATTTCCCAAACAGGCTGAATTGGTGATTGAAGGGCCAATAGAAGGAGAAATCCAGATCTTCAATGGTGTCACGTTTGAAATTGTAATCGAAATTGATGTGTTCCTGCTCGGGTGTGCTGTAGCGAAGTGTGAAGCGGCCTCTATCGATCTGATCATCTTCCAGGTGGGGATTGTGGCGCAGGGTCAGTGTGGTGCGCCAGTGGTTTCCCAATCTCGACGAGAGTTCCGCCACCATGGCGGATGAGGGATCATCCTCCGGGGCCCCGGTCAATTGTACCTCCCTCTCTTTGCCGTAGTAGATCTGACCGATACTGGCACGCAGTCGTTCCATGCCATTGTCCCTCTGGAACCAACGGGTAGTCAGGCCTGCAGATAACTGCCTGGCGTCACCAAAGCGGTCCTTGCCGCTGAAGCGGTTCTCTTTGAACAGGTTGGTGTAACTGATATTGAGATCGGCACTATCGAAATCGGGGATATCTGACTGATCGTCAAAAGGTGCATACAGGGCAAACAGTCTCGGCTCAAGAGTCTGCAATGCTGGAATGCCGAACCAATGGGTATCACGTTCAAATACCAGGCCGCCATCGAGACTGTAGGCCGGTACAAAATAGTCTGGTTTGTCATCTGTCGGATTGTCATCTTCATCCAGCCTGTAGGTGGCATAGTTGAGGCTCAGTCTGGGGGTCAGATGACCCCAGCTTCGACGCAACGGCAGACTCAGCGAAGGGCGAAGTGTGAGCCGTTCACCATTGGTCAGGGTATCATGCTTGAAGTGTGTGTATTCGCCACCGAAGCCGATCTTCATGCCAAGTGGGTTGGTCAATCCCCGATAACGGGCGAGCAGCTGGGGCAGACGGCGGTAGGGGTGTTGACTCTCGCTCAGGGAGTCATCCACCGTTTGGAACTTCTGTATGCGGCCCAGCAGGTTCCAACTACCCAGGTTGTAACGGACTTCTCCGACACGCTCCAGGTGGCGCGTGCTGGTGATGGCCAGACCGGTACCGAAATCCTCCAGATATTCATTGTCGCTCACCGCATTGGTTTCGATGCGGGTGGTGAGACCGGGTAAGGGTCGGCTGACATGATAAAATCGCAAGGCGCTACGCCGGTCGTCGTGGTGCGGACTGTTTTGTTTGTCGTCAGGTAGTATTTCACCACTGATCTCCCCGCGCTGCCGTTCACCGAGAAAGCGAAATTCTCCACCCAGCATAACGCCACGCTTGCTCATCAATCGCGGTGTCAGGGTGGCGTCATAGTTGGGTGCGATATTGAAATAATAGGGTAGGGTGAGTTCACTCCCCAGACGATTGGATGATCCGATCGAGGGTATCAAAAGGCCGGTTTTTCTACGTTCGTCCACCGGGAAAGTGAAATAGGGTATATAGAGTATCGGCAGGCCGGCCAGTTGCAGTCGGGCGTGGCGTGCGCTACCCCAGCCTTCGGCCATATCGATCTTCAGTTCAGAGGCTACAAGGCTCCAATCGTTTCTATCGGGTGGGCATGTTGAGTAGACAACCTTCTCATAGTGTGACTGATCTTTGCTCGTGAGGGTGATCAATGCTGCGCTGCCTCGGGCGTTATTCTCCGTCAGACGAAACTCGCTGTCACTTAACCAACCCCGATCGTCATCAAGTTCCAGGTAGCCCTGTTGCGCGGTGGCGCGCAGTCCTGTTTGCTGAATGAACAGATTGCCAAAAAGTTCAGCGACCCGGTTTTGGTGGTCGAAGCTGATGCTGTCGGCCTCCGCATAGCCGTCCGGACGCCACAACTGTACTGATCCGTCGAGCCGACTCGAGCCTGTCGTCTGGTCGAACTCCAAACGGTCGGCCGCAAGCTGAAGATACTGGTTTTCCAGGGGTGGTGCGGGTACCGAGAGATCGCTTTCGCCAGGCGACCGTTCACAATAATCCCAGTTGAGTCCACGGTCGATACGCAGCCGTTCTTCCGCTGTCGTAACCAGGGGTATCAACAGGCTGAGATAGAGGTAAAGCGGGCGTGGACGAGGTGACATCGAATTGGTTGATTGGTGTTTCTGTTCTGGTGATGCGGGTCAGGGAACCAATAGTGTTTTACGAACTCACTTATGGAAGGCATTGATAATTCATCACGCGACCCTGCACAAAATCGCATAGAATCTGCATTACTTCAAATTACACCTGTTCATTGGTAACACTTGTGACCTCAGTTAGACGACGTTTTCTAATCACCCTGGCTATTCTGATGAGCACTGTCGTGATCGTCGTGACGCTGTTTATGACCCGTCCCGAGGCCAATGTGGAGATGAAGCAGCCGGGTATTACCCGTGTCGAAGTGGCGGAAGTGGTACGGCGGGATCTGCTGCCGAAGGTGCCCTTCACCGGTGTGCTGCGCCCACGGCAGATTGCGTCCCTGCGTTTCGAAGTGGCGGGTGAGCTGAGTGCACGCGAAGTGGAGCCCGGCGAGTCCGTATCCCAGGGTGATCTGCTGCTGAGACTGGATAACGAGGACTATCGGGACGCATTGAGTGAGACAGAGTCCCGGTTGACCGAGACACGGGCCACATTGGAGCGGGATGGAGCATTGCTGAAACTGGCTCGGGAGAACCGACAGCTGGCTGAGCGGGAATATCAGCGCCTGGAGAAACTGGGTAAGGGTTCGTTGGCGTCTGTCTCAACCAGGGAGAGTGCGCGCCAGCAGTTGATCAATCTGCAGAGTGAAGAGGCCCGGCTCGTTTTCAGTCAACAGAGCAATCAGGCCCGTCTCACCCGTCAGGAGGCGGCAAACAACCGGGCTCGGCGTAATCTTCAACGCACCCATTTACTGGCGCCCTTCAATGGGCGGGTCAACCGTGTCATGGTTGAGGAGGGCGACTATGTTCAGGGCAACAATCCGGTGCTTGAATTGATCGACGCCGCCGTGTTGGAGCTTGAGATGGCGGTAAGTGGCGATGTCGCTGCCGCTTTGTCTCTGGGGCAACCATTGAGTGTGAGAGTGGATAGTCGCGATGTGGGTGGTGAACTGGTAGCCCTGCAGATCGATCCGGACCCTCAGACCCATACCCATCCCCTGCGAATCAGTATACCGGGGCAGGGATTGCTGCCTGGACAGCTGGGCAGGGTGGATCTGCCCCTGCGTCCCAGAAAGGATGCCCTGGTGGTGCCTGTCTCCGCCGTGATGCGGGAGGAGGGTAAGCACTATGTCTTTCTGGTGCGAGGGAGTCGTCTGGTGCGTCGACAGGTGGTGCCAGGTATACGCCAGGGTGAGTTGCAGTTGTTACTGCAGGGGGTGAAACAGGGTGATCTGCTGGTTGCCCGGGATGTGGAAGTGCTCAGCCACGATATCGAGGTTCAGGTCGAACCCGGCGGGAAAGTGCCTTGATCGATTTTTCCATCCGAAATCCCCTGATGGTCAACCTTATGCTGGTGATCATACTACTGGCGGGAGTGATCTCCTGGTACGCCATGCCGCAAGAGATGTTTCCCGTGGTGGAACAGGATAAGGTCAGGATCATCACCGTGTTCGAGGGTGCCTCGCCGGAAGAGATGGAGCGTCAGGTCACTCTCCCCATCGAACAGGAACTGGATGGCTTGGCCGACATCGATGTCGTCAGCTCCACCAGCAGCGAGGGCAGTTCAAGTATCCTCATCGAGCTGAAAAGCGGTTCCGATGTGGACAATTTCATGCGCAAGGTCAGAACCGCTCTCGATCAGGTGGATGATCTGCCAGACGAGGCTGAGGAACCGGAACTGGCGCGGCTCGAGACCCGCTTCCCGGTCATTTCGGTGAGCCTGTTCGGTAGCATATCCCGGGGCGAGTTGTATCGCATCGCCACGGACATCAAGGATCAACTGATCCAACTGCCGGGTGTCGCATCCGTGGGTATGGCCGGTGATCGTGAATGGGAGGTCTGGGTGGTTGTCGATCCCCGGGTGATGGCGGCCTTGAGCGTCTCACTCAATCAGATTGCCCATGCCTTGCGGAACAACCTGCGTGATCTGCCCGGCGGCACCCTTAAATCATCCGGAGGCGATATACGCTTGCGGGGCATGGGAGTACCTCCCGACCCCGACCAGATGGCGGCGATCGTGCTGCGTCATGATGAACGGGGCGGGCAGCTGCGATTGGGCGATCTGGCACAGGTACAGCTGCGTCTGGAGGAGTCCCAGACTCTGGGCCGATTCAATGGTAAGCCATCCGTCAACATGACCATCAACAAGACCAGCCAGGCATCGACCATCGATGTGGCGAATCTGGTGAACGAATTTGTCTTGGAACATAGAGCGACACTGCCAGCGGGGGTCAGTCTGGGGCTTTTCAACGATCTCTCGGTATATGTGAAGAACCGTCTCGACACCGTCAAGTCATCGGGGATTGTCGGGCTTGCCCTGGTGCTGTTGGCGCTCTACCTGATGCTCAATTTCCGGGTCGCTTTCATCACTGCGCTCGGTATTCCGGTCTCTTTCCTGGTAGCCGTGATAGCCTTGCATATGCTGGGTTACAGCATCAATATGGTCTCCCTGTTTGCATTTCTGATTGCGCTGGGCTTGATCGTAGATGATGCCATCATCGTCAATGAGAATATCTATCGCCATCTGGAAATGGGCGAGTCCCCGGCCGCGGCGGCTGCTCTGGGCACCAAGGAGGTCTATTGGCCCGTGGTGGCCTCGACCACCACAACCATTGCCGCCTTCATGCCGATGTTTGCCATCGGCGGCACCATGGGTGCATTCATTGCTGTGATACCGGTGGTGGTCAGCGCCTCCCTGGCGGGTTCCCTGCTGGAGGCCTTCGGGGTGCTGCCGTCCCATGCCAAGGAGTTCCTGCGTGCCACCAGAGAGCGAAAACCGGGACGAATCGATTGGAGTGCATTGAATCGCCGCTATACCCAGTTATTGCGAAGGTGCCTCGATTATCGCTATCCGGTGGCCATGTTGAGCATCGGTGTGCTGGCGATCACGATTGTATTTGCCCAGACCCGTATTCCCTTTCTGCTCTTCAGTCATGTGGATGTGGGACAGTTCTTCGTTAATGTGGAAGCACCCAGTACCTATAGCATCGATGATGCATCGCGTCTGGCGGACAAGCTTGAAGAGACGCTGATGCAAACACTGAAAGAAGACGAACTGGAGACTTTGCTGAGCAATGTGGGGGTGATGTTCATAGACTTTCACAGGGTGAAAATCGGTAGCCGTTATATTCAGTTGATTGTCGACCTGAAACAGCAGAAACCCAGTGGCTTTATCGAACGCTGGATATCGCCGCTGGTGAGTCTGAAATTCTCCTGGGAAGGCAGCCGCGAGCGAAGTTCAAAAGCGGTCATAGAAGATGTACGTCAGGCGTTGCAGCAAATACCGGGTATACAGCGCATGTCCATTCTACGTACCCAGGGAGGCCCTGCGGGTGCTGATATTGAGATCGGCGTTGTGGGTGAATCGGTCGATCGCATCAGTAAAACCGCAGAGACGATTCGCACCTTTCTCAGCCGTATGCCGGGTGTTTCGGATGCCAGGCAGGACATGGATCCGGGCAAGTTGGAATATCGTTATCAGCTCAATGAACGTGGACGCCGCCTGGGACTTACCCAGACAGAACTGGCGAATGCGGTACGCACCGGTTTTCTTGGTTTGAAGCTGGCCCACGTGAGCTGGCGCGACAAACGCATACCCGTTCGGTTGATCTACAATGACGAACTGCGCCGCGATGCCGGCGCCCTGGAGCGATTGCCCATTACCCTGGATGATGGACGCACCCTCTACCTGGGTGACGTGGCGGATATCGTGGAGGCGAGAGGCTATAACAGTATCAACCGGCGAAATCTTCATCGATTGGCCACTATCACCGCGGAAGTCGATCCGAAGGTCACCACGCCCAATCAGGTACTGGAACGGATCACCACCGAGTTCAGTCGTCTCGCTGAAGGCCAGCGCCTGATCTTCCTCGGAGAGAAGAAAAAGGCCGAAGAGTCGATTATCGGCATGCAGCGAGCAGGTGTGATCGCCTTGGCGATTATCTTTTTCATATTGGCCGCCCTGTTCAGATCGCTGCTTGATCCGCTGGTGGTGATGTTCGCAATCCCATTCGGCGCCATCGGCGTCATCGTGGGACATGTGATGTTCGATTTTCATCTGCAATTCCTGTCCCTGATCGGCTTTCTCGCGCTGACAGGAATCGTGGTCAACGATTCATTGATCCTGATCGATTTCGCCAAGCGCTTGAGACGCGAGGGATGGGAACGTAAAGAGGCCCTGGTGGAAGCGGGACGGGTGCGTATCAGACCGATACTGTTGACCAGCGCAACCACCTTTCTCGGTATCTCTCCGTTAATCTTTTTCGCCACCGGGCAGACGGCATTTCTCTCGCCGATGGCGGTCAGTCTTGGATTCGGGCTGTTGTTTGCGACGGTGTTGATACTGCTTGCACTCCCCTGTTTCTATCTCATTGCGGATGATATGAGGATACGCGTCACTTCCCGTTTCGGCGCCGGGGAGGATAATGCAGCCCTGGCGACGGATAACTGATTTCATTAAAGCCTCTTCTGGTACAATCATCAGGCCCCGGCTGGCCGGATTGCCTCATGTCAAAGTTGCAGACTGACTAGAAAACGATGCCACAACGAATAGAACAATTGAAAAAGTGGCTGGTGTCATTGCCAGAGTTGTCGGATTACTCATTCGAGCCTGCTTCCAACGACGCAAGTTTTCGCCGCTATTTTCGCTTAATCGAAAATGGAAAAAGCTATATCGCCATGGATGCCCCTCCGGATAGGGAGGATTCCAGGCCCTTTGTGAAAGTGGCGGAAGCCCTCGAGTCAATCGGTCTGAACGTACCGCATATCTATGCGCGGGATCTCACCCAGGGTTTTATGCTGCTCGAGGATCTCGGTACCGAGCTCTACCTTGACAGGCTGTCATCGGAAACCGTCGACAGGCTCTACGGTGATGCCTTGGGTGCATTGGCCACGCTGCAGGCGTGTGGACCGCGTGATGGTCTGCCGAAATATGACCGGGCCCTGTTGATGCAGGAGATGGCGCTGTTTAAAGATTGGCTGTTGTTGCAGGAGCTGGGCCTCTCATTGACACATGACGAACACTCGATGTTGGAGCAGGTATTCGAACTGCTGGTGGATAGCGCTCTGCAACAACCACAGGTCTGCGTTCATCGTGACTACCATTCGCGCAATCTGATGGTAACCACAAGACATAATCCAGGTATTCTCGATTTTCAGGATGCGGTGATAGGCCCGGTTACCTATGATTTGGTGTCACTGTTGCGTGACTGCTATGTAAGCTGGCCGGATGAGCGGGTTCGTGACTGGGTGATGGGGTATTACGAGCTTGCGCTTCAGTCCGGAATCCTACGTTCCGAGCATGAAACACCGTTTCTGACATGGTTTGATCTGATGGGTGTACAGCGTCATCTCAAAGCGAGTGGGATATTCGCCAGGTTATACAGGCGTGACGGTAAACCGAGCTATTTGAAAGAGATTCCGCGAACTCTCGGCTATATCACCCAACTGAAAACCGAGTCCGTACCGCTGCAAGAACTGGGTGAATTTATCCGGGTCCGGGTCTTGCCATACCTGAAAGCTGCCTGAAAACGCCACTGTGCGTTGCCGTTGTTCATTTTGTATCACCAAACTTTACTTCTCGCACCTTGGGTAGCGCTTTTACAGATCCGCCAGAGGGGCTTGGATCAGTGGTAACAGGCCGTAAGGTTATCCTATCAATCAGACAATTCATGCCAGTTTTTTATGTTGCCTGTTACGATCATAATCTAATCCCCTGATTTCCTGTGACTTGACAGGCTGTTACGGCTTGTGTTGTTGTTGCTCTTTCCGGCCTAAAATTATCGCAACAATAACTGAGTGAAGCGCTCAGGAATAAACAGATTAACTCCTAGAAATTCTTTAAACTAATTTTTATAACCCATTGATGTTCTGTTTTTTGATTCTTGCTTTATAGTTGTTGTCGCAAATTTACAACAGCTATTTTTTCTGTGTCTTTTTTGCAAAGAAACACTTGCAATTTGCCACGCTGTTGACTAATATTCGCATCGTAGTCAATTTTCTACCCATCAATTCTCGGAGTTAACTCAATGAAAAAAGTACTCTCTCTGGCAATTGCAGCTGCACTGGTGGCTCCTGCCGCAGTCATGGCTGATGCCACTCTGTTTGGTAAAGCACACTTCATCATCGAAAATGTTGATGATGGTGATCAAGACGTTTGGGGCGTGGACAGCATCCACTCTCGCGTTGGTGTGAAAGGCAGCGAAGACCTGGGTGGCGGACTCAAGGCTCTCTATCACTTCGAATTCAAAGTAAACCAGGATGCAGGTTCTGGTCTTGGTGATCGTAACCAGTTCATCGGCTTGGCCGGTGGCTTCGGTACCGCTCTGTTGGGCCGTCACGACACCCCGCTGAAGATGGCGCAGGGTAAATTCGACGAGTTCGGCGATCTGCCGAATGGTGATATCGCATCCGTAATGCCTGGCGAAGACCGCGTTGACAACGTCATCGCATACGTCTCTCCCGCTATGGGCGGCCTGACCGTCGTTGCCGCTCTGGTTTCCGGTGAGTTGGGTGATGGCGCCGGTGGGGAACTCGATGGTCCTGCTGATCACATCTCTATTGCCGGTCTCTACAACAATGGCCCGATCTTCGCATCTCTGGCCTACAACAGCTATGATCTCGGCGTGGTTGCCGATGCCGATCCTTCGCTGCTGCGCGGCACCCTGATCTGGAACGGCGGCATGTGGCAGGCAGGCGTTATGTATGCCGCTATGGATACCGATGACCTGTTGAGCCTGGATGATTCCGACGCAGTTGGTGTAAGCGGTCACGTCAAAGTGGGTTCTGGCAAGATCAAGGGTCAGTACCTGGTTGGTGATTCTCCAACCCTCAGCGCTAGCGCTCTGGCCTTCTCACCCGGTGTGAAGATCTCCGGCGGCGACAACGAAGTCACTCAGTTCAGCGTTGGTTACGAGCATGCAATGAGCAAGCGCACCATTGCTCACGTCGGCTTTACCAATTATGAAGAGGACGAGACCGATGTTGATACTGATGCATTCTTCGCTGGTCTGATCCACAACTTCTAATAGTTCACAAGACTATTTCGAGTTGAGAAACGGGGCCTATCGGCCCCGTTTTTTTTCAGCTTTTTATACTTCCAATCCCCGCTGTTTCATACTAAAACAACCTCTCTTCTGGGCCCATATCACAGGCTTAATGTCTTTGCGCGATTGGCGGATATTCGTGTATTGCAGTCAAATTACAATTTACGCACTCAATAGAGTTGCCAATCGAATACTATAAAAGCACAGGCAATCAGATAGCGTATCCAGAAAAAGCGCCACTCTGTGTTGCTCGTCGTTCATTTGGAATCACCAAACTTCTCTCAACGCGCCATGATTAGTGCATATTTAAGTTGAGTCCGGGATATTCTTACTTTTATTTAATCTAATCAAACGGATATCACTTTCCGGGCATCTCAGGTCCTGACCTGTTTGGGACATTTATGTGCATAGCCATATTGGGCGAAAACAAGAAATTTACAGAAAAGTGTCGACATTATAGAAAATATTTAGTATAAAATAGGTTCTAACAGCATAATTCAAAAAAATATGTCGACACTTAATCAGATAAGACAACACCAGAGGAGCTCCCACACATGTCACGTTATGCCGAGATCTATCAACAGTCGTTGAATGACCCTGAGGTATTCTGGGGTACAGTCGCCAAGGGTCTGCACTGGTACAAGAATTGGGATAAGGTTTTGGATGAATCGGCCAAACCTTCGCCACGCTGGTTTAGTGGCGGAATGTTCAACACCTGCTATAACGCTTTGGATCGCCATGTGGAGGCGGGAAATGGTGATCGCCTGGCGTTGATTTACGACAGTCCGGTAACAGAGCAGAAGCGTGCCTACAGCTACAGCGAACTGCGGGATACGGTGGCCCGGCTGGCAGGTGTGATAGCGTCCCACGGTGTGGGAAAGGGCGATCGGGTCATTATATATATGCCGATGATACCGGAAGCGGCCATTGCCATGTTGGCATGCGCCCGAATTGGCGCTATTCATTCGGTTGTTTTTGGTGGATTTGCGGCAAAAGAGCTGGCTACACGGATCGATGACTGTCAGCCTAAAATGATACTTTCCGCATCATGCGGTATAGAGCCCAGCCGCTTGGTCGCATACAAGCCACTGCTTGATGAGGCGATTGAGATAGCCCGGCATAAACCTTCCACGTGCATCATCAAACAGCGGACCCAATTGGCGGCTGAATTACAGGAGGGTCGAGATTTCGATTGGGAAGAGTCAGTGGCGCAGGCCGATCCCGTCGATTGTGTTCCGGTTGAGGCAACAGATCCTCTCTATATCCTCTATACCTCTGGTACCACAGGCCAGCCCAAGGGTGTGGTGCGTGACAACGGTGGACATGCCGCAGCACTGCTCTGGTCGATGAAGAATATCTACAATGTTGAGGCGGGTGATGTCTACTGGGCTGCATCCGATGTCGGGTGGGTGGTTGGCCACAGCTATATTGTCTACGGTCCTCTGTTAGCCGGTTGCACCACCGTCATATACGAAGGCAAGCCGGTCGGTACTCCCGATCCCGGCGCATTCTGGCGAATGATCAGTGAATATAAAGTCAAAGTGCTGTTTACTGCGCCAACCGCGTTCCGGGCAATCAAGAAAGAGGATCCGCAGGGCGCCTATATGTCGAAGTATGATATCGGCTGTATGGATGCCTTGTTTCTTGCGGGTGAGCGTTGCGATCCTGACACGCTTCACTGGGCTGAAACCATGCTCGATAAACCGGTTATCGATCATTGGTGGCAAACCGAGACAGGCTGGGCTATTGCCGCGAATCCCATGGGTGTTGAACCACTTCCGATAAAGGCCGGCTCTCCAACGGTATCCATGGTGGGTTATGACGTGCGTGTGCTTGATGACCAGGGCGTCGAAAAACCTGCAGGTGAGATGGGGGATATCGTAATCAAACAGCCCTTGCCCCCCGCGTGCCTGCCAACCCTTTGGAATAACGAACAACGATTCATCGACTCCTATCTGAGCGCCCATCCCGGGTATTACCTGACGGGTGATGCCGGATACAAGGATGAAGACGGCTATCTGTGGATCATGAGCCGTACCGATGATGTTATCAACGTGGCGGGACATCGCCTCTCCACGGGTCAGATGGAAGAGGTATTGGCGGGCCATGCCGATGTGGCGGAGTGTGCTGTGATCGGCGTATCCGATACCTTGAAGGGGCAATTGCCTTTGGGGTTTGTTGTTTTGAAGTCGGGTGTCGAACGTTCCGCAGATGAGCTTGCTGCTGAATTGGTGAAGCGGGTGCGAGAGCAGATTGGACCAGTCGCGGCATTTAAGCACATCGCCATTGTTAAACGTCTGCCCAAGACACGCTCAGGAAAGATCTTGCGGGGAACAATGGTGAAGATCGCCGACGGTCAGGAGTGGAAGATGCCCGCCACGATTGATGATCCTGCGATTCTGGACGAGATCTCGTCCTCCATACAAACCCTGGGTTATGCAAAATAAAACGGGATAGATTGGCTTAGAGAGGGTGCCCTACCTCACCACGGAAGCAATCGGGTAGGGCACCAAAATCACTATATTCAATAAAGTGTCGACATAATGAGCGGTATGGGCTATATTTTAGTCAATATTTGCCTTATTATGATTAAAAGTGTCGACAATTTGAGATATTTATGCGGAGTCAGTCGCGAGTGGAAAAGAACGATCCAATCACTGTCACACTAACAGATCGTCTCTTCGATACGATTCAGCGTGCCATCGTTGAAGGAGAAATTCCGTCTGGAAGTAAGATCAGTGAGCCGGAACTTGCTCGACAGCACGGAGTCAGTCGAGGCTCATTGAGAGAAGCGATCGGGCGACTTGAAGCGAGAAAGCTGGTTGAGCGTAAACCCAATCTGGGTGCTCGAGTGGTGACGCTTTCATACGAACAGTTGATTGAAATCTATCAGGTACGTGAAGCCCTTGAGGGGATGGCTGCGAGATTGGCGGCACAAAATATGAGTGATAAGGAGATAGAGGAGCTACAGCTGCTGTTGGATCAGCATGGACGGCAGATTGAAGAACAGCATGGTGAGGCGTATTTCCAAAAGCAGGGTGACCTCGACTTCCATTACCGTATTGTTCAAGGTAGCAAAAATCACCACCTGATCGGTCTGCTTTGCAACGATCTCTATCATCTGTTGCGTATGTACCGTTACCAGTTCGGGATGCGCAGTAAGCGCTCCAGTCAGGCCTATGATGAGCACCACTATCTGTTGAATGCCATTTCCTCTCGAGACCCTGAAATGGCGGAGCTTTTGATGCGTCAGCATATTCGTTCCTCACGTAGAAACGTGGAAAGAATGTTGCTGGAAAATTAACCAGATGTGAGTTTTTAGTTATGAGTTTTGAGTTAGAAAAAGTGAGCGTAGCGAACACCACAACTCAAAACAAAAGACTCATAACTCAAAACTTTTTATGTTGAGGATACGAAATGACCAACCAGCAAAATCCAGGCGCACGTTTTCGCGCTGCCATCGAACAAGAGAAGCCCTTGCAGTGTGTGGGCGCCATCAACGCCTATCATGCCAGGCTGGCGGAGGCCTCGGGATATCAATCTCTCTATATTTCGGGTGGTGGTGTTGCTGCGGGCTCCTGTGGTATCCCTGACCTGGGTATCACAACGATGGAGGATGTCCTGACTGATCTGCGTCGTATGACGGAGGTGACCGATCTTCCTGTATTGGTTGATATAGATACCGGATGGGGAGGGGCATTCAATATTGCACGCACCATACGCAATATGAATAAGTTCGGCGCAGCTGCCGTGCACATCGAAGACCAGGTGCAGCAAAAACGTTGCGGTCATCGTCCCAACAAGGCGATTGTCACCCAGGATGAGATGGTCGACCGAATCAAGGCGGCGGTGGATGCCAGGCTCGATGATGATTTTGTAATCATGGCGCGTACCGATGCGCTAGCCGTAGAAGGTATGCAGTCTGCCATTGACAGAGCATGCGCCTGTGTCGAGGCCGGAGCGGACATGATCTTCCCTGAGGCAATGAATGATCTCGATCAGTATCGGGAATTCGTAACGGCGGTTAAGGTTCCGGTATTGGCCAACATCACTGAATTTGGCGCTACTCCCTTGTTTACAACAGATCAATTGGCATCTGCAGGTGTGAGTATCGCCCTCTATCCCCTGAGTGCATTTCGCGCGGCAAATGCTGCTGCACTGAAGGTTTATCAATCCCTGCGTGGTGAGGGGACGCAACAAGGGGTTGTTGACTTGATGCAGAGTCGTTCCGATCTTTACGACTATCTCGGCTATCACGATTTCGAACAGAAGCTGGACCAGCTGTTTGCCTCAGAGGATACGGCTTAACGTAAATGATTCATGCCGCAAATAAAGCTAATTACAGCAAATGAAAGCAAATATTTTTATGAGCAATCATATCATTTGTGCGTATTCGCGGTGATTAGCGTCCATTTGCGGCCACTCTTTAAACTAGTTTTGCAAAACACTATCCAATTATCAATCGCATCAGAGGAGGTTTCCCAATGAGTGAACCCAATCAAATCCTTCCCAAGGCGAAAAAGTCGGTCGCCCTCTCAGGCACCGCTGCCGGTAACACCGCAATTTGTACCGTAGGCCGTACCGGTAATGACCTGCACTACCGCGGTTACGACATTCTCGATTTCGCAGAGAAGGCGGAGTTCGAGGAGATCGCCTACTTATTGATTCATGGCGCACTCCCAACCTCCGCTGAACTGACCGCCTACAAGACCAAACTTAAGTCGATGCGCGGGTTGCCCCAGGCGGTGAAGCAGGCTATGGAGGCGATCCCCGCTTCCGCCCATCCGATGGATGTGATGCGCACCGCCTGCTCGGTGATGGGGAGCTGTGTACCGGAGAAGGAGAGTCACCCCGCCTCAGAGGCGCGGGACATCGTCGACCGCTTGATGGCAAGCTCCGGGTCGGCCCTGCTCTACTGGTATCACTATGCGTTCAACGGTAAGCGTATTGACGTTGAGACCGATGACGATTCCATCGGCGGTCACTTCCTCCACCTGTTGCATGGTGAGAAGCCGAAAGAGTCCTGGGTACGCGCCATGCACACCTCGCTGGTACTTTACGCCGAGCATGAGTTTAACGCCTCAACCTTCACCGCTCGCGTGGTGGCCGGTACGAATTCCGATATGTACTCGGCGATAACCGCGGCTATCGGTGCACTGCGCGGCCCCAAGCACGGTGGCGCCAACGAAGAAGCCTTCCGTATCCAAAGCCGTTACCGCACTGCAGACGAGGCGGAGGTTGATATCCGCGAGCGGGTCGGACGCAAAGAGATCGTCATCGGCTTCGGCCACCCGGTCTACACTGTGGGTGACCCCCGCAACGATGTGATCAAAAGGGTTGCCAAGGAGCTCTCAGAGGAGGCGGGCAACATGACCATGTTCAGCGTCGCCGACCGCCTGGAGTCGGTAATGTGGGAGATCAAGAAGATGTTCCCCAACCTGGATTGGTTCTCAGCCGTTTCCTACAACCAGATGGGTGTGCCCACTGATATGTTCACCCCTCTGTTCGTCATCTCCCGCATAAGCGGCTGGGGCGCCCATGTGATCGAGCAACGTGAAGACGGCAAGATCATCCGCCCCTCGGCCAACTACACCGGACCGGAGAACCGGGCCTGGGTGCCGATCATCGAAAGAGGCTGAGGATTAGTTTTGAGTTTTAAGTTATGACTTTTGAGTTGTCGGTACTCGCTACGCTCGTGGTTTTTTAAAACCGTGCGCGCAGCGCACACCGAAACTCAAAACTAAAAACTCATAACTCGAAACTATCCTGCTATCGCATCGAACGAGAACTCAATGAACACAAACTATAGAAAGCCCCTGCCGGGCAGCGACCTGGACTATTTCGACACCCGCGAGGCGGTCGAGACTATCCAGCCCGGCACCTATGACCGACTACCTTACACCTCACGGGTATTGGCGGAGCAGTTGGTGCGACGCTGCGAGTCGAACCTGCTGACAGACGCCCTGAAGCAGCTCATCGAGCGCAAGCGCGATCTGGACTTCCCCTGGTATCCGGCACGGGTGGTCTGCCACGACATCCTGGGGCAGACTGCCCTGGTCGACCTGGCCGGCCTGCGAGACGCCATTGCCGACAAGGGGGGTGAGCCTGCCAAGGTCAATCCAGTGGTGCCGACCCAGCTCATCGTCGACCACTCACTGGCGGTGGAGCACGCCGGCTTCGAACTGGATGCCTTCGAGAAGAACCGGGCTATCGAGGATCGCCGTAACGAAGATCGCTTTCACTTTATAGAGTGGTGCAAGACTGCCTTCGACAATGTGGACGTGATCCCCGCCGGTAACGGCATCATGCATCAGATCAACCTGGAGAAGATGTCACCGGTGATCCAGTCCCGTGACGGCGTGGCCTTTCCCGATACCTGCGTCGGCACAGACAGTCATACCCCCCATGTGGACGCCCTCGGTGTCATCGCCATCGGCGTCGGCGGTCTGGAGGCGGAGAATGTGATGCTGGGCCGTGCCTCAATGATGCGATTACCCGAGATCGTCGGCGTCAATCTCACCGGCCAGCGCCGGCCGGGTATCACCGCCACCGACATTGTGCTTGCCCTGACCGAGTTCCTGCGTCAGGAGCGGGTGGTTTCAGCCTATCTCGAATTCTTCGGCGAGGGGGTAGAGGGCCTCACCATCGGCGATCGAGCCACTATCTCCAACATGACTCCGGAATTCGGTGCCTCTGCGGGCCTCTTCTATATCGATCAGCAGACCATCGACTACCTGAAGCTGACAGGTCGCGAGCCCGAGCAGGTCACCCTGGTGGAGAACTATGCAAAGACCACAGGTCTCTGGGCTGACGCCCTTGAAGCCGCCGACTACGAACGCTTGCTGGAGTTCGATCTCTCCAGCGTGGTGCGCAACATGGCGGGACCCTCCAATCCCCACCGCCGCCTGCCCACCTCCGCCCTGGCCGAGCGTGGCATCGCCGGTGCCTGGGAGGAGAAGCCTGGTGTGATGCCCGACGGGGCGGTGATCATCGCCGCCATTACCAGCTGCACCAACACCTCCAACCCACGCAACGTGGTGGCCGCCGGCCTGCTGGCGCGCAAGGCCAATCAACTGGGACTCACCCGCAAACCCTGGGTAAAGTCCTCTTTCGCGCCGGGCTCCAAGGTCGCCAAGCTCTATCTGGAAGAAGCGGGCCTGTTGCGGGAACTGGAGAAACTCGGCTTTGGGATCGTCGCCTACGCCTGCACCACATGCAACGGCATGAGCGGCGCCCTCGACCCGAAGATCCAGCAGGAGATCATCGATCGGGACCTTTACGCCACCGCGGTGCTCTCCGGCAACCGCAACTTCGACGGCCGTATCCACCCCTACGCCAAGCAGGCCTTCCTCGCCTCGCCGCCGCTGGTGGTGGCCTACGCCATTGCCGGCACCGTGCGTTTCGACATTGAGCAGGACGTCCTGGGTCGCGACAAGGAAGGCAGCCCGATCACACTCAACGACATCTGGCCCAGTGACGAGGAGATCGACGCTATTGTCAACCAGTCGGTGAAGCCGGAGCAGTTCATCCAGATCTACCAGCCCATGTTCGACCTGGGTGACCGGGAGCAGGCGGAGAGCCCGCTCTATGATTGGCGGCAGCAAAGTACCTACATACGCCGTCCTCCCTACTGGGAGGGTGCCCTGGCGGGTGAGCGCAGCCTGAGCGGTATGCGTCCTTTGGCGGTGTTGGGCGACAACATTACCACCGATCATCTTTCGCCCTCCAACGCCATCCTGCCGAGCAGCGCGGCGGGTGAATATCTGGCCAAGATGGGTCTGCCGGAGGAGGACTTCAACTCCTATGCCACCCACCGGGGCGACCACCTCACCGCACAACGCGCCACCTTCGCCAATCCCAAGCTGCTCAACGAAATGTGCCGGGACGACCAGGGCGAAGTGACACAGGGTTCCCTGGCCCGGCTGGAACCGGAGGGTGAGCCAATGCGCATGTGGGAGGCGATTGAGACCTACATGCAACGCAAACAACCGCTGATCATCGTCGCAGGTGCCGACTACGGTCAGGGTTCTTCCCGCGACTGGGCCGCCAAGGGTGTGCGTCTGGCAGGCGTCGAGGCGATCCTGGCCGAAGGCTTCGAGCGTATCCACCGTACCAACCTGGTGGGCATGGGTGTGCTGCCGCTGGAGTTCAAGCGGGGCGAGAATCGTCATACTTATGCCATCGACGGTACCGAGACCTTCGATGTTGTCGGCGAACCCACACCGCGTACTGAACTGACAGTGGTCATGCGCCGGCGCAACGGCGAGACGGTCGAGATCCCGGTTACTTGCCGCCTGGACACTGCCGAAGAGGTATCGGTCTACGGCGCAGGCGGCGTATTGCAGCGCTTCGCCCAGGACTTCCTCGCCAGCGCTTGAATGACAAGTAGGGTGGGCCAAGCCGAAGGGGCAGCCCACTCATCTGTCACTGGCTCTCTTAAAGAGAATGCAGTCAATCACCGCAAATGATCGCGATTGGGCATCGTTAAATCCGTCATCAATTTACGCAGATTCGCGGAGATTGGCATTCATTGGCGGTTAACGATATCGATTACCGTTTCGACAGGACGATAAACATATGTCATACGCACCCCAGATCCGCATCCCCGCCACCTACATGCGAGGTGGCACCAGCAAAGGCGTCTTTTTCAATCTGGAAGACCTGCCCGAGCCCGCCCAGGCACCGGGTGAAGCCCGGGACAAATTGTTACTGCGAGTGATCGGCAGTCCCGACCCCTACGGTAAGCACACCGACGGCATGGGTGGCGCCACCTCCAGCACCAGCAAGACGGTGATCCTGGCAAGGAGTAATAAGCCCGATCATGACGTAGACTACCTCTTCGGTCAGGTCGCCATCGACAAAGCCTTTGTCGACTGGAGCGGCAATTGCGGTAACCTCACTGCCGCTGTCGGCTCATTCGCCATTGTCAGTGGCCTGGTGGATGCCGGTCGCATCCCCGAAAACGGCATCGCCGTAGTGCGCATCTGGCAGAAGAATATCGAGAAGACTATCGTCGCCCATGTACCCATCACCGGCGGCCGGGTGCAGGAGACCGGCGACTTTGAACTCGATGGCGTCACCTTCCCGGCAGCGGAGGTGAAGATCGAGTTCATGAGCCCTGTGGACCCCTCAGAGGCCATGTTCCCTACCGGCAATCTGGTGGACCAGCTGGAAGTACCCGGTATTGGCGGCTTCCAGGCCACAATGATCAACGCAGGCATCCCCACCATCTTTCTCAATGCCGAGGAGATCGGTTACAGCGGCATCGAGCTGCAGGAGGCGATCAATGGCGATCCGGCGGCCCTGGCGCGATTCGAGACTATCCGTACCCATGGTGCCATCAAAATGGGACTGATCAACAGGGTGGAAGAGGCGGTCGCCCGCCAGCACACCCCCAAGGTGGCCTTCGTCGCACCGGCGGCGGACTACACCGCCTCCAGCGGCAAGGCGATCAATGCGAGCGATATCGACCTCAACGTACGCGCCCTCTCCATGGGCAAACTCCACCACGCCATGATGGGCACAGCTGCTGTCGCCATCGGCACCGCGGCGGCCATCCCCGGCACTCTGGTCAACCTGGCCGCCGGTGGCGGCGAGCGGGAAGCGGTCACCTTCGGCCACCCCTCCGGCACCCTCAAGGTAGGCGCCGCAGCCAGGGAACAGAACGGCAACTGGATTGTTGAGAAGGTGGTGATGAGCCGCAGTGCGCGGATATTGATGGAAGGCTGGGTGCGGATTCCGGGAGATGTGCTTTAAGACAGCCCCTTGTTGCTATATGCATTACCACTGGACTTACTTCATTTCGGTAGAAGCCCGTTCGATTATTTTATTTAAATACAATAAGATAGGTGAAGTGTGTGCAGGATTTAAAAAGTGTTTGTTTGAATTTTTAGCACCGGAAAAGAGATCGGAAAATCTTAATAGTGATATTTCAGTTGAGCGATCAGAAGACTATCATCAGTCACTTTGTAGACGATTCTATGCTCATCATCGATACGACGCGACCAGTAGCCCGATAGAGCGTGGCGGAGAGGTTCAGGTTTACCGATCCCTGAAAAGGGTTCCCTTTGGATGGCTTGAATAAGTTGATTGATACGGCGTAAAGTTTTCTTGTCTGCCCGCTGCCAATAGAGATAGCCCTCCCAGGTGTGTTCGGAGAAGATGAGTTTCATACGGACGTCCCTGTCAGATTCGTCATTCCTGTGATAGTGAGCGTTCGCTACCGCCGCCACTTTCCAGTTCAGCAATCGATTCAAGCAGACGACGGGCGTTCTTAGGGCTGCGTAACAGGTAGGCAGTCTCTTCGAGGGCCTGATAATCATCCAGCGATATCATCACCACCGATCCCGCTCCCTTACGTGTGATGATGACTGGTGCATGGTCCTCGCAAACCTGGTTCATGGTGCTGGCTAAATTGGCACGGGCGATACTGTAGGCGATGGCGTCCATTGGTGATCCCAGTTTTATATTGTACAATATATTGTACAACAAAACTTGAGCGAATCAAGTATCACAATGATGTGTCATAGAAGCCTATTTCTCTGTACCTCGATCGCCTGTATTTGCAGAATGAAAGAGTGACTTCAGTACGTCGGGATGTTCTGACTGGTTCTCTACGGAGGAATCAGCTGCAGGTGGTTCTTTGGCGAAAAGTGCGCCGATACGACGAAAAAGGGATTTCAAGGCCCGCCAGATTTTCGGCAGCAGCCAGATCACCAGGGCGACGAACAGCACCAGGAGGATGATGAACGCCAGCGGATAGTTCAGTGCTGCCCAGAGTCCGCCGATGACCGCCAGGTCCTCGGCGATGGAGGCTGTCCAGTTAGTTACCGGTTCCGGTGAGGTATTGATCATCAGACGGGTGCCGGCCTTGGTGAAATGGCTCCCGGCTGCCATGGTTCCACCGACCAGTGCGGCGGCGAGTTCGGCGGCCTGGTTGACCTCAAAACCACTGGCGGCGCCGGCTGCCAGCAGGGCGCCTGCCGGAATGCGCACAAAGGTATGCAAGGCATCCCAACCACTGTCGACCCCCGGCGTTTTGTCGGCAAAAAACTCGATGAAATACATGATGCCGGCGATGCCCATTACCAGTGGATCGCTCAGTACCTCGAGTCCGGGGGGCAGTGTCACATGGCCGGTCATACCCAGATAGCCCAAAACCAGGACTGCGGCATACAGATTGATGCCTGCGGCCCATCCCGCGCCTAGGGTGAGTGCAAGGGTGTCGATAGTCTCCATAACGGCTTTCCTGCTGAGTATCCTTGTACTAATGTGGAGGCAATAGAATAGAATTTCCACTCAAAGTTTGTTTTTCACGCTCTAAAAGCCCCCGAGTTCACAATTGTTTAGGTTTTCGAGACAGTTGACTTTTTCTTTTATTAACCAAGCCTTATGATAGCTGTCTTAACATTAATCCAGTTTGTGAATATTTCTCAGAGCGCCACACTCTTGTTGGGCCTAAGGTGATGTAAATATTCATTGGCTGCAGAAAACAGGTTGCCTTGAATATGATAAAGGTTGGTGTTGTCGGTGGAACCGGGTATACCGGTGTTGAGTTGCTGCGGTTGCTGGTGGCCCATCCATCATGCGAACTCGTTGCAATAACCTCGCGCGCGGAGTCCGGGAGGACGGTTGCCGATCTCTTCCCGAATCTGCGTGGCCTTACGGATCTCTCTTTTGTAGCGCCCGATGCGGCACAATTTGGTGAGTGTGACCTGGTCTTTTTCGCTACACCCAATGGTGTTGCCATGACCCAGGTTCCGGAATTACTGGCGGGAGGTGTGCGTGTCATCGACCTGGCCGCTGATTTCAGGATCGCCGATCAAGCTGTGTGGGAGCAGTGGTATGGGATGCAGCATGCCTGCCCGGAGCTGCTGTCTGAGGCGGTTTACGGTCTGCCGGAGTTGAATCGTCAGACTATACGTGAGGCGCGGTTGGTGGCCAATCCGGGATGTTACCCTACTGCCGTTGCACTCGGTTTTCTTCCATTGATTGAAGATGGCCTTGTGGCATGCGACTTCCTGGTAGCGGATACGAAGTCGGGTGTGAGCGGCGCCGGAAGATCCGCAAACGTTGCCATGCTGATGGGTGAGATGGGTGAGAGTTTCAAGGCCTATGCCATCCCCGGTCATCGTCATCAACCGGAGATCCGACAGACCCTGAGCCGGGTCACTGACGAGCCGGTGGGATTGACCTTCGTGCCCCATCTGGTGCCGATGATTCGTGGTATCGAGGCAACCCTCTATGCCCGGTTGACTGATCGCTCGGTTGATCTGCAGGCACTGTTCGAGAAGCGTTATCGGCAGGACTGCTTTGTCGACATAATGCCGCCAGGCTCCCATCCGGAGACGCGCAGCGTGAAAGGTGCGAATCACTGTCGCATCGCGGTGCACTCCCCCCGGGAAGGCGATGTGGTGGTGGTCAGTTCCGTGATCGACAATCTGGTGAAGGGCGCTGCGGGACAGGCGGTGCAGAATATGAATCTGATGTTTGACCTGAACGAAGATTGTGGTTTGAATCAGGTCGCTCTGCTACCTTGAGTTCATGGTAGACATCAACAAATATCGCGTACCCAAGATCGTCGGCGCCAACGAGGGCGTGCCACGCTGGATTCGATTATGCCTGCTGCTACTCTTGCTGAGCGGGGTGGCCTGGATGGCCTACAAACAGGGAGGTAGCAGTCTTGCCCAGGGCTTTGCCCGGCTGCAATCGGGCATGGATCATGTGCAAACCCTGGAGCAGGAACGCAATGAACTGAGGCGTCAATTGGCCATGGTGAAGCAGGCTGCCGAAGTGGACCGAGAGGCATTGCTTGCGATTCGTGAGCAGATCAAGAAGCTGCAGGATGAGCGCTTGAAGATGGAGGAGGAGCTGACTTTTCTGCGCGGCATAGTCTCCACATCGTCCAAACAACAAGTGCTTAGAGTGCAGAATTTCAAGTTGGAGGCGGGACTTGAGGCGCAGCAGTTTGTCTATAAATTTTCCGTCAGCCAGGTAATAAACAGTGGTAGCGTCGTGAAGGGAAGGATCGAGTTGTCGATCATGGGACTGCAGGATGGTCAGGCCAAGCTTTTAAAGCTGGATGAGTTGTCGGATGAAAAACTCAGCAGTCATAAGATGCGTTTTCGCTACTACCAGAATGTGGAAGGCAAGCTGCATCTGCCGACAGGTTTTGAACCCGCAACCATCAAGATCGACGTCAAGCCGAGCAGTTCCAAATTGAAGCCTGTGAGTGAAGCCTATAACTGGTCACCAATATCCTGATGTAGAAAGGAAAAAATCACTATGTTTGGTAAGAGTAAGAAAAAATTCCGTTCACCTCGAATTACGACAGTGATCGGTTCGGGCACTGAAATCAAGGGTGATATCACCTTCAGCAATGGACTGCATGTGGATGGCGTGATCAGGGGCGATGTACTGTCCGATCCACAAGATCCGTCAGCGACCCTGACATTGAGTGAATTGGGCACCATAGATGGCAACGTCCGGGTAGGCAATGTGATGTTGAACGGCACGGTAGTCGGGGATGTCATCGCAAGCAACCGAGTGGAATTGGCGCCCAGGGCAAGAATAACCGGCACTCTGACCTACGCCATGCTGGAGATGGCGATGGGGGCGGAGGTCAACGGCAAACTGATTCACGCCTCTGAGCAGGATCCCCCGCAGCTGCCGTATGATGGGAAGCCACAACAGGAGGAGACGGTGGTGAGTGATGGGGAGAAGGTGATTACCCCTGAGGGTTAAGCCGTAACGGAATTGTTTGTGAATAATACTTGACTGTTTTTCTCGGTAATTGCATACTTCCATATAATTTACCGCGACAAACCGTATTAGGTTTGGCAACTATTAGACCCGCCTGGGATACCAGGCCGGAGAGAGCAGGGCCATCATCATGACTAGCGCAGATACATACAACGATTCTATCATCTTTACCGAAGCGGCTGCCTCCAAGGTCGCTTCACTGATTGCTGAAGAGGGTAACCCTGACCTGATGTTACGTGTATATATACAGGGTGGGGGCTGCTCCGGGTTTCAATATGGCTTCTCATTCGATGAGAATGAAAACGATGGCGATACCAGGGTCGAGACAGGGGGTGTAACCCTGTTGGTGGACCCCATGAGCATGCAGTATCTGATGGGAGCCGAGGTTGACTATACGGAAGGCCTGCAGGGTGCCCAGTTCATCATCCGCAATCCCAATGCAACCACAACCTGCGGCTGCGGCTCCTCGTTTTCTGTCTGATCATCTCCCCAACCCGGCGCCCGCATCACCACTCCATGGTATGCGGGCTCTTGTGGGACAGTCTCTTGTGATTCTTGATTAACCCTCGGCATAGGGTAGCAGGGTCAATTCCACACGACGGTTCTGTTGCCGTCCTGCAGCCGTTTTATTGGACGCGGTTGGCCGTGTTTCACCAAAGCCTACCGTATCGATACGGACACCTTCCACACCGTTTTCGACCAAGGCATTGGAAACCGACTGGGCGCGTTGTTGCGACAACATCTGGTTATGGGATTCCGAACCAGTACTGTCGGTGTGGCCTGCCACTTCAATCATGGTCGACTTGTATTCCTGCAGCACCAGGGCGACCGAGCCGAGTATCTCCAGAAAGTTGGGCTTCACATCTGATTTATCGACTTCGAAAGTGATGTTGCCGGGCAGATTGAGGATGATGTTGTCCCCATCACGGGTTACGCTGACACCGGTGTTTTCCAAGCGTTGACGAAGCTTGGCTTCCTGTACATCCATATAGTAACCGACACCGCCTCCGGCAATCGCACCGATTCCTGCACCCTTCAATGCGCGCTCTTTGCGCTTCTTTTTATCCTTGGAAGTGGCAATTCCCAGAACAGCTCCGGCGACTGCCCCGATCATGGCGCCAGTGGTTGCCTTGGATGTCTTCTCCTCCCTTGTGTAGGGATCGACAGTGGTACATGCCTGTAGCATGACCATGCTTGCGACAAGGCAACAAAGTGTGCTTCGAATAGCCATCATTTATCTCCTGTGGTCTCCATCAGCCAATTGGTTAATGCTACCAATATCAGGGCATCGTAACTGCCAACGATGCGACATTTTCACAATTGTTGATGGATGATCGTGTTGATGCGGGGATGAGGCCATCAGCTCTTGCCGAACAGATCCCTAAGCAATTGCAGGGTGGTTTGACGCCCCAGTTCGCCGATAGCGGTGGTGAGTGGAATCTGTTTTGGGCAGACCCGGACGCAGTTCTGCGCATTGCCGCAATCACTGAGCCCGCCATCGCCCATGATGGCATGCAGGCGCTGCTGTTGATGATAGCTGCCGGTGGGATGGTTGTTCATCAATCGGACGGCAGCCAGGGCGGCGGGACCGACAAACTCTTTTTCCATGCCATATTGCGGACAGGCCTCCATGCAGCAACCGCAGCTCATGCAGCGGCTGTAGAGGTAGCTCTCCTTCCATGTCTCCGGCGAAATGCGGGGTGCGCCCTGATGGATGTCCCAGGCGCCGTCAATTTCGATCCAGGCACGTACTCTCTTCAGATCGCTGAAGATCTTGCTGCGATCGACCATCAAGTCCCGAACCACGGGGAATTTACCCAGGGGTTCGAGTTTTATAGGTTGTTCGAGGGAATCGATCAGTGTGGAGCAGGCTTGCCGAGGCTTCCCGTTGATCACCATGGAGCAGGCGCCGCAGACCTCTTCCATGCAGTTGAACTCCCAGGCGACCGGGTCGACGAGTTGGCCATCTTGCGTGAGTGGATGTTCGCGGATCACCATCAGGGCTGAGACGATGTTATGGCCATCGCGGTAGGGTATCGAGAATGTCTGCCAATAGGGTGGGCTATATGGGGTGTCTTGTCGACGAATCTGCAGGTCGATTGTTTTACCCATCATGACATCCTCAGCGATAGTCCCGTGGCTCTTCCGGTGGCAGGACGGAAAGGTCTATCTCGCGAAAGCTGATTCTGGGACCGTCTGTCGAATATTCAGCGACAGTTGTCTTCAACCACGCCTGATTCTGCTTTTTCCAGCTCTCGCGATAGGCTTCATAGGCTGGATCGCCCGGGTAGGCATCCTTCGGTGTCGGAACTTCAAAAGCCGGTTTAAAGTGAGCGCCTCGACACTCATCCCGGGCCAGGGCGCTACCGGCAATGACAGCGCCGAGTCGTATCATCTCCTGCAGCTGACGGACATATATCAAACCCTGATCGCTCCATTCATTACTCGCATCCAGCTTGACTGATTGGCTGCGTTGCTCAAGTTCCTGCAGTGAATCAATGGCAGTGTTGAGAACTGCGTTATCCCGCACGACACCTACCTGTCCCGACATGATTTCGCCAAGCTCACGATGTAATGTGTAGGGATTCTCAGTGCCGTCGCTTGATGTCAGATTCAGGTTAATCGACTGCTGTCGCTTGACCTCATCCAGGTAGAACCGTTCGGGTACACTCAGCAGTTCATCCTCCAGACCCTTCAGGTAGTTTGCAACCGCTTCGCCGGCGACCCGGCCACTGAATGAGGCTGAGAGAAGCGAGTTGGCGCCTAACCGGTTGGCCCCGTGGTAACCGTAATCACACTCGCCACAGGCGTAGAGCCCCGGTATGTTGGTTGCGTGATTGCGTGGACTTCCCGGCTTTAATCCGCCATCGGATTGATCTTTCTCGAAATCAACCCAGAGGCCGCCCATGGCGTAATGGGCCGAAGGATAGATCTCCATGGGCTCATGTACGGGATCAGTACCGTGAAATTTGCGGTAGATATCAAGGATCGCATGCAGGCGATGTTCTATGAATCCGGGATTCAAATGTGTCAGATCGAGAAAGACTTTGTTTTCTCCGGAAACACCCAGCCCCATCTCATGCACAACCTTCCAGATCGCACGGCATGCTACGTCCCGTGGTACCGTATTTCCATAGCTCGGGTACCACTCTTCGAGAAAATAGAATCGCTCCTGTTCGGGGACATCGCCGGCACGCCGGTTCTCCTGAGGATTTTTTGGTACCCAGATACGCCCACCCTCGCCACGAGCCGCTTCGCTCATCAAGCGTGTCTTGTCGTCACCGAGCATGGCGGTCGGGTGGAATTGAAAGAATTCCGTATTGGCCAGCCAGGCGCCCTGCCGGTATGCGCGACATGCGGCTGCACCGGTGGAGTTGGTAGAGTTGGTGGAGCGATGACCAAATACCTGTCCCATACCCCCGGTTGCCAGTATCACTGCATCCGCACGAAAATGTTTGACATCCATGGTGCGCAGGTTCATTGCGACGATTCCTTTGCAGGTGCCCCGTCCATCCTTTACCAGGGAGAGGAACTCCCACCACTCATATTTCTGCACACGCCCCAGGGACTCCTGGCGGCGGATCTCTTGATCGACACCGTACAAGAGCTGCTGTCCCGTACTGGCACCGGCAAATACGGTACGCCGGTTCTTGACACCGCCGAAAAGACGGAGGTCCAGCAATCCCTCTGCCGTGCGGGAGAAGGTAACACCCATGCGTTCGAAAGTGCGGATGATGCCGGGTGCCTGTTCACACATCGACTTTACCGGTGGTTGATTGGCCAGGTATGCACCACCCTTCAGCGTGTCGACGATATGTTGCCAGACACTGTCGCGTTCGCCTTTGCTGTCGAAGCAGGCGTTGATGCCGCCCTGGGCACATACCGAGTGTGAACGCTTGACCTCGAAAAGGGAGAAGATCTCTACCTGAAATCCGGCTTCCGCCACCCGCAATGCCGACCACAGGCCGCCCAGTCCACCACCGACAACGATGACTTTACGCGGTCTTTTCATGCGATGAATCCCAGCATACCGTGCACGCCCATGGTGCTCAGTGTCAGGGCAAGCAGCATACAGAAATAGAACCAGTAACGTTGGGCATTGACACTTGTAGTGAGTCCCCAACTGATTGCCATAGTCCATAAACCGTTACACAAGTGGAAGACTGCCAACAGGAGACCTGTCAGGTAGAGTAGAAAGGTGATGGGATTACCAAGCAGCAGCTGCATATGACTGAAGAGATCGGCTTTGATTTCGGGTTGCCATATGCCCCAAATCCTGGTCCAACCCACATGCAATACAAGGAACAGCAGGATGCCGATACCGGAAATCCTCTGCAGCCAGTAAAAACGGTTGTGCAGCCAGGGATAGCGATACCAGTTGCCTTCTACTCCGTGGATAATGACCAAACCGTATCCTGCATGAAATAGCAGCGGCAAGGCAATCACGAAGATCTCCATCAATGTCAGATAATTGAGACTTTGCAGCCAGCCCACGACCTGATCGTTGTAATGAATCTGACCAAAACGGGATTGTGAGTTTTCCCACAGATGGAAGATCAGGAAACCACCAACGGGCAGAAGACCGAATAGTGAATGCAATCGGCGCAGTAAAAAGTTTCGATTGTCGATGGAAGCTGTACGCATGGAGTTCAAAAGGCTATCGCGTTTATATACATTATAGAATTAATAACTTCTAATTCTCTGACGTAGAGCATTTATTCATCTTTTTTGCCGATTCCAATTGGAGAGGCTATCCAAGCTCACGCCGGAAAGGCAGTCGACAGGCCCTAGCTACAACTTCGGTCAATGGAAATGTGGCTGACTGGTCTCGTCTTAAACGACAGGGATGGATGCCGATCGGCCCCTCAGACGGGATAAATACCGCCCAAAATCACATTCCGTTCAGCACCTGTGACGGAAGCCAGGTTACCATTGAGTCCACTGAGGGTGCGTTTCGCCAACCAGGCGAATGTGATGGCTTCGATCCAGTCCGTATCCACGCCGTAGGCAGATGTTGGCTGTATCTCGGCACTAGGCAGTCGATTGCCTAAACGTTCCAGCAGATAGAGATTGTGAGCTCCTCCTCCGCACACCAAAACCTCAGATTCATTATAGCCCTCATCAAGAATTGCCTGGGCAATAGTAGCAGCGCTGAGTTCAACCAAGGTTGCCTGTACATCCACGGCTGAGAGCTGGTGACGGGTGAGTCTCTCCAGCAACCAATCAAGGGTGAAATATTCTCTGCCGGTGCTTTTTGGCGGAGGCTGTTGAAAATAGGGATCGGACAGCAATTCATTCAGTAGGCTATCGTTGATATGACCGCTTTTTGCCCATGCGCCTTGGTGGTCCAGCGTGACGGTCCGGTGATTTTCTATCCAGCTATCGAGCAGGGTATTCGCCGGTCCGGTATCGTATCCGGTAACCGGTTTTGCATTATTCTCGGGCAGGCAGGTGATGTTGGCGATTCCACCCAGATTCAGGACGATCCGCTTTATTCCGGGTTTTTGAAACAGCGCCTGATGGAGGACAGGTACAAGTGGTGCACCTTGACCACCCGCCGCCATGTCACGACGGCGGAAATCAGCAACCGTGGTGATGCCTGTCAGTTCCGCAATAGTATTGGGATCCCCAATCTGCAGGGTAAAAGGATTTTCTGCGTCGGGACGATGACGAATGGTCTGGCCGTGGCTCCCTATGGCTGTTATCTGTTGTGGTGTTATGCCGGTGTCTGCCAATACGGCACGACAAGCGGTTGCGAAGGTGACGGCAACCTGTTTGTCGAGTTCCCCCATGCGGTCGATTTCATTGCTGCCGGGTTGGCAAAGGGCCCGCAGTGAGGTTCTGAGTTGAGTGGGATAAGGCTCGACGTGACTCGCTATCAGGCGGGGTTGATTGTTGGAGAGGTCGACAACCACAGCGTCCACGCCATCCAGACTGGTGCCTGAGATGAGTCCCACAAACACTGATTCATTGGGCATTTGCAACAAGGGTGCGATCGATCAACTCAAGTTGGCTCAGCAGGGGTTGTATCTTCAGTTGAAAATCTTCACGATATTTTTTTGCGATAGGCTTGGCTGCAGGGAGCTTCACCGTTAAAGGATTCCTGTGCACGCCATTGAGGCGGAATTCATAGTGGAGGTGCGGGCCTGTTGCGAGCCCGGTACTGCCGACATATCCGATGGTCTGCCCCTGCTTGACCTTGCTTCCTTTCCTGGCCTTCTTGTTGTAGCGGGAAAGATGGGCGTACAGGGTAGTGTATGTCTGCCCATGCTTTATGATGACGGTCTTTCCGTAGCCGCCTTTTTTGCCTCGGTGAATGATCTTTCCATCACCGGCGGCTTTCACCGGTGTGCCGGTTTTCGCCGCATAGTCGACCCCCCGATGGGGGCGCTTTTTACCCAGTACAGGGTGGTATCGTTCCCGGGTAAAGCGCGATGAAATACGCCTGAAATCGACAGGAGCCCGAAGAAAGGCCTTGCGCATACTGCGGCCATCGGGACTGTAGTAATCAGATCGACCTGTATCGTCTGTATACAGCAGGGCTCGGTAGGAGCGTCCCCGATTGACGAATTCCGCGGCCAGAATGGGACCGTCGCGGAGTTTCTCCCCGTCAAGATAGTCTTCCTCAAAGATGACCGTGAACCGATCGCCGCTGCGGATCTCCAGGGCGAAGTCAATATCCCAACCAAAGATACCCGCCATCTGCATGATCAGCTTTTCTGAGAGACCAGCCTCTTTCGCCGCGACGTAAAAAGAGTTCTCGATGGTGCCGCTGATGTGATTGGACCTTACCTCCACCTCTCTGCTCAGTTCGGCTGCTTTAAAACCATCTTCGATGGCGGTTATCTGGAGACTGTCGATCTTGCTCTGTTCGAGACGCAGACCGAGAAAATTCTGTTCCCCATCCAGCTCCACGTGCAGGATCTCTCCGGGGCGAATATCGGTCAGTTTTTTTGCGGTGTCACTGGAGTGGACAATGCGGTGCAGCAGATTGGCGCTGAGATCATGCTTTTTGAATATGCTGGCCAGGGAGTCGCCATTCTGAATCTCGTAAGTCAGTGTATGGGACTCAGGCGCTGTCTCCTGTACCACTGCTACAGTCGGGATGTCAGTCTCGATGACCGGCTCGGCCTCGACGGCCACCGCCTGCCTGATGAAGCTGATTGACTGGTCAGGTGAATCGGGAGTGGCGGGCTTTCTGCTGGATTGGCCGGGTAGTTGTAGTGGTAGAATCCTTTTCTGGTCTGTTTTATCAATCTGTTGAGAGGAGGGAGGATTGTCATCCACGGTGGTTTGGTGGGATGACTGGCTGAAGTAGAGGGTTCCTGCGGCAAGGAGAAGGAGTATAACCGCAGCAAACAATAGGCCTCGGCCGAGTAGGCCGCGCGCCGGTTTTCTCTCCAATGTGTAGGATTTAAAGTCTTGCATGATTGAATAATACGGCAATATATACTCTGTATCGGCCTCTTGACGATAGAATACAGCGCCTGATCACATAATGGATAGTAGCGCATAACACTATACAATGGTTAATTTTATCAGATGCTTCTAGTAGAGTGTGCAACCATTATCTTAATTTTAGAGATTTAGTAAATGACCGATGTCACTGGTTCCCTGGAACTTATTAAACGAGGTACGGAAGAGGTTCTGCCTGAAGATTTGTTGATTAAAAAGCTGCAGCGGGGCAAACCACTGAAGATTAAGGCAGGGTTTGATCCCACGGCCCCGGACCTCCACCTCGGGCACACTGTCCTTATCAATAAACTTCGACAATTCCAGGAATTGGGGCACGAGGTGATCTTTCTGATCGGTGACTTCACCGGCATGATCGGTGATCCCACAGGGAAAAGTGCTACCCGGCCACCCCTCACACGGGAAGAGGTGGTGGAGAATGCAAAGACCTATGAGCATCAGATCTTCAAAATACTTGATCCCACCAAGACCACGGTCCTGTTCAACTCTTCCTGGATGGGAGAGATGTCGGCAGTGGATCTGATCCAGCTGGCGGCAAAGCACACGGTGGCGCGGATGTTGGAGCGGGATGATTTCAATAAGCGCTATACCAGCGGCCAGGCCATCGCAGTGCATGAATTTCTCTACCCGTTGATCCAGGGCTACGATTCCGTGGTGTTGAAGGCCGATGTGGAACTGGGAGGCACGGATCAGAAGTTCAACCTCCTGGTGGGGCGTCAACTGCAGGAGGCCTATCAGCAGGAGCCGCAGGTAGTGATCACCCTGCCAATCCTTGAGGGGTTGGATGGGGTGCAGAAGATGTCAAAATCCCTCAACAACTATATAGGTATAACTGATGCGCCCGAGGAGATGTTCGGTAAGGTCATGTCGATCTCAGATGAACTGATGTGGCGCTATTTCGAGTTGTTGAGCTTTCGGCCGATGTCGGAGATCTTAGAGTGGAAAAGAGAGATTGAGCAGGGAGCCAATCCAAGGGATGTGAAAATTCGGCTTGCCGAAGAGTTGGTGGAACGCTTTCACTCCAGGGAGCAGGCGGTTAAGGCCCACGAGGCCTTCGTTGCCCGTTTTCAAAAAGGTCAGATGCCCGATGAGATGGCCGAGTTCGACTTTACGGCATCCAATGGCGGTTATCCGATCGCCAATCTCCTGAAAGACGCCGAATTGGTGAAGAGCACCTCTGAGGCTATGCGTATGATAAAGCAGGGTGCGGTGCGCATTGACGGAGAGAGAGTGACAGATCACACCCTTACTGTTGCGGCAGGGTCATCCCATGTGTATCAGGTAGGTAAGCGCAGATTTGCCCGCATCAGCTTGCATTAGTCGTTGACGGATCTCGAATCTTTCCCCTTGCCCTCCGCTGTAATCCATTTCGGAGGGCTGGTTACCCTTGAATTGACAGAAGAAATCAGCATTACCCGGCTCGATATTGAGATGGTCCTGCAAGGTAATTACAGATCTCATGAAAAACCTTCTGAAAGTTGTTGACGGAGGGGGTGAACTCCGTATAATGCGCCACTCTTTCGAGGGGCTTGAAGAAGCCGATTCGGAAGCCATGAGGGTCTCGGTTCTAGTGCTTGGATTTAGTTGTTGACAATGACTAAGCGGGCTGTAGAATACGCGCTCTCGAACGGACCGGGAGGCCCCGGCGGCTTGAAGAAAATTGAGAATTTTCTTGACACAAGTACAGGGTCCTTTAAAATAGGCGGTCTTTCTCGGAAGAAAATTCCGGGATGCTCTTTAACAATCAGGTTAGGTAATTTGTGTGGGTGCTCCGTTGATCTTGGGTAACCAAAGATCGACAGAGAGCATTCAAAGATAGTAATTCTATCCGAGAATCTCGAGTCAAAAGGATTGGCTGCCATAAGCAGCTATCAAACTTAAACTGAAGAGTTTGATCCTGGCTCAGATTGAACGCTGGCGGTATGCTTAACACATGCAAGTCGAACGGTAACAGCGAGAGCTTGCTCTCGGCTGACGAGTGGCGGACGGGTGAGTAACGCGTAGGTATCTGCCTAGTAGTGGGGGACAACTCGGGGAAACTCGAGCTAATACCGCATACGCCCTACGGGGGAAAGCGGGGGATCTTCGGACCTCGCGCTATTAGATGAGCCTGCGTTGGATTAGCTTGTTGGTAGGGTAATGGCCTACCAAGGCGACGATCCATAGCTGGTCTGAGAGGACGATCAGCCACACTGGGACTGAGACACGGCCCAGACTCCTACGGGAGGCAGCAGTGGGGAATATTGGACAATGGGGGCAACCCTGATCCAGCAATACCGCGTGTGTGAAGAAGGCCTGCGGGTTGTAAAGCACTTTCAATTGGGAAGAAAAGCTTGAGGTTAATAACCTCGAGTCTTGACGTTACCTTTAGAAGAAGCACCGGCTAACTCCGTGCCAGCAGCCGCGGTAATACGGAGGGTGCAAGCGTTAATCGGAATTACTGGGCGTAAAGCGCGCGTAGGTGGTTTGGTAAGTCAGATGTGAAAGCCCTGGGCTCAACCTGGGAATTGCATTTGAAACTGCCTCACTAGAGTATGGTAGAGGGAAGCGGAATTCCGGGTGTAGCGGTGAAATGCGTAGATATCCGGAGGAACATCAGTGGCGAAGGCGGCTTCCTGGACCAATACTGACACTGAGGTGCGAAAGCGTGGGTAGCAAACAGGATTAGATACCCTGGTAGTCCACGCTGTAAACGATGTCAACTAGCCGTTGGACTCATTATAAGGGTTTAGTGGCGCAGCTAACGCGATAAGTTGACCGCCTGGGGAGTACGGCCGCAAGGTTAAAACTCAAAGGAATTGACGGGGGCCCGCACAAGCGGTGGAGCATGTGGTTTAATTCGATGCAACGCGAAGAACCTTACCAGCCCTTGACATCCTGGAAACTTACTAGAGATAGTTTGGTGCCTTCGGGAATCCAGTGACAGGTGCTGCATGGCTGTCGTCAGCTCGTGTCGTGAGATGTTGGGTTAAGTCCCGTAACGAGCGCAACCCTTGTCCCTAGTTGCCAGCACTTCGGGTGGGAACTCTAGGGAGACTGCCGGTGACAAACCGGAGGAAGGTGGGGATGACGTCAAGTCATCATGGCCCTTATGGGCTGGGCTACACACGTGCTACAATGGCCGGTACAGAGGGCCGCCAACCCGTGAGGGGGAGCTAATCTCAGAAAACCGGTCGTAGTCCGGATTGCAGTCTGCAACTCGACTGCATGAAGTCGGAATCGCTAGTAATCGCGAATCAGCATGTCGCGGTGAATACGTTCCCGGGCCTTGTACACACCGCCCGTCACACCATGGGAGTGGGTTGCAAAAGAAGTGGGTAGCTTAACCTTCGGGGGGGCGCTCACCACTTTGTGATTCATGACTGGGGTGAAGTCGTAACAAGGTAGCCGTAGGGGAACCTGCGGCTGGATCACCTCCTTTAAAAAAGTTGCCCGGATCTTCGGAGCATCCACACAAGTTACCTAGCCGATGTTGAAGCAGATACAGACCTGTTAAACAGCTAAGCAGCTGTACTGCGCTGAGAGACTTGGGTCTGTAGCTCAGTTGGTTAGAGCGCACCCCTGATAAGGGTGAGGTCGGAGGTTCAAATCCTCCCAGACCCACCACATTTATTCAGAACCATTTGACTCTTCAGGGGCCATAGCTCAGCTGGGAGAGCGCCTGCCTTGCACGCAGGAGGTCGGGAGTTCGATCCTCCCTGGCTCCACCAAACAGCTGAACGGTTCGACCGTTAGTACCAAGTGTCTAGCGACAACGCTAGCCACTTCGTATTACCGAAGTACTGCTCTTTAAAAATTAGGTTAGATCGCAGATAGGCGGATGTCGTGAGACATCCAATATCTAAAATTTAGTATCTAAGTTCTCAAACTTAGTTACTTGGGTATGTTGCATTTGTACGAGCGACCTGACTCCAGAATTTTTGGGGTTATATGGTCAAGTGATTAAGCGCATATGGTGGATGCCTAGGCGGTAGAAGGCGATGAAGGACGTTGTAGCTTGCGATAAGCTTCGGGGAGCCAGCAAACAGGCTTTGATCCGGAGATCTCCGAATGGGAAAACCCACCTGTCGTAAGACAGGTATCTCACACTGAATTCATAGGTGTGAGAGGCAAACCCGGGGAACTGAAACATCTAAGTACCCGGTGGAAAAGAAATCAATTGAGATTCCCTCAGTAGCGGCGAGCGAACGGGGACTAGCCGAGCAAGAAATTCATAGTGGAATGGTCTGGAAAGTCCAGCGATACAGGGTGATAGCCCCGTACACGAAATGAATGATTGACGTATTAAGTAGGTCGGAACACGTGATATTCTGACTGAAGATGGGGGGACCATCCTCCAAGGCTAAATACTCTCTACCGACCGATAGTGAACTAGTACCGTGAGGGAAAGGCGAAAAGAACCCCGTAGAGGGGAGTGAAATAGAACCTGAAACCGTATGCGTACAAGCAGTGGGAGCCCCTTCGGGGGTGACTGCGTACCTTTTGTATAATGGGTCAGCGACTTACTTCTCAGTGGCAAGCTTAACCGTATAGGGGAGGCGTAGGGAAACCGAGTCTTAATAGGGCGTTCAGTCGTTGGGAGTAGACCCGAAACCGGGCGATCTATCCATGGCCAGGGTGAAGGTGCGGTAACACGCGCTGGAGGCCCGAACCCACCTATGTTGAAAAATGGGGGGATGAGCTGTGGATAGGAGTGAAAGGCTAATCAAGCCCGGAGATAGCTGGTTCTCCTCGAAAGCTATTTAGGTAGCGCCTCGCGTCTCACTCCATGGGGTAGAGCACTGTTTCGGCTAGGGGGCCATCCCGGCTTACCAAACCGATGCAAACTCCGAATACGTGGAAGTGTAATCGCGGGAGACACACGGCGGGTGCTAACGTCCGTCGTGGAAAGGGAAACAACCCAGACCGCCAGCTAAGGTCCCAAAATCATGGCTCAGTGGGAAACGATGTGGGAAGGCATAGACAGCTAGGAGGTTGGCTTAGAAGCAGCCATCCTTTAAAGAAAGCGTAATAGCTCACTAGTCGAGTCGGCCTGCGCGGAAGATTTAACGGGGCTTAAGCCATGTACCGAAGCTGCGGATGCGTGCTTGCACGCATGGTAGAGGAGCGTTCTGTAAGCCTGCGAAGGTGTGCTGTAAGGCATGCTGGAGGTATCAGAAGTGCGAATGCTGACATGAGTAACGATAAAGGGGGTGAGAGGCCCCCTCGCCGAAAACCCAAGGTTTCCTGCGCAACGCTAATCGGCGCAGGGTTAGTCGGCCCCTAAGGCGAGGCAGAAATGCGTAGTCGATGGGAATCCGGTTAATATTCCGGAACTATTTATTACTGCGATGGGGTGACGGAGTAGGCTAGGTCATCCGGGTGTTGGTTTACCCGGTTTAAGCGTGTAGGGAGTCGGTTTAGGTAAATCCGGACCGGCAATTCTGAGACGTGATGACGAGTCTCCATGTGAGACGAAGTGATTGATGCCATGCTTCCAGGAAAAACCTCTAAGCTTCAGGTAATAAGTAACCGTACTCTAAACCGACACAGGTGGGTAGGGTGAGAATCCCAAGGCGCTTGAGAGAACTCTGGTGAAGGAACTAGGCAAAATAGTACCGTAACTTCGGGAGAAGGTACGCCCTTGGTATGTGAAGAGACTTGCTCTCGGAGCAGAAGAGGGTTGCAGTGACCAGGTGGCTGCGACTGTTTATTAAAAACATAGCACTCTGCAAACTCGAAAGAGGAAGTATAGGGTGTGACGCCTGCCCGGTGCCGGAAGGTTAATTGATGGGGTTAGTCTTCGGACGAAGCTCTTGATCGAAGCCCCGGTAAACGGCGGCCGTAACTATAACGGTCCTAAGGTAGCGAAATTCCTTGTCGGGTAAGTTCCGACCTGCACGAATGGCGTAACGATGGCCACGCTGTCTCCACCAGAGACTCAGTGAAATTGAAATCGCTGTTAAGATGCAGTGTACCCGCGGCTAGACGGAAAGACCCCGTGAACCTTTACTACAGCTTTGCACTGGACTTTGAATATGTTTGTGTAGGATAGGTGGGAGGCTTTGAAGCGGAGACGCCAGTCTTCGTGGAGCCAACCTTGAAATACCACCCTGATATATTTGAAGTTCTAACCTCGACCCGTTATCCGGGTTAGGGACAGTGTATGGTGGGTAGTTTGACTGGGGCGGTCTCCTCCCAAAGAGTAACGGAGGAGCACGAAGGTACCCTCAGCGCGGTCGGACATCGCGCAACGAGTGCAAAGGCATAAGGGTGCTTGACTGCGAGACAGACAAGTCGAGCAGGTACGAAAGTAGGTCTTAGTGATCCGGTGGTTCTGTATGGAAGGGCCATCGCTCAACGGATAAAAGGTACTCCGGGGATAACAGGCTGATACCGCCCAAGAGTTCATATCGACGGCGGTGTTTGGCACCTCGATGTCGGCTCATCACATCCTGGGGCTGAAGTCGGTCCCAAGGGTATGGCTGTTCGCCATTTAAAGTGGTACGCGAGCTGGGTTTAGAACGTCGTGAGACAGTTCGGTCCCTATCTGCCGTGGGCGTTTGAGATTTGAGGGAAGCTGCTCCTAGTACGAGAGGACCGGAGTGGACGTATCTCTGGTGTTCCGGTTGTCACGCCAGTGGCACTGCCGGGTAGCTAAATACGGACAGGATAACCGCTGAAAGCATCTAAGCGGGAAGCCCCTCCCAAGATGAGATCTCACTGGACCTTTAAGGTCCCTGTAGGGCCGTTGAAGACTACAACGTTGATAGGCTGGGTGTGGAAGCACAGCAATGTGTGAAGCTAACCAGTACTAATTGCCCGTGAGGCTTGACCATATAACACCCAAACATTTTGGGCTGAGTTCAAGCAAACGCAACACCCATAGATATAGCCTTGCGATCTAACCGAATGCTGAGTCGTTCCTAGGGAGCGACTCCGACAGTTTACCTGGTAGACATAGCGTGTTGGTACCACCCGATCCCATCTCGAACTCGGAAGTGAAACGACATAGCGCCGATGATAGTGTGGGGTCTCCCCATGTAAAAGTAGGACACTGCCAGGTTTTTACAGCAAAACCCCGGACCCTGAAGGTCCGGGGTTTTTTTTTGTCTCGATGTGAACCAGTATAGGTTCCCTGGCTCGGATTTAACGATAACGTGTTAGATTGTGATCTCAAAGATCGTGAAATCGGATTGCAATTGAATAGACTATGATTCTCTCACTGACGCTACTTGTCTTCGGTTTCCTGCTGACTGGATTGGCGGTTCGTCAATTTGTTTTCAAAAGGAAGCTCATTGCAGCAAGCCTGAACGGTTTGTTGGGTCTGATTGTTCTGCTCGTTGCAACCTTTATCTCAATGCTGCTGTTTAATGTTCAGAGCTACATTCAGTTGACCAAGGAACGTGTACTGGCTGAGGTTGAGATCGTTACCGTTGATGCCGGGACCGCATCCCTGAGGTTGACAGTCGACGGTAAGCGCAGAAACTATGCTCTTTCAGCACACGAGTGGCGGTTGGATGCGCGTTTTATCAAATGGAAACCGTGGGTTGCGTTGCTTGGAAAGGATCCGGTTGTGCGTTTGGATGCGCTGTCGGGGCGATATGTGGTACCGGGTAATCGCGTTATCAAGGTTTATAATCTGCATGAGGACTATGAGATTATCGACAGCATAATCGCTAACCTGACCGATCATTTTGGCATGGTTGATACAATCTATGGCAGTTCGGTGTATATGCCGATTGAAGCAGGTGCTCACTACCAGGTCAGTGCAAACCATGCCGGTTTGATAGCACGTCCGGTAAATCAAAAAGGCGAACAGGCGGTCATGCAGTGGGACAGGTAATGATTGAGTACAAGCTAAGCTTCAAATCACCCCAAGCGCATCTGTTTGAAGTCGAGCTGACCGTGAAGCAGCCCGATACCAATGGGCAGGTAATCTACCTTCCCGGCTGGATACGCGGTAGCTACATGGTGCGTGATTTCGCCCGCAATATAGTATCCATCCAGGCATTGTCAGGAAGTGAACCTATTGAGCTGGTCAAGCTTGACAAGCAGAGTTGGCGTGTTTTACCGGTGGCAGGTGAACTGCATATCGTGTATACGGTTTATGCTTGGGAACTGACCGTCAGAACTGCGTATTTCGATACCGAACAAGCATATATCAATGGACCGTGTCTGTTCTTAGGCGTCACTGGATTTGAAAATGAGTCCTGCAGGCTGAGCATTGATCGTCCGGGGGAGAGATATGCCGAAGAGTGGCGTCTGGCTACCGCTATGCCGGCGGAGCATATCGATGAAGCAGGGTTTGGTAACTACCTCTGTGATTGTTATGAAGCACTGATCGACTATCCCATTGTGGCAGGAGATTTTAGCGACGCTGACTTCTTGGTGAATGATCAACGGCATCGATTGGTGATCAGCGGTGTACATGACGCTGAATTGCAGCGGTTTTGCAGTGATTTAGGTCGGATCTGCCATGAACAGGTGGAACTGTTCGGTGAATTGCCGATATCGCATTATCTCTTTTTACTTCAAGTGGTCGGTAATGGTTATGGAGGATTGGAACACCGTAACTCCACCAGCCTTATGATTGGCAGGGACGATCTGCCAAAACAGGGCGATGAAGGCGTCACAGCCGGTTATCGAAAACTGTTGGCACTCTGCAGTCATGAGTATTTCCACCTTTGGAACGTCAAGCGGATAACACCGGAAGTATTTCTGCAACAGGGGACAGCAGCAGAGGTGTACACCCGTCAGTTATGGATTTTTGAGGGGATCACGTCCTATTACGATGAGCTGATCCTTGTCAGGAGCGGCGTGATTGAGCGAAAGGCCTACTTTGAAATGATGGCGGTAACAATCACGCGTGTGATGAGAAACAGCGGGAGACATAAACAAACCCTGGAGGAGTCGAGTTTCGATGCCTGGACAAAATTCTATAAACAGGACGAGAACGCGCCCAATGCGATCGTAAGTTACTATGCCAAAGGTGCCCTGTTCGCCCTGCTGCTTGATTTGAGCATACGCCTGCAGAGTGACAACTCATGTTCACTTGACCATGTGATGCGCGAGATGTGGCAACGATACGGTCGTCGCTCAGTGGGTGTTCCGGAGGACGGATTTGAAAAACTCGTGGTTGAAGTGACATCCCTGAATCTGCAGCCACTGTTTGATCTTGGGGTCCGTTCAACAGAAGAGTTACCGCTTGCCGAGATCTTGGCCGAGTTTGCTGTGGAGCTTCATCTGCTTCCCGCTAAATCCAGTGAGGATCAGGGCAGGGTGGTAACAGAACCGCCAAAGGCCGCTCCAGCCAAACCGGTATTGGGTGCTAAATGGAAACAGTTGGAAAAGAGGATTCGGATTTTGCAGGTATTTGATGGTGGTGGAGCTCAGCAGGCAGGGCTGGCGGCGGGTGACGAGATCGTTGCCGTAGATGGGTTGAGCATGAATGCAAAACAGATGGAACAGTATATCGCCAGGCAACAGGAGGGAGTATCTATTGAGATGCATGTATTTCGCAGGGATGAGTTAAAAGTTATCCATTTCACTGCGCATCCGGCTGAAGCCGATACCTGTACCATCTATCTCCCCCAACATCCCGGCAGCATTCAGCAGCAGCGTCTTAATAACTGGTTAAAGGGCCATGTACCGGCATCATGATTTAATTCATAGATTAGCGGATGGACGGTTTCACTCAGGTCAGGAGCTGGGACGTCTGTTGGACGTGACGCGCTCTTCAGTTTGGAAAAAACTCAAACAATTGAAGGAGGAATATAATCTCGAGATCGATGCGGTGACAGGGAGAGGATATCGCTTGCGTGAACCGCTTGATCTTCTGAATCATGATGCCATTCTTAAACTACTGAGCGATGTCGATGATGAGGCGCCACCGGCATTGGTTCTGCACGCCTCTCTAGATTCCACCAACAGCTGGTTGATGAAGCAGGCAGCTTCGGGTGCTGAGTCAGGGACCGTATGCCTGGCGGAACAGCAATTGGCTGGTAAGGGCAGGCATGGTCGTAAGTGGATCTCACCTTTCGGTAGAAATATCTATTTCTCAATGTTGTGGCGTTTCGAACATCCGCCGATGCAGATTGCGGGACTCAGCTTGGCTTCGGCTATTGCGATTGTGCGCTTGTTGCATGAACTGAACTGTGATCAGGCCGGACTTAAATGGCCTAATGATATATTGTGGCAAGGCAAAAAATTGGCCGGTCTTCTCCTGGAAATAACGGGGGAGGCCAGTGGTCCCTCGCAGATTGTTATCGGTGTCGGTCTGAATACCCGGTTGGGCAGTCATGGCGGTGATATAGACCAACCGTGGATCGATCTGGATTCTATTCCAAATATCACCAGGCCGACCCGCAACGAACTGGCATCTAGGTTGATCCAACATCTGAGAGATGTGATACGTCAGTATCAGTCCGATGGTATGCAATCATTTCTTGATGAGTGGCATAGGCATGATCTGTTATTGGGTCGAGAGGTGGAAATTCGCAGCCATAGCCAGGTCCACGCGGGGGAACATTTGGGAATTGATCTGAATGGAGCGATCCGGTTGCGATGCAATGGCAAGGAGCAGTCATTTCACGCCGGTGAGGTGAGTCTTCGGCAACTGGTTGATGAAAGAAGATGAAACTCTATGTTGATATAGGCAACTCGGCCATCAAATGGGCAACCGAAGATGACCTGCACCTTGACATCCTGCATCAGGCGGAATCACGCAATCTCCCAGCTGCGATTGAACAGGCCTGGCTTAAACTGAAGAAGCCTGAAGCGGTCTATATCGCCAGTGTGCGCCAACAGGATATTGATGCGAAACTACTGGGCTGGATTGAACGGCATTGGCAGATAATACCGTTATTTGCTGAAACACGGCGGTGGGAGTACGGAGTAACAAACGGATATAAACAGCCTGGTCAACTGGGTGTCGACCGTTGGTTGGCGCTCATCGCGGCGCGTGCCCTTTCGGAATTACCCCAGATTGTCGTAGACTGCGGTTCAGCGACAACGATCGATGCCATGGACGGAGAGGGACGACATATCGGTGGTATCATCTTGCCGGGATTGCGGGCATTTGCCCATTGTCTGAGACAAAATACCGATATCCCGCATTATGATACCGGTGAGATTGGCGATTGCTTCGCTACCGATACCGCATCCGGCATCCTTACAGGCGCCATTGTGGCTCAATGTGCGACCGTGGAAAAACTGTATCAAACACTGCAGGCACGGGAAATGGGTGATGTCCTTTGCGTTGTTACAGGTGGCGATGCGGAATTGTTGACACGCCACCTTGAAGTGTCCCACCAAGTCGTACATGGTCTGGTTCTGAGCGGGTTGCGTTTACAGTCTGGTCAAGCGGGGTAGTCAAAGCACTGTATGACTTCGCCACAGGATGCGAAATGAACACAACAGATAAAGTATTGTTATGAAATGGCTCTTTTTCATTCTGCTGCTGGCGAATTTGGGGATGTTTATCCTGATCTACCCTCAGAAGGCAGAAAAAAATGTTGAGAATGGCTTGCCGGACGTGGGCGAACTCTTTCTCTATGAAGAGATTGCGGCGTTGAAAACTGAGCCAAGCGTTACCGATGATGTTGTACTTGCCGGTGTGAACGATTCGGATGCCGACCAGCTACAACAGGACTCATCTGATGATCGAACTGAGACACCGGATGCTGATCTGTCTTTGGAGGAGCGGGCCCCTATCGAACCTATTGCAGAGCCTCTGCCTGAGGTTCCCATTGCAGAAGCTGAGATTCCCGCCGAACCCGAGTTTGACATGCCAGAGAGTGAAAATACTGTGGCTGAGACACCGGCACCGGAAGTGATACCGGTATGTCGAACGATCGGTTACCTGGAAAGCCGTTCTGACGCTGAGATCGTCTCCGTAAGTTTGCGCGTGTTGGGTTTGAAACCGGAGTTGCAGTCGGAGACCAGTAATGAGCAGGCGGGTGTCTGGGTTTTAATCCCCCCGCAAGCCACCAGGCGGGAAGCGATCGAAATCTCAAATCGCCTGGAGAGGGACGGTGTGAGCGATTTGTGGCGATTTACCAGCGGTGAACTTGTACATGCTATATCACTCGGCCTGTTCCGTAGCGAGGAGCGTGCGGAGGCACGGAAAAATGAGATTATAGACCTCGGATATGAAGCTATTATCAAGCCACGCTATCGTCAAAAAACCAAATATTGGCTCTATTTTCAAGAGGGTACACCTACATCCGATAACAAAAAGGGCTGGAAAGATCTATTCGCCAAATTTCCTGATCTCGAAGCAAAGGAGACTGCATGCCGTTAAGTTTGCCACAAGACACAGAAACGCATAGAATTCGCACTCTCCAGCCGGCGTAGCTCAGTTGGTAGAGCAGCTGATTTGTAATCAGCTGGTCGGGGGTTCGAATCCTCTCGCCGGCTCCAATATTCTCAAATACTGACTGGTTTTTTAACTCTGGTTGTGCGAAATGTCGTCGTCCCGATGACTGACACCGGCGCATGCTGGACGCCCTTTATCTCCAACAATGCATGCTTGAATCAGCTGTAAACAGGGTGGCTAATGGCCAGAATTCACATGCAGGCTATAAGGTTCGTGTATCCGTGATCCTTGTCACAGGCCTCTTCATCGTTACTTAAGCTATTCCGTGCATACTCAGGATGGTCAGTCCTATATCAGGCCTTGTCGATAGGAATATGGTAATGGGCGATTTAATCATAATTACCGCCATTTTGGCTCTGGCGATCTTCTCGGCGGGGATTCGTTTGTTGCTGCGGCGAGACAAGACTCTGCTCGATTCCGGAGAGAGTTCTGCTGTTGAATCATCCACTTATATAAATGGCATTTGTGATGAGGCGATAGATAGACCACCGATTGAACCTGCATTGGATGTGATCGTTAACTTTAGCGAGAGTGGTAAGTGCTATCGTTGGATCCAATCACATGACTCCTTGCTGGAATTCGCTGAATCCAGGGGTGTTGAAGTTGAATCTCTATGCCGGGCGGGAGAGTGTGGTTCCTGTCGTACCAGGCTTGTCCAAGGTGAAGTCGAATATACTCAAGTGCCGGCCATCAACCCCGGGCGTGGTTACTGTCTGTTATGTATCTCAAAACCAAAAACGGATCTGATACTGGAAAAATAACATTATCAACACCTCTCATTCATCGTATATTCGCTGCAGTGGTAGGTACAGAAAAAATCCCACAAAAACTTCAAATTAAACCGACAGGTTAAACATAAATCGTTATTCCGATATTTACCGTATCAAGCGGGGGTTAATTCACTCTATTTTATGTCGCAGTCTCTTATGTCTTCTTTTTGTTCGCAATGCGTGTTAGTGAAAAAGTGTAGCTGCTTATACGGTCAATCAATATTTTCTCACAAAACTTGAATAGCAGAAAAAATACCATTGAAAGCATACCGGTTATCAATAGTTCCATCGTCTGTGTTAACGCACCCTCACGTAAAGCCAAGAGCCCATAGGTCAAAATAAAATTCCAGTTGGCGGCAAACAGGCGAAAAATATTGACGGTCATTGCACCGAATGTCAGGCCGGATGCGATCAGGACGATGAAGGTAATAATCGGTCGCCTGTAAAAGCGTTCATATAAACTCATTGCGTGGCCCTCGAACTATTCACTTACCTACTCAAGATAGCAGATCCGCCTCAAGCGGCAGTGTCTACAGCTTGCCCAATAACTATAAGCGATTAAGCAATTACCATTCTGTATCCAATGACCATATGCCAGAATCATGGCAACAGCATGCGTATTGCTGTTTCCGGTTTATAGGTTGCGTGAAAACTATTGTTACTTTGCCGTGATACTTACGTGATATTTATTCACAAGAATTGAATCACGCCTATGGCAAGGCCTTGGTGTTAATAACAGATATGATTAAAAAACCGAAGGAGATACTCATGATTACTCGCAGAAAGTTTGCCTCGATTGCACTGGCATCAGGTGCCGCTTCACTGTTTTCCGTTGCCCCTGTGTCTACGGTACAGGCGGGAAGTGACGCGAATGTACACTGTTATGGTGTCAACAAATGCAAAGGACATAATGACTGTAAGACTGCCAATAATGCCTGTAAAGGGCAAGCTTCGTGCAAAGGTCAGGGCTTTGTGAATATGTCAAAGAAAGCCTGTGATGATATTGGTGGATCAACCGAAAAGCCAGAGGGATAGTTATAGCGCAGCCGGACTGGTGCGCTATCCGAGGATAGTGACGCCAGTTCCCAGGCTGCAATTTTACTGATTGTCTGTTGGGGGGGTGTTGTGAGCGAATTTATAGGTGGTCAAAGGCCTTTTCTCGGTTATGGATTGGGTCTGCGCAGACAGCACTACGATGACGTGCTCGAGTCGAGGCCGGATGTCGACTGGTTTGAGATTATATCCGAGAATTACATGGTGGATGGGGGTAAGCCGCTTCATTACTTGAGTCGAATCCGTGAGCTTTACCCAATGGTTATGCATGGCGTGTCGATGTCTATCGGCAGTATTGAACCACTGGATTATACCTATCTGAAAAAACTCAAGGCGCTGATAGAAAGGGTGGAGCCTGAGTGGTTTTCCGATCACCTCTGCTGGACCGGTGTGAACAAACTGAATTTGCACGATCTGTTGCCCTTGCCCTATACCGAAGAGGCGCTTGATCATGTGGTAGAGCGTATCAACAGAGTGCAGGACTACCTGGGGCGGCAGATGCTGTTGGAAAATGTATCGAGTTACATTAGCTATAGTGAATCTCAATTGAGTGAATGGGAGTTTCTGCGCGAAGTTGCGGAGCGCGCCGACTGTCTTGTGTTGCTGGATATCAACAATATCTATGTCAGCGCCTATAACCATAATTTCGATCCCTCTGATTTTGTACAGGCGATGCCCAGTGAGCGTATCTATCAGATTCATCTGGCAGGTCATACCCAAGAGGAAAACCTGATCATAGATACCCATGATCACCCTATCGCAGATCCGGTTTATGAGTTATACGCCGAGGCTATTCAGCGCTTTGGCCGTGTCAGTACGATGATCGAACGCGATGACAATATACCGCCACTTGCGGATTTGCTGCAGGAGCTTGATCGCGTGCGGCGTATCGGTGAAACCAGCTTTGAAGATCAGGTAGCATAAGAGTGTCGAAAATGAAACACCTGGGTGAATTACAGTCACGATTTCAGCGGTTTATACTGGAGCCTGGAAATGAAAACCAGATCTCATGGGTAAACGGAGGGGGTCGTACGTCTGCACAGTATCAGCTTTCCGTTTATGCGAATGCCTATGTCGCACGTTTGAAAGAGGTGATGACGAATGACTATCCCGCCGTCAGCATGGCGATCAGCTGTGATCATTTCGATCTCCTCACAGAAGGCTACATACAGCAACACCCTTCACGCTTTTTCAGTCTTCGCGATTTCGGCTGCCGATTTCCTGACTATCTAAGCGAGCAGGTTGACACGAATCCTGACATCCATGATTTAGCCTGGCTACCTGAACTGGCAAAGTTTGAATGGACATTGGGACAGGCATTCGATGCCGCGGATTGTGAACTCGTCACGGAGCAGGAAATGGCATCCATAGCAGCTGATGCATGGCCGATGCTGAGGTTTGGGTTTTGCCCGAGCGTCCGCCGCATCGACCTTGAATGGAATGTGCCAACCATTTGGAAGGCGCTTACCGCAGATCCGCCACTCGAAGTTGAACCGATCTGTACACAGACAGATAGTGACGCTTGGTTGATCTGGCGTCAGGATCTGGTCACACGATTCCGTTCCCTTGAGGAGGACGAACAGTTGGCCCTCGATTCTCTGCGCAACGGCGCTACCTTCGAAGATGCATGTGAAATACTGGCGAGTCGGATTGATCTGGATAGTGTATCGATGCGGGCGGCGGGTTTGCTTAAAGGCTGGATTCGACAAGGCTTGATAACCGAGGTTATCCGCGCTTCCTGATTGATCCCGGTATTCTGACTGCCCTGTATTTTATGGCTCTTTTTATCTCCTAAAAGGCGGCAGTCACTTCCCCAGATTGCGATACAATGATTGCAGGCGCGATCAGGCTGAAGCAGGTGATTTTGGTGGATAGAGGACATCCAGCGGCATGGACTTCCCGTTTTCCATCACTATTCTCGCATGAAAGCGTTTCAGTTCCCGCGGCTCCCGTACGCCACAAGAGTGTGCCAGGAGGCCGACCTCATAGTTCATGTTCTTTACATAGTTGGCCACGCGTACGGCTTTGTCGCTGGATACCAATCCACGCTGGAGTTTCGGATTATGCGTGGTGATACCTGTCGGGCAAGTGTTCTTATTGCACTGCAATGCCTGGATGCAACCCAGGGCGAACATGAACCCTCTGGCGGAAGCGACGAAATCGGCGCCGACAGCTAATGCCCAGGCTACCCCTGCAGGGGTAATCAGCTTGCCGGAGCTGACAACCTTGACACGCTCTCTCAGGCCATATTCGCACAGCATGTCGATGACCATGGGCAGGCTCTCGCTGAGCGGCAATCCCACATAGTCCATCAACGCCATGGGAGCTGCGCCTGTTCCGCCGTCTGCTCCGTCAACCGTGATAAAGTCGGGTGCGCATGCCGGGCCTCTTTTATTAATCGTTTCGAACAGCGTTTCCAGCCAGCCATAGGCCCCGACTACGGTCTTGAAACCGACAGGTTTTCCGCTAATGCGCCGGATCCGTTCGATCATGTTCAGCAGGTCATCCGCGCAATTGATGTCAGGGTGTCGATTGGGGCTGATTGCATCCCGGCCCTCTTCGATACCGCGAATTTGCGCAATCTCACGAGTGACTTTAGCGGCGGGCAGTATGCCGCCTTTCCCCGGCTTAGCACCTTGACTGAGTTTGATTTCAAACATGCGTACTGTGTCATGCGCGGCAATCTCCATCAGCCGTTCGTCAGAGAGGTTTCCTTCCCGGTCGCGCACACCGAATTTGGCAGTGCCTATTTGAAATACCAGGTCCGCACCGCCTTCGAGATGGTAGGGTGACAGACCCCCCTCGCCGGTATTCATCCAGCATCCCGCTTGCCGGGCGCCGGCTGATAGAGCGCGTATCGCGGGTACCGACAAGGCGCCGTAACTCATCCCGGAGATATTGATAAGGGAGTCGGTTGTATAGGGTGTCTTACAACCCGGGCCGATAACCACCTCCGTCGCCGGTACCGCATCCTCGCCCAGGGTCGGGTAGGGGCAGTTGACAAAGAGTACGGAGCCGGTTGGCCGCAGATCCCGGGTCGACCCAAATGCAATGGTGTTGCTTTCATTCTTTGCGGCCCGATAGGCCCAGGACCGTTCAGCCCGGTTGAAAGGCATCTCCTCCCTGTCCATGGCGAAAAAGTATTGGCGGAAAAATTCACCCAGATGTTCGAAGAAATAGCGAAATCGACCAATCACCGGGTAGTTGCGTCGGATGGTCTGCTGAGTTTGGGTGATATCGATGATGTAGAGAACGATCAATGTGAGTACCCCCATTCCGAGAAGGAAAACAAACATAACCGACAGTATCTCGAATATCGTGAATACCCAGCTTTCTGTGACTGCTGTCATCATTATCGAACTCCACTCATTGTTCTCTCCACCTGTAATTTATCCAGCGTGTGGCTGTTATGCACAAACAAAATTCCTGGTTTTCCAAAATCAACTGGCGACCGGGCAAGGTTCTGTCATCTCACCCAGGCGTCGTGTAAGGGCCATGTTCTCACTGTAGTCGACAGGCACTACGATCAGGCTCGGTCCCTGTTGCTTGAATGCTGTTTCCAAAGTATCCGCAAACTGGTTACTTTGCTCAACGCGATGACCGTGCCAGCCGAATGCGCCGGCTAATTGCATCCAATCGGGATTATCGAATGACAGGTCTGTATGCCGGCCAAATTCGCTTTCCTGCTTCCAGGCGATCAGACCGTAGGCATGATCCTCCCAGATCAACATGACCAGATTGCTGTGTAGTCGTTTCGCAGTCTCCATTTCCTGGACGTTCATCAAAAAACCGGCATCACCTGAAATGCCAAGGATACGTCGCTGTGGCGCCACCAGGCTGGCGGCGATAGCGCCGGGCAGGGCGAAACCCATGGAACAGAAGCCGTTGGGTATCAGGCAGGTGTTGGGTTGATGGCAGTGGTAGTGTCGTGCAATCCACATCTTATGTGCACCGACATCGGAGAGAAGGATATCCTCCGGCCCCATTACATGACGGATATCCCACAACATCTTTTGTGGACGTATCGTCCCCGAAGTGTCGTCGTTGGCGTGTTCGGCCAATTCGTTCTGCATCAATCGCCGGGTTTCTGTTTGCTGGGCCAGGTCGTACTTGGGAATGCCATGGGTCGTCAGGCGTTGATTCAGCATCCACAAGGTATGCGCGAGATCACCCACCAGTTCGACTTGAGGATGGTAATACTCATCGATCTCCGCGGGCAGGAAATCGGCATGAATGATGGGCTTGTTCTTGTGGGGGTTCCATAGTTTCGGGTGGTATTCGACCATATCGAAACCAAGGGTGATTACCAGATCGGCCTCATCGATAGCCAGGGTCGGATAATCCTTGCTGCCAAGTCCAATCGTGTAGAGACAGTAGTCGGCATCCATATCGACTGCGCCCTTGGCCATGAAGGTACTCAAGACACCGATACCCGTTTTCTCGCAGAAGAGGCGGAGCTGTTTGGCGGCACGGCGGCGAATCGCGCCATTGCCGGCTATGATGACAGGCCGCTTGGCATGGGTGATCAAGTCAAAGGATTGATCGAGAATCTTGTCGTCCACCACCGAACGGCGAAACCGTCGTGGATCCAGCGGTTCTGCCGAAACCTGATGTTTGGCAATATCCTCCGGGAGTTCGATGTGAACAGCGCCAGGCTTTTCGGTACGTGCAATACGCACCGCTTTGCGTACAACTTCGGGGATGGTCACTGCATTGTATATACTGGTGGCCCATTTTGTGACGGGTTTGAACATATCCACCACATCCATGATCTGATGTGACTCTTTGTGCAGACGGGCGGTGGAACCCTGTCCGGTCAAAACCAACACAGGCGCCCGGTCCATATTGGCATCGGCGACACCGGTGATCAGGTTGGTGGCCCCCGGTCCGAGAGTACCAAGACAGACAGCGGGATTGCCGCTAAGACGGCCGTAGATTTCCGCCATGAATGCTGCGCCTTGCTCATGGCGTGTCAATATGAATTTTATCTTGTCGGACTGTTCCAGCGACATCATGAAGTCGGCATTCTCTTCACCCGGTACACCGAAGACATATTCGATACCCTCGTTTTCCAAACACTTCACCATTAGCCCAGAAGCCTTCATAACACGATCTCCACAGGTTGCCGGGGTTAAATCCACTTATAGGACAGATAGTGCATCTGTCTTCTATTGACCAACGTATAGGTACAACAGTAGTAGATTGAGGGTTTTAAGAAGGTCTTTTTGTAATAAGGTTATAACGAATAGATAAAGAGAGTATCACGATTGCGCTCGCCGTTCCTGGCGCAACACTTGATCTTGTTCTGTGAGAATTACCTAACTATATGATTTAAATAGGTGGTTATATGAGGTCAGGTGTAATAAACAAAGTTAAGCTTATGTTAACACTACCACTCGCTGAAAAATTGGGTGGCATTTTTTGAAGTACAATAGTGCCGAGGGCGAAAGTAATCTGTGCCTCGCCATTATCTATTTAACTATATGTACAGTCCTGAAATTAGGAGGAGAGAAATGAAAAAAACGACCACTAGCGCAATTGTAGCCGGCGCCATAACATCAGCATTGGCACTGTCGCCAATGAGCGTGGCAAATGCCGCTGATACCGAGAAGTGCTACGGTGTCGCCAAAGCGGGAAAGAATGATTGTGCAGCAGGGCCGGGTACCAGTTGCGCGGGTACCTCAACGGTCGATGCTCAGGGAAATGCCTGGATGCTTGTGCTGAAAGGTACCTGTGAAAAGATCGTCGGCGGTACCCTGGAAGCGAAGTAAGCCTAACGCGAAAACCGATGAAAGATAAATCACTGCAATCGGTGGCAGCCCCGGTACCCGTCAGGGCCGGGGCCGGTTTGAAGCCAAAGCACTATCAGGCGATTATCGAACAGCAGCCGGATATAGGCTGGTTCGAGATTCACCCGGAGAACTATATGGGGCGAGGAGGTCCGCCGCTGCACTACCTGGAGCGTATCCGTGCCGACTATCCGGTTTCCCTGCACAGTGTCGGAACATCACTCGGCAGTCATCTGCCGCTGGATACCGCACACCTGAAAAGTCTGAAGTCGTTGGTGGATCGATTTGAGCCGGGACTGGTTTCGGAGCATCTATCCTGGAGCCATGGTTATGAATGGTATACCCATGATTTGATACCGTTGTTCTATACGGAAACCACATTGAAGTTGATTGTTGAGCATATAGATCAGGTACAAGAGTTTCTTGGCAGGAAGATACTTATCGAAAATCCTTCGACATATCTGCAATTCAAACAGAACGAAATACCGGAACAGGTGTTCTATGTCGAGGCCGCCAAGCGAAGCGGTGCCGGCCTGCTCCTGGATATCAACAACGTATTCGTTTCCTGCAGCAACCATGGCTGGTCTTTGGATGAGTATATGTCGGCGGTTCCACACGATATGGTGGAGGAGATACATCTTGCCGGACATTCAACCCAGGACCTGGAGGGTTCAACACTACGGGTGGATGATCATGGATCGCCGGTCTGTAGTGAAGTGTGGCGGCTGTATGAAAACTATATCAACAGCAACGGCACGGTACCGACACTGATCGAATGGGACAGCAACATCCCTGAGTTTCCTGAACTCTTCAGAGAGGTTTGCTTTGCCGAAGAGATTATCAGGACAGCCAGTGAGCAGTACCATGAAGCCACTGTCTGAATTGCAACAGCTGTTTTGCGATGGCCTCCGTTCATCGGAGCCACCAGCTCAGGCGCTGCTCGATGAGATTGTGGACGACGGTCTTCAAATACAGCGGTTCAACGTCTATCGTAACAACTTCATCGTTTTAAACGGTGATGCCCTTGCCGATATGTATCCGGTCATCAAGCGACTGTTAGGGGATGAAGCCTTTCGCATGCTGGTCACAGCCTATGTGCGCGAATATCCCCCCATGGATCGCGCACTGCTGTTGTACGGTGAGCGATTTCCCGAATTCCTTGCAGCGGTGCCCGAACTCTCCGGGCTACCCTACTTGCCGGATGTGGCAAGACTGGAGTATGCATGGACAGCCGCCTATCATGCCGATGATGCTGCGCCATTGGAACAGCGGCTGATAGCTAAACTGCCTTCTGATGAATTGGAAAACCTCCAGTTGAGGCCACATCCTTCAATGCACTGTATTGGATCCGGTTTTCCCATTTATCGTATCTGGTCGGCCAATCAGTGTAACCGGGTGGATGAAACCGTCTCGCTTGATGAGGGTGGGTCGCAAATCGTCGTGATACGCCCCAAGGCAGAGGTTGAGATCAGGGAGGTGACCCCTGGTACCCTGATTTTTCTTCAGAGGCTGGCATCCGCTGATACCATTTCCGAGGCCTATAGCCATGCGGCGGAAACGGAGCCGGAATTCGACCTGAATGCCTTTTTTGCCCGATATCTGTTCGATGGTACTTTCTGTGCACTGTAATTTTTTAGGAATTCTCTGGATTGGTCGGCGGTTTCTTAGAATCTGAATGACCTGTTTCTGCGTAATAACAATACGATCAATAACAAATAACATTTAGGATGGTTGATTCCCATGAACGCACTCATCGATACAATGCAACGGCTTTTCGACTTTATCGGTAAATCCATTCCGGAGTGGGGGATCGCGCTGCTGGCCAGAGGGGCCATTGCATACACTTTCTGGTCATCCGGGAGGAGTAAGGTGTCCGGTTTTCTGGATATTTCCGATTCCACCTTTCTGCTGTTCGAGCACGAATATGGGGTGCCGCTTATTCCACCGAATATCGCTGCCCACATGGCGACTTATGCTGAGCACTTTTTTCCCATTTTGCTGGTGTTTGGTCTATTCACCCGCTTTGCGGCCCTCTCATTGTTGATCATGACTGCCGTGATCCAGCTGTTTGTCTACCCGGATGCCTGGAATGTGCATATGTGGTGGGCGTTGGCGATGCTCTATCTTATTCGCCATGGAGGCGGCCTTGTCTCTCTCGATCGCTTGTTATGGAAGTGATTTGTCAACTATTGTTAATAAATCAATCACCTGAAGCGTTCCATCACTCAATCCATTCCCCATGTTCGAGTGGATGGATTGCTTCGGGGAGACGCAGCGAATCAATTGAGTTAAGTCGCTGAAACTCGACAGGCCGGGTGTAAGGTGGCATACATTGTCGTTCAATCGCAAAACAGGCTTTATCCATTGTCATCGAATTCAACTGATGCTGGTGGCGATACCCCCGCCGATAGTGTGATCAACTAAATACGGTTTCTGCGGCTGGAATTTAATTCTCTTCCTTTTCTGTTGTTTATATATGTGCTATTAGATCATCTGGCGGGGTGGTTTTTTGTCAGAAGTCAGGCAATGCGCTGATAATCAATGATTTGTGCAGTGCCCTCTTGTGATTTGCAAATCACGTATAATGAAAGAAAGCTCAAGAATATTAAAATTACTTGTGCCAGCGCCAAGGCAGGTATACTGGAATAGAGAAGGCCAAGATCGACATGCATGTAAATGACAATATCGCAAGCCCCAGTCCAGCTGCCTCACTGAGCGGGGTGAAGGGATACTCATTGATGTCATACATCTATCGAGTCCGGGCTCTCGTGGCTGCAATACTGCTTTGTGTGTTTGTGTCTCAGGCAAATAGTGCGGAGTGGATCTACACCGTTGTGGAGGGGGACAATCTCTGGGACTTCAGCGAAAAGTACTTGGATAATGTGCTGCGGTTTAAGAAGCTGCAGAAACTGAACAATATTAAAAACCCGAAGCGCCTACAACCCGGCTCTTGGCTGCGTGTTCCGATGAAGTGGATAAGAAGCAATGCTGTGCCGGCGCGGCTGGCGGATTTTGAAGGCCAGGTACAGCTTATTCGCGCCGACGGCTCTCAGGCTGCGTCGCTTAAATCCGGTACTCAGATACATCTAGGCGATATCTTGCGGACAGGGCCAAAGAGCAGCGCCGCCATCCTTTTTGCGGACAGCAGTGCCATGACCCTCCACAGTTATAGCGAGATGCGGTTTGACCATCTCAGCGCCCATGGCGATACCGGTATGGTCGATTCCAGGCTGCACCTGATCCAAGGGCGTTTGCAGACACGGGTAAGGCCATCTGTGGGCCCCGGTTCCCGTTTTGAGATATATACCCCCTCGGCGATAAGCGCGGTGCGTGGTACCGTCTATCGTACGGCCGTAACCGGAGACGGCGCCACCTCGAATATCGAGGTTTTGGAAGGAAAGGTCGAGGTGAGCGGTGGTGATAAACAACGATTGATTCCTGCCGGGTTCGGTACCCGGGTTGAGAAAGGCAAGGCCCCGACTCCACCCGTGGAGTTGCTGCCGCCCCCCGATTTCAAGCAGATCCCGGAGGTGGTTCGTTTCATCGACTGGCGTTTGGAATGGGGCGCTATTGATAAAGCTGTAAACTATCGTGTCGAGGTCAGCAGGGATGAGAATCTGGCTGTTCTTGCGCGTGATCAATTGTCGGATCAGACCAATTTCCCGTTACCCGAACTCCCGGATGGCAGATATTGGATCAGGGTCCGCGGTATCGATGCCAATGGGCTGGAAGGTGTCAGCCGTGTCGCTTCGGTATTAGTCGACGCGCAACCGCAGCCGCCGATCTCCCTCAGTCCGCCGGATGGGGCGGTTCAACGGGGCGGTGGCACTGAATTGCAGTGGACGAAATCTGAAACAGCCGACAGGTATCTGCTGGAGATTGCCATGGATGAGGGCTTTGAAAAGATAACGCATCGGGTAAACGATCTGAAAGATACCCGGTATCAAACTGATCAGATAACCAAACCGGGTATCTATTTCTGGCGTGTCACCACGATTCTAGGCAACGAGTCGGGACCGCCTGGTGTGGTGCGTTCATGGCAACTCAAACCCGCCCTCGACACTGTCGACCCCTCGATCGAGGCGGCAGATGATATGGTGACGGCTTCATGGCGGGAGGGTGCTGCCGGACAACGCTATCAGGTGCAGGTTGCCCTCGATAGCGATTTCAGTACGCTTGAGCTTGACCGGATTACCGATCAGCCGGAGATCAGTTTTGATCAACCACAGGGTCAGGTTCTCTACTTAAGGGTACGTGCCATCGACATGGATGGCTACGAGGGGCCATGGGGAAGCGTGCAGCAAATCGAACCGCCACTGGATCAGGGGGTATGGGCCGTCCCGGTACTCTTCATTCTAGGCCTGTTCTTCATTTAGCGGGATGGTCCACCCGCTGGTAAAAAAGCTCAACAGGCGGGGAGTATTCCTGGTTATCTCGCTGGTTGCGCTCGCCTATCTTTTGACCGGGAATGCCGCTGTTCAGCGTTTTGACCTTCTCCTCTACGACAATTTCCTCAACCTGCAGGGAAACCAGATCAGTGACGAAGTCGTGGTCGTCGCCATCGATGATGCCAGTCTGCGCAATCTGGGTCATTGGCCATGGTCACGTCGTGTGCATGGGCAATTGCTGGATCGTTTGACCGATATGGGCGCAAAAGCCGTTGCCTTCGATATTCTGTTTGCCGAATCCGATACCGTCGATCTGCAGGCAGACAGTCTGTTTGCTCAAGCCATCGATCGCAATGGTAGAACGGTGCTTGTGGTGGCGCCGAGTAAGTCGAGCGCCGAGCTGCCGATATCAGAAGTGTTGCCGTTGAGCATGCTGGCGGAGGCTGCAGCCGGGATGGGCCACGTCGATTTCGAGATAGACAGAGATGGCCTGTGCCGCAGTTTCTATCTCTATGCCGGTATCAGCAATGCACATTGGCCGGCGCTCTCGCTTGCGTTATTGCAGGTGACAGATGTAAACCCACTACCTGAAAGCGATCTACAACATGGCCGTCAGGTGGAGCATGTAGGGTGGCTGCGCCAGGGACGTTTTCTGATCCCCTTCGATCCCAATCCCGAAGCAGTCAAGCTGCTCTCGGCTCATGTTGTTTTGAATGATGATGAGGCGGCCTCCTCGATCAGGGGTAAGTATGTTCTTATAGGTTCGACAGCAACCGGGTTGGGGGATGTCATGTCGACACCGGTTTCGCTTGTTCATCAGCGAATGCCGGGTGTCGTACTGAATGCCCAAGTATTGAGTGGGCTACTGCAGGGGACTCTGATCAGAGAGGTAGACAGAAACCACTATCAGGTACTGACCATCCTGATTACGGCAGTCGCCGCACTGCTTATGTTCAATGCAAGTTTTCCGGCGGCTATGATTATCTTCCTGGCGGCGGTGATTGGCGTGCCTGCATTGGCCGGTATGGTTATGTCGATAGAACAGTTGTGGTTTCCGCCGATGGCCGTGACAGCATCCCTGGTTTTGGGATTTCCTCTCTGGGGAGTCTTTTCCCATCTGCATGCGAGACGTATAAATCGTTCCCTCAGCGACCGGGTACACCATCAGGCACTGCACCATGCCGTCACTGATCTGCCAAACCAGTATGCCTTGGAGGACAGGCTAAATCGACTGGGAAGAGAGGATGGGCGCGATAACAATGTTGCCGCACTTATAATTATAAACATACAGTGGTCGGACTCGGCTGGTGGGCTTGTAGGTCATTCGGCGACTGACCTGCTGCTGATAGCCATAGCGCAGCGACTACGCAATGCAATTCGTAGTGACGACATGGTCGTCCATCTCAATGGTGATGATTTTGCTATCCTGGTAGAAAATCTGAATGACGCCGACAGTGCACAACAGATCGCGAATAATCTACTCAATGTTTTGCAGGAACCAGTTAAATTTGAACAGTCCCAGATCTTCCTGACTCCACGTATGGGACTCAGTCTATGGCCGCATGAGAGTCCGGATGGCAATGCATTGCTGCGTGATGCCAGTATGGCAATGTTCAGTGCCCGTGTTGGGCAGTTGACTAAAACTTGTATCTATTCGATACAGGTGGCAAAGGAGGTGGAGCAGCGCTCACACTTGGAGCAGGCTTTGATTTCCGCAATAAAACGGGATGAGTTCGAAGTCTATTATCAGCCCCAGGTAATTACAGGAAGTAGTCGCATGATCGGTGTCGAGGCATTGTTGCGTTGGCATAATCCAAAACTTGGCCTGGTTTATCCAAGTACCTTTATTCCACTGGCCGAGCACACCGGTCTAATAAAGGAGATCGGCAATTGGGTATTGCTTTCAGCCTGTAAACAAATGCAGCAATGGAATGAGTGCGGTCTTGGACCCTTACGGCTAGCGGTCAATCTATCTCCCTTGCAGCTGGTTGATCAGAATTTGTTTGCTGAAGTGTGCGAAACGCTCGAAAAGAGTTGTCTCGATCCCTCTCAACTCGAACTTGAGATAACAGAAAGTGCGGTGATGCAGAATCTTGAAGAAGCAAAGGCCGTAATGCGTGCCCTGAAGGGGTTGGGTGTGAAGCTGGCGATTGATGATTTTGGAACCGGCTATTCATCATTGAGTAATCTGCAACATTTTCCCTTGGACAGGATAAAGATCGATCGTTCCTTTATCCGGGAAATAGAATCCAATGACGATGTCAGAGAAATCACTCTGACCATCATAAACATGGCAAAACGGCTGAATCTGGAGGTTGTCGCTGAAGGTGTCGAGAGTGAATCACAGGTGGCCCGTTTGGAGGATTATGGTTGTGATGAGCTGCAGGGCTACTACTTCAGTCACCCGTTGCCCGCAGCGGAGCTGGCGGCACTTCTACCTGAGCGGGAATCCCTCACCTCTGTATTATTGAATGCCAAGCAGTAGATCGGCATTCGATAGCGCCAACCCATCCGGGATTTATTGAGTTAGTGTTAACAGGCACTGGTTTGTGCTGGAACATTACCTCTGCCGAGGCCAGAGTGGCCGGGTATACGGTCGTGCATCAGAAGCTCAAGAGGGTGCTTTCTCCGTTACTGTCGTAGTGTTCGATGCTGAAGCGGCAACTGCTTAGGTCAGCTTTTAATATGGCGCTTGCGCTTGCGTGCTTCCAGGTTATGTGAAGGAGGTGGGGTTCGGTGGGATGTATCTCCAGTTTACCCTTGAAGGCATTTGAGCAATTGCGCAGGCGAATGAGTTCAATCTGGTCTCTGACAATCTGTGTCTTCAGGCCGGTTTCAATAGCTTCCAGAGAGAGGTTGGTACGGTTGATCTCTTTATGGCCTGCTGTACCACCATTGTCTGCTGCCAGATAATTATTTTTTCCGGCAAACAGATCGAGGTACCAGATCTGAGGAATGCCTGGCATGAACAATTGAATCGCACGTGCAAGACGCAGCTTGTCTTCGTCCTCGCCAAGTGCACTGAAGAAGGTTGCATTGACTTGGTAGTAGGCGATCTTCTTGCCATCCGGACCGTATAGGTTTTTCACCCTGCCACCGCGCTCGAGGATGCGATCGATGAGTGTCTGAATCTTCTCGTCATCCAACAGGCCGTCCCGCCTGACTCCTCTCTCTTCAATACCCTTAAGATCGAGCAAGGGTATACCGTCATGACATCCGAGCATATTGATGGTTTGAAGACCTTTGTCTTGGATGTCGCCAATCCATTTGAGTAGATGACTGTTAGTGGCATGTTCAAGGGCATCGATGACAAGTCCGGGTAAGAAGAAGTCGTAGATCGGATATCCTTTTTGCGCCACTTCTTCATGCAATCCTGCGCCATATTCTGAGTGGATCTCGGGAAAGATGGTTAAACCATAACGTTTTGCCATCTGTTTCAGTCTCTCCAGATAGTCCCAAGTCCCCGGTCGGTTGAAGAAATTGCTTTCCCCGGGTTCTTTGTGCAAGTACGCAAACGCGTCAAGCCTTATAATTTTCGCCCCATAATCCTTGAGTTTTTTCAGTGTTTCCTCATAAAAATGCCAGACTTTCTTTGACTTTGCGTTAAGGTCCATCTGTCCCAGATAGGACCGGTTGTGTTCAACTACGGAGAGAATTTCACTCTTGTAGTGGGCATAGCCGTCAAGGTTGAACTGATTCGCATCCGTCTCCACCCCGATGTTCTCATTTACGATTGCCGCTATGGATTTTGCGGCTTCATGCGTCACACCCTGAATGCCGGTGAAATCGGTGGCACTCACCGGTTTGTAGTTGACCTGCTGATAGAAGGTGTTCCAATAGGGCCGTTGTGAGCCGTCTGGAAAACCAACCTTTAGAATCGGTAACCCCGGTTTGCGCATGAACAGCTTATTTAAGAAATCCTCCTTTGGGATGACGTAACCCTCTTCACCCATTTGGCCGTGAGAGTGCCAAAACTCGTTCCAATCGACAAAGAAGTGTTTGTACTCAGATTTGTCGCCACGTTTCAACAGATCCTTGAACTGTGGTGATGCCACAGACAGGTGATTGAGGATAAGGTCGAATTTGAAGGTGATGTTGAGGTTGCTCAACTCCTTCAGATCCTGCTTGCAGACGAGTTCATCATTGAGGTTATAGTCAATGATGGAGAAGCCGCGATCGAGATCGCTATTGAAAAAAGTGGGCAGGATGTAGAAAAGCGAGAATGTGTCCTTCAGTTCTGGCCGTTTCAATACGCCGACAATATCGGAGAGTTTTCCACCAATACTGTCCGGATAGGCATTCAGCATCACTCCGTCAGGGAGTGACTGTTGATTTTCATTGTGTTCGGCACTCATCACATACCTTGCTGTAACTCGTTGTATTATTGTTGTTTCTGGAGTGAAACGAACGCTGGTGAATTATATCGCCTCAAAACCATATTACAACCGACATCTCATTACAGAGTGTCACTCCTCTTGTCGGCAGATCGGGATTGAGATTAAGTGATTTGTTCAGGTTATGTGATCCATTCCGGAGAGAAGGATTGCTGCATCAGCAAGGATATTCGATCCAGCTGTCGTACAACCTGACAAGGCGATGTGCTGAGACTTTAAGCAAATTGCCCCAAGCCTGATTTTCTTGGAAAGCCATAGGATCGAAGTGATCCAGGCGTTTAGGTGCCTGTTGCGGCCGGGTAGAAAGAAACCCGATTTATACGTGGGTTTTTCTTATGTCCTGTGTTCGATACCAGAGTGTGTGGAGCAAGTACTCAGGAATTAGAAAAGGAGAGAAATTGGCGGTTCTGAAGTGTGAGCGGAATTGATTTTTACTTTTAAATGTAGTGAGTTACGTGTAATTTATACGAAATATAACTAGAAACCTGGCTTTATACTCTGAATTATTGTTGAATTTTAAGATTTTCACAAATTGCCGATAAGATTCATGATATGAAGTGAGTTTCTCTTGAATTTACCGCGCGAGTGTCAATTTCCATCAGGAATGGCATTTCGACAACTTACTGGTCTAGTGCATTTTTCATTCAGAATAGCTGTTAAAACATGACACAAAATTGGTTTACAGCTAGATACCGCGCATTAATCATCGCAGTAGTGACGGCATTTTCAATTTGGGCGATGAGTCAGATTGGTCTGTTTTCCGGGCTCTCTGGGTGGTTGTATGACAGGCTCGTCAATTACAGCGCCAACCGCAGTTACCAGCCGAGTGTGGTTTTGGTCAAAATGCCTGAGAGTAGTGCGCCCAGTGCCATCGAATGGCGTACGGTATTGGATGCATTGAGCCGGCATAAGGCTGCGCAGGTATTGGTGTTGTCACCGGATATTGATGATCATGATCAGTTTGATCAGTTCGCAGACACACAAAATCTTGTTTTGGGTCGTTATCTGATTCAGGATCCGGACGATCCGGACAAACTGCATTTGCAGTCTTGGCCGGAATCAAGCCGGGGGATCGTTCACGGTGTGGCTAATCTGCCGGAGTCGGCCCAAGGTATAGTCAGGCATGGCACGGTGCAAAGATTCGCAGATGGGAGTATGCAGGATCCCATTGCAGTGGTGGCCGCCCGGGAACGCGGTTTCGACACGCCGTCGGTGGCTGAGTGGGGATTTCTGATCAACTTCAACCAGGGGCGATATTCGCTCCCTACGCTTCATTTCGAGCGTCTCCTCGCGGGTGACCTGATCGAGGAGTTGATCGCGGATCGTTCTGTCGTATTCGGCCAACCAACGATGCCTTCAACTCCCGGTATTTACACCCCGGTCACTTCCAATATGCGGCCCATGTCGGCCTTGGAATTTCATGGTTTCATGTTGGACAGTCTGCTTGGGGAGCGGGTGATTACGGAACTGCCCGCTTGGGTGGCCCTACTTTGGTTGACAGCGATAACCCTGATCAGTGTCTTTATCTATCAGTGGTTCATGATCCGTGAGGGTGCCTGGATCACCATTTTGTCATTGGCTGCCTACATGACTCTCGGCTGGTTGGTGCTGTGGTTGCTGTACTACTGGCTGCCGGTCTTGGAGTTTGTCATGGCGCAGAGTGTGATGTTTTTATGGATCTCCCATGAGAAATCCGCACGGATGGAACTGGAGATGCGCACCATGCTCGCCGAGATGTCTTCACGGTTGCGCAAGAGCGCATTGCCACCGAGATTTTACGATACACCGCATCACTGGGAGCAGCTGGTGGCTATGGTGGATCAGACACTCTCTTTGACCCGCCTGATCTTTCTCGAGCGTGTTGAGGCAGATCACCGCGTCAAGGAGATCCAGGCCTTGCGCTGTTCTCTGGATTCCATCGATGAACGTCGCCGCGATTACGAACGGACACCCTACAGTACGGCAATCGCAACCGGAGGCCCCATCCGTATCGAGAAGACCTATCTTGCAAAGAGTGACTTAGAAACAGAGGACCAATATCTAGTGCCTTTGATCTACTCCGGCGAGATTCTCGGATTCTGGGCGTTCGGTGTGGATATGGCGAAGATTCAGTCACGCCAGCAAATGGAGAGTATGGCCAAGGATTTCAGTTATCAGATTGCCGAATTGTTGTATCACCGAAAGCATTGGCTGAACAAGGAAGCGGAAGAGGCTCGAATATTGAGTCAGTACCTGAGTCTTCAGGGTGGTGAAGTCGTGCATAAAGATGTTCATCAGGCACTTGACCTGATGGAACGACGGCTTTCGGTGCAGCAAAGTGTATTCGACGGATTAGAGACAGCAACGGTACTGTATGATCTATTTGGCCGGGTCATGCAGATCAATCACCATCTGGAGCAGTTGATGGCGGATGCTGATATTCCGGCCTTCGACTACACTGCCCTCGACCTTATGTTTGAACTCACAAACTTCGGTCGTGAAGCATGTCAGGACCTGCTTCGTCAAGTTGTCATGGAACGCAGAAGTCTAGTAGTCCCGGCCCGATTGACCGCGTTGCCAAATCAACGTTTTCTACTCAGAATGCGGGCGCTCAATTATGACGAAACGAGTGCGCGCACTGCTGCAGACAGTACACCATTTGAGTTGCTTGGTGTGTTGTTCGAACTTGATGACGTTTCCCTCATTCATCGGCTCTATAGCCACAAGGAAACATTGATTCAGCATCTCAGCCAGCGAATCGGTCGTGGGCTGGACAATGCAATACAGTTGAGCAGTTGTGTGGCTGAGGAGGATCGGGTGGATACCCTCGGCAAGGTTGTCGAGCACATCAAAAGTGAAAACCGGATGCTGAAGGAAGCAACTGCTTTTTTGAACAAAGAGATAGGCACCATGTCGCTGCAACTCTTTCCGATCGATGGACGACAGCCTATTTTAGAGAATATCGATGCGATAAGCGGACATGTGGAAGTGTCGGATATCCGAATCGTTGCCGAGCTGCCGGATGAACTGTCATTGGTGATGGCCGAACCCGAGTTGCTGCATGATGTAACGGCCTCGGTACTCGATGTCTTGATCAAGGATGCATCGGAGGAGAGTACAATTCATATCATTGTTGAGGAACAGCAGGAGTGGGTTCGATATAAATTCTACAATCAGGGTTTCGGTATGCCCAACGACAGATTTCAGGAATTTCTTTTTGAAGATGATGGGGTCACTGAAGGTTACACACAGTTGCGCAATGCGTTGCATCGTGTACAGAGTTGGGGGGGGACTGTAGAAGCATCCAGTGAGCTTGGGATCGGTACCAATATCGAGATCAAATTACGTGCATTCGGTTAGATCACAGATACATGGGTTGATAGAGATGTCTGCATAACCGTATGGATATATTTCCCCTCCCACTTTTTCCTCAGGGCGGACTCGCCAGTTCGGTTATTACCACGGTCTGGATCGGTGTGGCCGTCGTGGCATTTTTCAATCTGCGTTTCGGATGGGTGTTGTCCGGGTTGGTGGTGCCGGGATATCTCGTTCCACTGATGATCATCAAGCCATGGGCTGCGGCGATCATCATAATCGAGAGCATCATTACCTATTTTCTGGTCTGGTTATTTTCAGAACTCCTTTCGCGTCTGGGATATTGGAGTCAGCTATTCGGTCGGGATAGGTTTTTCGCCTTGATCGTGATAAGCGTGCTTGTACGGGTGTTGTTCGATGGCTGGCTGTTACCCGGTTTGGGTGAATGGTTTGTGGATCGATTCGATGTGGCCTTTGACTATCGCAACAACCTGCACAGTTTCGGCCTCATTATCATTGCATTAATCGCCAATCAATTCTGGAAGAGTGGTCTGCGCATGGGGGTTCTGCCGTTAGCGGGCAATCTGGTTGTCACCTATCTGATCGTGCGCTACGGGTTAATGGAGGTCACCAATTTTACGGTCAGTAACCTGAACTACATGTATGAAGATATTGCATCTTCGATACTGGCCAGCCCGAAGGCCTATATCATCCTGATAACCACCGCCTTCGTCGCCTCTCGCATGAACCTCCTCTATGGTTGGGATTTCAGTGGCATCATGATCCCCTCATTGTTGGCCTTGCAATGGTATCAGCCGGTCAAAATACTGGCTTCTTTTTTTGAAGCCTTGTTGATACTGGGCATCGCGCATCTACTTTTAAAGACCAAACCCTTCAAAAACATCTCCATTGAAGGGGGACGCAAACTGTTGTTGTTTTTCAATATCGGATTTGTATACAAGCTCATTCTCGGCTATTTGATTCTATGGCTGATGCCAGAGGTCAAGGTTACGGATAGCTATGCATTCGGTTATCTGTTGGCGACCTTGATGGCGATGAAGATGCATGACAAGGATATTGCGGTGCGCTTGACCAGAGCGACACTGCAGACCTCTCTTGTTGGTGTGGCCGTAGCAAGCGCCATCGGGTTTACCCTGACGTTAATGCCTCGGCCGGAAATCAACCTGGGAGCGCATGCCGGTGGAGTGTATCCACACCAACTGATAAAAAGTCAACTGCCTATATTGGATAGGGTACGCGAGGACAGAGTCCGGCTCTATCAACCTCAGAGTCAGAATAAAATTCAGCTTCCCTTGACCTCTGAACTTGAGCAGTTTTCAGAAGCTTTGACGCAGTTGCATGATTATCTCTCGTCAGGGGAGGAACACAATCTGCGGCAGGCACTGGTGCAATTTCAGAAGGTGGGTTATGAATTGCTGCATGACGGTCAGGGTTACTATTATTTGAGAGAACGAGGGCCTGTACGAGGATGGGGCTACTATCTGCTTAGGTCCGATTACAAGAGCCGAATGGTTGTCGAAGTGCCGGCCCCGTTGGATGAGCGCGGCGCACTCGATGCCAGTTTGCAATTGTTCGATTTGTTAGGTGCCCGTGGCCTGGCGGTCGCTGGCAGCAGTCGTTTTCTGCATCCGGACCGCTCTGCGGATGTACTGACAAATCCGCAAAGTTTCTTTCATGTTTTTCATTCGGTGTTTGCCAAACGGGATGTTCTGCAGGTAAGACGCTATACCCGAGAAACCATGCGTCTGAGCGCAGCCATCGATATGGAAAAATACACAATAAATGAAGATCTCCCTGAGGAACCGGAGAATATGCTGTGGGTGCATGTCGATCTGCCGTCAGACCTCGATTTGACTGCATTGAAACAGCTGACGGGATCATTGCTCATTCAATGGCGGGACGCTCCATTCGATAACCGTCAGCGTGAAATCAGCCGCAGGGGATTTGCAGAACTTCTGCTTAATCAGCGCGGCATTCGTTCGGTACGGTCCCGATCCGTGGGGTTTGGCAAAGCACCGCCTTTGGTCCTGGGATCCCAGCGTATCGATGGTTTTCTACAAGACTGGGTCCTGGCAAGAAAAGATCGGATCGCGGAACAGGGAAGCGATAGCTATGTTGTCCCAAAGGTGGAGGAATTGCTCTTCTTCGATGCCGAAGTGCTTACCCCGCTGTTGAGTGTGTCGGCAAAATCCTACCATGAGGGCGAATGGACAGAGGATGGTTTGGAAGAGTTGCGTGGTATTCAGGCAGCCGCGGGGGTATTGAACTATCATCTGATACGCTACCGGCATCGATCGACCGGGGAGGACTTTTTAATCCTTGCTGAATCAGACAGCGGTGAAAGACGTTATTGGGGCACCTATGTATTCCGGCTCAGCAAGAGCAATAACTATCTGGTTCAAGTGCCCCGTCCCTTATATGAGCTAAACAGTTTCGAGTATGGGGTTTCACTGTTTCAACGCCTTAATGCCAAGGCGTTGCTATTGGCCGGTTCGCATCCGGGCGCCAATACAGACGGAAGTGCGGATATTATCCGTTTGGATAATGTGGTGAATATGTTCAGCTTAGTTAATCAGGTTGTGCTAAGAGAGGCCGCTGACACGCCGCTGCTGGTCATACACAGTCGCGCACTGAGCCGCAGGGGGCGTGGGGAGCTCAAGCATGCGAACGCACTGATATCCAAGATCGAGACACCAAGCTCGCAAGGTGTAACCGATACGCTTGTCGATCCGGTATTGGAGCAGCTTGCACTGGAAGGTATCAGCTATCGTTTTGTCGAGGGAGATCAGGATACAGCCGGATACGAGATTGCCAGTGTGGCGCAATCCCTCTATATCAATGCCACCCGCAATAAAGGCTTTGTCGCCCTCTGGCTCAGCCCAAGTGCACGCTCCGTTTACCGTCAGCAAGGTCAGAATAGGCAGGAGCTGTTACGCTTTACCGCTGTGGGCATCCAGACACGGGAAGCCGATCTCTACGACTATTTAACGGGTCTTGATTACTCTGCGTCTCCTACCCCACTGCCGTCGATGCTTCAGCGGCAGTTGAGTCGCTATCTGGAGAGTGGAAATGTGGTGGCTCTCAGCGGATTGGTGACAGACTGGCCTGAATATACGTGGCAGAGGTTGATCGACCTCAATTCCCGTCAATCGTTCCTGATCGGTCTGCAGCAGGAAGCGGGTTTGCGCCTGATTGCCAACCTTAATCCACGGGATGTGTACTCAGTCTTCACGGCTGACAAGAAATTACTCTCCCGTAGCGATATCCAGGGCTTTATTGACAGCCGCATGGCGCTGTTGACGTGGGAGAGTGCCTTGTGAGACTGCTTGGTAGAATTCTCCTGCTGTTGCTGATTGCTGCCGGTGTCTATTACGTCGCCGTAACCACGTTACGCATCGATCTGGGGCTGGGTAAAGGTGAGCGACTCAGTGGAAATCTCACCGGTACACGTAGCAGTATCGCATACGGTCTTGACGGCGGTCAGTGGACTGTGTTTCCGCTAACCGGGCACGCTGATATGTTACGTATCGTGACGAATGCAATAGTCGACAGACCCCTCGTCGAGGCACCGGAAGAGGGATGGCTGTATGCACTGGACTATCGTTTGCTTGACGGCGCTGGCCGGGAGTTGGAAAGCGGGGAATTCTATCATCGCACCAGGATTCGGCAGTATCGTGACATGACGAGTGGAGAGGTGGTAAATCAAAACGCCTTTTTAGCGGCGGATAGGGTTCCCTCTGACAGTCGTGTGCATATCATGCCTCTGATCGAGTCTGCAGCGAAATTGATGCTTAAAGTGAAGTCTATGGATGCGCCATTACAGGCAATTACCGTGCGAAGTTATGAACCGGAGCAATATACGGAACTCAAGCTTGATGCCGCATGGCGCAAGTTGACCTCTTCCCGGCGGGTCAGGCTTGCACGTGGCTCGGTCTACAATCCTGAACTTCTTCTGGCGGAGGAGCGGCGTAACCTGCTGCGTAATAGCTGGAAACCGCTTGGACCATTAGGGGTGCAGGGGAGGGATTATCGGGTACATAAGCTGTTCGTTCGACACGGGGATCTTGGGGAGCCGCTGGATCAGGAGATACTGCCTGCCGGTCTCTACATGGATGAATGGCATCGGGGCATCGTGCAGTTGCCGGAAGGCCGGTCACGGGTACGTTTGGAATTCACGCCGGTAAGGCGTGACCGCATACCGCAACAGGAACCCATACATATCCACTGGTATGGACGAAGTCTGGACAAAAGAGATGTCTCGACTCATAACTGGACCCCGGATAGGATTGCTTTTCAGCAGGAGTACGAGGGTGGGTTGCTGGAGATTGAAGCCTCTGGTCCACAGGTAATGCGGGCTTATCGACAAATGGATGCAACATGGCAGGAGATCACGCCCGATCTCAGTTATCTGCGTCTCTATATGCTCGATGCGGAACAACCGATACGCTACACACTAGAGCATATGGCATCGCAAGACACACCCTTGCGTATAGATTTACGGGTATTGATGTCATCCACCGATGAACAGCAGGAAACAGAGGTGGACTATCGGTTGCTCGATGACAAGGGTGAAGTGTTGAGGCATGGCAAGCTGACACTGCTGGCAACGCCCTCATTGTATGATCGACTGGCGGGAGACGCGTTCAACGAACTTATCACCGAGCCGACCAGCTTCTATTTCAGGTTGCCCGGCGACATCGCTGCAATCGAGCTCAGGAGTCATGCTCAAGTCTGGGTAAATGCCTATACCCGGCCGATGAACCTTGTCAGGCGTGTGCGTATTCCTGAGGATTACTACCGTGATCTTCAGGATACGGGTTATCAACCGGCCTGGTTCATCGTGACGCCCGATGATGAACGACAATTAGTGGACGGGCTTCGTACCGCGGCGTTGAATATTCAGCGCCGTCCCCCCGTGGATGACCCAGATATCGTTGCCGGTCGTTATGAATGGGAAGAGTTTCGTCCCGAGGGACGGTGGCGGGGGCGCCATCTATTGGTGGAACGGGCTTCACAACTTCCGATACGCGAGGAAGCGATGGCGAGTCTGTTTTATCCAATTGTGAGCGGGCGCGACGAACAGGTTCGCCTGCGTTCTGTTTTTGGCCGGGAAACGGTAACGCCAAGCTTGGTCTATCTAAGGCAGGGCGGTAAAAGAGAGAGGCTGTCACTGTTTCTTGACGAAAGGTTGTTTTACCAAACCAGCCTTGCCGCAACCCAGGGTCAGATTCGTCTGCCTGCGATCGACCCCGGCGTGTACCGATTGCGTCTGGAATCGTCGGGCGAGACAGAGTGGTTCATCAATCATACCGAGGTTGACGGACAACCTCGACTGCGTCGTTTCAGCAACAGACTGGGATCGAAAGGCATGGTGTTCGTTTACCATAAGCGGTCAGCCGGGGAAGAGGTGCTGACGGGACAGTTCTTCAGCACCTCTCAATCCAAGCGGGCAGGTCTCAGCATCAAGGTTTCCAGAGTGGGACATTCCCTAAAACCTCAAACGGCTTGGACCTTTGCTGATCGATTTTATGATTTACGCATAGGCGACGGTGACAAGGTACCAATATTGGGCGCCCAATCGCAACATGCTTCGGCGGGTGTGCGTTTTTTTCTTCCGTTGGGAGAGGATCTGGAGCCTGGTAAATATCGTATCCACATCGAACCATCGCTCGGTGTAGAGGGTTATCTCTCCTTTTACCGGCTCAATCCGGGCGAACCGGTCAAGACCGATATGTTTGTGGAGCGGGGATGAGAGGTGTAACACTGTTTCTGCTGTCGCTCAGTTTCCTGGCGCCGAGCGCAAACGCGGAGATGCATGAACCTGAGGGGTATTTGTTGGCACCCCCCTGTAAATCCTATCATCGTCCAAGCAGGCAGGAGCTCAGCCGGGTACGCATACTCTTCTCGAAAATCCTGAGAGGGATAACGGATCAAAATGCCATGCGGTCGCAATGGAACGCTCTGGGTTTCGACTGGCTGCCTGCCGAGCTGGATGGAGAGAGCATAGTGGTCCTGAAAGAGCACGCCTCCCGGTGTGAGGGTCGTGGGCTGTTTATGATTCGCACGGCATCGGGTCCCTTGAATCTGTTGCAGATACCTCATCGGTTCCATGATAAAAAGACAGGCAATATCGGTTACGCCCTCATGTGGCATGGCGATTTTCGTATTGCGGCATTTAATACCATTCCCCGATATGCGCGGAATAAAGATGGTGATGGGAAGGCTGCGGATCTGGTGCGTAATGGTGATAACTATTTTACCGCGCTTGCCGAGGCTGCGGTATTACTGTCTGCGGATAGCCGTGTGATTCAGATTCATGGTTTCGATAGTGCCAAAAGAAACAGTGATCCGGGGCGTAACAGTCAGGTGATCATCAGCGATGGCACGCGACATCCCTCAGGGAATGTTCAGGCCCTTGTTCGGTGTCTCGCATCGGATTTCGACGAACAGGTTGGGTTATATCCCAGGGATGTCGATGAGCTAGGGGCAACGACCAACCAGATCGGCTCAATACTGCGGAAGTATGACCATCAGGGTTTTATGCATATAGAACTGAGTAGTGATGCGCGTCATGCACTGCTGAGCGATTGCGCATTGATGACCAAGATGGCTGTTTGTCTGTCCGGGAGGCGGCACTGATGCGATCCCGGCAAGTTTGGTTCTTGATCGGATGGAGCTGTCTTTGCATAACCGTATTTGCCCAGGAGGGCCGTCATCTGCATCGTGCCGATGGTATTGCTCCCTTCCGTTACTGGGATAACCTGGAACATCTTCCCCATTGGCTGGGAGGGGAGAGACCCGGTTACAATCGAGACGAGGGTCTGCATACGGTACGATTGGAACCGGGCAGCGACATACTCATTCGATTGCCGGCGAGGCAGGGTCTGCGCCTGATAAAGATGGGCGATCCATGGATTGCAGAGGAGTTGCGGCTGGAACTCTCAAACGGCTCCGCATTGTTTCTCGAGACGCCGATGCAGGCAGGAATAGGAAACAACTGGGGTGTCGAGCCGTCGAATGGAGGTGACAGACTGGTTCGTTTGAGCCGGCCGGGACACTATTCCGACCCCATCGAAGTCGCACTTTTCATATCCCGTTCGCCAAGCCTGCCGAATCTGGCCGATTACCGTTCGCAACCTGATATAAAGGGAGATCTTGTACAGATGCAGGGCCCTGAAGAGCCGACCTCCAGATCTGTCTGGAGGGTGGGGCCCACGCAGGAGATCGAGGCCGAGTTCGATGGGCCGCAGCGTCTGCAAATGGAGAGTTGGCTGCGTTATGAAACAGTCGGCAGTGAACCCCGGCAGATCTATCATCTTCATGTGGAGCTGGATGGCATCAACATCCAAACCCGGCATCAATACGGTCGCGCCAACCTGCATCGGAAATGGCGTGTGGATGGATGCGAAAGCGTCCTGGGAATGGTCAATCGCAGCTATCTCGACATTCCCGAGGGCCGTCACCACCTGAAGATAGGAGCCAGCACCCCGCTCCTGTTGCGCCTGCGGGGCGTATCGGAACAGGGTGATTTCCTGGTGGCGGAAAATCGGCCAAAGGCGCCGGCGGATATACCCGGCCGATACGAATCAGCATCCGATGAAATCACACGGCTTGGTGTGCTTGCGCGGGACAACCGACTAAGCGGAGGCGGCTTGGCGGCATTGGAGGCGGCACTCCGTTTATCAGAAGACCAGTTGCTGTTGCCGGAAATCGCCGCTGAGGCGCGAGCCATGGATGGCCGGCACGGTTTCTTTCGGCCTTTGCTGCCGGTCACGATGCCGGAGAGTGGGGTTGTCTCCGTGCGCTGGCCGGCAAAATCAAGACTTCGTTGGGATGAGAAGGCGCCCCTGTTGATACCGCAAACATTGGTGGACAGTCTGGCAAAAGGGGTCACCGGGAGAATCTTCCTGACCCTGCCTGAGAGAGAAGAGAAGGCCTATCACTATGCACTGCCGAAAAGGCGCCATGACTCGCGTCTGCAGCTGTTAATCAGCGATTATCAGAACGGCATTGAGGGTGAGCTGTTTCTGCAGTTCGATGATGAGCCGCCAAGAAGGCTCAGGCTGAAATCCGGATTGCCGCTGCCTGAGACAAGCTACTGGCCGAATGCCTCTACGGCGGCGCATAGACTCTCACCGAGGGAGACGGCCGGTTTTCCTGTCCTCACATCGGTTGCGGACCTGGAGTTACCATTGCCCGCAGAGATATCAACCCTGCGTATATGGCAGTCGGCAGTAAACCCCCAGCCTCTGGATATGGCCCTGGGGATGCGCGTTACGGGACAGCTGGCGACAAACGAGGCTGAGTACCTGTTTTTAATCAGTGACCTGGATACTGTGGAACACGATCGGTTGATGCGCGAGAGTATAGGGGCTATCCCGCGGTTGGCTGAATCCCGGTCTCGCCTTGCCACGCTGCTGGACACCCTCCCGGGGGATGAAAGCGGCAACCAAAAAGAGGCCCTGTTGAACGACTGGTTGCCCCTGCTTAGATTTCTCTATGCCCGCTATGCCACCTTTGTGGCCAGGATCGAGCGGCCCATGCCCGTTTTACGCTCGTCATCGACTGGCGAGGGTAATCTGAAACGCTCATTGCACCTTGCAGAGGAGGCAATGCGAGATCAGGATTGGATCAGGGCTGTGGAGGCCTGGAGCGATATCATCCTCTATACAAGCAACAGGCAGCGTAATTATGCCATGATGCAGAGAGTAGCCGCGCTGACGGCAATGGGTGAGGGTAATCTCTCGGAACTGCTGTTGCGGGGTATGCTGATACATGAAGCGGATCCGCAACTGAGGGAACAGGCCGTCGCTGCTCTGGAAAAGATATATGTGCAGAACCGGGATGATCAGGGGCTCCTCAATCTGCTGATAACCCATGCCATCCTCGATCCTCAGCCAGTCCGATTGGCAAAGCTGGCCAGGATGTTGCTGAAACAGGGTAAAGCGGTATGGGCGATAAAGATCCTGCTTTCAATTCCACCAGACCGGCGTCCGGCAGGAAGCATGCTGGATGCCGCCTATTCCGCCGATTGGTGGCGTACCTTCAATGCCAATTTAGAGACTCTCGCCGATCCTCAGCTGCAGGCCTATTGGCTTGGTTACCGCCATCAGCGGCAAGGTCGATACAAAGCGGCCTTATCGGCGTGGGAAAATGCCGGCCCACGAGGAACAGCGCTGAATGCGGCCTTGCAACAAGGTCTCGCACTTCGAAACGACCTGACAGATCCGGAATTGGATCAAGAGGCCTTGCTTGAGGATTGGGCCGCCTGGTGGGACAAACTGCCAGGGGAGCGGCAGTGGCGCTCGCTCGCCAACAATATCGTCAAGTTTGACGGTGTTGAAATGCTGAATGTGCCCGATCAGGATCAGACCTTCAGGTTATTCCGGGCCTCACCATCCTCACCTGTCGAAATGATCGTGCAAGGGCCGCGCACGTTGCGCATCAATACCCGTCTGCTGCACAGTGAAGACATTGACTTTCCGCTGGATGACTGGCTGCTGGTCTCAGATGGATCAAGCTTGAGACGTTTTCCCATCAATGGCGACAGCGTGGTAAAGGGCGTGAAACTGTCGCGTGGCGTGATGTTCCCGGGGCGAACGCATCGGTTCGAGTATTCAATCGGACCCGGCAGACATCATTTAAGACTGTCGCCCCACGATCGCCCGCAACTGATTGAGGTCGAAGCTCTATCCGCCGAGCGACCATTGTCAGTACTCCCCGAACCCATGGCCTATGATCTGGGCGGAAAGCCTGGTGCGGCTGACGATTTCAACCCGCACAATCCGTTTCCAGGGCAGGATGTCCATTGGCTTAAGGGATGCTCCATATCCGACAGCTTCATGCCGGTTATTCAGAGTGAGACGATCAGCGGCGATGATTCAATCAACGCCGAGGCCATAGGTATACCGCACAGGCTCTATACGGCAGCGGTCGTTCAGGATGAGCATTACCAACAGATGACACAATGGCTGTGGCAGGCGGAACAGCAGCCTGAAAAGGCCGCGTCAATACTGGCCCAGGCCGAGGTTCGGTTCCATGAGCATGCAAGCGATCGCCGTTTGCAGCGCATAATGCGCAGAATGAGACACAATTATCGATGGCAGCCGATGGACGGGATTGTCTCCAGTGCAGGACTACGCTATATACGGCAGACAACATTTCAGCCGGAAAGTCCCGGCTCGAGGGTACGCAGCGCGTTGCTCGAACCGTTGCTGGAAGGCGAACGCTTTATCTATGGTGGTCAGCGAGTCAATATCGCATTACAAAATTCAGCCTCTGCCACGGCTGTCGCCCTGAACTTCAAGTTGGAAGAGATCGGCTATATCGATGCCAGGGATTTGCAGATCAGCTATCGTCTCGATGATAGCGAAAACCATCTTATCCAGCTTACACCCAACCATCCAAGTCAGCGTATACATATATCGGTTCCTCAGGGACGGCACGTGCTGCGTGTGCAGATGCTCAATCCGCTGCAAAACCAGATCCTGCGCTTCGCTATCCGGGATGAAGAACAATTGTCGGGTGCGGGCCGGGAACGATTCTACGAACGGGCCTATCAGGTTTCCACTGTCGATGAACCCGTAGAACTGGCGCTTGAAGGCCCGGCCTGGTTGCGGGTCGATGAACGGATCGAAGCGCAGACTATCAGCCGGTTCCTATTTATTCAGCCCGGCTGGCAAGCGCTGCAGTTACCACCGAGAAGCGGTCGACAGGAGAGCTATTACCGTCTCTTCCGTCAGCGTGTCCTGCAAAAACCCTGGCAAAGCCGGTTGCGTGAAGCGCATCTCATTCAAGCCGAAATGCCAATCGCAGATAAAATACCCTCGACTCAGACCGAAGGGCTATCGCTCTGGGAACTGCAGCCGATGTCTGGTCAAGAGGATGGAACCTGGGAGTACTATGGTCGTCTGGTCAGCCGGCGCAATCTCGATGAAGACCGTTCAGCCGATCGCTCCGAGCGTTTTTTCGAACTGGGTGTCGGCCATCGCCTGTTTCAGGAATACGCCGATCGTTATCTGGAATCGGGAGTATTGGCGAGGATCCGGGATATAGGCGGAACCACTTTGGGCGTTTTCGGCGATCTCCGTTGGGACAGTAGCTTTCATGCCATCAATCTGGATCTGGGTGGAGACTTGTTTATGCAGCAGCCAAAACAGATGATCGGTACGGAATGGTCACTGTTGCTGAAGGCGGAACTTTCCCAGTACCGCCGGCTGACCGGCAAGACCCATCATCGACCCAGCTTCGGTGTATTCAAACGTTGGCTCAGTTTGAACGACCTCGAACGGGGATTGAGCGAATATGTGGATCAGGATGTCTATACCCGTTACAAAAATGACCATCAGCGTGGACTCAGGCTAAGTGATACATTGAGCCACTATCCATGGCGCGACACACGCATTCGCGCCTCCCTGGCGTTGACTACCAACGAGGCATTAAATCCGTTTAGACCCGACTATACGGACCTCACCCTGAGTGGAGATCAACTGGTGCGCGATCTGGGGCTGGGGGTGCGCTATCGTTGGCGTCACTATTTTGATGACGATGACCGCGCTGACGAAGACCAACAGCACAGCTTGAAGTTGCGTCTGGATTGGCATCGTTGGACGACACTGCAAGCGGGTTGGCGTCTGGGTTTCGAATTGGACCACCAACTGGATAGCGGAGATACCTCATTGTTCCTGAGCCTGCGTCATTATCGCGCCAATGGGCGACTATATCGTGATTTCCGTCCCGGTGTGGTCACGTTTGAACCCTTACGCAGCCGGCATGAGTTGGAGCGCCACTTTCCTGTCGATGAGGTTCGGCAGTGAGCGTCGGCTCTGTACGCAGCTTGCTGGAATTGGGATATCACCCCCGATGGCTGGCGGTTGACCGGCCGTTGATCGATCGGCTGGAATCCGGTTTCCAGGGTTGGCTCGATCTTCAGCCTCGCATGGAAGGGGTTGCGATCACCGAAGAGAACGTACGTGTCCGCTTACTGGTTGAGTACCTGGTGTTCTGGATTACGGAAAAGCTGGAACAGATGGATAGTCTGCGCGCGGGGTTTGTCGAATTCTCCCAGCGACATAATCATGCAGCGACCGATCGCGAAAAACAGGCGCACATTCTGGGGTATGCCAAGCGCCTCGGGGCGACCCATCGCCAGGTGAATAAAGATCGCAAAGCCTTCTCCCGCTGGTTCGGTTATGACGCCATGGCGGAGCGTTATGAACGCCGCTACCGGAAAGCGGAGCAAGAGCTTGTCGTTACCCTTGGGCGACTTGGTGTCATCGCCGCGCACTATATTGAGTGCTTCTCGGCAGCTGATCAGAGCATCGTCTCCTGGCGTCAACTGCAGCTGGAGAATCTGTTGCGTCCGCTGCTGGCATACGATGGCGATCCGCGGGTGCGAATCGCGGCATTCGAGTCCCTTGCCGCATCGGTGAGCAGCCTGCCTCACAATCTCCAGGAGAAGGCGGTTAATGATACCACCTTGCGATATATCTACCGTTCAGCCCTGGAGCGCCGTCAAGAGGTCTGGATTCAATGTGCCGCATTGAGTCTGCTGCAGACCTTCTCCACCGAGTCGTTGATCTCGGCCCTGGAGCATCGCCTGCAGAGCCTGGGAAAAGGCGATGATCTGTTCGTTCGCCGACACGCCATGCGACTGCTTGGCCGGCAGATCCCGGATTCACCGCAGCTTGAGTCACTGCTGCTAACAGTGAAGGATGATCCAAGCCCGGCAGTACGCCAATTGATTGTTGAAACGATGCATCATGCGAGTAAGGAAACCGTAGATCGAATACTACCTCAGTTATTGCTGCAGGATGAGGAGCCCCGGGTGCGCGCAGCAACCCTCTTGGGGCTTTGTGCCCTGATACAGCGGGAGGAGTTGTTCGAGACCATACTCGAGCAGCTGCATGCATCGCTCAGCTCGGAGAAGGAGCAGTTCGTGTTGCGTGTGGGACTGAAATGCGTGCTGGATATCTACACTGATTTGGACAAGACAGAGCGGTGGGAGCTCGCATGCCGGTGGTACGCCAGGCTCTCCCCGCTTCTGGCTGAGCTCCATCGCAGTGCGGACGATCTTTCAGTGCGCCGCTGGAGCGCCCAGGCGAAGGAGCAGATTTGGTTGTTGCAGACCCCTCAGGCAAGGCAGCTGGCAGATGCCTTGCGTCGGCGTATCGAAACCATAGAACCGCGTCGGGCAACCCGTCTCAGGAACAGCTTGTTGAAAGCGGTGGATCGGGACACTCTGGGTAGAACACTCTCCTGTCTGGCGCAGAAGGATTTTGACCTGGAATTGGAATCCGGTTTGTTTGGTTCACGTCTGCGACGGGGCGCCAGGCTTGGTTTCAGAAGCTGGCGGTTGTGGCATGAGCTATGGCGACCCGCGACAGACAAACGCCAGGGCTTCCCCCACACCACCGGGCGAGTCTATCGAGGCGGTTTACACGCCCCATCATCGATAATGGCTGAGCTGGCAGAGACCCGGGTACCGGGAGAGCCGCTCTTTCTTCCTGCAGAGAGTGGACGCCGTCCCTATCTCCCCTTGGTGGATGAGGTGATATCGGCATTGGATGCCGGCCTGCTGCGTGGTAAGCCGCTGTGGCTCTACAGTGCGGAGGGCGTTACCCAGGTATCCCCGCCCGACTCGATTTTGCGCCGTATGGTCTCGAGAATCTTGCTGACCCTGCGTTTTGCCCAATATGCCGAACTGCGCAATTGGCAGGAAGGGGAGCGGTTGGCGCCCACGCGCTATGTCGAATCATTGCAACGCCTCGGGATAACCCTGTGTTTCTCCAGCCATCCGGACACGATTTGCGAGGATCGACAGAGTTCTCAGGATCGGGCGGTAGGCTGGAGCGCAGATCCGGCTGTGGAACGGTTCTTCCCCGCTATAACGATCATTCCTCTCCCTTTGCAAGATGCCTTGGGGCGACTCCAGGACTATTTCTACTCGGTCTACCAGAACAATATTAAACAACTGCTTCTGTTCCTCGTTGCGGCAGTGGCGGGGATGTTCGGTCGACATCTCTATCTTAACGCACGTATCAGGTCGGCCCGGGGTTCGATGCCGCTGGTCATCGGTGGTTGGGGCACTCGCGGCAAGTCGGGCACCGAGCGACTCAAAGCGGCATTGGTGAACGCCAAAGGCTATTCGGTGCTATCGAAGACGACCGGTTGCGAGGCGATGTTCCTGCATGCCCATTCGAATGGCCGCTTGCGGGAGATGATGCTGTTTCGTCCCTATGACAAGGCGACCATCTGGGAACAGGCAAACCTGCTGCGCCTGGGGCAGCGGTTTAATATCGATGTTTTTCTCTGGGAGTGCATGGGATTGACCCCTTCCTATGTCGGTATATTGCAGCAGCAGTGGATGAAGGACGATATTTCCACCATCACCAATACCTATCCCGATCATGAGGATCTGCAGGGGCCCGCGGGTTATAACATTCCGGAAGTGATGACGAACTTCATACCACGCAATAGCGTATTGATAACGACCGAGGCTCAGATGCTGCCGATCCTGCGCAGCGCCGCGCAAAAAAAGCAGACCCGCTTGCGTACAGCGGGTTGGCTGCAGTCGGGCCTGCTCCCGCCGGACATCCTGCAGCGCTTCCCCTACGAGGAACACCCCGACAACATTGCATTGGTGCTGGAACTCGCGGACGAACTCGGGTTGGAAGCCGACTATGCCCTCAAGGAGATGGCGGATCGTGTCGTCCCTGACCTGGGTGTACTCAAGGCATCACCGATTGCAACAGTCAGGGGGCGCAGACTGGAGTTCGTCAACGGCATGTCGGCAAATGAGCGGTTCGGGTGTCTGAGCAACTGGCGGAGAACCGGCTTCGCCGATCAGGATCCCTATTCGGACCCTGATACCTGGCTTGCGACAGTAGTCAACAATCGTGCAGACCGGGAGCCCCGGTCACAGGTTTTTGCCGCCATTCTGGTAGAGGATATCGTCGCCGATCATCACTTTTTAATCGGCACCAACCTGGACGGACTCCAGGGCTACATTCGGGATCTCTGGGAGGAGTGGGAAAAGGATATCTCTCTCTTCGATGATCGGGGTGGCGAACAGGAACAACCGCTTCGTGTAGTGGAAAGAATGGCGCACCGTTTCCGGCTCCCCTACCGACCCGAGCACATTCAGGAGCGCTTGGGTTGTCTGTTGTCGGGCATCGCTGGGGAGATGCCCGTCGCAGAGCTTGAGCGGCTATGGCGCGACCCCGAAGGGCTGCAGCAAAGTCTGTCGATGACAGATGCTAGTGCACTGGCTGAAGAGATCCGGATTTTCCATCAGGAACTCCTTCAACGCTACCATGAGTACCAGGAACTGGTGGGCAAGATCGAGCAGGGAGCCAATCCGCCGAAGCATCTGGAACAGATATTCAAGGAGCAGCTTAAAGGCTGGTTTTGGAGCAAGTTTACAGTCATAGAGGATCCCCATAGCAGTGGTGAGCAGGTGATAAGAGAGATCGTCAAAAAGACCCCCCCCGGATTGAAGAGCCGGGTAATGGGGATCCAGAATATCAAGGGTACGGGTCTCGATTTTGTCTATCGCTGGCAGGCCTGGGAGCTATGTCATCATCACTGTGCGCAATTCGATGCCAAAGATCCTGCGATAGCCCGAGAAGGTTTGCACAACCTGTCGGTTTTCAAGGATTTCGGCCAGCTGAGCGAACATACCGTGCACCAGACGATTGAGCGGGTACGTCATAAAAAACTTGCCCAGAATGAACTCTTTCAGGCGGAGCTTAGAGTGATTCTCGCCAACCTGGATGAGGCGATGAAAGCGATACGGAAAAAGATGGACGCGGGTCGCAGCGTGGGACTGTTGGCAAAACTGCTGGATAGTGTTGAAGCATTCCTCGATTCAGGTGACGCAATACGCCGGCGTAAACTGGCCAATCGCATATACCGTGATTTACAGAATGAGCGCATTAGCCACGAACGTGCCGCACTGGAACTTCAGGCCCTGAATAAACGGCAGAAAGAGGGTTGGTTAAAGCAGCGGGCATTTGAGTTTGTCGGCGCCTTCACCAGGAGTGATTCTGCGACGGATACTCAGTCCCAATAAATATTTTTGCGACAGTTCATTAAGTTTTTCGCAGAACAATCTCCGGCTTCATGTTGATATGCCCGTCCGCTTCAAGCACGCCGATTTGTATCCCGTCATGCCTTCTGACTACAGGTACAACCTCTTGAAAAAGCGGGCGGCGAACAAAGAACAACTCCCAGCCGAAACTCGAAAGTTTGTTGAGGGACATCATCTGCAGCTCAGTCAAGATCTCCTTTAAATTACCCGGAATTGCCCGCTCGCCAGTACGTTTTTCATATGTCATATATCGATCCCCACAATCACCCGGTTAGCTACTTTTTAACTTGCCCATCTCCCGTTCCACGCAAGTCAAACCTTCATTTTGTGTTGATGAGAGAGACTGTTTTATGGTTATTGATTTTTGAGGCATCCTATTTGGGATGACCTTGATTAATTAATAGCCATATATTTAACGAAATGTAACATTGAGGTTGTCGTATGAGAATAAAATGATTATTTGGCATACGCTCATGGGGCTCGCCATCTGGCTGCAGTAGTCCCCGTCGATCATGAATGGCCATACTGGCCAATCCGACGTGGTTGAGACCGTGTCGATGGGAGTTGTTAGACATCTTATGGGAGTGAATGAATGGCATCGGGCTCAAAAAAGGTCATCTATGCGGCACTGATTGGAAACTCATTGATCTCCATCACTAAATTCGCCGCTGCCTTCGTTACCGGAAGTTCAGCGATGCTATCGGAAGGGATCCACTCAATGGTCGATACCGGCAACCAGGGACTTTTGTTGCACGGGATCGCCAGATCAAAGAAGCCGGCGGATGAGGCCTTTCCGTTCGGGCACGGCAAGGAGATCTATTTCTGGAGCTTTATCGTCGCCATCCTGATCTTTGCGCTGGGCGGGGGCATCTCCATCTATGAAGGCATAAAGCACCTTCAGCATCCTGAGCCGATCGCCAATCCCCTCATCAACTACATTGTACTCGGACTGGCGATGGTGTTTGAGGGGGCTGCCTGGCTGTTCGCATTTCGTGAATTTTCCCGTGCCAAAGGTAAATGGGGTTATCTGGAGGCAGTGCAGCGTGCCAAGGATCCTTCGATATTCGTGGTTCTGTTCGAGGACACAGCGGCAATGCTGGGACTCATCGTTGCCTTCGCGGGTGTTGCGTTGACCCAGATAACCGGTAGCTATCTGTTCGACGGTACAGCGTCAATCATCATCGGTTTGATCCTGGTTGGTACCGCCGTCTGGCTTGCCTATGAGACCAAGGGGTTGTTGATTGGCGAGAGTGCCAACAAGGCTGTCGTGCAGGGTATACGGAAAATGGCAAACGATATCGACGTGGTAGAGTACGTCAACGAGGTACTGACCATGCATATGGGTCCGGACTTTGTGCTGGTTAACATGAGTGTCGATTTCAGGGACAGCGTCTCTGCGGATGAGGTGGAGCGGGCGATTGGCGGCATGGACGGTATGATCAAACAACATTTTCCACAAGTGAAGAGGATCTTTATCGAGGCTGAAAAGCGTTTTTCATCAAATAGTTAGCGGTTCGTGAAAGTGGTTGGCTGGTCGCTGGTCCAGCCAATCGAAATCTCACTGTGCCGAACGGGTTTCCTTTGAAGGGATACTGTGACTATGGAGCCAGGTGATAGGATTGCGCCCAGGAGGGGGCTCTGCTCAAGGTGGTTGACCGGCATGGGCCTTGTAGGTAGAATTCCCGCTCTTTACCTCGCCCGGATGTCTGGCGGGGCATAACGCTATTTTTTCGGGGATTCAAGCAATGTATGCGGTAATTCAAACCGGCGGAAAACAGTATCGTGTTTCTGAGGGCGACACCATCAAGGTTGAAATGCTGACCGCTGATGAGGGCGCCTCCGTCGAGCTGGACAAAGTATTGATGATCACCAACGGTAATGACGTCAAGGTCGGAACGCCTTATGTGGATGGCGGGAAAGTTACGGCAACCGTTAAATCCCACGGCCGGGGCAAGAAAGTCAAGATCATCAAGTTCCGCCGTCGTAAGCACCACATGAAGCGCCAGGGGCACCGGCAGTGGTACACCGAACTTCAAGTGACCGGCATCAGCGGCTGAGGAGAGAGTCAGATGGCACATAAAAAAGCAGGCGGCAGTACACGAAACGGCCGCGATTCAGAATCCAAACGCCTGGGTGTAAAGATCTACGGCGGTGAGTCAGTCAAGGCGGGTAACATCATCGTTCGCCAGCGCGGCACCCAGTTCCATAACGGTGTCAACGTCGGTATAGGAAAGGACCACACCCTATTTGCGAAAGCGGATGGAAAGGTTCAGTTCGAGATGAAGGGACCACGCAATCGCAGATATGTGAGCGTTGTCGCCGAGTAGGCCGGTTCGTAGTCGAGCCACATAAAGCCTCGTCGATCGACGGGGCTTTTTAGTTTTTGGACCCGTCTACTTCGGTAGGGACTGCCTGGCATGTGGTTTTCAGCTGTTCCCGAATAGGGTTACCACAAATGCTTGAAGGTAAGCTGAATCATGAAATTCGTCGATGAAGCCAAAATTAAAGTCCTAGCCGGTGACGGAGGTGATGGTTGTGCCAGTTTTCGCCGTGAGAAATATATCCCCAAGGGTGGGCCGGACGGGGGTGACGGAGGCAACGGCGGTAGTGTCTACCTGGTCGCCGACAGCGGCCTGAACACCCTGGTCGATTTTCGTACCCAACGAACCCATAAGGCGGAACGTGGACAGAATGGCATGGGGCGTGAGCGTAGCGGGCGTAAAGGGCAGGATCTGTTTATACGGGTTCCAGTGGGAACACGGGTGCTGGATGAGGAGACCGGCGAACTGCTGGGTGAGTTGATGACCCATCGGCAGCAGCTTCTGGTGGCGAAAGGGGGTGAACGGGGGATCGGCAATATACATTTCAAGAGCAGCACCAACCGTACCCCGAGGCAGTTCACACACGGTACGCCGGGGGATCGGCGAGAGCTCCATCTTGAACTGATCCTGTTGGCGGATGTGGGCCTGCTGGGGATGCCGAATGCCGGAAAATCGAGTCTGATCAGCCGTATCTCCAGTGCCCGGCCAAAGGTGGCGGATTACCCCTTTACCACTCTCTACCCCAATCTGGGTGTGGTGAGTCTGGGGAGCGAACGCAGTTTTGTGGTGGCGGATATACCCGGTGTAATCGAGGGAGCGGCAGAGGGCGCCGGACTGGGATTGCAGTTTCTCAAGCATCTGTCGCGCACACGTCTGCTACTGCACCTGGTGGATATCGCTCCCTTGGACAGCAGTGTGGATTGTGCCGCCGAGGTGAAGCAGATCGAACAGGAGTTGTCACGCTATTCAGCGGAGCTTGTGGACAAGGAGCGATGGTTGGTACTGAATAAAAAGGATCTACTGCCTGATGAAGCATTCCAGGAACGGCGTAGAGAGCTGCTCGAGGCCATTCAGTGGGAGGGACCTGTATATGGGATCTCCGCCGTCACAGGAGAGGGGGTAAAAAATCTCATCGGCGCTCTCATGCAGCGGCTGGAAACTATTTTGCAGGATGAAAGGCCGATTGATGATGAGAGAGAGGATAGCCCCTGGGATCCGCTGCGAAGTTGATAGAGGGTTGAGAGGGATCCCAAAAATTTAACGGTGACAGATTGATGATTTCCCGGGAAAAGATCGCGACTTCCAAGCGCTGGGTGATAAAGATCGGCAGTGCGCTGCTTACCGCTGACGGTAAAGGACTCTCCCACGGTGTGCTCTCCGGCTGGGTCGAGCAGATGGCGGCCCTGCGGCATGCCGGGCATGAGATTCTATTGGTCTCATCGGGTGCCGTTGCGGAAGGTATGAGTCGTATGGGCTGGAGTAACCGTCCACATAATCTGAACGAGCTGCAGGCGGCTGCTGCGATCGGCCAGATGGGCCTGGTGCATGCCTGGGAGGCCTGTTTTCAAAAGTATGGACTACATACGGCACAAATCCTCCTGACCCGTAACGATCTCGATGATCGTTCCCGTTACCTGAATGCCCGCTCGACACTGCGCACCCTGCTCGAGTTGGGCGTCGTACCGGTGGTGAATGAAAACGATACCGTGACCACCGATGAGCTCCGTTTTGGGGATAATGACACCCTGGCCGCCCTGGTGGCGAACCTGATCGAGGCCGATCTGTTGGTACTACTGACCGATCAGGAGGGTCTGTTTGATGCGGATCCCCGCTTTAATCCTTCGGCCAGTCTGATTCATGAGACCCGGGTCGATAATCCTCAACTCGATGCTGTGGCAGGAGGGAGTGTCGGTGGACTCGGGCTTGGCGGTATGGTTACCAAAGTGCGGGCCGCCAGGCTGGCGGCCCGCTCGGGCACCGGGACAGTGATCGCTTCCGGATTGCGCAACAGGGTTGTGGAGGCGATCAGTCGGGGCGAAACGGTGGGTACCCTGCTGGTGCCGGTGCAGGAGCCCCAGGCGGCAAGAAAACGGTGGTTGGCCGGTCAGCTGCAGCCACGCGGTAGTCTTGTCCTGGATGATGGCGCGGTACGTGTACTGCGTGAGCAAGGCAGTAGTCTGTTGGCCGTCGGCGTGTGTAGAGTGGATGGCGATTTTGCCCGCGGTGAAGTGGTGGTCTGTCTTGATCGGTCCGGTAGCGAGATAGCCCGTGGCCTGGTTAATTACAATGCCCAGGAGACCTTGCGGATCATGGGTAAGCCCAGTCATCGGATTGAGGAACTGCTCGGCTATGTGGATGAAGATGAGCTCATCCATCGGGATAATCTCGTCTTGCTGTGAGACGAGCAGGCGTCGTTTCAATGGAATTGAACGCTGAACAACGTTTGAATCGTCACCACCAAAGCAGTGATATTAACCTCTTCTGTATATCCATTCGAGATAAAGAAACTTAGCTTAATCTCCATAATCTCAAGAGCCGGTTTAAGGATTTGGTTACAAAGAATTGAAGTGTGTGCGTGATCACGGAATTGGATTTTACCGGCGCCATGAGAGTGATCACAATATAAGTACTGAAATTAGCATGATGATGGTTTATCAATAAGTAGGGATCCCATATACACGATCTCAAGGAGCGGGATAGATGGAATTATGTATTAATGGATTGTGTGATAGTCGTAAATCAAGTTGGCGCATACTCTGTTTAGGTTTGTCCTTAATTACAGGGCTTGCCACGCCGATCGGCTCCTTTGCTGCGGTTTGGTCACCTCGGGAGGCAGCTGTATTTGACCTGGTCAACCAGCAACGATCGATCAACAATCTGCCTCACCTGATTCAGAATGAACAACTCTATGCTTCGGCACTGGGCCACTCACAGTCAATGGCCGACAACAACTTTTTTAGCCATACAACACTTGCAGGCAGCAATGGCACCACCTTTGTCGATCGTATCAGAGAGGCCGGCCATATCGGCTGGACATACGGTGGTGAGAACATCGCTGGGGGACATGGACGCACCTCCCCGCCCGCCGTTGAGATGCAACCGTTGGATGCCGCGCGGAGTGTCATGTACGGCACAGCTGAGCTGGATGAGCTGAACGCATTCTTTTTTGCCGACTCACAGGAGAGTTGGATCAGTTGGGACGATGTGGGCATGGGCGTCTCAGGTGATGGGTGGAATGCCTGGCATAACTTTATGAGGCAAACCACCAATAACCAGAGAGACGGTGGCTGGATGGGCAGCCACGGCCATCGAGAGAACATTCTCAGCGTCCTGTTTGACGAGATTGGGGTCGGCTATTTCTGGGAGCCGGGCGATACAATCCCTATCCTGGGGGATCACGGTGAGATATCCTTTCCGCTACACGCCTACTGGACCCAGGACTTCACTGGTGATGACCTCGTGGCGCCCGTACCTCTGCCCGGCGCGTTCTGGTTATTGGGTTGCGGTGTATTTGGCTTGTTGTTGCTGGATCGGCGCAGAGGGGTAGAGTAGCAATCGATTCCGCATCCGGCGGGAGCCGTTATGCCAGGCAAAAAAAACCGGCCAGTGGCCGGTTTTTTTTCTGATTCAGTGATTGTTCACATGGCCTTGATCTGGACATTCAGGCGGCTTTTATGGCGTGCTGCCTTGTTTTTGTGGACCAGACCTTTGCTGACAGCGCTGTCGATCGCCGGTACAGCCTGTTTGTAGGCCTCTTCGGCGCCCTCTTTGGATCCCGCTGCGATCTGTTTGAGTACCCGCTTGATATGGGTACGCATTTCGCTGCGCTGAGCCTGGTTCCGGCTACGCCTTTTGTCGGCCTGGCGGGCGCGTTTTCGTGCTTGGGCTGAGTTGGCCAAGGTTCTCTCCTGGGATGAAACTAGCTTTTTAAAGGGGGCGAATTCTCCCTAATATTCTCCACCGTGTCAACATCTTTGATCCTTTTCTGTTCTGCTGGTATGGTCGCCTCTGCGGGTGCATTCAGGCATCTGGATTGCCCAAGTCGGGCATTGGAATGGCCTCTCGGTGAGGCACGCGGGTGTTCGCCGGGGGGTTGAAACCGATTTGCTCCGCAGATAGGCGAATCGTTTCTTTCACACAATTTAGAAGGACCCTATCCTGGCCTCGTTTTTTCGCGCCTTTACCGCAGTGGGCAGCCATACGATGCTGTCACGCATACTCGGGTTTGTACGGGACCTGGTGTTCGCCCATTGGTTCGGCGCCAGTGCCGCCACAGATGCTTTCTTTGTCGCCTTTAAAATCCCCAATTTCCTGCGCAGACTGTTTGCGGAAGGCTCTTTTTCAGTGGCGTTCGTGCCCATACTGACCGAATACCGGACCAAGCGGAACAAGCTGGAGCTTCAGACGTTCACCGATCATATGGCGGGCTCACTGGGGCTGGTTGTTCTGCTGGTGTCCCTGGTTGGGGTGGTCGCGGCACCGATCCTGGTAATGATATTCGCGCCGGGATTCTGGAATGAGAGTGAGGGTAAATATGAGTTGACTGTGGAGATGCTCACCCTGACCTTCCCCTATCTCTTCTTTATCACCATGACCGCCTTCGCCGGCAGTATTCTCAATACCTATAACCGCTTCTGGGTGCCGGCCTTTACTCCGGTGCTGTTGAACCTCTCCCTGATAGGGTGTGCTATCTGGCTTTCCCCTATGATGGAGAGGCCGATTGTGGCGCTGGCCTGGGGGGTGCTGATAGCAGGTATTGTACAGTTTATGTTTCAGTTGCCATTCCTCTGGCGGGTTAAGCTGTTTCCGAGACCCAGAGTGGCATTCAAGGACCCGGGTGTGGTACGTGTCATGCGTCTGATGGTGCCTGCACTGTTCGGTGTCTCTGTCAGTCAGATCAACCTGTTGCTCGACACCCTGATTGCATCCTTTCTCGTCAGCGGCAGTATCTCTTGGCTCTACTATTCGGATCGTTTGATGGAGTTTCCAGTCGGGGTGCTGGGTGTGGCCCTGGGTACGGTTATTCTGCCCACACTCTCACGACGGCATGCCGAAAACTCGCCACAGGCCTTCTCCCACACCCTTGATTGGGCTTTGCGATTGAATATCCTGTTCGGGCTCCCGGCCGCGGTAGGTCTGTTTCTACTGGCGGGACCGATGTTGGCCACACTCTTCTTTTCCGATGCCTTCGATCATCACGATGTGGAGATGGCGACAAAGAGTCTGATGGCCTATGCCCCGGGATTGATGGCGATCATGTTGATCAAGGTCCTCGCCCCCGGCTTTTATGGCCGCCAGGATACCAAGACACCGGTGCGGATCGGTGTAATCGCCATGAGCGTAAATATGGTGTTGAATATCTTACTGGTATTCCCCCTGGCCCATGCCGGATTGGCATTGGCGACCACAATTTCTTCCGGATTGAACGCCTATCTGCTCTTTCGGGCGCTGATAAAAGGAGGGATCTATTCCCCAACGGCGGGTTGGGCGGCATTGCTATTGCGAACCCTGTTGGCCTCCTTGGCCATGGGGATCTTTATCTGGTGGGGAGCGGGGGATATCAGCGAATGGCTGGCGGGTTCCGGCGCTTCAAGGGTATGGTGGCTGGCCGGACTGATTGCTTCAGCCATCATGGTCTACTTTCTGACACTATTTATCCTTGGTGCCCGTCCCGGCCATTTCCGCAGTGTAAAACGATAGAGCTTGTTTTTGCTTATTCCATTTGTCTATCAATCTATTGAGTGTGGAAGAGCAGAATAAAAACGCTGAATTTTCAACCCAAACGAGTTACTCGGGGAACTGTTTAAATCAGGATAAGAAATTGAATCTATAGACTTCTCTCACGCGTATAGATCAGTATCGAGGTGCAGTGGGCATCTCTACCGGTCAAGTTGGAGAGGAGTATGTCCCCGCAAGTTGTGCGTCTACTGTCATTGCGGCTCTCTTCGGCAACATGGATGACCTCGACTATGCCGCCGATATCTGGGCGGGTATGAGCGCAGCAGGATTGACCGGTAAAGGAGCGACCATGTCTACACCCTATACCGGTATGCATCCCCACGGGGCCATACTCGATACCATCGACACAAGGCTGAAGGTGGGCGCTAACGACGATATTCTGATTATAAAGCGCAACTATGGTGGTGAGGGTGTCAGTAAGAGCGCTGTGGCCAACGATCCGGAAAAGTATTTGAAGGCAGTTACCGTGATGTACAAGAGGAAAGGATTCGATGCCGCTATCAAGGACTGGTTTTGGGTCAAGTACGCCCCGGACGGATCGGTGTTAAAGAATCCCAAAGGTGTCAGCCTGGCGGGACGCGTTGGAAAAGGGATGGCAAAGGGTTGTGTCGCTTGTCATCAGGGCGCACCAGGTGGAGACATGGTGTTCAATCATGATCGCTACGCCGAGTAGCGTGTTGACCAGACACCTGAGAGCAGATGAATGGGTGCGTATTGTCTGTCAGGGCAATGAGTTGTCCTGGCAGACGTTTTTTTAGTAGCTGTAATTACACCCGCCATGCGCGGCATGAGCATTTTTCCAATCGGGGATGCCCAATTCCTCTACAGGCCCTATAATTGACCGCTCGAGTTTGGGCGGTTAATCAATGCAAATAGTTCGTGGACTTCACAATCTGAAACCTGATCATCATGGCTGTGTGGCCACTATCGGTAATTTCGATGGTGTTCACCTGGGCCATCAATCGGTCTTCCGCCACCTCATGGAAATGGGAGCGGAACTGGATCTGCCCACCACGGTCGTCACATTCGAGCCCCAGCCCCGTGAGTTTTTTCAGGCAGCCTCCGCGCCGGCCAGGCTTACACGCATGCGGGAAAAGCTGCAGGCGATTCAGGAGACAGGCGTGCAGCGTGTGGTGGTGCTGGAGTTCAACAGGCGATTGGCGGCCATGCCGGCTGAGGCCTTTGTCAGGGAGTTGCTGGTGGAGGGATTGGGGACACGCTTTCTCTCGGTCGGTGACGATTTCCGTTTTGGTCGGGGCCGCGAGGGGGATTTCGATCTTTTACGGAACATGGGGAAGGAGCACGGTTTCGAAGTTGAGAACATGAACACCTATAAGGTGGATGCGGATCGTGTCAGCAGCACCCGGATCAGAGAACTTCTCACCCTCGGCGACCTGAACGGTGCCGCCCAGTGCCTAGGGAGACCCTACCGGCTATGCGGGCGGGTGGCGCATGGAAATAAGCGGGGGCGCACAATCGGTTTTCCCACCATGAATATCAACATGCATCGTCTGGTGAGTCCGTTGCATGGGGTCTATGCGGTTAAAGTCGAGGGGATAGGCGACAAGGATCTGCCCGGTGTGGCCAATATCGGCAATCGACCCATGGTGGAAGGGGATAACCGCTATCTGTTGGAAGTACATCTGTTCGATTTCAATCAGGATGTCTATGGCGAACACGTCAGCGTGGAGTTTGTGCAAAAACTGAGGGATGAACAACGATTTGAATCCTTCGAGTTGCTACGGCAGCAGATATGGCGGGATGCGGAACAGGCCAGAGAGATATTGGCTGTGGCCGACAATCCCTGAGCGGTAGCGGTGGTTAACAGGGTGTAGGCGTGCAACTGTGATGGGCGTTTGGTTGTTTTGGCATGAATCGGCTGTTTTCAGTGACGATTTCATCCGTTTCTACTGTAAACTAACACCCAAGCATATCTTCAGCGTGTGTCACTTCGACAGCCGGTGCCAGATGCTTCTCTTTCTTCAACGCCCCGACAGCACATTCCTGTGTTGACTGGCCTTACGTGGTTTACCTGCCGCTATTATGAAAGACAAACACCTGGAGCCTGCAAAGGTTGAAGTGCTTACCGGACAGAAACAGTTGTAGTTGAGCCGGGAAATTTTGCGCCAAGCGCGATTTTGAGTTTCAATACGCTATTTTTTCGCACCCACAACAGGCAGCCGGCAGTGAGCGATTACAAGCAAACCCTCAATCTCCCAAAAACCGATTTCCCGATGCGAGGCAATCTGGCTCAACGTGAGCCGGAAATGCTGAAAAAGTGGCAGCAGAAAGAGCTCTATAATCGGATTCGCGAAGTCAGCGCCGGCCGGCCCAGTTTTATCCTTCACGATGGACCGCCCTATGCCAACGGAGAGATCCATATCGGCCACGCAGTCAACAAGATTCTCAAGGATGTGATTGTAAAAAGCCGTACCCTGGACGGTTACGATGCCCCCTATGTACCGGGTTGGGACTGTCATGGATTGCCGATTGAATTGCAGGTGGAAAAGAAGATCGGCAAACCCGGCAAGAAGGTGACCACAGGGCAATTCCGTAAGGCGTGTCGTGAGTATGCCGCCAAGCAGGTAGAGGGGCAGCGGGAGGACTTCAAGCGTCTCGGTGTGTTGGGTGACTGGGACAATCCATATCTGACCATGGATCATCAATTCGAGGCCGACATCATCCGTTCCCTCGGCAGGATCGTCGCCAACAACCATGTACAGAAGGGTTATAAGCCGGTTCACTGGTGTACCGATTGCGGTTCCGCGCTGGCCGAGGCCGAGGTGGAGTATCAGGATAAGGACTCTTTCGCCATCGATGTGCGCTTCTACGTCATCGATGAAAATGACCTGGTCTCCCGTTGTCACCACAATCCCGAGGGGTGTGGCGAGGGGCCGATCTCGATGGTGATCTGGACCACCACACCCTGGACCCTGCCCGCCAACCAGGCAGTGGCGTTGAATCCGTCCCTCGAATACGCCTTGGTGGAGTTCCAGGGTAGGCACGGTAAGGAGCGGATGGTGATCGCCGAGGCGATGCTCAAGGATGTCATGGATCGGTATGGCGTGGAGCACTATCGGGTGGTGGGTTATGCCAAGGGTGAAGCATTCGAGGGTTTGAAGCTGCAGCACCCCTTCTACGATCGACAGGTACCGGTGATACTGGGTGAGCATGTCACCCTTGAAGCCGGTACAGGTGCGGTACATACCGCACCCGGCCACGGCCTGGAAGACTATATGGTGGGCGTTCGCTACGATCTGCCGGTGGACAACCCGGTGGGGGGCAATGGCTGCTTCGTGGAGGGTACGCAGTTGTTTGCCGGAGAACATGTCCTGGCGGCCAACGAGAAGGTGATCGATGTCCTGAAACAGCGCGGCGCCCTGATGCACGAGGAGCGGCTGCGCCACAGCTATCCCCACTGCTGGCGGCACAAGACGCCGATTATCTTCCGCGCCACACCGCAATGGTTCATCGGTATGGACCAGAATGGCCTGCGCCAGGCCGCCTTGCGCGAAATTGACAATGTGACATGGATGCCGGACTGGGGGCATGCACGGATAAAGGGCATGGTGGAGAATCGTCCCGACTGGTGTATCTCCCGGCAGCGGACCTGGGGGGTACCCATCACGCTGTTCATCAACAAACAGGATGGCGAACTCCATCCGCAGACCCCGGAGTTGATTGAACAGGTCGCGAAACTGGTTGAGGAAGAGGGATTCGAGGCGTGGTTCAAACTCTCCCCCGAGACCCTGTTGGGTGACCGGGCAGAGGCCTATGAAAAGGTCACCGATACCCTCGACGTCTGGTTCGATTCCGGTGTATCGCATCACTGTGTACTGGATGCACGGGAGGGACTGCACTATCCCGCCGATCTCTATCTTGAAGGTTCCGACCAACACCGTGGTTGGTTTCAATCCTCGCTCATGAGTTCGGTGGCCATGAATGATTGCGCACCCTATAAAGAGGTGCTGACCCATGGTTTTACCGTGGATGCCGAGGGGCGCAAGATGTCCAAGTCCCTAGGCAATGTGGTGGCACCGCAAAAGGTGCTCAAGACACTGGGTGCAGACATCATTCGTCTTTGGGTGGCGGCAACCGACTACCGCAACGAAATGAGTGTCTCGGATGAGATCCTCAAACGCACTGCGGATGCCTACCGGCGTATCCGCAACACGGCGCGGTTTCTGTTATCCAACCTCAACGGTTTCGATCCTGCTCAGAACAAGATTGCAGCGGAGCAGATGATCGAACTCGACCGCTGGGTGGTTGATCGTACCCTGCAACTGCAGCAGGAGATCGTCGCCGCTTACGCCAACTACCAGTTTCACCTCATCTACCAGAAGATCCACAACTTCTGCGTCAATGAGCTGGGCGGATTCTATCTCGATATTATCAAGGATCGGCAGTACACAACCCAGGCGGACAGCCTGCCGCGCCGCTCCTGTCAGACGGCCATGTATCATATCATCGAGGCGATGGTCCGTTGGCTGGCGCCTATCCTGAGTTTTACCGCAGACGAGATCTGGCAGTCCATGCCCGGAAAGCGCAGTGAGAGCGTGTTTCTGGAGCAGTGGTATGAAGATCTCTTTCCGCTCGATGCCGATGATCGTCTCGATCGTGAATTTTGGCAGCGGGTTGTCGCGGCAAGAGAGAGTGTCGGCAAAGCGATGGAGGCGTTCCGCGCCGAGGGCAACTCCTCACTGGATGCCGAGGTCGACATCTATTGCAGTGATGAGCTGAAGACAACCCTGGATAAGCTGGAGGATGAGCTGCGGTTTGTCCTGATCACTTCAGAGGCGCGGGTATATCCCATGCAGGAGAAACCGGCGGATGCGACGATGGATGAGGAGCTGGAACTGGCGGTAAGGGTCACGGCCTCAAGTCATGATAAATGTGTCCGTTGCTGGCACCATCGTGAGGATGTCGGGTCCAATGCCGAACACCCGCAGCTCTGCGGGCGCTGTGTCGAGAATGTAGTCGGGATTGGCGAGACTCGCCGCTTTGCCTGAATGCGCCTATGAGGAGTGACAGGATGACACAATGGCTATGGCTATCGCTGCTGGTGATAGTGCTGGATCAGGTGAGCAAACAGCTGGCCGAGTCGGCCTTGACCCTCTATGAGTCGGTCAGAGTGTTGCCTTTCTTCGATCTCACCCTGCTCTACAACAAGGGGGCGGCATTCAGTTTTCTCAGCGATCAGGGCGGCTGGCAACGCTGGTTCTTTATCGTATTGGCAATTGGTGTGACCATCGTGTTGATCGGCTGGCTATGGCGCCTGAAACGCGACGAGCAGTGGGTCGCCGTGGCCCTCTCCCTGATCATCGGTGGCGCCATCGGCAATGTCATCGACCGGATTCTGTTCGGTCAGGTGATAGATTTTCTCCATTTTCACTATCAGCAACACTACTTTCCCGCCTTCAATGTGGCCGACTCCGCGATCACTATCGGGGTGATCATCATGCTTTATGACGCCCTGGTATTGGCCAAGCGGCGTGAGTGAGACGATCTGCTTTCAGGTCGTCATCCCTTTCAACGCATGGTCACCAACTCTTCTGCGGCAGTCGGATGAATGGCAATGGTGTCATCGAGATCCTGCTTGGTGGCACCCATCCTGATTGCCACCGCGAAGCCCTGCAGCATCTCGTCCGCGCCGCTGCCGATGACGTGACAACCGATAACCTTTTCCCGCGCTCCGACGGTAACCAGCTTCATGGCCATTTTGCTCTGGTGTCGGGTAAGGGCGTGATACATCGGGGTGAATCGGGATTGATAGATCTTGACCGCATCGCCATGAATCTCCCTTGCTTGCGACTCGGTCAGGCCGACTGTTGCAATGGGCGGGTGGGAGAATACCACGGTAGGGATTGCTTCATAGTCGAGCTTGCGTTCAGGCATACCGCCGAAAAGCCGGTCGGCCAGTCGTCTGGCGGCGGCGATGGCCACCGGGGTAAGCTGAGCCCGGCCGGTGACATCCCCGACCGCATAGATATTGGGAATATTGGTGTTTTGGAAGGCGTCGGTGGGGATATAGCCCTGTTTGTCCGTGGTGACGAAGGCATTGGCCAGATCCAGGCCGCTGCTCGCGGGTGCCCGGCCGATCGCCCATAAAAGCTGATCGAAACGGCCTATGTTTTGCCCGGTATCGGCACAGATCAGGTCCAGCTTCCCATTCGCCACTTTTCTAACTTCACCGATCCGGGATGAAGTGACGATATTGATAGCGGCATTGATCATCTCCTCCATCAAGCATTCACGCAGCATGGCGTCGAATGGTCGCAGCAGCTGTTCGCCACGTAACAGCATAGTGACATCCGCGCCCATTGCGTTGAGCAGACCGGCGATTTCAACCGCGATATAACCGCTGCCGACAACCGCAACCCGTTGCGGCAACTCTTCCAAGGCAAAAAATCCATCCGATGTGATACCGTATTCGGCGCCCGGTACAGACGGGACCACCGGGTAGGAGCCGGATGCGATGACAATATGATCTGCGCTTAGCTGCTCACCTTCCACATCCAGTGTATGGGCGTCGATGAAACGGGCATAACCGGTGATTTCATCGATATCGGAGTCTTTCAGATAGGTGTGGTACCAGCTGTTTATCCCTTCCACATGGTCGTCGCGTTGCCGCTTCAGGGTCTCCCAGGAGAAGCCTTTTACGTCGATGTCGAAACCGTAATCTGCGGCGTCATGTAGGGTATGGGCGATCCCGGCGCCATACCACATCACCTTCTTCGGCACACATCCCAGGTTGACGCAGGTGCCGCCGATCCGCTTGGCTTCGACAACTGCGCATTTGGCGCCATACTTGGCGCCACGTTCCGCCACCGAGAGTCCGCCACTGCCCGCGCCGATGGCGATTAAATCGTACTGTTTTGTCATGTTTCAACCTTACTGTCGGTATTGTGGTCAAACGCTGAGTATCCCGTTCCATGGTCAGACCCGATGGAGTATCGACGTCTATTCTTGATCCTGTTGTTTATCGGTTGGAGGCGATAGCGTGCTTATTCGGTAACCGATGACCCGTCTAACCCGTATCGACCCTCAACAGCAAAGAGTGCCTCAACCGGTAAAATATAGGAATCACTATCGGGACACGTATAATCAAATCCGCACAGTAGATAGTAGGACCGGGAAAAGCGCATGAAGTGCCTTGTTGTTACGGCTCATCCATTGGCTGAGAGTCTTTGCCAGCAGTTTGCCCGCCAGGTGATCGCTCAGTTGAAGGATATGGGTCATGAGATTTCGACGGAAGACCTCTATGGCCAGGGTTTCAATCCGGCGCTCACAGTGGACGAACGAGCCAGCTACTACAGCGGCAGCTATCACGTTTCGGATATTGCAGAACAGCTGGAGCGTTTGTGCGAGGCGGAAGGGCTGGTACTGTTGTTTCCAACCTGGTGGTTTGGTTTTCCCGCCATACTGAAGGGTTGGTTTGACCGGGTCTGGGCGCCTGGCTTCGCTTATGATCATGCCAGTGATTTCGGTCCGATCAAACCGCGATTGGACCGCTTGAGGCGGGTGCTTGTGATTACGACTTTGGGTTCGCCCTGGTGGGTGGACCGGCTGTTGTTGCGGCAACCGGTGAGGCGGGTAATTAAATATGCTTTACTGGGAACCTGCGCCAAGAGGAGCAAACTCACCTATCTTTGCCTCTACAAGAGTGAGAACTTGAATACAGTCCGCATCGAGCAATTCAGTGACACTATTCGGCGTGCACTGCAGGGATGGCACTGAGACTGACGCGCCTCAACCATCTATTTTTTGAGTTTTTTCAGATAACACCCCGTGTGCGAGTCAGCGTTGTCCGCAAGTTGCAGGGGTGTTCCCTGGGCCACGATTTCACCGCCCCGGTCACCACCTTCGGGTCCCAGGTCGATGATCCAGTCAGCGGTCTTCACAACATCCAGGTTATGCTCTATCACCACCACGGTATTGCCGTGGTTACGCAGCCGGTGCAGCACCTCCAGCAGATGGTTGACGTCGTGGAAGTGGAGTCCGGTGGTCGGTTCGTCGAGGATGTAGAGGGTCTTGCCGGTGTCCCGCTTGGAGAGCTCGCGGGATAGCTTGACCCGCTGCGCCTCGCCCCCGGAGAGGGTAGTGGCGTTCTGTCCCAGGGAGATGTATGAGAGTCCCACATCCATCAGGGTCTGCAGCTTGCGTTTGATTGCCGGCACCGCATCGAAGAAGGCCAGAGCCTCCTCAACCGTCATCCCCAACACCTGGTCTATGCTTTTACCCTTGTAACGGATCTCCAGGGTTTCGCGATTGTAGCGTTTGCCCTTGCAGACATCGCACTGCACATAGATATCGGGCAGGAAGTGCATCTCCACCTTGATCACCCCATCGCCGCTGCAGGCCTCGCAGCGCCCGCCCTTGACATTGAAACTGAAACGCCCCGGTGTATATCCCCTGGAGCGGGCTTCGTGGGTGCCGGCGAAGAGTTCCCTGATCGGGGTGAAAAGCCCGGTGTAGGTGGCGGGATTGGAGCGGGGGGTACGGCCGATTGGGCTCTGGTCGATGTCCACCACCTTGTCGAAATGATCGAGCCCGCGTATTTCACTGTAGGGTGCGGGGGTGGTGTTGGCCTTGTTCAGGGCGGCGGCACATATCGGGTAGAGGGTGTCGTTGATCAGGGTTGATTTGCCGGAGCCCGACACGCCTGTGATGCAGCAGAAACTGCCTACCGGAATCGCCAGATCCACCGACTTGAGATTATTGCCATTGGCACCGAGAAGTTCCAGGTTGCGTGCCGGATCGATCGCGTTGGTGCAAGCCGGGGTGTCGATGATGCGTTTACCGCTCAGGTACTCCCCTGTCAGTGAGTTCTTACTCTTGGCTATCTCGTCAGAAGTGCCTTGAGCGATGATGCGACCGCCATGGATGCCGGCTCCAGGGCCGATATCGACCACGTGGTCGGCGCTGCGGATCGCCTCTTCGTCATGCTCCACCACAATCACTGTATTGCCCAGATCCCGCAGGTAGGTCAGGGTGTCGAGGAGACGTTGATTGTCACGCTGATGCAGGCCGATGGAGGGTTCATCAAGCACATACATGACGCCGACCAGGCCGGCACCGATCTGACTGGCCAGGCGGATGCGCTGGGCCTCGCCCCCGGAGAGGGTTTCCGCACTGCGGTCGAGAGTCAGGTAATCAAGCCCCACATTGACCAGAAAGTGGAGCCGCTGATCGATCTCCTTGAGGATCTTCTGGGCGATCTTGCCCCGCTTCCCTGGCAGTTTTAGGGACGAAAGAGTGTGCTTGGCCAGACCGATGGGCATGCAGGTGATCTGGGGGAGGTTGTGCCTGTCGATGAACACATGCCGCGCCGCCTGGGTCAGTCGGGTGCCGGCGCAATCGGGACAGGATTGGCTGGAGATATAGCGGGAGAGCTCCTCGCGTACCGCGTTGGACTCGGTATCCCGGTAGCGCCGTTCCATGTTGGGGATGATCCCTTCGAAGGGGTGGCGCTTTTTCACCGAACGCCCCCGTTCATTGTAGTAACTGAACTCAATCGCTTCGCGGCCGCTGCCCTGCAGAATGATTTTCTGTACCTTTTTCGTCAGGGTCTCCCAGGGGGTTTCAGGATCGAAACCGCAATGACGTCCAAGGGATGTGATCATCTGAAAATAGTAGGCGTTGCGCCGGTCCCAGCTACGCACCGCGCCACCGGCCAGAGAGAGTTCCGGGTGGGCGACCACCTTTGCCGGATCGAAAAACTGTTCCACTCCGAGGCCGTCGCAGGTGGGGCAGGCGCCGACCGGGTTGTTGAAGGAGAACAGCCTGGGCTCCAGCTCGGTCAGGCTATAGCCGCAATGGGGACAGGCAAAACGGGAAGAGAAGAGCAGCTCCGGTTGGCTGCCGTCCATCCAGGCCACCCGCACCAGCCCATCGGCCAGGTTGAGGGCGGTCTCAAAGGACTCCGCCAGACGGGTGGCGAGATCCTCACGTATCTTGAATCGATCGACCACCACCTCGATTGTGTGCTTCTTGTGCAGCTCCAGGGTGGGGGCATCATCGAGTTCGAACACTTCACCGTCGATGCGTGCCCGGATATAGCCCTGGGCATGCAGCTCTTGCAGTAGCTTGTGGTGTTCGCCTTTTCGCTCCTGCACCACAGGCGCCAGCAGCATCATGCGTTCGCCCTCGGGCAGCGCCAGCACCTGGTCGACCATCTGACTGATGCTCTGTGCCTCCAGGGTGGTGTCGTGCTCGGGGCAGCGGGGTGTCCCCACCCGGGCGAACAGCAGACGCAGATAGTCATAGATCTCCGTGATGGTGCCGACGGTGGAACGTGGATTGTGGGAGGTGCTCTTCTGTTCGATGGAGATCGCCGGCGAGAGTCCCTCGATATGGTCCACGTCGGGCTTCTCCATCAATGACAGGAACTGCCGCGCATAGGCGGAGAGCGACTCCACGTAGCGGCGCTGGCCCTCAGCGTAGATGGTATCGAAGGCGAGTGATGATTTACCCGAACCGGAGAGTCCGGTGAAGACGATAAGCTTGTCCCGCGGCAGTTCGAGATCGACGTTTTGCAGGTTGTGGGTGCGGGCGCCGCGAATACTGATGGTGTCCATAAACTTATTGAGGTAGTACTGCATTGAATTGAGCGAACCTGATACTATACGCCCTCTTTTATTTCACAGGCAAAGCAAAGTTTTGATGAGAAGTGGGCGTGGCAACGATACTGGATTGAATGCGGTAGAACGACAGGCGGCCTACTCCCTCTCCGGACTCTTTTTCCTGCGCATGCTGGGTCTGTTCATGATCCTGCCGGTATTCGCCATCTACGCAGAGGAGCTGCCGGATGTCACGCCACTGCTGGTCGGGCTCGCCATCGGTATCTACGGCCTGACCCAGGCGCTGTTGCAGATCCCCTTCGGCATGCTGTCGGACAGGATCGGGCGTAAACCGGTATTGATCGCCGGACTGCTGATATTTGCCGTGGGCAGTGCGGTAGCGGCCGGCGCGGATACGATCTACGAGATCATCCTGGGGCGTGCCCTGCAGGGCAGTGGCGCGATTGCGGCGGTCATCATGGCACTGGCGGCGGACCTCAGCCGGGAGCAGCGTCGCCTGCGCATCATGGCGATCCTGGGTATCAGTATCGGGATTGCATTCGCGGTTTCGATGGTGATGGGGCCGATTCTCAACAGCTGGATCGGTGTGCCGGGAATATTCTGGCTGACGGCGGTGCTGGCGCTGGGTGGCATCGGCCTGGTTGTATTTGTCGTACCCACCCCGGCAGAGAGCCATTTCCACCGGGATGCCGAAGCGGTGCCGGGACAGTTCGGCAAGGTCCTGCGGGAGCCTGAGCTGCTGCGTCTCGATTTCGGTATCATGACCTTGCACATGTCGCTCACCGCCATGTTTCTCGCCTACCCGCTGGCGTTGCGGGCCTTGGTGGCGGAGAACGCCCATACCTGGGTCTATATGCCGGTGATGCTGTTGTCGATGGCGGCCATGATTCCCTTCGTGATCCTGGCGGAGAGCCGTCGCCGCATGCGCCCGGTGTTCATCGGCGGCGTGGTGGCCCTGCTCGGCGCGTCGATGCTGATGTTCGGTTATCACGATTCGCTTGCCGGGATGGTCCTGGGTCTGCTGATCTTCTTTACCGCGTTCAATCTGCTGGAAGCGACACTTCCCTCACTGGTGGCGAAGATTGCCCCCGGCGAGCGCAAGGGAACCGCCATGGGAGTCTATTCCAGTTCACAATTCATCGGCGCTTTTTTAGGCGGTGCCCTGGGTGGCTGGTTTCATACCCGTTACGGGATCGACGGTACCTTCCTGCTCTGTGCGGCCATGGCCGCGATCTGGCTGCTGGTGGCTTGGGGTATGTCTGAGCCCGACTACCTGAGTAACTACCTGATACCGGTGGGATTGCTGGACGAGGATCAGGCCTTTCTGTTGGCAGGGGAGCTGAAAAATCTCGACGGTGTCGCCGAGGCGGTCATCATACCGGAGGATCGGGTCGCCTATCTCAAGGTTGATTTGAAGCGGGTGGATCAAGAAGTCCTAGATGGATATGCCGTGCAAGGGTAGACTGCACCTCAGATTCAGAATCAAGACCCCAACGGAAGGGGCGGCAACACTACTGGAGAACTACCAATGGCTCGAGGAATCAATAAAGTAATCCTGATTGGCAACCTGGGCAAGGACCCGGAGACCCGCTATATGCCCAGCGGCGGCGCCGTCACCAACGTGACCCTGGCGACCTCCGAGAGCTGGAAGGACAAGAGTACCGGTGAACAGCAGGAGCGCACCGAGTGGCACCGGGTGGTCTTCTTCAACCGCCTGGGCGAGATTGCCGGCGAGTATCTGAAGAAAGGATCGAAAGTCTACGTGGAGGGGAGCCTGCGTACCCGCAAATGGCAGGGGCAGGACGGACAGGACCGCTACACCACAGAAGTCGTGGCCAGCGAGATGCAGATGCTCGACAGCCGTGGCGGGACAGCCTCATTCGATGCTCCGCAGGCTCAGGCTGCTTCCCGGCCCCAGCAGTCGGCACCCACCTCAGTGCCGGATAATGACTTTGATGATGATATTCCGTTCTAGGGCCTGTTAGCAGCCCCGGATTCTGGACAGATAATGCCCCGGCTGCTGACTGTACTGATACTGACCTTGCTGATCGTTGATGATATGTCGGCCGATTGGCGCAGCAAAACGGTCTCGGTGGTGCGTGATTTTACCGAGTTGGTGAAAAAGGCCCGCGACGAAAAGATACCGATACTGCTGATGGTTTCCCAGGACCATTGTCCCTTTTGTCAGCAGCTCAAGCGGGAGATATTGAACCCGATGGTGGTCAGCGGAGACTACGACGACAAGGTCATAATCACCGAACTGCTGATTGACGTTGGGGAAAATGTCATCGATTTTGAGGGTAACAGTGTTTATCCGGGCAGCATTGCCTCTAACTACAACACCTGGGTAACCCCAACCCTGTTGTTTCTGGATCACCAGGGCAAGGAAGTGCATAAACGAATGCTCGGCGTCAACACAATCGAGATGTATGGTTACTATCTTGATGTATCCCTCAAGGATGCCTTGGCAGCGGTTAAACAGGGCGAACCCTATCGTTATAAAACCAATAAAACAGACCAACTGGGTACTGATCCACATTGGGATCTGTAGCGGAATGCCGGGCTTGGACCTCCGTAATCGTGACTGAAGCGAACAGCGATGCTAAGAGATTTGCTGATTCACCGCATCCGCAGCAGATCATGGCCCAGTAAGATTGTTCGACTTCTACAGAAGGCCCGCTGAAAATCTAATCGTTATGTATAAACACAAAAGCGGACTCGAAGTCCGCTTTTGTGTTTGAGTCCGGCTAACGGACTCAATGCAAGCTCACGCTGAAAGCTGATTACTTGGCTTCAGGGGCGGCAGCCTGAGGAGCAACAGGAGCGCCGTAAGGAGCAACGGGAGCGCCATAAGGAGCGCCGTAAGGGGCGTAACCGTAGTAAGGACGGTTGTAGTAGTTGTTGTAGCCACGGCCGTAACCGTTGCCGGCGCCACGAGCGCTACCGCTCATGTTGAAAGAGAAGTCTCCGTCACCGAATCCGTCACCCATGAAATCATTGCCGTTACCCCAGCCGTTGTTCCAAGGATTGCCCCACCATGCAGAAGCAGAAGCGGAAGCGGCGATCAGAGCAGCAGCGGCTGCGATTTTTACGATTTTGGACATGAGTTGTTCCTCAGTTTGTGTTTGAAAAAGTTGTAAAGTAGTTACTGCGTCACTTATGGAGCGAAAGAATATTAGCAAATACTAAAATATTCAATAACTAATAATCTATCACATAGTTACTCTTGATAGTGTTAGGCTATTTTAGTGGCGATTCGCCAGATAACCTGAGATTTAGCCGGGACGTCCGTCAATCCGCGGACGTGCCAGAATCGGCAGGTAGGTCAGAACAAAGAGCAGATAACAGAGTGCCCACAGGGAGCCGGATAGGCCGATACAGGTTTCGTACCCGAGTAGGCCTGTCACCGGCAGAAATACCCTTATGATCACCGCAAGGTTGATCAGGATGAATGCAATGGTGATGAATTTGTTGGGTTCGATCTCCCTGCCGGTATGTCCCAGAGCGACTCTGGCCATCATACCCAGGGTGAAGACACCAATGGCGCCTGCCGTGAGGGCATGGATGGCGAGATTGGCGGGGAACAGATTCAGCAGGGACAAGCCCTTTAGAAAATAGCCGAGTGTCAGCCAGAACAGTCCGCTGAACAACACCCACAGGATCGGCCGCCGCCATATACCGGGGTGGTACCAGTCGGCGAGACGCCAGGCCTGGGTGGCCGCCACGCCAAACGCAAGAGGAAACAGCAATCCTGATTGGGGGAGCAGCAGCTCTCCCAGGGTCCAGAGGATGAAGACAGCATAGACAAACTGCTCCCGCTGCTTGTTGAACCGGGGAGTTGCGCCATTGACCGCCTTTTCGGTGAAAAAGGGCAACACTCTTCCGCCGACGAAAATCAGCAGCAGCAGGACCAGATTGAGCATCAGGGTGAGTCCCCGCGGTCCCGTGGAGGTCACTCCGAGTCCTTGTAAATGGTAAAGCAGGTTGGCCAAAGCCATCGCTGCCAGCAAGGGGAGGAAGAGTCTATTGATGCGATTCTCAGCCTTCGTCAGTGGTGTATAGAGGGCGTAGATCAATGCCGGGATGAACAGCAGGTCGGTCAGTGCGACCAGCCATGAAGGGATAGACGGAACGAACGGTACCAATCTGGCCAGCAACCACAACAGTGCCAGTAATGCCAACGGTTTCCCGGTCGGGGTGTCGATGCCTGTCCAGTTTCGCACTGCAGTGAGGAGAAAACCGGCGATGATGGCAAGGGTGAATCCGAACAGCATCTCGTGGCTGTGCCAGTCGATGGTCGTGTAGTAGGCAGAGGGGGGCACCTTGCCTGCGTGCCAAAAACCGATCCACAGGACCATTAAAATCAGTCCGGATAGTCCGGCCAGGGCAAAGAAGGGGCGAAAACCCAATGCGAATGGCGCCCATCCCGATGGTGGCGTGGATGGTGCGGGACGTTCGCCGAGAGGGATCAATCCCATATCTTGTCTACCTCGAATCGATTTTCAGGCGTACCCTAATCCGCTGATCGATATGCAACCTTGATGTGTATCAATGACGATTTTCCATATCTGTTGCCGCACAGAAGAGGTCGTTCACTTTTTACCGCGAAACAGCAGCGGCACCACGTCTTCGAACACCGAGGCGAAATGGACTTTGAGTCCTTTGCGGATATGTTCAGGCACCTCCTCATAGTCGCTGCGGTTATCTTCCGGCAGGATGAGTTCCCGAATACCGGCACGCCGTGCGGCAATCACCTTTTCACGGATGCCGCCCACCGGGAAGACCTGTCCGGTCAATGTCAGCTCACCGGTCATGGCGATATTGCGGACCGGTTTGTTCCTCGCCAGGGAGAGCAGTGCCGAGGCCATGGTAATGCCGGCGGAGGGGCCGTCTTTGGGGGTGGCTCCCGCCGGCACATGGAGATGGATGAAGGCCTTTTCGAAGAACGCCTGTTCCGCACCGAATTCTGCCGCATGGCTGACGATGTAACCGTAGGCGATCTCGGCCGACTCGCGCATCACATCGCCCAGCTGGCCGGTGAGCTTGAAGCCGCGATTGAATTCATGAGTGGCGACGGCCTCGATATTGAGAGTAGCACCACCCATGGCGGTCCAGGCCAGGCCGGTCACCACCCCGGCACCGCTCAGATTGCGCTCATCCTTGAATACGGGGCCACCCAGGTAATCCTTCAGATTTTCCAGCGTCACCTCGATCGGCTTCTTTCCTCCCTCGAGGATTCGTACCACCGCCTTGCGAACGATCTTTCCGATCTGCTTCTCCAGCCGGCGCACACCGGCATCCCGCGCATACCCTTCGATAATGGCGCGCAGGATGCTGCTGTTGAGTTTCAGGTCGCTGCGTTTCAGTCCCGCGCGTTTCAGCTGGCGTGGCAACAGGTATTTTCTGGCGATCTGCAACTTCTCACTGGCGATATAGCCAGAGAGTGAGATCGTTTCCATTCGGTCGAGCAGGGGTCTGGGAATGGTATCGAGTTGATTGGCGGTGCAGATAAAGAGCACTTTCGAAAGGTCGAAACGCAGATCCAGATAGTGGTCGAGGAAGTCGCTGTTCTGTTCGGGGTCGAGCACTTCCAGCAATGCGGAGGCCGGGTCGCCGTGATAGGAGGCCCCGATCTTGTCGATCTCATCGAGCATGATTACCGGATTTTCGGTCCCCGCATCCTTCATCGCCTGCAGAAATTTACCCGGCATGGCGCCGATATAGGTGCGGCGATGGCCTTTGATCTCCGCCTCGTCTCGTATGCCGCCCACTGAAAATCGGTAGAACTTCCGCCCAAGGGCATCTGCAATGGAATGACCGATGGAGGTTTTGCCGACCCCGGGTGGGCCCACCAGCAGGATGATCGAACCTGCTATCTCACCCTTCATTATGCCGAGGGCGAGAAATTCCAGGATGCGCTCTTTTACGTCCTCAAGGCCGTAGTGATCCTTATCCAGGTTCTTGCGGGCGAACTGCAGATCGAGTTTGTCCTCTGAATGCACACCCCAGGGCAGTAGGGTGATCCAGTCCAGATAGTTACGGGTTACCGAGTATTCCGGTGAGCCGGGTTCGAGCACCGCAAGTTTGTCCATCTCCTCTTCGACCCGGGCCTGGGCCTGTTCGGTCAGGGTCAGCTTCTCTATGCGTTCGCGGAACTTATCCAGCTCTGCCGTGCGGTCATCCTTCTCTATCCCCAACTCCTGCTGGATCGCCTTCAGCTGCTCGCGCAGCAGAAATTCCCGCTGCTGCTTCTCCATCCGCTCTTCAACGGTCTTGCGGATCGATGCCTGAGCCTTGACCACCTCGAGTTCCCGATGCAGCAGTTCAAGTACCTTCTCCATGCGGGGCAGGAGTTCGATACTCTCCAGTACCGCCTGGAGCTGGAACTTATCCGATGTGGTGAGGCTGGCGGCGAAATCGGTCAGGTGGGACGGATCATCCGGTCCAAAGCGGTCCAGGAACATGCGCAGCTCTTCCGCATAGAGCGGATTCAGGGGCAGCAGCTCCTTGATGGTATTGATGATTGCGACTGCGTAAGGTTTGATCTCTTTGCTGTCGCTGGCCGGTTCGGGCAAATATTCGATCTGGGCGGTGAACGGTGTCTGTGAGTGAACAATCTCATCGATACGAAAACGCTGCAGACACTCCACCAATACTTGCAGTCGATTATCGGACCGTTGTACCCGGTGCACGCGGCATACGGTACCGATGCTCTTGAAGCTCTCCGGGGTGGCGCTCTCGGCGGTTTCAGCATCGGACAGCACCACACCAAGGAGATTGTGAGGTGAGGCCATCACGGCATCCATGGTCTCCTCCCAATGGGTCTGATCCATCAGCAAAGGTACCGCCTGGCCGGGAAAAAAGGGTCTTGCCGAGACGGGCAACAGGTGGATCAGGTTTGGCAGGACCTCGTTGGAGCGTGCCAGGGTATGTCCGCTCAAGACTTCAATAATCTCTTCTTGGTTGTTCTCTTCTTCCTGCATGCCGGTACCTTTTTGATTTATTGCCCTTTGAAATCAATCTACAACAGAATGAAAGATTCGCTTTCAATAAGCGCTTATCACCGTTAAATATCACAAATCATATTAATGTTTAATCTGTGGACATCTAGCAAATGCCCACAGTGGCAACGGATTTGCTTTTTTAATATTTGTGATTGGCGTCTATTTGCTGGTTAGCTTCTTGATTTTATGTTGTATCCAGCCGCTTGTAAGCGGATTTCAACGAAAAATCCCAGTGATCTACAACATATGGGGTCGGTTTACCGAGTTGCAAGCCTACAAAAATCGAGCGACCTTGTAGGGGGATTGTAAATATCGTCGGTATTGTCTGTGGGTGACGGATTGCCACAATCGTGCTTGTCCTGAGTATCGGGAGTAGCCGTGGTATAGTTATTTTAATTGATGGAGGAGTCGCCAGGCTGTTAGATGAGTACTGAAGATCGAATCAAAGAGCGTTATCAGGGTGATCAGGGTCGCGAGTATCACGGCAAGAAACGCGAAATTCCGGACAATGCCTTTCCCTGGGTAGCCCAACTCAGATATGAGAAGATCGCACCACAGGTCAGATCGTCAGATGTGGTGATGGAGTATGGTGTCGGCTTTGGCTGGAATATGGCCAGGCTGAATTGCCACAAACGTCTGGGATTCGATCTGGCGCAGCATCTGGAGCCTATGCTGAAAAGGCAGGGTATCGAGTTCGTCTCCGATACATCCACCCTGTCGGACCACTCAGTGGATGTGATGGTTTGTCACCATGTGCTTGAACACGTCCCTGTACCGGTTGACGTATTGGCGGAGATACGCCGCTTGCTGAAAGATGATGGCAAGCTGTTGTTGTTCGTTCCCTATGAAAAAGAGAAGCGCTATCGGAAATACGATCCGCAGGAACCCAACCATCATCTGTACGCATGGAATGTACAGACATTGGGTAATCTGGTGAATGATTGTGGATTCGAAATCGCTTCGAGCGGCGTGCGCCGTTTTGGCTACGATCGCTTTGCGGCCAATTGGGCGCAACGGCTGGGGTTTGGCGAATCAGGATTTCGCTTGATCAGGTGGGCTGCGCATACCTTGAAGCCGGCACAGGAAGTCTCCATGGTTGCCACACCGCGGTGATCCGGCAGGCTCAAACGATCAGAGTCGAAAGGGTGCGGCTCTGAATGTTGAGCCGAAGTGATTTATGCCGCTACGATTAAGCTATTTGCATTCTCCAATAGAGCCCTCTGCGCAGATGTGGCCGTCAGTCCAGGTTGCGCCATCGAGTTTGGCTTTTATCAGGATGGCTCCTACCAGATTCGCTCCCCGCAGATCCGCTCCGCTCAAGTCGGCATCGAAAAGACTGGCGCCGCTCAGATTGGCAAACATCAGGTTGGCGTTCTGCAGATTGACGCCGTGCATGTGTGCGTGCTCCAAATTACTCAGCATGAGATTGGTGTCCTTGAGATTGGCCAGTTGAAATATCGCGCGTGAGAAGTTGGCCCGCTCGAAATTCGATCTGTCGAGACGGGCGGATGCAAGGGAGGACTCATGCATATCCACCCCCGGGGCTTCCAGATCGATCAGAATGGCCCAGGAACACTGCGCTTCAGGTGTCAGTTCGCAGACGGTATTGACATAGGCCGTCTCGGTGATATCGTCGGTCCAGGCATTCGCGCATAGGGGCAATAAGCTGGATATCAGGAAAAAACCCTTCAGGATTAAGGGAATGGAATGTTTTGTCTGGCGCATGGCTACGCTCCCCGGTTAAGAGTTAGATATCGCGTATCTACTGCAGGGTCGCGATAGGAGTGACCTGATTCAGATAGGGTTGGTCAGGCATCCTATTCTGTATAGTGCGTCTATGATGTGTTTGACTTATGACAATTAGCATCCGCTTCTACGCCTGAGCGAACTTCCATGTCGTTGTCACTCTCAGCCGATAGCGAGCGGTCGTTGTCATCAAGCCATTTGGCGGCGAAGCCGCGAACAACCGGCAGACCATCTGCGGTTGGATGAGATAATTCTAATCTGTAGTCTTCTTACCGCTGAACGGCCCCAGGTAAAACTGGTTGTGCTCCACGGCAAACACGTGTGAATGCAGATTCGCAATCCACTGCTTGCCTTCCTGGGTCAGCTGAAGGTAGCGCAAGGCGTCTTTCAGATAGGGCTGCGCCTTGTTCCAGAAAAAGACCGGATAATCCTCCGCAAGATCGGCGGCGTTGGAATAGCCAAGTCTTTCGGCAGTCCCGGTTTCAACGAACTCGTAGTAGAGTCCTGACAACCGGCGCATGTGGTCGGGATCACCAAGTTGGCCAATGAGATCGGCTGCACGAACCAGACCGGCCTCTGTATCAGTTTCCTGATGGTCTGCCGAGTCCGGAACAGGAAATCTTGTCAATTCAATGGCGCGTGCCAGGCGTTCGGTGTCGACATAGGGTACATCTTTCCCGCGGTTCTTGGCGAAGAGGATGCCGCGGTCGACATGATAGGGTGTGAGAAAGGCATCGGAGGCGCCGCGCGGTGGCGTAATGTGGTTTCCTTCTGCATCGATGACAAACGCTGTATCGGAGTCGCCGGGGCAAACCCCACGGACGTATCCGATGTCGTGCAACAGGCAGGCCACCATAAAATGCAGCCAGTCGTCAGGATTGACGCGTTTGACCATGTGGCGACCCCGCAGAATCGCCTCGCCAACCAGTGTGACCTGCACGGTATGGTGGACATCGTGATACAGGGCGTCGCTGTTTGCTATGAGTTCCAGTACCATGCGTGCGGCGGAATTGAGGGCCTTGGGATACAACGGTTCCTGTGGACCGTAGAGGCTAAGATAGGTTTCCTCGATATGGTTGCCGAGTGTCTCTATAATCAGCGTGGTGATTTTCATAGTACTTCCATGTCTTGATTTGTTTATTCTGAGCAGTATGACCAGAGTATAGACAAACGCTATTGACCGGTTGGCAGGGTGTTGTGGATTCGTTAGCCTGACACAGAATGTCAAATTATTGTGGTGAATATTACCTATGGCCTTGCCGGGTTGACCGATCGGTGACATTCACTGTATTCAATTTCCCTGTCTTGTTCCAAGTGCATATTGAAAATCGGATTTGACTCAGTTGAATTTGGACAACCGGTTTTTCTACCCAGTGCAATCGATACGCAGACAGACTGACCAAGGTGTTATCGTTTAGTTGTTATACGGATGCCTGGTTCGCCAGGTTGGCGAATTCCGCCACGCTGAGCTGCTCCGCCCGGTTGCCGGGATCGATGCCAGCTGCCGTGATGGCGTCCGCCGTCAACAGCTTGCCCAGGCTGTTGCGCAGCGTCTTGCGCCGTTGAGAGAAGGCCTGGCTGACCAGTCTGCTGAAGCGATCCCAATCATCGATTTGGTAAGGGGGCGGTTTCAGCGGCAGCAGACGCACAAAGGCGGATTCGACCTTGGGTGGCGGATTGAAGGCGCCGGGTCCGATGCTGAACAGCGATGTGACCTCGGCCCTGACCTGCAGCATCACTGTCAGGCGACCATAGGTCTTACTCCCAGGCTTCGCCGCCATGCGATCCACCACCTCTTTCTGTAGCATAAAATGCATGTCGCGGATCTGATCGGCCTGGTCCAGGAGGTGAAACAGCAGCGGTGTGGATATGTTGTAGGGCAGGTTTCCTACCACCCTGAGCGGTCGCTCCGCCTCCGCCAGCTGTGTGAAATCGAACTTCAGGGCATCCGTATTGTGGATCTGCAATTCACCCAGCGATGCACAACGCTCCGCCAGCGGTCCCACAAGATCACGATCGAGTTCGATGGCCTGCATACGACCGATCAGGGGCAACAGCTCGGTGGTGATGGCCCCTTGCCCGGGCCCGATCTCTACCAGGTTGTCACCCGGTTGCGGATCGATGGCCTGAACGATGCGCTGGATGATGCCGGGATCGTGGAGGAAGTTCTGGCCGAATCTTTTTCTGGCCCTGTGTGTTGGTGGATTAACCATGCATTTATTCGCTCTTTCAGTCAGTCAAAATTCGACTAATTGGATAAGCCCAATGATATCACCACGTCAGATCCGGGTGTGGGGTGATTGCATGTCGCTTTGAAAGTTGCATTGGTGCTATTGTCGGGGTGGACATCATTAATTCCGGCCTTGGCAGACCGTTTCGCTTAAAAAAATGTGTTTCATGATGAGAATTTTGGTTTTTTCAACTGGATGGAAAATAGAATCTTTGAAAATCCAATAGCACTCAAAATTCCATCTGCCCTGTGACACACATTTTATATTGGTTTGATGGGGGATGATCGCTTCAATCCAAATATTTATCCCAGGAGATACCCATGAGTATTGCTGATAGCTACGACGCAATACCATACGAATCTACTCCTTTACCTGAAACACATCCAGGACATTTGGCATGTTTGGCGCGTCTGTATGGGATTGATTCTGTTCCACCGACAAATTGCAATGTCCTGGAACTTGGCTGTGCCTGCGGAGGTAACCTGATACCCATGGCAGCGCGTTTGCCGGATAGCTATTTTCTGGGTATTGAGCTATCTCCTGAACAGGCGCAGGAAGGGTCATCCCGGATTGCTGAGCTTGGTTTGGCAAACTGCGAAATAAGGCAGGCGGATATACTTGAGCTGCAGGATGAGGGGCTCAGGTTCGACTACATCATCACCCATGGTGTCTATTCCTGGTCACCTCCCGAGGTTCGTACACGGATAAATGAACTCTCTTCGCAGTTACTCAGCCCACAGGGCGTGGCTTATATCAGTTATAACAGTTACCCGGGATGGCGTATGCGAGGGATGCTGCGCTATATGCTGCTGTATCAGGTGCGGGATATCCTGTCGCCGCGTGCCAGGCTGGATGCCGCTCAAAATTACCTGGATTTTCTCGATGCGGGATTGGGGGGATCGGAGCAAGCGCTCTTGTACTATTTGAAAGATGAAATAGAGCGCATACGCAACGCACATCCCAGCTACCTCTATCATGAGTATCTGGAAACCTATAATGAACCTGTGTTGCTTACCGATTTCATCAATGAGGCAAATAAACATGGTCTGGACTATATCGTTGATATTGTGCTTGAGATGCAATTTCCCGGCTACCTGGGAGAAGAGGCTGAACGATTTCTTAACATGATTGACGATCCGATTGAACGGTTGCAACAGGCAGATTTTTTATTGAACCGCAGTTTTCATCAAAGCCTGCTGTGTCATAAAGCCAGGCAGCCTTCTCGCTCGCCGGATATACAACAGCTACGTAACTTCGCATGGATAGCTGATTTACGCCCACCTAACAAACTGGACCTGCGCCGAAACAAGCCGGCGCCTTTCAAGCATTCGGAAGGTCAGAAGTACGAAATTGCCCATCCCTTGACCAAGGCGGGAATAGCCTTGTTGACAGACTATTTTCCAACACCTGTCTCTTTTGCTGAATTAGTGAGTCGAGCGGCAGAATGGGTGCGTGGCAACGGTGGCGATCATTTTGCAGCGCAGGAAAATGAAATGCTCCATGAAATGCTGATGCTTTATGCGAAGGGCATCCTCCATGCAAGACCAATTGATATGGTTGGCGACACAGTCGGCCTGCCCGATTGGCAGATGGATGCAGTAGCTCGCCTGGGTATATTGCGTGGGGACGGTCATATTCCAACTATTCATCATGCGGGAATACATCTGGATCAGTTCGCTGCACGTGTTGTCAGGTATATAGATGGGTCCACGGATAAAGAGAAACTGCTACATAAACTGTGGGAAGATTTCAAACCCGAAGGTGATTTGGCGGGATTGGTCGATTCAAGGTTTTCCGCCGATGAGTTGTTAGCCCATTTAGATCATCATTTGGAGCGGCTCCTCGCCATGTTTAGAAAACATGGTGTGCTCGGATAAGTAAAAGGGATTTGCTTTCAACTGGCGCTTCTTTTACTGACCCAAACAACTTGCCCAGTTCGAATACTGATGTGTTTTTACTCGTTATGCTTAAGGCGTCGCATCCATTTTTCAGTGCCCACAACGGTATAGATCGCGAGGCCGCCACCCAGTATCAAACCCCATTCTACAAGACCGATCGGCGCGGTCCCGAAAAGCAGGTTCATTGTTGGGACGTAGGTCATGAGTATCTGCAACCCTGCCATTACCGTCACGCCCAGGATCAGCCATCGGTTAGAGAATACACCTAGCTGAAACATGCTGTAACGCAGCGAGCGGCAATTGAACAGGTAGAAAAGCTCGCCGAATACAAACATGTTCATGGCCACAGTTCTTGCGATTTCAAGGCTTTGGCCCTGACTCAGCACCCATTCGAAGAGACCGAAAGCACCGGCGACCAGCATCAAACTCACCACCCCGATTCGTATGGCCAGCTCCTGGGTAATCACAGGTGTTTCAGGACGGCGGGGTGGCCGGGTCATGATACCCGGTTCCTTATCTTCGAAGGCGAGCATCAAACCCAACAGTACGGCAGTCGTCATGTTTATCCATAGAATCTGTACCGGGGTGATGGGTAAAGCGACGCCGAGAAAGACCGCCAGCAGAATTACCAGGCCTTCCCCCACGTTTGTCGGCAGTGTCCAGGTAATGAATTTGACCAGGTTATCGAATACTGCGCGTCCTTCCTCGACAGCCGCTTCGATGGTCGAGAAGTTATCGTCGGTCAGTACCATGTCAGCCGCTTCCTTGGCCACTTCTGTTCCTCCCATGCCCATGGCGACACCAATATCGGCCTGCTTGAGCGCAGGCGCGTCGTTGACACCATCGCCTGTCATTGCCACGACATGCCCTTGGGCCTGGAGCGCCTCGACCAGACGTAGTTTCTGTTCGGGCGTAACACGGGCAAATACTGCGATTTTTCCAGCGGCATCCACCAGGTTCTGATCGGTTAGTTCGGTCAGAGCGTGGCCGCTGATAGCAAAATCATCCATATTGTCCTTGGTGGTGCCATCCAGACCGATCTGATGAGCGATGGATGCAGCAGTTACCACATGATCACCGGTGATCATCTTCACCCGCACCCCTGCCTGCTGACAGGTATTTACAGAGCTTATTGCTTCCTGTCTGGGGGGATCCATCATTGCCTGCAGGCCCAAGAAAGTCAGGCCCTCACTCACGTCAGCGTGACCGACTGATGAGGTAGGTGCGCTTGGAATCTTTCTGGCAAAGGACAGCACGCGAAGACCGCGTGTAGCCATTTCCTCTACTTGCTGATCGATCAGATCTGTATCGAGCTGAGTGCGATCTCCATTGGAATCCAATGCGTCCTGACAACGCGAAACGATGCTCTCCACGGAGCCTTTCATGTAGATAATACCGTGGGCTTCGGCGGCCGTCTGGTGCAGGGTTGCCATATAGTGATGTTCGGACTCGAAGGGCAGGGTATCGATACGAGGATATTCCTGTTCGGAGGAATCCACCGTAAGACCCGCTTTCAGTGCTGCGGAAACCAGGGCGGCCTCGGTCGGGTCTCCCTCGATTCCCCATTTATTCTCGTTATGGATCAGACGGGATTCGTTGCATAACAGACCGGCGCGAAGGCATTCAATCAGTACGCCATGTGCTTTGACGTCGATGACGGAATCGCTGAGGGAAATGTTCCCTTCCGGCGCGTAGCCGGTGCCGGCAAACTCATAGCATCCGCCACCGGCGCAAACCTCCTTAACGGTCATCTGGTTCTGTGTCAGGGTGCCGGTTTTATCGGAACAGATGACCGTGGTGCTACCCAGTGTTTCCACAGCCGGCATGCGGCGGATGATGGCATTGCGCCTGGCCATCTTGCTGACGCCGATGGCCAGCATAATAGTCATGGCGGCGGGCAATCCTTCCGGTATTGCGCCCACGGCCAGCGCTACCGCGGCCATGAAGGTTTCCAGCAATGAGCCGCCATGCATCCACCCGGCCAGAATAGTCAATCCGGCCAGGACCAGAATGATCCATAACAGAACACCACTGAATTGGGTGATTTTACGCGTGAGCGGTGTGGCAAGTATCTCGGCACTGGAAATAAGTGCATTGATATGGCCGATCTCGGTCGAATCGCCGGTGGCAACCACCAGCCCGGCACCTGTGCCGTGGGTCACCAGGGTCGATGAATAAGCCATATTATGACGATCGGCCAGCACGGTTTCCTGGGCCAACTCTTCAGTCCGCTTTTGTACAGGCACGGATTCTCCAGTCAGAGTGGATTCATCGATCTGCAATTCCCGAGAATGCACCAAACGCAGGTCGGCAGGCACCTTGTCCCCAGATTGCATCAGCACCAGGTCGCCGGGGACGACATCAGAAGAGGGAACAACGGTTTTCTTGCCAGCCCTGACTACGGTGGCTGAACCTTCCATGGATTGTGCCAGGGCCTCGATGGCCTTCAGCGCCTTGGATTCCTGGATGAATCCAACGATGGCATTGACCAGCACTACCCCGAAAATAACACCGCTGTCGACCCACTCTTGCAGGAGAAAAGTAATGAGTGCCGCGGCGAGCAGGATATAGATCAGCGGCTGATGAAATTGCAGAATGAAAAGCTCCAGCGGACCTTTGCCCTTTTGCGGCGTTAGACGATTTGGACCGAAATGGGCGTGACGATGCTCCAGCTCAAAGATATCGAGCCCTTTCGTCGCGCTGGTCTCCAGAAGCCCCTCGACTTCATCTGCTGATAAATGATGCCAATGTTTGGAAAGTAATGTATCCACACCAGTCTCCTGCTGACGGAATAGTAGGATCAGCCCTGTTTAATTCTCGTTTTTTCACTGCATCGCGTAGCTTTACACCGGTAATTTAATCGCAGTCAGTCTTAGTCACAACACCGACAATCTCGAGAGAGATTTTCAGCTCCACGGCACTGGTATGAACACCGGTCTGACCGCCAGAAATGCTGTCTTATTGCATGGTTAAATATATTGTTTAGGTTGTGTTTAAGCGCTGGCACAGTAATACACTAAGAAAAAAATAGACAAACTATTAGAAGCATACATTTACTTTCATTTCGCTACAACATTGTAGAAAATAGGCAATGCTTCAACCATCTGGCTCTTGGATAGAGGTGGAAAATCCACACCTGGGTGAGTGTCCAGCAGCGCCCGAATTGCTACCTGTTCAGAGAGCTTCACCACTACTGCATGGTTTGGATAGCACGAAACGCCTAAGTATCACCCTCAACGGGATTGCAGCTACTTTCGATGTATGCGGCATGGCTGACTTTTGTATGAATTGAAATGCGGGTCATAAATAAGGGATATGAAGCTGTGTTATTCTGTTGGATTGACAATTAGAGGGTTACAAATCTATTTTGATCTGGAAATCTGATGCAACTTTCAGTCTTGTCGGTCAGAGACGTTGCATTTATTCCGCCTAAACTTTATGCGCAACACGGAAGTTGTTTTTACCTCCCCTCTTTACCTCATACAAGGCCCTGTCAGCACTCCGCACGAGAGCATCCCGCGTATCGCCATGATCGGGGTAGATAGCAACGCCAACACTGACACCGACATTCAACTTATTGCCTTCAAAGAAACAGGGCTGACCCACTGCCTGAATCAACTGAGCCGATACACGATCGGTATCCGCGAGCGTCGCAATACAGCTTAATATAATCAGGAATTCATCACCGCCTATACGCGCGACCGTATCGACCTCACGCACGATAGCGGACATACGAACCGCCACTTCCTTCAGCAGCGCATCACCCGCATCGTGACCATACTCATCGTTGATCTTCTTGAACCCATCGAGATCGATAAACAGCACGGCCATTTTACAGTTTTCCCTTCGCGCCTTGGCAATCGCCATTTCGATACGGTCTTCCGCCAGACGCAGACTGGCGAGGCCGGTGAGGGCATCATGGGTGGCCAGGCGCTGAATCTCCAACGCGGCCGCTTTACGTTCGGTGATGTCATTCCACATACAGAATATGGCTGAGCGTCCGCGGTACGGTATACGTGTCAGGGACACCTCCACCGGAAAGGTCGTACCGTCGCGCTTCATATGCTCCCACTCGAAACGGTTATAGCCGTATTTCATGGCCTGGGCCAACATTGCCTTGGCCTTTTCATCGGAGGACATCCCATCCGGTTGGAATTCCGGTGATAACGCCCAGGGCGGCGTATTGACCAGTTGTTCCGGGCTCTCGTAACCCAGCAGGCGGGATGACGCCTCGTTGGTCATAATGAACTGATTGCCCTCTATCAACCACATAGGATCTTCCGAGGTTTCAAAGATCAGACGGTATTTTTCTTCACTCTCGCCCAACAGCCGGTTGGTCTCATTCAGCTTTTTATTGATCCTGGCCAGATCGACTGTCCGTTCCCTGACACGCCGCCGCAGTATCAAATTCCAGGTCAGGATGATAACCGCAGCAAATACCGCAAGCGTACCAAGCAGTACAATCCACTGCTCTCGCGACAGTTGCCACCATGCCCGGTCCGCCACATCGAACCGCACCCATCTGTCCATGATAGCGCGCCGCTCTTCATCAGTGATCAGTCTCAACCCTTTATCGAGTATATGCCGAAGCATTGTCCAGTCCTTGCGTATCGCCAAGGACAGCCTGTAGCGATAACCTGACTCTCCCGCCACTTTTAGGTTGCTGATCCCCTCCTGTTCCATGTAATAGGTAGAGGTGGCAAGGTTCCCGATCATGGCGTCCACCTCGCCAAAAGAGACCTTGCGCAATGCACTGCGGATATCGGGGGCCACGTCGAGCGCTATCGTCGGATAGTTTTTTAAAAGAAAGTCATGCGCGGCATAACCCGAGACAACGGTTACCCGCTTCCCGATCAGGTCCTGCATTCCCAGCACCCCCTCCTCGTCACGCCGTGTCATTATGACAGCGGGGACATCAATCATGGGTTGGGTGAATGACATATACTCCAGGCGTTGTTCTGTGGGGCTGGCCGCTGCCCACATATCCACCTCGCGACTTTGTGCCTGGGCGACTGCCTGGTCCCAGTTTTTCAGACGTACAATGTCAAAACGGATTCCGATCCTCTCTTCCAATTTTCGTACATAGTCCGCAGCCAGGCCACGATAAGCGCCGCTATCATCAAAATATTCGATAGGTGGAAAGTCGGGATCCGGGGCGATTCGGATCACGGGGTGCTGCTCCAGCCACATTCTCTCCTGTTGCGTGAAGAGGGCTCTGTCAAGATTGAGCTGCGTACTGCCCACAGGAAGATTGGTGGGATCGATCCCGAAGCGATCCAACTGAATACTGTCGAACATCAACCGATTCACGCCGGTTTTGAGAACAGGCACCTCCGAAACCGGCTTACCGCTGAGGATCTCCGCCATCAAACTCCCTGCGGCACGCCCCAGGCGATAGCCACTGACGGCATAGCCACCGACCACCCCCTGTCCGATACGAAACTCCAGCATGCTATAGACGGGCGCCTTGCTCTTGTTGGTAATCAGGCGGGAGCTCTCTTTGGGCGGGATGAAGCGATCCAGGCCGTCCCGGTAGTAGTTGCCGAGAAGGACGATGCTATTCGCCGGTAGCGCGGTCAATTGCTCTTCGAGTTCGGCGATTGGTATCTTATCCGCATAACGGACAGGAATCGTCAGCCCCATACCACTCAACTGCTCACGGATCTCCGCCTCTGTGGCGCGCCCGGTCGGCAGGTGATCATTGATCACAAAGACCTGTCGGGTGTTGGGATGCAGCGCCAACGCCAGCGACAAGGTGCCTTTGGCATCGTAGCTCTCCGTCACACCGGTAAAATTCGGGTACCCCTCCAGCAGTTCGTCCTTGAAGAAATTGACACTGCAGAACACCACCGGCACGCCGGGAAACAGCGCCTCTCCATGACGGCGCATAAAGTCAAAGGCATTATTATCCGTGGCGAGTACGGTCGTAAACTGGCGTCCCGCGTACTTGTTATGTAAAAAGTCACGTACCTGCTGTTCATATTGCGGCGTGAAAGGGATCCGCTTGGTGTCCATGTACTCCGAAAAGATTTCGGTATCATCTGCCTGATCCCGTAACGTATCGGACACGCCACGCTGAATATCAACCACCCAATCCATGCTTGAGTGGTATGAATTAAGGACCAATACTTGACGGGGATTCGCCAGTTCAGCTGTGGACAATGGGGGACTCAGTACAGTCAAACCGCATATCAGAATCGATAGCAACACACCAGCCCTATTGCAAAGCCGGCGCCAACGTGAATTACCTTTTTTTATCATATGCAAAGTACAACTTAATGTATGTTTTGATGCTGTACCGCCTCGAAACACTGTTCAGAACAGCAGTGCATACACATGAAACCACATACTCTATAAAGTATAGCGTGCAGGCTGAAATTATGTTCGGGTGAGATAGGCAGACGCAACAGGCACCGCAACCGCCATGACACTACGATAGATATTTTCATTCCTCAAACCTCAACATAATTTTATGATTCAGGGCAATTGACCAGTCTTTGAGTAAACAATCGAACGACCATCAATCTCTTCTCGAAAAATCAGTGGGGATGAGTTCCAACGGAGACTAGCCATAACAATACCGGTTCAGAATTGAGCTGGGTATGCGCACAATCAGAGAGCATTGGCTTCACTGTCTGTAATGACCAATGAGTATTTCAGAAGGATGAAAATGCTCATTGGTTTATGGCAATTCTGTTTTAACGTGGCGTCGTTCCAATTGTTCTGCATTTTAACTCATTGAATGGTCAAGATATTCACTTAAAGGGATCGGTCTTGGCCGAATCATTTCCCTGGACGGAGGTTCAAGGGGCTGCCGATTAGGCTTGTAGATTGGTTTGTTATAGATTGTCAGGCTGGATACAACCAGTGCGCACGCCAAGTTCATACGGCATTTGATTCTCGGTTAGTCTGGCTTTCACCCTCATCGATCAAGTGTTGCAGGAAGGCCTCGGTTACGGCTGAAAGTCGCTTCCGCTTGAGATAGACCGCGTACCATTGCCGCAGCAGTGGGAATCCTTTTACCTCCAGCACAGTGTAGGCGCCGGATGCTGCATCCAGACTGAGCGTGTGTTGGGAGACAATGGCTATTCCCAGGCCGCCTGCGACGGCCTGCTTGACCGCCTCGTTGCTGCCGAGGGTCATGCGTGTCTTCAGTTCCATCTTCCGCTTCTCGAAAAAGCGCTCGGCGGCGAGGCGCGTGCCCGAACCCTGTTCGCGCATGATGAATTGTTCATCGGACAATCGTTTTGCGGATAAGCGCTTTGTGCCTTCAAGGGGATGTCCTGTGGGCGCAATCACCACCAGGGGGTTTTGCATAAACGGCACTGCCTCGACATCCAGGCTGGCGGGTACCCGACCCATGATGTAGAGATCGTCCATATTCTGGCTCAGGCGAGTCAGGCACTGGTCCCGGTTTATGACCTCCAAAGCCACCTCGATCCCAGGATGCTGCTGGCAGAACTCCCCCAACAGACGCGGTACGAAATATTTTGCGGTGGTGATGATCGAGAGCCTCAGTGTACCCCGCTCCAGCCCCTGCAGCTCCGCCAGTTCTGTCGAGAGCCCCTCCAGTCTCGCCAGCACATCCCTGGCCGCCTGTTCAACCCTGAGACCCGCATCCGTCAGGTAGAGCTGTTTTCCCACCTGCTCATGCAGCGGCACGCCTATCGCCTCAGACATCTGTTTGATCTGTATCGAAAGGGCCGGTGTTGTCATGTGTAACTCCGCAGCGGCCCGGGTCATGTTTTGATGGCGTGCCATTACAGTGAAGATAGCGAGCTGGTGGAGTGTCAGTCGTCTGTACATATAGTTAAATTAAAATAAAACGAAACATTTTAGATCTTTAAATTATATTAATCTGAACATGCACGTAAAGTGGCATCAGTATTCACCCGGTGTGCCGCTCCTTGCAGACGGCCTTTGCCGTTGCCCGGTGGCGCTCTATTTTTCAGGAGATTGTTATGCCGATCGTTGATATGAAGGGGATGCTCGATCATGCCTACTGCAATGGCTATGCGGTCGGCGCCTTTGATGTGGTCAGTCTCGATTTTCTCACCGGTATCATGTCGGCCGCCGAACGCTGCTGCTCACCGGTGATACTATCACTGGCAGAATCCCACTTTGCGCATTTCGATTTCGAGCTGCTCATGAGTGCGGTGGAACGCGCAGCGCAACGGGCGACAGTTCCGGTGGCGATCCACCTCGATCATGGCATGAGCATTGAGTCGGCTGTACGATCCATCAGTCTCGGTTGTAACGGGGTGATGGTCGACGCCTCGCACCGTCCATTTGAAGATAATGTGGCGTTAACCCTGGGTGTCGTGGAAATGGCGCGGGGTTGCGGTGTGCCGGTCGAGGGTGAGCTTGGCTACGTGCCCGGTGTCGAGGGAGAGGATGCCGAGCGCCATCCCGGTGAACTGGTCTATACCACCGTCCCTGAAGCGAAAGCGTATGTACAGCGTACCGGCATTGATTTTCTCGCCATATCCATCGGTACTGTGCACGGTAGGATGAAGGGGGAACCCAACCTCAACTATGCGCGACTTCAGGAGATCAACGAGGCTTTGCGCATTCCGCTGGTGCTCCACGGCGGTACCGGCCTCGCTGATGAACAGTACAGCAGGCTTATCGCCAACGGCATCAGCAAGGTAAACTACTACACCGCGCTGGCAGATGCCTCAGGTCATCGTATACAACAGAATGCGAAGCGTGGAGAGCAGGGCTACACCGCACTGGTGAACGGTACGGCGGATGTCATCTCACAAGAGGCCGAGCGGTGCATGCGTCTGTGGGGGGCGGCCGGTCGCGCCGACGAAATTCTAAAGGACTGCGATCCCTGGGTATCGGTTGAGCACCTGATTATCTACAACGCCGATGCGAGTGAAAAGCAGGTGCGTGAGATGATGGATGAAGGGCAGCGGGTGCTTTCCCGAATTCCAGGTGTCAGGGCAGTATTCACTGGCAACGCGGTGCAGGAGGCAGCCCGCTATCGTTTTACCTGGCTGGTTCGTTTCTGTCACCCGGCGGTGATCGACAGTTATCGTGAACACCCGGATCACGTTGCCTTTGCCGATGACCATTTTCGTCCTGTTGCGGGTGACCGTATCAGTATCGATTACCTGGGCGTGGAAGATAGGGGTACCCTGGCTGACAGGGATAAAAGCATCAGGAGAAGTGCCTAACGGCATACTTTCATTCAATGAACCCTAACTATAATAGGTTGCCCTCATTTGCTGCGGAACATTCCTGTGAATAGGAGGCAAGCTGTGGGCAGCGACAAAAATTGATTTCTCTCAAAATAGTGGATTCAATAATTCGCCATAATATTATATTTCAGCCAACAACCATGACCGGCATGAGTGGATTAGCGGGCGTCGATGTCTGCTGAAATTAAAGTCCGGCAGTGAAATATAAGATCTGATGTCCGCGAGCTGAGGTATATTAAGAAAGGGTGTTTTTATAATTTATGATTCGTAAAATACTCATCGCAAACAGGGGCGAAATTGCCGTTCGTATTATTCGTGCGTGTGCGGATATGGGTATTCGTTCTGTCGCGATCTATTCCGAAGCGGACCGCTTTTCCCTGCATGTTAAGAAGGCTGACGAAGCCTTCAGTCTCGGCAGTGATCCATTGGCGGGTTATTTGAACGTACACCGGATCGTCAATCTGGCGGCATCGACAGGTTGTGATGCGATCCATCCAGGTTATGGATTCCTCTCGGAAAACCCTGAACTGGCGGCGGTCTGTGCATGACGCGGCATCACCTTTATCGGTCCCAGCACCGATGTGATCAAACGCAGCCGAAGACCCGGCTGCAGATGCTTCTGCGCGGCCAGAATCTATTGGGATACCGGCACTATTCCGATGATGTGGTGCGTGCCTTCGTGCGCAAGTCCGCAGAGAATGGCATGGATGTTTTCCGCATCTTCGATGCACTTAACGATCTGCGGAATCTTCGTACCGCCGTCGAGGGCGACAAGGTCGAGATGGGTCAACCGATTCTGGTCACCGAGGCGATGAAGATGGAAACCGAGGTGCAGTCCCCTATCGCGGGGTTGGTCAAGAAGATCTATGTGCAGAACGGCGATGCGGTGAGCCCGGATGAAACGCTGGTCGAGATCGAAGACGAAAGTTAATATTTCGGCTTGATTTCGAATCGGGTATTGACGAGCTAGACGCCTTTGATATCAAGGTAAATGTTTGATCTGTTGCCGTATGCCTGATTGGTATGTTCCGGAGCGCTTGCGGTGCCAGCACACGGGTCGATAGCTGAAAGCATAAGTAGTGATGGACCAACTGTCCCGTGAGTTGCGTTAAGCTGTTATATCAGTGTTGGGCTTTTTTATCCCGCCTTAGCATGCTTAAAATGGCTAAACCCGATAGCATCAATAGTATGGCTGGCGGTAGCGGGACGGGAGAGACGTCACCATCCCTGACGGCCCAGATGTTTAGCTCGTCACTCAGAATTCCAGTGAAATTTTGGTAGCCGAAATGGAAATGCAGATTCCACGCCCTTGCACTTGTAGTGAGGTCCGTCAGTGTGTCAGACCAGTAACTGCGGTACTGTAGATTATCAAATGGATTGTAATTGCCGGACATCGGAATGGGATCGTTGACATCCAGTGATGGATTTGCTTCGAATCCTAGGTTGACGTAGTACATATAGGCCATTTCACTGCTCTGGCCCGTCTCGTCGAATCCTATCGAATTAAATTCGTCGATGAACGTGGCTGGCATTCGCCAGTCATTCCAGGTGACATCACGAATGTTGTCATAAAACTGCAGATTGCTTACCCAGTTATCTGCATCCACCCAATTCATTTTACCGCTTCCCTGAACTCCGAGCCCTAAGGTTTCGGCATAGGAAGCGTCCTGCAGCCAAGTGACATCCAAGACATTGTCGTAGATGAGTCCGCCACCTCTATCGAAAAGGGCGGCTTGCGTAGAGCCCATGTACAGGTATGCAGTGAAAAACGCGATAGATAGTGAGAGCAAGTTCCTGTCCATGATCCTAGAACTCCATGATATCTTTGAATATCAGTTTTCAAACTGCAGTAAACAGTTTGTCATAACAAGAAAAACAATGAAAAATTTCATATATAGGGCATTATAACTCAATCCTAGTTTTTTGAAAAATCCCACAATATGCCTGCTTTGTTGATACTGGCGCATATACATCGATCAATCCCTTCTGATAAATCCCTTATTTTACCTGTGATGAATTATAAATCAGATATTTTGAGGTAAGTTGAAGAGTTTTCGAGGGTACGAAGATACGTCGTTTATATTTCCTGTCATTCTCTCTGTCAAAACAGTTGATCCAATGAATTGACAGACGGCTTAAACATATGACTAAAGCAAACTATACTGAAAGCTTGCAATATCTACTGCTTAATCACTTTCCCGTATGCAGTAACCAAAGAACTGGCTGCATTGATTCTGTCTGTTGGATGAGATGCAAACAACCGCATGATTTTGGAGCGTATGATGAAAATACCGTTTCATTGTTTACTCCTTTTTCTACTCACTGCCAATGTGAGTCTTGCAGAAAATAGTGTGCGTGATTATCCAGTAGAACAGATTGCGCAACATACCTATGTTATCCATGGCCCGCTTGGCTATCCATCGGTCGAGAATCAGGGGTTCATTAATAATCCAGGATTTGTGGTTACGCAAAATGGTGTGGTACTGATCGATCCAGGTTCGAGTGTGCAAGCCGGAAGAATGGTGCTGAGACAGATAAAAAGCATCACTGATAAACCTGTAACACATGTAATTAATACGCACATGCACGGCGATCACTGGCTGGGTAATCTTGCAGCTGTCGAGGCTTTTCCCAAAGTGGTCCTGATCGCCCATCCCAATATGATCAGGCAAGCGCATGCCGGTGCTGCGGAAGAGTGGGTTGAGCAAATGGAACAGGACACCGAGGGGTTTACACGTGGAACCCGTGCCGTAATACCGACGTTGTCTACATCGGATCTCTCGAATTTCGAAGCCGGTGGTATCGTTTTTCGATTCCACGCTCCGGATAAGGCGCACAGCGACACGGACGTTATGGTAGAAGTGGTACAGGATTCAGTACTTTTTCTGGGTGACAATGTGCTGCATAAGCGGATTCCTCGTCTGGATGATGCTACCTTCATGGGTAATATCGCCGCGTGCGATGTTGCGCTGAATCTTGCAGTAAAACACTATGTTCCCGGGCATGGGCCAAGCGGTGATGTCAGCATCGTGAGTGAATTCCGCGACTATCTGGAATTGCTGTATAACGCAGTGGCCCTGCTCTATGAAGAGGGGCTAACCGATTACGAAATGAAACCCAAAGTGTTGAAAGAGCTCATCCGATTCTCGGCCTGGACCAATTTCTACGATCAGTTGGGCAGGCACGTGAGCCTGGCGATTCTGGAAGTTGAGGAGAACAGTTTTTAACGGATCGGGTAAGACATGATCGTCGTTGATGGTCGTACTCCGGCAATCCCACAACAGACTTTCAAAATAGCAAACAGCATGCCATGACAAGCAGGGTTTTAGGAAATACAAGGTTTATGCGTATGGAATTCTAACTCTATGCATTGTTTGTAAAAAATAACTCGACAGCATTACCAGGCCGCTAATGATCTATGAATGGGGTTATCCATACAAACCCTCCGGGTAGGAATTTAAGGATCCGATCTGAATCCTGATCGATCATCATGGCGGTGTTGTTACACGAAAATATAATGCTGGCTGAATAACTTAACCTGGAAGAGATCTATCATGGCCGGATTCGTGATTGCCGGCAATTCCGGTGACGCGAGGATATCGGGATCGCAGCTAACTAGTCGATAACAGTTGTGGCTGCTAGTCTGGAGTTGATGATAAGGACACAGATAACCAATGCATATAGATTCGAGCGGCCATAGGCCAATCGGAAGTTGCAGCGAATAACAATCGAGGAGGGTTACATGACTCAAATGAAACAAGGTCGGGAGTTTAGAGCATCTGAAAATACCGCTGACATGCAGCGTCGTCAATTTCTCAAGCGCTCGGCTGCCGCCGGTGCACTGACTATCAGCGGCGCACCTTTCATCGGCAACGCAGTCGCCGCCGAGACCACCACCTGGAAGATCCAGACCTCCTGGCCCGGTGGTATCGGCCTGGAGATATTCAAGGACTGGTGTAACGGAATTGTGGAGAAAACCGGAGGCGAGCTGGCGTTCAAGCCTTTCGGTGCGAAGGATGTAGTGGGAGAGTTCCAACTGTTCGATGCGGTGAAGAACGGGGTTCTCGATGCCATGAATCCCTTCACGCTCTATTGGGCCGGGCGCATGCCCTTGGCGGTTTTTCTCTCTTCCTATCCCTTGGGTTTGCGTAATCCTCATGAATGGGACACCTTCTACTACGGTCTTGGCGGTCTGGAACTGGCTCGGGAAGCCTTCGGCAAGGTGGGACTCCATTTTGTCGGACCGATTCATCACGGTCCCAACATCATCCACTCCAAGGTGCCGATCCGATCGATAGACGATTTTCGCGGCCGTAAGATGCGCCTGCCTGGCGGTATGGTGGCGGAGGTATTCCAGGCGGCCGGTGCTAAGACCACGTTGTTGCCTGGGTCTGAGATCTTTCCCGCATTGGAGAAGGGAACCATCGATGTGGCGGACTATGTCGGGCCGGCAATCAACCATGCCCTGGGTTTCCATCAGGTGACCAAGTACATTTCCATGGGGCCGCCGGGATTCATGTCCATCTATCAACCGGTGGATCTGATGGATCTCACCGTCTCCAAGAAGTCTTGGGATAAGCTGTCAGCGAACATGAAGCAGTTCGTGGAGATGGAGGTGCACACCTACTCCGATCTGCATCATGCGGCGATTCAGGCGGCCGATCAGAAGGCGTGGAAGAAATTCGAGGAAGCCGGTACTGAAGTCACCCGTCTCTCCGAGGAAGATGTGGAAGCCTTCACTTTGCTCTCAGTACCCCTTTGGTACAAATGGGCGAACAAAGATGCCTTCGCAGCCAAGGCCTTCAAGATTCAATTGGAGTACATGATGTCAGGTTCCCTGGGATACGTGGATAAGGAGATGATCAAAGGGCATAGCCTGAAGGCCTGATCCAGTGATAGGCTGACGGGGCCTGCCCAAGGGCAGGCCCCGGACTACCCGATAATCCATCGAAGAATAACTGCTGCGCCATGCGTAGGGTGCCGCCGGGAGATCCAATCCCATGCCTGAGATCAGTTTTGTACTGCCCCACTGGCTCTACTGGAGTGGTCTGATCCTGTTTCCCCTGTTTGCCATGGTGTTGTTCCGCAAATCCGCACACCAGGAATATGGTCAACCCCTTTCCCTCTCTCTCGGCTACTTTCTGCTCGTCGTCGGTGGTTTTTTCGGCGTGCACAGGCTCTACCTGAAGAGCTATTGGGCACTGGCATTCATAGCGCTCTTCACTTCTTTGCTGGTAGTGAATGTAGAGGTACGGAGTGTACGGGACGATCTCTCAGCTGCACAGAACGGGATCAAATTGGCCGAGTTTAAAGTGCAGCGTGCGGAAAAAGCGGTCAACAAGGGACGTCGTAATGCAGAACAGCGTCTCAGCGATGCCAGGCAGAGGATGATCAGCGCCAGGGCGTCACTTGAAGATGCGCAACAGGGGAGTGAGCGCTGGAACCACATCGCGCAGGCTCTGGGAGCCGGCATGCTTCTGCTGCTACTTATAGATCTGCTGGTGATGCCAAAACTGATCCAAAGGCGTAACCAGGCAGAGAAGTTGCAACCGGATGACGGATTTCACTGCCCCAGTGTCGAAGCGGAACACCAGGACAGCCTTGAGCCCTTTCTCATCAATCGGGTGATCTCCCGCATTAACGGCCTGGCCGGGGAGTTTGTCGCTTACTGGTCGGTAATTGCGGTATTCGTCTACTACTACGAGGTGATTGCCCGCTATGTCTTCAATTCACCCACCAATTGGGCCCACGAAAGTATGTTTCTCATGTTCGGCATGCAGTATCTCATCGCCGGTGGTTTTGTCCTACGCGAAGGGGCGCATGTGCGGGTGGATGTGATATACAACAAACTCTCCAACCGTACCATGGCAGTGGTGGATCTCTTTACCTCTATCTTCTTCTTTATCTTTATGGTCACCCTGTTGGTAACCGGATGGACCTTCTTTTACGACTCATATGAAGTGAATGAGGTCTCCATCTCCGAGTGGGGTATCCAGTACTGGCCGATCAAACTGGCACTCTCTCTGGGGGCGCTGCTGTTGTTGATACAGGGCGTCGCCCAGTTGCTGAAAGATATTTCGGTGGTGATCAAACCCGGCGCAGCGACACTGGATGCCGAAGTGAGGCCGGAAGGCTAATACCATGGGACTGGAAATCGATATCGTCTGGTTGACCGTCCTTATGTTCGGCTCGCTGCTGGTCCTGTTGATGGCCGGATTACCCCTGGCCTTCGTCACCGGTGGCCTGGCCTGTGTCTTCCTGTTCCTGTTCGGCGATGCCGCCATGCTGAATATATTGCCGTCACGCATCTTTCCCCTGATGACCAACTACCAGTTGTCGGCGATCCCGCTGTTTATATTCATGGCCTCGATGCTGGAACGGGCCGGGATCATCGAAGAGCTCTACGATATGGTCTACAAGATCCTCGGCGGGCTGCGCGGTGGCCTGGCCATCTCCACCATCATCGCCTCAACCCTGTTGGCCGCCATGTGCGGTGTCATCGGCGCCACTGAAGTCACCATGGGCATGATCGCCCTGCCGGCCATGATTCGCCGCCACTACCATCCGACCATCGCCTGCGGTTCCATTCTGGCTGGAGGCACCCTGGGGATTTTGATCCCGCCGTCGATCCTGGCCATCCTGTTTGCCGTGATTGCACAGCAGTCCGTGGGTGAGCTCTTTATCGGCGCGGTCATACCCGGTCTGATCCTCTCCGGTCTCTACATCATCTATGTGGCTGCAGCCACCACGATAAAGCCAACCTGGGGACCTCCTTTACCGAAAGAGGAGCGGGTGAGCACGCGGGAAAAGATTCATCTGCTGGCCAATATGTTCGCCCCCTTGGCTCTGGTGGCATTGGTCCTGGGAATTATCTTTGCCGGGATCGCCACACCGGTTGAGGCGGCGGGAGTCGGCACCTTCGGTGCTCTGGTGGTGGCCGCCATGCATCGACGTCTCACCATCAACAATATTCGATCCGCCGCTATCACAACCCTGAGGGTCACCGGTATGGTGCTCTGGATCATATTCGGAGCCACATTGTTTGTCGGCTTCTATGTGGTGAATGGTGGTCAGGAATTCGTCAATGAGTCCATCGCCGGCACCGGCCTGGGTCCCTATGGTGTGCTGATTCTGATGATGGTGATCCTGGTGATCCTGGGTATGTTCCTGGATTGGGTCGGGATTCTGCTACTGGCGGTGCCAATCTTCATCCCTTTGATGAAGACCATGAGTTTCGACGGGGTCTTCGGTCTGCCGGGCGTCAGTTCCGAAGATCTGCCCCTATGGTTCGGTGTGGTCTATATGGTCAATATGCAGATGTCGTTTATCAGTCCGCCTTTCGGTTACGCCCTCTTCTATCTCAAGAGCGTCGCACCCCCCGAGGTGACAATGGGTCAGATCTATCGCTCATCGCTTCCATTTTTGTTCCTGCAGGCTGTCGGACTGGCTATCTGTATTATCTTTCCTGAAGTCGTTCTATGGCTGCCGAGGCAAGTATATGGTTGATGATTTTCGGAAAAACCGATTCAGACCATAATATCGATATTGCCGCCAATGGAACCGCTGGCGTTTGCTTTCGGCGCACTCTGCTCTATAGATGCGATGAGCTGCGCTGCGGTCTGCTTTTCCATCTCCATCGCTTTCTTTTGCACAGCCACACTGGTTTCTGTTTTGATCGCGATGTTCGCTAGCATGCTGGCAGATGGGGAGCCGGCTCCGGAAACGTCCATAATATTACCTCTGGGTGACGCGGGATCTTCATATCTATAGCGGCAGGTTAAGCTGAAACTCTATGTCTGATGAGGAACAGGCTTCTCGAATTCAGCACGATTTATATTATTTCGGAATGACGATTTAACAATTCTCCCGATCGAGTGTGTCGCCGTGGATCTGTTCGTAGACATCGAAAATAGCGATGGCCATGGCGGCGATGACCGGACCGAACAACATGCCTATGATGCCGAACTGGATCAGGCCAGCCAGTGTCGACAAAACAGTCAGCAACGTATGATCCAGCGCACCGAGATTACCGCCGTCAGGCAGGCCTTTGGAGATCTTCTGAATCATCACCGGTCGCAGGACATTATCGATCACAAACCCCATTATCACCATGCCCCAAACGACTACCAGGATCGCCTGCCAGACCTCTCCCAGAAGATAGAGGTAGACAGCCACCGGTATCCAAATCAAAGCGGATCCCACCACCGGGATAAAGGAAGTCACCGCAATGCCAATGCCGAGAAACAGTGCCGGCAATCCAAGGAAACTCATCAGGATGCCGAAACTCACGCCCTGTAACAGAGCCACGATCACAACACTGATGGTCAACACGGTTGCCAGGCTGCTGAAACGCACCATCAACAACTCATCGTAGCGATTCGGCAGCGGTGAAAGCACTTTGATTTGACGTGCAATATCATCACCGTCCCGGTAGAAGAAAAACAGAGCGAAAACCGATAGAAATACGAAGGTGAGAAAGCCGGCTGTATTGCTGAATATGCTCCGCAACAGAAACACTACCGTGTTTTTCGCAACCGTTATCAGCTTCGTGAGATTTGCATCCAGTTGTGCAATGAGTGCGCTCTGATCACCCAAATCGAACGGAAGTTTCTTGGCTGTTTCGGTATAGATCTTTTTCAGACTCTCCGAATCCTGTGCATCCACCCAGCCCTGAACCGATCCGTATAGCTCGCCGGTGCGCAAAGAAATCTCTACCAGCAGGTAAGTGATGGGCGCAATCACGGTGAAAAAAATCAGAATGCTCATTGCGGTGGCTGCAGTCGTATCGCTGAGTTTCCATCGATGTTGAAGTTTCAGAAACAGCTGATAGGTGGCGGTGGCTACAATAAGGGAAAAGAATAACGCCGCCAGAAATGGCAGAAACAGCCAGATCAGTCCAACGATCGCAAGAATTATCAGAGTAATGAGAAAACCGTCTTGGTAAGGAGGAGTATTGGATTGATTGCTCATTTCTGTAACACGACGCCAAATGGTTGCTGCTGAAAATACCTCTACTTTAACCTACAAATCGGGATGTTTGCCAAGGTTGAACTGTAGAAGGAGCGCGAGCATGTTTTGCTCAAACAACTTTGTCACCCGGCGTTGTATAGATCGCAGATTTATTACCCGTGATGCTGGAAACCGATCTTGACTATGCTGAGCAATCGCAATGATCAGGTTTCTGATTAAGATGCTGGGATAAGAATTTTCTTCCTATTAACGGTATTGGCGACACTCTGTTTACCCTGTGCATTGAAGATCTACCTTCGAGTAATGATCCTGTTTCTCAGTACAAATGGGTGTAGGGTGAGGCTGCGCTAAAGAAATAGTGGCATTTTCCGATATCAGTACAATTGATATGGATTTTTGGTCTATTTGTATCTAGCTGTTATTTAAGGAAAATAGTTTTGCCAAGAGTATTGCTGGTCGAACTTTCCGCCACGATTCGGCACATTGAAAAAAATCTCCTGATCAAAGCGGGTTATGAGGTTGAGGCCGATCTCGACTTCAATTCTGCGCTTAGGCGCTTTGTACCGGGCTCTTATGATGGAGGAACCTTCGAAGCGGTAGTATTGGGATGGCCCGGTGATGCCGTTCACGGAGCAGACGAACTGTGTACGTTGCTAGAGAAAAACACCTATACATCCCTGCCACTGCTTACACTTGCCCATGAATCGGATGCCGATCTCATCAGGAGGGTGGAGAGAAGAGAAAATTCCGCATTTCTACTCTGGGAGGATTATCAGAAAAGCACGGACCTCATCGCAAAACTGCTTATCGATGCGCATCAGCGAAAACGCACAGAGGCAACCGCGAATTCAATAGTACAGCCAATTCGAGTACTGTTTGTGGATGACTCCCGCACAGTGCGCGTGAAGTATCAGCGGCTGCTGATGGCCAATGGCTATGAGGCCGAGACAGCCGCCACAGTAGGGGAGGGTTACGAGAAGGCACTGGATTCCCGGTTCGATATCGCAATCATTGACTACTTTATGCCGGACGCCACAGGTGATGTACTCTGTCAGCGACTGCGTGACAACGCAACGACTACCGGAATCACCACAGCGATCATAACCGGTACCTATCTTGATAAGGCAATCAAACAATCACTCGAAGCGGGTGCGGTTGAGTGCATGTTCAAAAACGAAAGCGATGATCTGTTTCTGACCCGCATAGATGCCATGAGCAGGCATATCCGGGCCCATAAATCGATCGAAAAAGAGCGCGAACGCCTTGGTGGCATCCTCAGATCGGTTGGCGAGGGGGTTTACGGGGTGAGTTCCGAAGGTTATATCTCGTTCGTCAATCCGGCTTGCAGGCGAATTCTGGGATATGCACCTGATGTGCGGTTGATCGGTAAGTCGGCACTTGAGCTTTTTCATTACACCGATGAAGATGGCAATCCGATCGATGAAACGAATTGTTTTTTACAACATACTTATGCAGATGGTACACCTCTCAACGCGCGGGAAACCCTGTTTTGGCATAAGTCAGGCGATTCGATACCGGTGGAGTGCACGGTTTATCCCCTGACTATCAAGGGTAAACGCGAAGGTTCAGTAGTTGCGTTTCGGGATATCTCCGAACGAAAGCTGCTTGAAGAAGAACTGCGTTGGCAAGCGAGTCACGATGCGCTGACCAAACTATACAATCGGCGCTATTTCGAGGAACAGTTAACCCAAGAGGCTGGTCGGCTCAAGCGCAGTAAAGAGACCAGCGCTCTGCTATATATAGATCTCGACCGATTTAAATATATCAATGATACCGCGGGCCATGTGGCGGGTGATCGATTGCTGGTGGAAATCGCACAACAGTTAAAGCAGCGCCTTAGAAGCACCGATTTGCTAGCCCGTCTGGGCGGTGATGAATTTGCCGTCATATTACGTAATGTATGCAAGGAAAGTATCCACCAGGTGGCCGATGACTATCGTGAGATGCTTGATAGCCATATGTTCATCTATAACGGAAAACAGTACAAAGTGAACGGGTCAATCGGTATTGCTCTGATCGACAAGGAGTCCGAATCAGCCAGTGAAATACTCGCCAATGCGGATATTGCCTGCCATATAGCAAAAGGTGAAGGTCGTAATCGTACGCATCTTTTTATCCCAGAAAGCGATAGCAAAAAAGCGATGGATCTGGATCTGGGCTGGTCTTCGCGTCTGCACAATGCCTTGGTACAGGACCATCTTGTACTTCACTATCAACCCATAATCCCGGTAGAGCTTATTCCTCCGGAATTGATGTTGGAGACCGAGGGGCCAATTTACCAACAGCTTCTATCGATCGTGCCTCAGGAACAACAGATCAGTGAACTGTTACTGCGACTTGATGACCCCATGTGGGGGATTGTCTTTCCCGGTGCATTCCTGCCCACGGCGGAACGCTTTAATATGATGGACAAAATAGACTACTGGGTTGTCAACGCAGCTGTAAAGAAACTGGCATCGTTGCAGCAGACAGGCTATACGGGAATGTTTACCATCAATCTGTCGGGTCAAACGATCACCAATAAGCAATTGATCGAGGATATCGAAACACTCATCGTCAATTCTTCGATTGATCCCGGTAAAGTGATATTTGAAATCACCGAGACCTCGGCTGTATCCAATCTGGTGTCAGCCAATGAGCTGATTACACGCTTGAGTGCCCTTGGTTGTCGTTTTGCATTGGACGACTTCGGCAGTGGATTCTCGTCGTTTTCACATTTGAAAAATCTTCCGGTGGACTTTATCAAGATAGACGGCCTGTTTGTCAGGGGCGTGGCGACCGATCCCAGCGATCGTGCGATTGTCCACTCCATCAACGATATCGCTCACTCCCTGGGTAAAAAAACCATTGCTGAATATGTGGAGGATGCAGCAATTTTAAGGTTCTTGTATGAGTCGGGGATAAACTATGTACAAGGGCACTTTCTCTCGCCACCGATGGATGTATCGAATATCGCACCACAGGCCGCTCAACAGAATCACGGTAATAACAAACAGTCAACTGGCAAAAAGTGAATGCCGGACACTTGCCTATATTAACATTTAGGCAATAGGCTTTTTATTTGTCCCGGTTGGTCCCTCAGTAGCGCCGGGTGTCGGTGTTTCATTCCAAACGTCCTCAACCAACCCGGTGATATCAACCACGTCGCCAATGGCAATCAGATTATCGAAATCGGTTTTCAGGCGTTCACAGCGACCAGGGGAAAGTTGTACCAGTCGATCGATCGCCTGTTCAACCTCTGCTTTTGGTGGGACGTCAGGATGATTGACAACTATCTTGACACAGCGAAAATCATTGTCCATAGCATGATGCACGAAATCAGTTCGCTGTGTTTCATCGCTAATTTCGAATTCGGCCAGGGATTTGATTTCAAATTCAGGCATGCTCCCGCGGCGTTCTCTAGAGAGGTAGAGGATGATCTCTGCCGAACCCTGTTCGGTCGCTTCCTGCATAATCCGCTGTAAGCGGCCATTCATGGCCAAGACACTGAAATCGAATTCGCCGTCGGCAACCTCGAAGTAACTGACCAGCGGTGAGGGGGAGGCGGTGATGCCGAGTCGGAAAGTCCAGTCATTCTGGGATCTGCAATAGATGAAGACCGGCAGGGTCGAGCTGCTTTCGATAAAGATCGATGAGTAGAGGCGTGATGTGGCGGCACGCAGCGTATGCGAGGTCTCGAGTAGCAGACCGGATTGGCGTTTCGCCAGGAATCCGGAAAATGCATTGGAAAACTGACGGCCTTTGCTGGCATCACTGATCTTGAGGCGCAAAAGCTGCTCCCCGTCCGCCGGTCCACCTACGATCTCTGCCGGTACGTTGCGAAAGGTACCTTTGATACGTGCCATGCTTGAGCTTCTCGCTTCCAGTTTTGGAAAGGTTATAGTTGCCTTGCGCTCAATGACTAAAGCGAGATTCGGATCTGTAATCTCGACGGACAGCCCATGGGCAGATACATCCCGGGTCTTGCCCAGATAGAGCCGTCCGGCGACAGCGACCTCAACCTGCATCTGCCCCAGAAAGCGGTCTTCGCTTCGGTTTTCCTGGATGTAGTGAATGGGTACCATTTGAGGAGGTTCAAAGGATTGCAGATCATCACTATTGATGATCGGCTCCTCATAGACATTATGGTCAGGGTAATGGTCGTTACGGCGGCAATTAAGAGCTTGGTCCGTCACATCGATCATGGCGCCTACGATCGATAGGGTTTTGGCATCCATGAGCATTTCGCGTACAAACCTGTCACTCTGATCGGAAAGTGGTTCCAGTGCGTCCTCAATTCGCATCTCCACGGGCCGGCGGGCCACACGTGCAACGATCTTGAAAACACGGAACCCCGGCTGATCCGAATATCGCGTCACGAGCCGACACCAGTGTTTGTAATTCTTGCACTCAAGATCGGCTATGACTTGCGGTTCCGCATGCTCCGGGGAAAGATAGACCGCCATCAGCGTGTCCGCCTTGCTGTCACGTAACGCCAGCCTGGTTAACAGCTTGATGCGCTTTGGCGTGATCATGGAAGTGAAATCGTAATTACCCTGTGAGTTACCGAATGCGTTCAAGGATCGCCGGTTCACCTGATTGCCGAAGATGATGCGCAAAGGTGATTCTCCATCCTGGCATTCAAATATAAAGAACGGCAGTATGGATGTGGAGCGCATGTAAAAACGTTCCGCCAACAGGGCTTGCGCAGTCAGCAGTGCATCTTCGGGATCAGTCTGTTCAGCCAATGCCGCCTTAGTTGAAGTCTTGATATGGTCTGAAATCACCGTCAGGCCATCCTTAGCTTCACTCTCAATACACTGCAATGCCAAAAGGGTATCGTTCAACAGGCGGCGAATTCGTACAACACGATAATCGAGTTCAGGATGGTCAAGCTGACGCCCGACAGAGGGCATCACATCGACGCGCACCAGGTCGCTCTCCGAAATATCTATCGGCGTTTTCACACGTAGTTGCAAACCGGATTGGGAGATGTCACGGGTTTCAGCTTCATAGGTCTGTCCATTCCAGATTACATCCATATTCAGGGAAATCTTAAACCTGTCATAGACCCGTTTTTCAAAATAGGAGAGGTCGATTGCAAGATTGTTGACGGCCCGATCCGAAACGAAAGCACTTGATGATAATGAGACAGGTATGGTTTGGGACCCAGCTGTATCGCTGTCACGGTTTCCTGTTTTATTAACCTGTGCCGACTTCGTTACCTCGCCGGCAACTTGTCTGAGAATGGATTCATAGGTCTCTACGGTAAATACCCCGGCATTTTTCTTCAATCCATCGAGAAAGAGCTGGTGTGCCTCAGGGTCAAGCCACAGGGTTCGGCCGCGATAGGAGAAGCGTTTGCAAGGCTGCTTTACATGCGATCTGAGATCCAACGGGCGCAGACATTCGCTGTCGAGGCGTTGGCGCTCAACCCGTTTAAGAAACTCATTTGAATCGTTCGGTACCTGCCTGGTGCTGATTGTCCTTTCTGATCGTATTCTTTTCGTTTGCATCAGATTGGTCGTTACTGTCTTTAACTCATTTTTAGTTAACAGGCTGTATCGCCAATTAGGCTTTAATCTTTAATGGGTCTGGTTGTCATGGGTGACGCTAACCCGTTGGAATCGGGTTGGAAAGCCCGCAATATCGGTGGGGCATAGAGGGTTTGACAGGGTTGATGAAATGACGGGGGTACACTGTTTATTCAAAATATATTCAAAAAAATCAAAAAGTAATAGTTTGT
>QBVD01000063.1 GCA_003058525.1 gamma proteobacterium symbiont of Ctena orbiculata | reverse complement strand
CAGTTAACCTGTCCGGAATTGCGATGACATGGTAGTGGACGATGACATAACAGGTGAGACCAGCGTATTGAAAACCTGATCATTCCGGTGGCCGGAAAGGCCGTTACGCCGAAGAGGACAATACGCGCGCACTTCATCGGGGCCAGAAGGGAAGTGATACCTTCGTCAATAGGCCGGATATACGGAAGCAACCCTGTCCCTGTCAACGACCTTACCCTGTCTTGCAAAACGGGAGGAGACCATATACGGGATGACGGTGATTCTTGGTTTAAGTAAGCGCTATTCTTCCCAGACAGTGCCTATTAACCCGGCGACCAAATAGATTACTTTTTCTGTTTCAGTAGATCGGCCAACTCACCGAAAGGCTGATAGGTACTGGCACGGTTCGCAGCTGTTTCGGCAGAGGAGTACCCGGCATCCGCATCGAGGTGGCGCGAATGTTCATTATCATGACAATAGATACACAGCAATTCCCAATTGCTACCGTCCGGAGGATTGTTATCATGATTATGATCGCGATGATGTACCGTCAGCTCCCTGAGATTTTCCCGGGTAAACTCCCTCGCACAACGGCCGCAAACCCATGGATAGAGCTTCAGTGCCTGTTCCCGATAACCCTTCTCCCGCTGTTCCCTGTCGCGACGTGCCTGGGCGACGATCCGGTCCAGTTTCTCTTTTGACTGCTCCGACGACATATTCAACCTCTGATTGACGGAAACATTAGGGATGCGGCGTACGAGTGACACCAATCAATGGTAAATATAGTCGTTTTCCCTGACCCTTACCCACTCCCGGACCAGAGTGGACCGACATTCCCTTGGCCAGGATCGCTCCCATTGCGGCATCGTGGCTGACGGCTGTATCCCACACTGATAACATCGATCACCTTGAGACACTAATCAGTAGAGTATCCCACTGTGAAAAACTCTCTTCTACTCCGATTCGGAACGGTTATCACCATCCTCTTCATCCTGGCGGTATCGGGAATGGTGAGTTCGATGATCATTGCTGAAACCGCCGAAGGCTACGCCGCAGCCATCAATCAGGCCGGTACATTGCGCATGCAATCCTATCGTATCGCCAGCAGCCTGGTGCATAGAACGAAGTTCCATGACGAATTGGCCACCACCCGGACCAGGGAGCTGGTCACTGAATATAATCAACGCCTGTTCAGTCACCGAATCCACGATGTACTGACAAAGGGACCCCATAAAAAAGTCACCGAAAGCTATGAAAAAGTCGAATCCCAATGGCGGGAGCTGATGCTGCCCAATTTGGAAGATTACCTGAAATTGAGCGCATCCACTTCCCTATCGAACAATGAAAGGCGCCAACTCGACATCAGTCAGCGTAACTATCTGTCATTGGTGGACAACTTCGTCGACGATATCCACAGATTTGTCGAGGCCCTCGAATTCGATGCCGAAGAGATAAATCAACAACTCAGAATCATCCAGATCATACTGTTGACCCTGACGTTTCTGGTTGCACTGATCAGCCTCTATCTGACCAAGACACGGGTACTCAATCCGCTGCGTGATCTGCTGGCCTGCGCCAATGCGGCACGACACGGCGACTTTTCCATACGTAGCCGCTATCTCAGTGATGACGAACTGGGTCAACTGGGTCAGGCGTTTAATGTAATGGCCGAGGATCTTTCCGTGATCTATGCGGATCTTGAAAACCGGGTACGAAAAAAGACCCATGATCTGGAACAGAGCAATCGCACACTGGAACTGCTCTATTCCGCGACCAAGCGGTTGAGCGACTCCACGTTGAGCGAAGATGTACTGATCGCGGTGATACACGATATCGAGGCGTTATTGGGCGTGAATAACGGCACAATCTGTCTCGGTCAACCCGGCGATCAACATGCCTATCGATATGCCTCCACGCGAGACACCGATATCCTTTCAAAGGAAAAACCGGACAATCAGTGTGCGGTCTGCCTCGGTGAGGGCAGATCACATACCTTCAAAATCGCCAAGTCAGATACCCATGCGCCTGTCAATGTGTTTTCCACACCAATCAGGGACAAGACCCAGCAATACGGCGTATTGCTGGTGGAATTTCCCGTATCCACGCAGCTGGAGGAGTGGCAGGAGCGCCTGTTGGAGACCGTTGCCAGCCATATTGCCCTGGCAATCAACGTCGCACAGCAAGTGACCCAGAGTCGAAAGCTCTCATTAATGGAGGAACGCAGTGTCATCGCAAGAGAGCTGCATGACTCCATTGCCCAATCCCTCTCCTACCTGAAGATCCAGGTAGCCAAGTTGGAGAAGTCGATAAACGATGAGCGTGATAAAAAAGATATTTTGTTGGTTAGCGCGGCCTTGCGCTCTGCACTCAACGGCGCCTATCGACAACTACGGGAACTGTTGACCACCTTCAGGCTCAGGGTGACCGACGCCGACCTGGGCAAACTGATCAAGGAGACTGTTGAGGAGTTTGAAAACAGATCAGGAATTGTTATTGAATACACCAACCATATCGGAAATTGTCAATTCACGCCCAATGCGGAGATTCACATCATACAGATCATCCGCGAGGCGCTCTCGAACGTCATTCGCCATGCCAATGCAAGACGGGCCAGGGTGGTGCTGGAGTGCAATCAGACGGGACGGGTCAATGTCAGCATCGAGGATGACGGCATCGGAATCAATGACGAAAGTGATATGATGCAACATTATGGACTGCCTATCATGAAAGAGCGTGCTGAGTGGCTGGGCGGAACATTGACCATCAACGAACCGGCAGGTGGCGGCACCCGCATAGATCTCAATTTCAATATTACGGACGCCTCCAACAGTGAATCCAAGAAGATGTTGATCGAGCAGTTAAAACATGGCTGAACAACAAACCTACACCGTACTCACTATCGATGATCATCCTCTGTTCAGGAAGGGTGTATCCGATCTGATCGATATGGATGATACCCTGGAGTTGGTGGGTGAGGCCGCCAACGGACCGGACGGTCTGGTAGTGGCGAAACAGTTCAATCCGGACCTGATCCTGCTGGATATCAATATGAAGGGCATGAACGGACTCGAAACCCTGAAGGCGATCAGAGAACAGGAGATCGATTCCAGGGTACTTATGCTCACCGTGTCCGATAATGAAGAGGATGTACTGACCGCCTTACGCCTGGGTGCGGACGGCTATCTGCTGAAGGATATGGAACCCGAGGATATCCTGAAATCGATCCGTAAGGCGGTGAAAGGCTCCCTGGTGATCAGCGACCACCTGACTCAATTACTGGCGAAAGCACTGAGGGAGGATGACAAACTCAAAGTGAAGGATCCCATCACCTCGCTGACTGCCAGGGAGAAGGAGATTTTGCAATGCATCGCCCAGGGCCAGAGCAACAAACAGATTGCGAATGTCCTGAATATCTCTGAAGGAACGGTCAAGGTACATGTCAAGCATCTACTCAAGAAGCTCAACCTGCACTCCCGAACCGAAGCGGCTGTGCGGGCACTGAAAGAGGGAATCACCGCTGGCCGTTAGTCATTTCAACCGCCTCTAACCGATCCGTTCAAGTCATTATTTTCGTCCATCAACCCGATTCTCTACCTCATACGATATACAATCTACCCAAATAGTAGTAACAGAGACTACCAAAATATTGGTAACTTCTTGATTCTATTAATAATTTCTTAATCTTTTCCATTCAATCCTTGATCCGTGTCAAAGCGGTCGCACCCCTCTGGTGAAACACTTTAGGCTCATTGAGAAATTGTCACTTAATCCGGTGAGCTTTCGCCGATTCGACTACCTCGATTGAGGCATGATTGTGGATATATCCATAGACAGAGTTCAGTTCCTCCGTGGCGACGTCAACAGTCGCCACAGAGGCATACATCCACCCTGGTCGATTGGAGATTCCAGCTTCCTGGAACTCTGCAACCGTTGCGATGAGTGCATCAAGGCATGCCAACCCGCAATTATCATCAACGGGTCTGGCGGTTTCCCTGTGATTGACTTCACACGGGGCCATTGCACATTTTGCGGCGACTGCGTAAAGGCGTGCCAACCCAAGGCTTTGGAATTCCCCGACGATTTATCCACTCCACCCTGGTTGCTTGAGATCGAAATCGAACAGTCGTGCCTCTCCCTCAATGGCGTTGTCTGCAGAAGCTGCGGCGACATCTGCGAGGAACGTGCAATTCGGTTTCAGCTTCAGACGGGCGGCCGCTCACAGCCGCAACCCGATCTCTCAATCTGTACCGGCTGCGGGGCCTGCGTCGCAGTTTGTCCGGGTAAATCAATAACAATTACCCCCATTTCAAATGACCACGCGGTATCAACAAAAGTCCGTGAGGAGATGCTCAATCCATGAATATATGCAGCTTGATCGTCCATACCAAACCGACCCAGGGAGCCGAGGTGTGCCAACGCCTGCAAGGGTTCCAGGGAGTCGAGGTCCATGGAGGAACCGAGGAAGACAAATTGATTGTCACTATTGAGGACGAGGGTGAGTCGATGTCACCCGTGTCAGACACCATGAATGCCCTTCGTGACGTGAAAGGCGTCGTGAACACTGTTTTGATTTATCACTTTGGCGGTGAAGAGTCGATGGAGGAAATGAACCGTGAAATTAACTAGAAGAGATTTTATTAAGAGTAATGCAGTGGCCGCAGCAGCCTCCGTGGCTGGTGTTACCCTGCCGGTCAGCCAAACCGTTGCTGCCGATGCAGACGACGGCATTCGTTGGGACAAGGCTGCCTGCCGTTACTGCGGTACCGGCTGCAGCGTACTGATGGGTGTAAAAGACGGTAAAGTCGTGGCCAGTCAGGGCGATCCTGACGCACCGGTCAACAAGGGCCTCAACTGTATCAAGGGCTACTTTCTGCCGAAGATCCTCTATGGTGAGGATCGGCTGACCAAACCGCTGTTGCGCAAAACCAACGGCAAGTATGACAAGAACGGTAAATTCGAAGCCGTTTCCTGGGAAGAGGCCTTCAAGACGATGGCCGAGAAATGGGTCGCTGCCCGTAAGGCCAAGGGTCCGAAAGGCGTCGGCATGTTTGGCTCCGGTCAGTGGACCGTGTGGGAAGGCTATGCCGCACAGAAACTGTTGAAGGCCGGTTTCCGTTCCAACAGCCTTGAACCCAACGCCCGCCACTGCATGGCCTCTGCGGTGGGCGCCTTCATGCGCGCCTTCGGTATCGATGAACCGATGGGCTGTTACGACGATCTGGAGCACGCCGATGTCTTCGTGCTGTGGGGCGCCAACATGGCGGAGATGCACCCGATTCTCTGGTCCCGTCTCACCGACACCCGCCTGACCAAGCCCGGCTGCGAAGTCCATGTGCTCTCCACCTTCGAGCATCGCTGCTACGAGCTGGCGGACAACGGCATGGTGTTCGAACCACAGACCGATCTGGCGATCCTCAACTACATCGCCAACTACATCATCCAGAACAAGGCCTATAACAAGGAGTTCATCGACAAGCACGTCAACTTCACCAAGACCCCGACCGATATCGGTTACGGTCTGCGTGCCAATGATCCCCGCGAGAAGGCGGCCAAGAACCGGAACAAGGGCAAGCTCACCAAGATCAGTTTCGAAGAGTACGCCAAGTCGGTTGAACCCTACACCCTGGAGTACACCTCCAAGCTCTCCAAGGTACCGAAGGACAAACTGCTGAGACTGGCCAAAGCCTACGCCGATCCCAAGAAGAAGGTCTCCTCTTACTGGACCATGGGTTTCAACCAGCATACCCGTGGTGTCTGGGTCAACGGCCTCTGTTATAACGTCCACCTGTTGATGGGCAAGATCTCAGAACCCGGCAACAGCCCCTTCTCCCTTACTGGTCAGCCCTCCGCTTGCGGTACCGCACGCGAGGTCGGCACCTTCACCCACCGTCTGCCCGCAGACCTGGTGACCAAGAAGGATGCCCACTGTAAGTTCGCCGAGAAGACCTGGAAGCTGCCGGCCGGTACGATCCCCAGGGCCAACGGTAAAACCGATGGCGCCGATCAGACCGACATCAGCGGCAAGCCCATGGGCAAGACCCTGATCCATGCGGTCGCCATGCATCGCGCCCTCAACGACGGCAAGATGAATACCTTCTGGGTCATGTGTAACAACAACATGCAGGCTGCGGCCAACATGAATGACGAGAGTTATCCCGGTTGGCGCAACCCGGACAACTTCATCACCGTCTCCGACCCCTATCCGACGGTATCGGCCCAGGCCGCAGACCTGATCCTGCCGACCGCCATGTGGATCGAGAAAGAGGGTGCCTACGGTAACGCAGAACGTCGTACCCAGTTCTGGCGTCAGCAGGTTGCCGCACCGGGTGAGGCCAAATCTGACGTCTGGCAGGTCATGGAGTTCGCCAAATACGTCAAGGTCGAGGATGTCTGGCCTGCAGACCTCATCGCGAAAATGCCTGAGTATGCGGGCAAGACCCTGTTTGACGTGCTCTACGCCAACGGCCAGGTCGACAAGTTCCCGGTGGAACAGGTCACCGACAGCCGCGGCAACAAGTACGACAACGACGAGTCGGCTGACTTCGGTTTCTATGTACAGAAGGGGCTGTTCGAAGAGTATCGTCTCTTCAATTCCGTCGAGGGCATCCCGAAGAAGGGTCACGAGATGGCCGACTTCGATACCTACCACAAGGTCCGCGGTATGCGCTGGCCTGTGATCGACGGCAAGGAGACCCTGTGGCGTTTCCGCGAAGGCTACGATCCCCATGTCGCCAAGGGCGAAGGGGTCAAGTTCTACGGCAAGCCTGACGGCAAGGCCAACATCATCACGGCGCCCTATGAGGCGGCCGCCGAGCCGCCGGATAAAGAGTACGATCTGTGGCTCTGTACCGGCCGTGTATTGGAGCACTGGCACTCCGGTTCGATGACCCGTCGCATTCCCGAACTCTATCGTGCGGTACCCGACGCGGTGGTCTACATGCACCCGAAAGACGCCAAGAAACGTCGTCTGCGTAACGGTGCGCTGGCCAAGCTCACCACCCGTCGTGGCGAGATCGTGTGCAAGGTCGACACCAAGGGTCGCAACAAGTGTCCCGAGGGCCTGATCTTCGTGCCCTGGTTCGATGCCGGACGCCTGGTCAACAAACTGACCCTCGACCAGACCGATCCGCTCTCGAAAGAGACGGACTACAAGAAGTGCGGTGTCAAGGTGACACGCGCATAGCTTGTGCGGTGCCGGTCCGGGCAACCGGACCGGCGGTTAACTGAAAACGGAGCACTGAATCGCAGTATCACATCAGTCATGTCAGAAACAGAGAGAAAAAACGAGATCAACCGCCGGCAGTTTCTGGGCAATATGCTCAAGACCGCCTGTGGTGTAGGATTGGTCGGACTGGGACTGGGCGCCTATTCGAAACGGGCCTCAACCATGCCGGCCAACTACATTCGCCCCCCCGGCGCCTTGCCGGAGGAGGATTTTCTCGGCGCCTGCATTCGCTGCGGCCTCTGTGTGCGCGATTGTCCCTACGACATTCTGTTTCTGGGTGAGGTCGGTGATGAAGTCGCCACGGGAACGCCCTATTTCATCGCCCGTACCGGGCCGTGTGAGATGTGCGAGGACATTCCCTGTGTGGTGGCCTGTCCCACCAACGCCCTCGACCATGACCTGAAAGATATCGAAGATTCGCGTATGGGCCTGGCTGTGCTCATCGACCAGGAGAACTGCATTGCGTTCCACGGGCTGCGTTGTGAAGTCTGCTTCAACGTCTGTCCGATCCGCAATCGCGCCATCACCCTGGACATGCAGCATAACACCCGTTCCGGTAAGCATGCCCTGTTCATTCCCGTGGTCCATTCCGAAGCCTGTACCGGCTGCGGACTCTGTGAACGCGCATGCATTCTGGAAGAGGCGGCCATCAAGGTCTTTCCCATGCACCTTGCGAAGGGTGAATTGGGCAAGCACTACCGTTTGGGCTGGAAGGAGAAAGAGAAAGCGGGCAAGTCACTGGTCACCCCCGACACCGAGCATCGTTACAACCTGCCCGAAGGGGTGCGTTACGACCTGCAGGGTGAAGGCTTGATCATCGAAGGCGAGACCGGGGAGACACCCTTCTCCTCCAATCCTCTGGATACACTCAATAGCGGTTTCATGGACAAGTAGCATGTTAGACATGAAGACATTGGGTGACGATGCCATTGCCGAAAAAGGCTGGTTCAAGGCCCACAAGTTTCTGATCCTGAGGCGACTCAGTCAACTCGGGATTCTGGCGCTGTTCTTGACCGGTCCCTGGCTCGGCATCTGGATCGTGAAGGGCAACCTGGCCTCAAACCTGACCCTGGACGTGCTGCCGCTGACAGACCCCTATGTGTTGCTGCAAGCCAGTCTGTCGGGAGTGGTTCCGGAGACTGCCGCCATTATCGGCGTGGTCATCGTGCTGGTGTTCTACTTCCTGGTGGGAGGCCGGGTCTACTGCTCCTGGGTCTGCCCGGTCAACATGGTCACCGACCTGGCCGCCTGGTTGCGGCGCAAGCTGGGGATCAGAACCACCTCGCAGCTCTCGCGTTCCACCCGCTACTGGATGTTGGCGCTGACGTTGATCCTGCCGCTGGTGGTGACCGGAGGCATCATCTGGGAACTGGTCAATCCGGTCTCCATGATGTTCCGCGGCATTGTCTTCGGCATGGGTGCGGCCTGGATCATGGTCCTGGGGATCTTTCTGTTCGATCTGATTGTGGCGAAGGACGGCTGGTGCGGACACATCTGCCCGGTGGGCGCCTTCTACAACCTGGTCGGCAGTAAGAGCCTGTTGCGGGTTAACGCCGCTCAGCGGCAGGCCTGCAACGATTGCATGGAGTGCTACGTGGTCTGTCCGGAACCGCAGGTGATCAAGCCGGCGCTGAAGGGGGAGAAGAAGGGGTTGACCCCGGTAATCCTCTCTTCCGACTGCACCAACTGCGGGCGCTGTATCGATATCTGTGCACCAGAGGTTTTCAGTTATGGCGGACGTCACGCCAAAAAAATCGACGAGTACAAGCGAGAGGTTGAAGTCAATCGGGGTGTCCGGGCCTGACCGGCACATCAAACCAATTCTGTTTATGAGAGTGATGATGGAGAAAGGTATGAAAAAAATCGCACTACTGACACTTGCGGCAATCGCAACCATGTTCCTGTCGACTGCCCTGTTGGCCGACGTTCAATCGCTGCGTGGCGATGCACTCGACACCATGGCGAAAAAACCGGCCGACCTGAAGCTCGTCAATGTGAAAGGCGGCATCGAAAGAAGCTTCAAGCTGCAACCGCCCATGGTGCCGCACGAAGTGGACAAATACGAAGTCAACCTGAAGAACAACGGTTGCATGAAATGTCACAGCGAAGCCACCTACGAGAAAGAGAAGGCGCCCAAGGTGGGTGATAGCCACTATGAGGATCGTGAGGGCAAGGTTCTGAAGACTATCTCCAGCCGCCGATACTTCTGTAACCAGTGCCATGCACCCCAGGTGGGCGCGGATCCCCTGGTGCAAAACAGCTTTCAAGGTGCCAAATAGTATTCAGCCGAATCGGGTCGCCTCGAATGGAGGCGGCCACGATTCACTGAATAGCAGTAGACAATTCAACTAGTGAAAAGTAAGTATGAACGAAAGTAAGAAAAAAGGCGGGCTGTTCCTGATAGCCGTCGGTATCGTTGCCGGTATCATACTCTGGGGCGGATTCAATACCGCAATGGAGATGACAAATACCGAAACCTTCTGTATCTCATGCCATGAAATGGAACAGACGGTCTACCAAGAGCTGCAGGAGACGATCCACTTCACCAACAGGACCGGTGTTCGCGCCACCTGCCCTGACTGCCATGTCCCCAAGGAGTGGATCCACAAAGTCGTGCGCAAGATTCAGGCGACCAATGAGCTCTACCACAAGATGCTGGGAACCATCGACACGCCGGAGAAGTACGAAGCCAAGCGTCTCGAGCTGGCACAGAATGTTTGGCGCTCGATGAAGAAGACCGACTCCCGGGAGTGCCGTAACTGCCACAAGTTCGTCTCAATGGATCTGGACAGACAGGCACCACGCAGTTCCGAGCAGCACGATCCTCACTACTGGGACGCTGTGGATGGAAAGGAACCGCAAAAAACCTGTATCGATTGCCATAAAGGGATTGCCCATTCACTCCCCGAAGGGTTCGATCCCAACGCCGAGTTTTGATATGGACATACGGGCATTTTTCCAGCACTCAATTAAAAGTACTTTGTAATCAAACGGTTAAGAAATCCTGTCGGTAAATCCCTTATTAGCAGGGTGCACCGTCAGCCACCCAGGTTATGAATGCAGTCTTTGAGAAGCTGTAGCGGCATATTCAGCGACTGAGGGAAAACGGTTGACCTTTTCCCAATCCCGTTGAATGATTAGTTTGACTGATAGGTCTATAATGACAGAAAATGATTGTGTGAGAGGCGGCCATGCTAAGTGACACGTTCGGCAGACGGATCGAGTACCTGCGCCTATCCGTCACAGATCGCTGTGATTTTCGCTGTTTTTATTGCCTTCCCAGGAGCCATAGAACGTTCGAGACACCCGATGATTGGCTCACTACCGATGAAGTGGAACGGCTCATCGCTCAATTTGCCGCGCTTGGCGTCAAACATGTCAGACTCACCGGAGGTGAGCCTCTCGTCCGCAAGGAGCTGGAGGACATTGCCCGCCGTATCGCCGCCCTTCAAGGTATCGAGGAGTTGTCCCTCAGCACCAATGCCTCCCGCCTCAGCCAATTTGCCGGACCATTGAGCGATGCGGGCGTGACACGACTCAATATCAGTCTCGATTCACTCAACGAGAAAAAATTTAAAACGATCACCGGCAGCCGGTTGCAACCGGTTTTGGAAGGTATAGCCAGTGCACAGGCGGTTGGTCTGACACCGATAAAACTGAACATGGTCATCATGCGGGGCATCAACGACGATGAAGTCGAGAGCATGATCGAGTACTGCATGGAACGGAGCCTCACCCTGCGCTTTATCGAAACCATGCCGGTCGGTCAGGGCGGACTGTCCGCCTCTGAGCATTACATGCCGCTCTCCGAGATCGAGGCACGGCTTAATAAACGCTATAAATTACAACCCGCGGCGATGCGTGGAAGCGGTCCGGCTCGCTATTTCCAGATCGATGACTCCGATCTCGTAATCGGGTTCATCACCCCGCAGTCACAACACTTCTGTGCAACCTGCAATCGTGTACGAGTCTCCGTGAGCGGCGATCTCCATCTCTGCCTTGGACAGGAAGATAAGCTGGCACTGCGCCCCCTGATGCGCGAGGGTGCAACGGATGCAGACATACAGGCGGCGATTCACTCCGCCATTGCACGCAAACCGGAACGACACCATTTCGGCGAAACGCCGACCGCGATCATTCGCCCGATGTCGGCCCTTGGCGGCTGAATAAGCATCAGCCGACGGGTTTATACAGGGCGCCTTTCTTTTTAACGGCAGGTAGTCTCAGTACATCTACACCGATTTGGTGGGGTGTATAGAGCGTGGTACGTATCAACCACCCACCTCCCGGTATACGGGCCTGTTCCGTCATGCTTCTGATGTGCGTGGTATCGTCGTATTGATCTTCGATGACTTCGTATTCCAGTTTCATACTACCCCCTATTCTTTTATTAGAGTGAAGCAGGTGGTAACACCTGGGAGGCGTTCTTACGCGTCCCCGCACCGGTAAGCATAGGCCATTTTCAAGGGAGTTTGCCTAGACTGCCACTCAGGGTCATTTGAGGAAACGGTATCTCCCATCCGTTTTCAGTACAGGCAACCATGCACCAACGTTGAATAGCACGGCGCAGGCGATTATAGAGTTCCCCGAGTTCACCGCTGAAATCCGCAATCACGGTGATATCGAGTGAAGAGCTGTTGGCCTGAGAAAATTCAACACGCAAATTGAGCAGATGTTCAGTATAACCCTCCTGCTCCAGTCGCAGCTGAATCGTGTTCCGCAGGATTTCCGGGATAGTATCCGTACTCTTCTCCTGGAGTGCATAACTGACGCCAATCACCTCTTTAATACGGAAGTTTGTTGCCAGGTTGCGTGGTGATGCGGCAAGGAAATCACTGGTTTGGTAGGTCAATTGTGCGCCGCCCCGTTCCACCAACTGCACCAGTTCCGGGGAAATTCCGGTCACTCGACCCCTGACTCCATCACTGAGAATCACCCAGTCGCCCTTTTGGCAAGGAAACCATGGCTCATCCGGATTACTGGGTCTCGATTTATGATCAACCAGTTCATCGATTGGTACACGCAGGCCAAGTCCTGCATCCGGATTCTCCAGGATGGTAAAGACATTGATCTGCTCAACCCGCCAGGGCAATCCATCCAAAAAAATGCGCTCCCCCTCACGCACTGAGCCGATATTCAGAAACAACTGTATCTGGTGCCAGTATCTGGGCAAGGCCTGGCGAAGCCCCCATGCCATTCCCAACAGCAGCAGAATACCCAAACTGAACAACACCCAATCTTCGACAACATAGAAAACCACCATGGGTCCAATAATGATCAGCAGGGTGGTCACTATCCGATGCACAAGCTCCAAGAGCCTGACACGAAAACTGCGGTGTCTCTTTTTGAAGCCAGGCATCAGGCGTCTCATCGCCTTGTCACTCATCCTGGAGAGGAAAATAACGATCACAACCACCAATATCGCCTCAATCAGATAGAGCCCGCGGCGCTGAAAGAACTGTTTCAAATAGTCCTGTGATGCATCGGTGATCGAGACCTCGGAAGCGAGTATTTCATCAAGCTGTAATTCTGCCGCTTGATATTCGCTGCTCATGAATGCGTGACTCTTGAGCCATTTTTCAGCAAGCGTATCGAGGGACTCCTTCAACTTGTCCGAATCACTTTCCATACGCAAAGCTTCAATATTTTTAAGGGCGTCATCGAGTATCTTCAGCCTTTCACCGTAATAGGCGATCTTCTCCTTCAACTCCGATTTCTGACGCACCTTCGATGTCATATCCTTCATCTCGTCGATGGCAGGCTTGAGCAAAGAGAACAACTCCCGCTTGAGATCGAACTGAGTCTCATCCTCGCTACGCAGGCTTGTCAGATCGATCCCCGCGGAGATATTCTCAAAACTCTCAACAGTGCGTGATAGCTCGGCATCTAGTTTCAGCAGCTGTTGTTTCAATGAAGCCTTTTGCGTCTCCGACTCCGCAGCGGCGACGGATCTGCTTAATGATGCAATATCCCCTTCTATATTCTCTCTGATGGTTACCAGATTGAGCAGTGTAGAGAGGGTATTTCTCTCTTTGTCTGTGGCCCCTCCGGCATCCTCCTCCGCAAGAACCGGACAAGGCATGATCAGAAAGAGCGCAACGATACTAATTCCAATCAGGCGCCGGCAGAACAAGTAAATCGACATAGCCATAATCATGTCACCATAAATATCTGTACTCTGTGTTTTCAGGCATCATTCTCAGACACGACCAGTGATTTGAGAAACATCCCTCGCGGATTATTGATGCAGGCCATACTTACCCACGACAGCAACTACAGTGACCAGCATTCCAAAGGTGAGATTAATCAGTATCAGTTGTCGTATCAGGCTGACGGCCTCCACTAACTTCGGCTTGTCATCCTCTTTTTGCGCCACCCTAATCTGTTTGTAGGGAATGGCATAGATAAAAACGAAAATAGCGGACATCAAGATACCCACTACCGTCATAAATCCCAACCACAATCCGATGTTATCTTCATAGAACATGAACAACATCCAGAATCCGCTGGCCACAATGGCAATGACAGCCGCCCAAACCCAGGGAAAGAAACCATCAAATACTCGCAAAAGAAGCGATAAACGTTGTGGGGCCTCCAGAGAATCATTGAGCGCGGGACGCAGAACCATATGCGCAAAAAACATCCCTCCAACCCAAATAATGACACCAATGATATGCAGGGTCATAGCAATCGACATAACTCTCCACCTCTACAAGGGGTTGATTCAAGAAGGATCGTCCATTGTGCCTAACCGCCATCCAATCTCCAACTGCCGTATAGTCGAAGGCCGTCATTCATCTCATTGCATGGTTATGAAATCAAGATCGGTATCCACAGACCCTGCCAGCACAGAAGTTTGAAAAACTGCATCTGGCTAGGTAAACTATTCGATTCCCTGTCGATTTGGCGGGACTAACGCATTGACTGGCGTCCTAAACGGATGCCTTTTTTGTTTTATGGGTATGCACATGGTCGACTCTCTGATGACGACTTACAATCGGTTACCTATAACCTTCCTACGGGGTGAGGGCGCCCGGCTGTGGGATGATCAGGGCCGTTCCTATCTAGACGCCATTGCCGGTATTGCCGTCTGCGGGCTGGGACATGCACACCCTGAGATTCGAGATGCCTTGTGTGACCAGGCCGGAACCCTGCTCCACACATCCAATATCTATGGCATTGCCTACCAGGAAAAGCTGGGGGCCAAACTTTGCGAAATGGCCTCGATGGACCGGGTATTTTTCGCCAACTCCGGTGCCGAAGCCAACGAAGCGGCGATAAAGATCGCCCGTCTCCATGGCAACAAAAAAGGGGTCAGGAATCCCGCTATCATAGTCATGGACCAGAGTTTCCATGGTCGCACCCTTGCCACGCTGACCGCCACCGGCAACCGCAAGGTTCAGGCCGGATTCGAACCCCTGGTTCAGGGTTTTGTGCGTGTTCCATACGATGATATCGAAGCGATCACCGAAATCGCCAATAACAGCAACAACGTGGTAGCGGTGCTTGTTGAACCCATCCAGGGTGAAGGCGGGATCAACATCCCCGACGGGGATTACCTCAATCGGATACGCGAGATCTGCGATGAAAACGACTGGTTGATGATGCTGGATGAAATCCAGACCGGGATCGGGCGTACCGGCCGCATGTTCAGTCACCAGCATAACGACATCCTGCCGGATGTCATGACCCTGGCGAAAGGATTGGGCAACGGCGTTCCTATCGGCGCCTGCCTGGCGAGGGGTGCCGCGGCCGAGATGTTCTCACCCGGGAATCACGGCTCCACCTTCGGCGGCAATCCACTCGCCTGCCGAGTTGCTCTGACGGTACTGGAGCAAATTGAGTCCCACCAGTTGGCAGCAAGGGCCGCACAGCTGGGTGAACGCATGCGAAACGGCTTTCAATCCAAGCTTGGCGAACAACAGGGAGTGGTCTCGATTCGCGTATCCGGCCTCATGATCGGTATCGAACTTGACCGGCCATGCTTTGAGCTGGTAACCCGCGCCCTTGATCAGGGCATACTGATCAATGTCACTGCCGATAAGGTTGTACGACTGTTACCTCCACTGATCATCAGTGACGCCGAATGCGAAGAGATCATCGACAAGGTCAGTGCATTGATCCTGGGATATCTTTGATTGTCGGTTTGAGACAGTAACTATGACAAGGCATTTTCTATCACTTCTCGATCTCAGCAGCGATGAACTGCATGCGCTGATCCGCAGAGCCAGTGAACTCAAGCGCATACAGCATCGAGGCGATACCCATACGCCGCTGAAGGGCAAAAATCTCGGCATGATTTTCGAGAAATCATCCACCCGTACCCGCGTCTCCTTTGAGGTGGGGATGTCGCAGCTGGGTGGACACGCCCTCTTTCTCTCACCGAGGGATACTCAACTGGGGCGTGGCGAACCGATTGAAGACAGTGCGCGCGTATTGTCGCGTATGCTCGATATCATCATGATCCGCACCTACGATCAATCTGTCCTGGAGCGATTCGCCACCCACTCCAAGGTGCCTGTCATCAATGCACTCACCGATCTGCTCCATCCCTGCCAACTGCTGGCGGATATGCAGACATATTTCGAGCATCGGGGTGATATCCGCGACAAACGTGTGGCCTGGATCGGCGACGGGAATAACATGTGCCACTCATATATCAACGCAGCGAGACGGTTCGACTTCCACTTGAACATCGCATGTCCGGAGGGTTACGATCCCAATCCAACGGTCTTGCAGGCTGCGAAGGAACAGGTTTCCATTGTGAGAGATCCCCTGCTTGCGGCAGAAGATGCCGACCTGATCGTCACTGATGTCTGGGCCAGTATGGGACAGGAGGAGGAACAGGTGCAGCGGGAGAAGGCGTTCGCCCGTTACCAGGTGAACGACGAGCTGATGGCACGGGCCACCGATGACGCGCTTTTCTTTCACTGTCTGCCTGCCCACCGCGGTGAAGAGGTAAGCGCATCCGTCATTGACAGAGAAGAGAGCGTGGTATGGGACGAAGCGGAAAATCGTCTCCACTCTCAAAAGGCATTGATGGAGTTTCTACTGCTCGGCAGGTAAACAGCCTGTTAAAATGTGGTCTGTTTGGTAACAAGGAACGCTTAGAGTTGTAAAATGCCCGATAATCGTCGGACTGAGAGATTGCCATGAAGAGATTCACTATTTCGATCTTCTGCCTGCTGCTACTGCCTGCGGTGGTTCAGGCAAAAACCTACTATGTTACCGACGACTTCAAAATCGCCATGCGTACCGGCGAGAGTATCAAACACCGCATAACCCGCTACATCAACACCGGCACTGCAGTGGAGGTCATCTCCACCAACAAGGAGAGCGGCTACAGCAAGGTTCGGGTGGGCACCAAAGAGGGCTTCGTGCTAACCAGGCAACTGCTGAGTGAACCTGTCGCCCGTACCCAATTGGAGACCATGCGCAAAGAGATTGATGCGTTGAAGGCAGCTCCGGGAGAACTGCGGCGTAACCTTGCCGACCTGCAGAAGAATCACCGTGAACTGCTTGCCTCACACAAAAAGCTGCAACAGACCAAGGACAAGCAGGAACAGGAGCTGCAAAGCATCCAGAGAACCGCTTCCAATGCGATTCGCATCTCCAACGAACGCAATGAACTGCGCAAACAGGTTGCCGATCTGACCCGTGAAGCGGAGGAGCTAAAGCAGGAAAACCGCGATCTCAGCAATGAGGCCACACGTGACTGGTTCCTTATCGGTGCGGGTGTCATCATTGCCGGCATTTTGATTGGCCTGATCCTGCCGCATCTGCGATTCCAAAGACGCCGCAGCAGCTGGGGTTCTCTTTAAACAATTGAGTTGCTGCCTTATCTACAACTTTATACCCGTGACCTGAAAAGGCAGCACATAAACTCTCCATTCCTTCTACGCCATGAGCATGACCAGTGTGCGGCAAGTGCCTGCATGCTTTAAGGAACTAGCCGCCACAGCCCTCGACGGCCGCCTATAAATCAGACATCACATATTCAACCGCGTGAAAACACATCCAGAATTAACTTCTTCTTTCAACCATTACTTCGAATAATGCGTGATCTAAGTCACAAAAGTACTAAAGATATTGTCATCCTTACCGTTAAAACTGGAAATCTTTAGGCTGATACATGTCCAGAACCTCTCTGGAGCGACAGACCACCATACGGAATACTGAAGGGATGCACTCAAGGGTGTAGGCTGATCCTTCTATCTGACATTAAAGCTTAATTTAATCAACTCTTTACCCTGGATTAATGAAGGGGCCTCTGCTTGCCCGGTTTCGCGACATTCAGGGGAACATGGATATTAGGTGGCTTTAATGTCAGACGCTCTAAAAAATCCTCAAATTGATGAACACTCTGCTGAGATGGCCGGATATCCGATGCAGATGGCCTTCATTGATCAGCCTCAATGGGATTTAACCATTCCGAAAGGTGTTGACCTGAACTTGTGGGCGAAACATCTAGCATATTCTGTCGCACGCGAACCATTCAACCTGATCAACCATGTGCGTAGAGTCCGCTTACACTTGGCATGCAATGAGGCTGATGCATCATTCGGCGCCATGCTGGACCTTCACTTGGTACTTGGCGACAAGGGCATCAGTCTACGGGGCAGCCTTTTACGACAATTGAAAAAAATACTGCCGCAAGACCGCTATGACCTGTTTCTCAAGCACTATAAGCCTGGTCTGCGGCCTGATCAACCGCTGCCCACCAGCCGCCACTCTGTACTGGGCAACTTTTTTGCGGGGAATACAGTTCTCGTAAAAAAAGAAACCTCTCGAACCGCGCCCAGCTTAAAACGACAAAACCCATTGGACCTAGCGAGAGAAGAGCTTAATTTTGGCGATGTATCCAAGGCACAGCAGATCCTGGAAGAGGCACTGATAGAAGCACCAAAAACACCTGAACTGCATCACGAATTACTGGAACTGTATAGCCATACACGTTCACTTGAAGACCTGATACGCATGCAGGAGAGGCTTGGCAACAACATTGCTATTGCGCTTGAAGAATGGAATCAGACACGCAGTAAGCTGGAAAATTGAGGAATATTTATGTCTGCTCGAAACGATCAAAAGCTATTCAAAATAGCACTATTGGGAGTAAGCGATAGGGATATGGCCATGCTCGAACTGTTCCTCCAAAGGCAGAACAAAGATAAGTATACCATAGTGCCGGAACAACAGGCGCAGTTGTGTATCCTGGATTTAGACAGTTTAAACGGTAAAAAACTACTTCAGCATCAGCGCAACCACTATCCTCACCGCCCTATGCTCGCACTCTCGGTGCGTGATCGAGAGATTGATGGTGTGCAGTTCCTGCGTAAACCCATAAAGGTCGATTCACTCAAGACAATTATTGACTTTTATCGCAATGAACCAATCCATAAAAACGCAGATGCCGAAACAAAAACACCGGTTAAAATCCAAAAAGCCGACTCTCCCCCCAAGCCATCAGTACAACCGATCACTATCGGACAGCCCGATACTGAAGAGAAACGAATGCCGGTAGGGTTCGCAGCCAACGACACTCAAAATGCCGTACGCAACCTTGAAACTCTAACCCGTATCACCCATGAGTGTTGCGGTACTGAAACCAGTACAGACTTAGTCAATGGAGCAGACCGCGACAAGCTTTTTTATGATTCCCAAAACCTATTCCAACACATCCTGGAGACCGCCATAGCACGCTGCCGGAAAGATGCATATCCGATCGCACTCCACCTGCCTGGTGGAAAAAGTATCACCCTGCTGCCAAAAGCCGGTGTTGCTTTGACTGACCTCAGTGATTCCAGGCTACGCCCACGCTGCCTCATGGCAGTCAAACCGGACGAGATTCATTTCGAGAATCCTCGCGTCAGCGAAAGCAACCTGTTGCGACTCAGTAAGCAGACACCTCAGAATATGGATGCGTTGCTTTGGAAAGTGACCTTATGGAGTGCCCGCGGCCGCCTCCCGCTTAACACGGACATTCATGCTCCGGTACATCTACGGCAGTGGCCTAATTTAACCCGGCTATTGAGCATTTCACCATTTCTTCGTATCGCCGCGTTGTGGTCCAGAACCCCGGTTTCCCTGGCCCAGACTGCGGACACCTTGGGCATGGAAGCGCGCTATGTCTGTGCCTTTTACTCCGCTTGCCATAACTTGGGCTTGGTACAACTTCAACAAGTACCCGGGGGTGAGGAAATGGTTCAGATGCAAAAAGCGGAGCCTTCGCGTAAAGGACTGCTGGGGCGCATCCTGAATCATCTGCGTGCTGCATGATGAATACTGAAACCGGATCATGAAACCCTATGGCAAATTATAAAATCATATTCACCGGCCCTGTAGGCGCCGGTAAAACAACGGCTATCAGCGTGCTGTCAGATGTGCCCATGGTTACCACTGATGAGTTGGCCAGCGACATGACGAAAGATCGCAAATCCCAAACCACAGTCGCGATGGATTACGGCATTATGCAGTTGGCTGGAGAAGAGCGCATCCACTTATACGGCACCCCCGGTCAGGAGCGTTTTGACTTTATGTGGGACATTCTCACACAAGGCGGACTCGGCTTGGTATTGCTGATCGACAATTCACGGATCGAACCGTTTCGCGATCTCCACTTTTTTCTTGATGCCTTTAAAGATTTTATCGGCTGTACAGCGGTTTCCATCGGTATTACCCGTATGGATGAAAAGTCCACCCCGACAATTGGCGATTATCAACGAGAACTGTCTGCCCTCGGCTGGTCCACGCTGCCGCTATTGGAGGTGGATGCCCGCAAAAAGGGCGATGTCTCTCTACTGGTGCAGTCTCTGCTCTACTCCCTAGATCCCACGTTGGCGAACTAATGACATGACCATGAACCTGGATACCTCTGCCTATTTGGAACCCACCCCTGCAGGCACCTTCTATGCGGCGAGTTCAAGCCATATGGAACCGGCAAGACGATTGTTGTTTGGCATTCTGGCGCAAAACAGATGTCCGATTGCAGATAGTGAACGTCTTACCAACTGGAGTGGACTGGATCAGCAAGCGACTGTGGAGCTGATCTCCAGGCTACAGGACCTCGGCTGGTTAACTGGACTCGACTCCCCCCTGTCGGCACCGGTGGGCCCGTTGGAGGATGTACTGCCTGAACTGTTGAAGCAGGTTTCCTTCACTGGCAAGGCGCTGCTGGCAGACAACCAGGGATTCTACCTTGCAACCAGTGGTATACCGCATGAAGCCGCCGAAGCGCTATCCGCCGTCAGTGCCGATCTGGGTTCCCTCTATGAACGACACCAACACTTGCTCGCCAATAACTTGGGCCTTAATCAACAAGCTTGGACGCTGGCTGACGCCTCAGGCAACAGCCAGCTTGGATTCTGGCCCCTGCATATCGGCCAACAACGCTTTGTGCTGGTTATCGAAGACCGTCCCTGTCTCAATCAACCGGCATTTCGCGATCTGGTGTGGACACTAACCCTGCGTTACTCGACAGAAAAACTATGGGAGAACCAAACCGACAATGGTTGACATCAACAGGGTGGAGCGAAAGCTCTGTGATTCATTCCGCCTGGCCGAAGAGCTTGACCAACTCTTCCGGATAACGGGCATGAGCCGGACACAGCTCAACAATATGGTCAGTACTTACACCAAATAGAACCTTAGCTGTAATTTTTTTTATACCACTCCAGGAGTAAACGACAATGCGTGAAGACATGTTGGCATCGATACTGAGTGAACTCAACGGCACCTCTGCAGACATTGAGGCCTCTGCAGTCATCTCTACTGACGGCCTGATCATGGCCTCCCTGCTACCCGCTAATCTGGATGAGGACCGGGTGGGCGCGATGAGTGCAGCCATGCTCTCCCTGGGTGACCGAACTGCCCAAGAACTGGCCCGTGGGGAACTTGAACAGGTATTGATTAAGGGTAATCAAGGCTATGTCATCATGACCCATGCAGGTGAAGAGGCGGTCATATCCGTTCTGGCAAAATCCAGCACAAAACTTGGTTTGATCTTCCTTGATGTAAAACGAGCGGCGGAAGGTATCTCAAAACTCATCTAACTTTGATTCAGTGAGATCACTTGGAGCTCATTACCATGCATGATATGAACCCTGACGACATTGTCGGCGATTACCGTGAGCATACGCTCACTTTCCAGGATGGCAGCAGTCGCCATATTTTGGTGACGGATATCGAGTCACCATATCCGGATGGACGCCTCATCGTTTCCCGTACCGATCCCGCCGGCATCATCACCCAGGTCAACCACTCCTTTGTGGAGATGGCCGTTTACAGTGAAGATGAGCTGCTGGGCCAGCCTCACCACATACTGCGTCATCCGGATATGCCTCCGGCTGCCTTCAAGGATTTATGGGATACGGTGCAAAAAGGAGAAAAGTGGCATGGTTATGTGAAAAATCTGCGAAAAGATGGCGGCTTCTATTGGGTATTGGCAACGGTTATCCCCAATGTGCGTAACGGCAAGATTACCGGTTACACCTCTGTCCGCCGTAAACCTGCGCGGAGAAAGGTCGAGGAGTGCATCAAGACCTACCCAACCCTATTCTAAGCTGGAGATTCCAAAATGCCATTTCAACTCACTGTAAGCCCCGACTTTACACCCGATCATATCTCCGGCTGGTATATATTCAACACCTGGCTGCAGAAGGCCCTTGATGAAGGGATCCATCTGGAGCTATACAATAATTTCAACGATCAGCGATCCGCGATCCAATCCGACCAGGTGGATCTGATCTATGCCAATCCTTACGATGCGGCCATGCTGGTGCGCGAAAAAGGATTCCTGCCTGTGGCCAGGCCCGGCGGTGTGGCGGATGAAGCGATTATTGCTGTACGGGATGACAGCCCAACACAGGTAGTGGAAGACCTAAGCAGCGGAATACGAATCGCCGCTACCGATGATCCCGATGTCAACCTCATGTGCGCCATCATGCTTGAACCGGCCGAACTCAATGCCGAGAATACGCAACGCGACGAGAAGGAAAGCTACCCACTTGTTGCTAAAGCTGTGATCCAAGGCCAGGTTGATCTGGGTTTCTTTCTGGCTGAGGCATTTAACTCGCTGTCTGGCGTCACCCGCAAGCAGTTGCGTCCACTCGTCACCAGTCAGATCCATATAATCCACCATGCCTTATTGATAGGCCCCAAGCTGGCAGACAAGCAACAGCGGCTGAGCGAGTTGCTGGCGGCTATGTCTGAGGATCCTAAGGGGAGTGGAGTGCTTCAATCTCTGGGTTTCGATAGCTGGGTAAAGGTCGAGGAGGAAGAGATGGAATTCATGATCGACTTAATGGATACGCTGACCTATCAACCCGCCTGAGCGATCATCCAAGGAAGTTGTGATCAAGTATCGGTGAATCGGATATGAGCCTGAAACTGTCGCGACAAGAGGTAGATCATTGGTAATGGCTGAACCTATTACCATGATTTACAACACCCCATTACCTGCCCGCACGCATCAGGCCACCCAATCCCATCTCTTCCAAGGCATTGCCAAGCAGCAGTTTGACTTCGGATACCTTTTCGCAACGCAATGCCGCCTGCAGCAATTCCCTGGCCCTGGAGCGGGAGACTGATCGTAATACCCACTTCACACGTAACAGACTGCCCCCATTCATACTCAGACTGTCCACACCCATGCCGATCAACAGCACAGCGGCAGCGGGATTACCCGCCATCTCGCCACAGACGCTGACTTCACGCTGATACGCTTTGGCCCCGGAGACGATCTGGATAAGCGCCCGCAGTACCGACGGATGCATATCATCGTAGATATCCGCAACGTGGGCATTGTTCCGATCCACTGCAAGCAGATACTGGGTCAGGTCATTGGTGCCGACGGAGACGAAATCGATCCGGCGCGCCAGAGCATCAACCTGATAGACAGCGGACGGCACTTCGATCATCACACCGATCTTCGGCATGGTTACGGCATAATCCTCTTCTATCAATTCATCGTGGGCACGCTGAATCAGAAGCAGTGCGTCATCCACCTCCTGCACATGGCTGATCATCGGCAGAAGAATACGGACGTTATCCAGACCGATAGCGGCACGCAGGATAGCACGCACCTGGGTAAGGAATATTTCGGGATGATCCAGAGAGATGCGTATTCCCCGCCAACCCAAAAATGGGTTCGACTCCTCCACCGGAAAGTAGGGAAGCGGTTTATCGCCACCGATATCGAGGGTGCGAATGGTTACCGGACGGGGATGAAAAGCACTCATTACCCTCTGATAATTTGCCACCTGCACCGATTCGCCGGGAAAGCTGTCACGCACCATGAATGGCAGCTCTGTGCGATACAGACCGACACCTTCCGACTCGTAGCTGCCTTGGGAGCCCAGCTCGGAGATCAGTCCGGTATTCATATACAGCGGTATCTTGGCGCCGTCTGTCGTCTCACAGGGCAGGTCCTTCTCCGCTTCGAGCTCTTTGAAGAGAGCCTGATCCTCGCTGGCAAGTCGTTGATACTCCTGGATCACTGACGACGCAGGAGAGACATAGAGACGACCAAGATAGCCCTCGAGAATCACGAACCGGCCGTCAACCCGATTCACAGGCAGATCGCTAAGCCCCATCACAGCCGGCACGTTCATCGCCCGTGCCAATATCGCCACGTGGGAAAAACTGGCCCCCTGGGCCGAGACAACCCCCGCCAGACGCCCCTGCGGTACCTCAGCCATCTGCATTGCACTGACCTCATCGCCTACCAGTACCGTATTTTCCGGATAGTCGGTCGGACCCGCGACCTTCTGCTGCAGATGCATCAGAATACGCCTGCCCAGATCCCGAACATCGGAAGCACGCTCTCTCAGGTAGACATCTTCCATGGCATCAAAGACTTTGGCATGCTCCTCTATGGTTTCACGCAACGCCCCCGACGCCCAGTTACCCTCATGGATTCTTTTGACCGTATTACCGATCAGCGAATCACTTCCCAACATCATCAGCCAGGCGTCGAACAGAGCACGGTCCTCCGCCGGCAGCGTCTCCTCGAAACGATCCTCTATTGCCATCAGGTCCTGAATCACGGCGGCAACCGCTGTACGGAACTCCTCCTCCTCACAATCCGGATCCTTCGACGATCTGTCCGGCACCGCATCCAAATCAGCCGGGGGATAGACGACAACGGCAGTACCCAGCGCCACACCCGGAGATCCCGGTCTCCCCTGAAGAAATCGGTTGGGCGGTGCAAGGTCATCACTCTGAGTCACCAGATTGCCACTGGCCTGTGCGTAGGTGATGGCGCCGGCTAGTTGCGCTGCGAGGGTAAAAAGAAAGGTAACCTCCTGATCCTCGAAACTACGCTGAATATGCTGACGCACCACCAGCACGCCCAGCACTTTGCGATTCTGGATGATGGGCACGCCAAGAAAACCCTTGTACTGGGTCTCACCCGTCTCATGGGTAAACAGATAACGGCTGTGACTGGGCGCATCCGCCAGGTTGACCGGTTCCGCCCGCTCACAGACCAGGCCGATGAGTCCACGGTGGTAAGGCAGTCTTACCTTGCCGGCAGCATCCCGATGCAAGCCCTTGGTCGCCATCAGTACATGTTCACGCCGCTCGAAATCGGTTAGATAGACCGAACAGACATCCGTGTTGATCGCCCCTTTCACCTGCGTCACGATGATATCAAGGGCCTGTTCCAGGTCGGGCGCTGCATTGACCTCTTTCACGATACGATGGAGGGTATCAAGCATGCCAGCGCTCCTTGCGCGAATGGTGGGTTATAGGTGAGCATGGCCGTTTCGACCCATCCCGATCCTTTTTAAAGGTAATCATGGGTATACGGGATATATTGGAACATCGACTAGCATTCTGATGATCGGCTGTCGAAAAAAGGCGATTCAACGTCGCTGCTGTCTCAAATAGTTTGTATGAATTCGGTTTGGCGTCCCTTCCGGATAGAGCAGGGGTGCCAGCTCCTCAAGCGCCTTGGTGTAGACATTACGCTTGAAGTAGATCACCTCGCGGACGGGCTGCCAGTAGTTGACCCAACGCCACTCCTCGAATTCCGGAGTTTCGCAGTTATCGAGACAGAAGGCTTCCTCACCGCATTGTGCCCGCAGCAGAAACCAGATCTGTTTCTGCCCAATGCACAAAGGCTCACGGTTGCGGCGGATATAGCGTTCGGGAAGGCGATAGCGCAGCCAATCCCGGGTTGTGCCCATGATCTTAACCTGCTCTGCCCCTAGTCCCACTTCCTCTCGCAACTCGCGAAACATAGCCTCTTCGGGGGTTTCGTCCGACTTTATGCCGCCCTGAGGAAACTGCCAGGCATCCTGCCCGACCCGACGCCCCCAAAACAGCTGGCGATTGTCATTGCACAGGATGATACCTACATTGGGTCGATAACCGTCAGTGTCAATCAAGGTAGCAGCCGATTTATTATGGAATCTCTACAGTGGATTCTTCCATATTCACCCTTGAGCGGCAAGGTGGTAAAACATAAGCCTTTGCTGATTATGGATATTCCGTTACTGTTCACGACTTAAACACTTGTAAGTCGCAAGTAAAGGAAAAGAAATGGGCATCAGGCCCTGTTACACCTGAAGGGCTGGAGCTGTTTGACCGCCCAGAGGTATTATCATCCACTCAATCAGATCGACTACACTTCGCTCATATCGCCTTAGTGGACAAAATATTTGTCCCTGCAGGGCGGAGTGGATTAGTGTTAACAGGCCCTAGTACAGGACACTACACGAGTATGACGTTGGCAATTTTTGACCTGGATAATACCCTACTGGCGGGGGACTCGGATTACCTTTGGGGTGAGTTCCTGGTGGAAAGGGGGATTGTGGACGGCAAGGCTTATAAGCTGGAGAACGATCGTTTCTACCAGGACTACAAGGCTGGCCGCCTGGATATCTTCGAGTTTCAGCGTTTCTCCCTGAGACCGCTGCGTGACAATACGATGGAAAATCTACTCGATTGGCGCAGAGAGTTCCTCGAATCAAAAATCCTGCCCATCATCAGTCCTCAATCCCGTCAGTTGGTGGAAAAACACCGTAACGCAGGGGATACACTGCTGATCATTACCGCCACGAATGCATTTGTTACATCCCCAATCGCCCAACAGTTCGGAATCGACCACCTGATTGCCACAGAGCCGGAGAGATTGGACGGCCACTATACCGGAGAGGTAGAGGGAGAACCCAGCTTCAAGCAAGGCAAGGTGAATCGCCTCCGCGATTGGCTGCATGACCATCAAGAGGATCTGCGGGGAAGCTGGTTCTACAGCGATTCACACAACGATCTTCCCCTTCTGGAGACCGTTGAACACCCGGTTGCCGTGAACCCTGACGAAATCCTCTCAGGGATCGCCAGGGAGCGTAACTGGCGGATTCTGCAATTACATGGTTGACTCGCGTAAACAGGCCCTAGCAGGCCAGGAGATCCATTATGGGAAACACCGCTTTTTTTGCCGTGCTGATCGTGCTCATTCTCGGCATATTGTATGTCATGAAAAGCAGCGACAATCCTCCTGAAACCAATATCCACCAGACACCGAAAGAGTATATAGAGATGGTGGAAAAGAGAAAGGCGGAACGACTTTCGACTGAGAACCGTGAGAAACAGGGGCAACAGGGTCAGCCAGAGCAGGCGACAGGTACTCAACGTTGACACAAGGGACGTTCGTCCGGATTTTCCACAGCGGCGGCTATGGCATCCACAAACTCGCCCAACTCCTGCGGTGAAACGGCCCCCAACAGGCGCTGCATCAGCTTGGGATCGATGACGGCCTGAACGATACGTCCATCCGCCAGGGTAACATTCACGCCGGCGGCATGCAGATGCGCTTCCCCTTCCCTCTCCGCTACCGCAGCCTCATCGCCCTCCAGCAACTGATCATAATAGGCCTCGATCTTTACATCCAACGCTTCAACCAGGTCTTCCGGTAAGGCAATCAGCCATCCCTCTTCCGCAACAGAGGTTTGCGGATCCAGACCCAGCTGGCGCAGATAGTCGATGAATCCACGCCAAGAGTGTTCATCGAACAAGATATATTCCAACATGACAGTCGCCACCTCCCCCGCGGGCTCACGGTTTGAGCCTGCACCCGGGTTATTCTTCAACTTCTCGTACAGGACCTGTTACTAATCCCAAAAGCTTCGGGGAGTGTACCCTATGAAGAGAAAAAATATCCTATTCTCAATATTGCGGATGGCGGGATTGGCTCTACGGCTGACGCCTCACGGCCTGACATCCCCAGCTCGGCGCCGGGTGGTGCTTCAGGAATCACCCCTGGCGGGGTTTCAATACCATCGTGCTGCGTCGATCTGGCCCTTTCTCCGAGTCGGCGAGCATCTCCATCTCAAACGTGAACCCAGTAATCCCCATGACCGCTATGCTGTCGCCGTGTGGTTTAAAAATGAGCATCTGGGATACATCCCACGTCGTGAAAACCGCACCCTTGCCCGGCTGTTGGACCAGGGCGAACGGCTGGAAACCACCATCGTACGCCTTCTTGAAGAGGAAAATCCATGGCGTAAAATCCGTTTTCGTGTCGAATGGCTACATTCGGGATAGTGCTGAATGCGCTTCACCCATCCGATCAGAATCCGCGGCCCTAACGAGTGCGTAATCCGCCCGGCCTTCTCGAGCGGTTTTTCGATCTTTTACGTATGCCTTCGATACCGAGACTCAACTCCACCGCCTTGGCGGTGGAGCCAAGATACTTGGTTATGCCGAAATCCGCCAGGATGATGCGGGTCTTGCCTGAAAATCCACGCCGATAGCCACCCCAGGGATCTGTCCCTTCACCGACATGATCCACTTCGATTCGCACTGGCCGGGTAACGCCCCTCAAGGTCAGATCACCGACGAGGGTTGCCTTACCCTCGCCATGCTCATTATACGATCTGCTGATAAACCTGGCTTCCGGATAGGTAGCGACATTCAGGAAATCCTCATCCCTGAGATGCTTGTCTCGCTCGGCATGGTTGGAGTCGATACTCCGGGTATCGATCACGACTTCGATCTTCGCCGCTGACGGGTTGTTTTCGTCGTAACTGAAATCACCGGAGAAGCGATTGAATCGCCCGGTCAGCCAACTAAAACCGAGATGGCTGATTTTGAATTGGATATAGGCGTGTCCACCTTCCGTATCGATAACATAATCGGATGCCGAAACCGACTGCGACAGACTAAAGGCCAGGAACAGAACCAGTGCCGACTCGATAGGAATTTTAATCATATCCTGCTCCGAAGTTATTTATATTTCCAGTGTTATAAAAATAGCTGATTAACCTTGCTTTTATTCAAACATCATTCAGTTAATTTATTGTTATAAACATCATAAGAAAACCGAATATGAATGCAGGTAATAAACAACATTAAATTCCCAAAAAAAGGGCCAAAACGAAGTTTTTTTAGAATTGACTCTCATAGTCTATTCCGACCAGTTCTCACTTCTCATATCACCATTCTCAATGTGTGAAAAAGGCAAGAGCATCGAGTGTTATTCCGTGGATTTTTTACAAATTAAATTTCATATTTTCGAGCTCTTTCACACTGTGGAGCGCCACTACAAAATGTGTGAAATTGGTCCTCTAAAACTGTGACCTCGTGAATGAATAAAAACAGGTGCTGACCGCCATAGTGAACAACTAAGAGATATCGCAATCGAGGTTGTACAATGAAAGCACTACACACCCTGCTACCACTTGTTGTTCTCCCCGCACTTTTCCTGACCGAAATGAGCCAACTGCAAGCCGGAACCGTCGCTGAAGAGAGCTATGTCGAACCGGCTGAATCATTCAGTTTCGACAAAGCCGTATGGCGGAAAAGAAAAGATCTGCTGGTCCTCAAGGGCAGTGGAACGCCAGGCGCAAAGGTAGACGCTTTCATCGCCGGCACAGATCTTTATCTGGGAAGCAAAACCGTCAACAGACGGGGCTACTGGAGATTAAAGTTCTATAATCCGGCCAACGTACCCTGCGGCGTGCGTACCGAATATGGAACGCTTGTTCAGGAAAGAGCCGTTGTTCGGGCACCGGCGGACTGCGTCAGCGGCTCGGAGCCGGAGCCACCCGCTGAGAATAGGCCTCCTGTAATCAGCGGCACACCGCAGACCCAGGTTGCCGAGGGCCAGGCATACCGTTTTACCCCCAGCGCAAACGATGCCGATGGCGACGCTTTGATCTTCTCCATCACCAATAGACCCAACTGGGCGAATTTCAATACATCCACAGGGCAACTGAGCGGCACACCCGATCAAAACGATGCCGGTACCACCAACAACATCGTGATCAGCTGTTCTGACGGTTCCGCAAGCGCATCACTCAATGCCTTCAGTATCACTGTCGACAACAGCAACCAGCCACCCACAATCAGTGGCGCACCGGCCACCAGGGTTGCAGAGGGCGCCGGTTATCGGTTTGCACCTCAGGCACATGATGCCGATGGCGACAACCTGACCTTCTCCATCGATAACAGACCGGACTGGGCCAGCTTCAATCCCTCGACCGGTGTTCTCAGCGGCACCCCTGGCTATGGCTCCGCTGGCACTACCGACCATATTGTCATCAGCGTCTCCGACGGTAATGCCACCGCTTCCCTGAATGCCTTCAGCATCACTGTCAGCGATACCAATCGCGCCCCCAGCATCAGCGGCACACCTGATACCACCATTGAAGAGGGTAACGGTTACAGCTTCACACCGGCCGCCAGCGATCCCGACGGCGATGCGCTGACATTCTCGATCAGCAACCGGCCATACTGGGCAGCGTTCAACCCCAACAGCGGACGCCTCAGCGGCACGCCTGATTCGGAGTCTGCAGGCACATACGAGAATATCGTCATCAGTGTGTCTGACGGCAGTGACAGTGTAAGCCTCGATGGATTCACCATCACCATCAATGATGTGACTGAGCCGAACAACGCCCCCGTCATCAGCGGTACAGCCGAATCCAGCGTCATCGCCGGGAATGATTACAGGTTTGCACCCGATGCCTCCGATGCGGACAACGATGAGCTGACCTTCAGCGCATCCAACCTACCGACATGGGCCAGTTTCAATACCCAAACCGGTGTACTGAGCGGCACCCCCAACAGTGAGGACATCGGACGCTACGACGCAATCGTCATCACGGTAACGGATGGAACCGACAGTGCATCACTGAACCCACTGAGCATCGAGGTAGTGGAACCGGAACCCACCGTGGGCAGCGTATCACTGGCATGGGTTCCGCCATCAACACGCACAGACGGCTCAGTACTCGATATGAGCGAGATCGCCGGCTACAAGATCTATATGGGAACAACCGAAGACAACCTGCAACAGGTCATGGACCTGGCAGACTGCACCATCCACGACTATGTCATCGACAATCTCGATGTCGGCGACTACTACTTCGCAGTCACCACTTATGATACCGAAGGCAATGAGAGCGATTACTCCAACGTTGCCATGAAGAGCACCATGTGATTGACGACCGAAGCGGCCATGAGAATATAGCTGCAACCAGATAGTCGATTGGTTGGCTATACTAGGCACCGGATTCCAGGGATTACGATCCTTAAATCCGGTGCATTCTTTTTTACCTCCCGAATTTCAGCCTCATAAGGATCCATTTCATCCGGCGCATAGGCGTTCAGCCACCAGAAGAATCCATCTTTAGATCATTGGTCAACCTTCATGCATAGCCGTGGCAGCTACTTATCTATTTCGTAGCGTTTCATCTTCTCCCACAGGTTTTTACGCGAGATACCCAAGGAATCTGCTGTCTGATTGATTTTACCGTTATGATCCGCTAATGCCCTGGTTATTGACTTTCGTTCAGCCTCTTCGATAGTCTCTTTTAGTGTAGTTGTATCGTGAGTGTGGGTATTGCTGGCAGTGATCGAAAGATCGCTTTGGCTTATCCAAGGCCCTTCGCACAGGGCGACAGCTCTTTCGATGACATTCTTCAGTTCACGAACATTCCCAGGGAATGACATGGATTGAAGACAGAGCTCAGCCTCCTTCGACAGACCTTTGATGCCACCCTTTTTGCATCGCCCCAGTTGGCTGACGAATTGTCTGGCGAGATAGACTATGTCCTCCCTACGTTGCCGCAGTGGTGGAATTTCGATATTGATTACATTGAGACGCCAGTAAAGATCCGACCTGAATTCATTTTTTTCAATAGCGACATCGAGATTGGCCTGAGTTGCGGCAATCACCCTCACATCAAGTGCAATTGAAACAGATCCGCCAACACGTTCGAACTCCCTCTCCTGCAGCACTCTTAATAGTTTTACCTGTATATCGGACGATACTTCCGCGATCTCATCAAGAAAGATGGTGCCGCCTTGGGCCTGCTCAAAACGTCCTTTTCGTTGTTGTGTCGCTCCGGTAAAAGCCCCCTTTTCATGGCCAAAGAGCTCACTTTCGATCAGTGTGGCAGGTAGAGCGGCACAGTTTACACTTACCATGGGACCCTGTGACCTGAGACTATTGTTGTGTATCAGGTTTGCAACGACCTCTTTGCCAACCCCGGACTCTCCGGTAAGCAATACTGAACTGTCACTCTCTCTGAGTCGCGCCACAAGTCTCTCGATCTTTCGCATGGCGTTGCTTTTTCCCAAACAACCACTACCCGGTTTGAAGTAATTATCATCAGTGCCAGAGTTGTTGATCGTTAACTGAATATCGGAAATGCAGGAGAGCTGATGCGTCACCTTCTTGATGAACTCATTAATGTCAAAAGGTTTTGTCAGATAATCCAAAGCGCCGGCTTTAACCGTGGCGACTGCATCCGATATATCGCCGTAAGCCGTCATCAGGATGACGGGTATGCCTGGATAATTGTTTGAGATATCTGTAAAGAGTTCGATCCCTGTGCCATCCGGCAGGCGGATATCGGTTACCACAAGATCTATATCTCCTTTTTCCAACTCTTTTCTTGCACTCGCTATATCACTTACCGCACGCACGGGTATTGATTCTATACGCAGCCTGTCAACAAGCGATATTTGCATGATCTCATCATCTTCAACCAACAACAGGCACAAGTCTTTGTAGCTATCCGCCTCCATCGCCTGATCCATACTATTCTGCATCAGGCTGCCTGCCTTCTGATTACGGGTAGTTCGATGAGGAAAGTCGTACCTTTTCCCAACTCGCTCTCAACCTCGATGATACCTTGCATATTCTGAACCAGACGGTAGACAACCCACAGTCCCAATCCGGTGCCGTTGGGTTTGGTTGTAAAGAAAGGGTCGAACAGTTGGTTTCGTATATTTGAGGCAACTCCAGGGCCATTATCACTGACTTTGATGACGAGAAGACTTCCCTCTTGATGCATGTTGAAATCAATGGTTCCGTTTTCGGGAATGATTTCAACGGCGTTTTTCAGCAAATTACAGATTATCTGTTCGGTCTTTCCTGGAATACAGGTATCTCTGTCTGTTGTATTGTTCCAGAATATTTTGATATCTCTTTCACCTATTTCCGCCAGGATCAAATCATGAAGCTTGTCGACCTGTTGGATGTTTATCATTTCATCACTCTCCTCGTTCCTAAGTCCAACGAGAAGGTTATGAACAATATCTTTAATCCGATGCAGTCCCTGGTCAATAACCGGCAGGTAACGATCGATCAACTCCTTGTCGTTTGGATGCTGACGCAGTGTATCTATGCAGTTTAAAAGCCCTGCAAGTGGATTATTCACCTCATGCGCCACACCCGCAGTAATTCTTCCCAAGGCAACCAGTTTCTCGCTCATTGCGATCTCCTCCTCGAGCATCTTTTTTTCCGCCAGTTCAGACATGATCTGATTGAAGGTCACACTAAGCCTTCCTATTTCATCTCCCTCTTTCACCGGTATTGGCGAAAAGTCGGTCATCTCTCCTCGTCCTACCGCCTCAAGTCCGTGAGTGATGGCGGTCAGAGGCCCGACAACCCGCCTGGATACTATGGTACCCAGCAGGCTGCCGATGAAGACGAAGAGCAATATCGACAGAAGAACGATAACGGCTGTCGATTTCGCCTTTTCGAACAGGCTGGCGACAGAGAGACGAACCCGAACCACACCAAGGTATTTTTGATCTGAAAACAGCGGTACGACCCCCTCCTGAAAACCATCTTTGGAAAAACCGCCGCTGCTCAACACGGTCGGTGTTCTTGCGGCCATCGCCTGGCTGGTTATAGCTTTCTCAGTTTCACTATCCGGTGAAAAGACAAGACCTATCGGATGCCTCGCGGGATGAAGATGGGCCTGAACCATACCTTCAGCATCCAATATCATCGCATCTGTGATTTCGTGTTCGCTTCTGGCCCCAGGTCCCTTGGATGCCATATTCTTGAGACTGAGGTAAAGAGACCAGTAGTCCTTTCGCAGCATCGCCTTTGGCGCAGTGATTGAAATGGATTCAGATAGCAGCAGTGCTTTTTCACCCAGATCATTTTGAAATCGTTTCCAGTCCTGGACAACCATGAGTACTCCGATCAGGAATCCGACGCATGTAACAACGGCCGTTATGGTAAGGGACAACTTTATCGCCAATGGCCAGGATTTCGGATTAATCATGGGCATTTGTATACTGAATAATTAATCTGTTTGTACCACGGAATACCTGGGGTCGACGCTTTGAACTGTATTTTCCAAAGCGCGGATTTCGTTGAACAACGAATCGGAATAATCACCGAAGCCATCCAGTTTGAGCCGGCCGAGCAGTTCCTGTCCGGTTAAATCCTGATTCATATTTTCAAGTGTATGTTTCATTTGTTTTACTATGTCGCTATCTACACCTAAACGGTAAACAACAGGTGGAAAACCAAAGCTTGGCGATTTCTTTATTATTCGGGTTTTTTCAGTAATATCCGGCTTGAAGACGGCAATGTACTCCCATATATACGAGTCGACGGCTCCAGCATCTGCAACCTGCTCGGAAACGGCTTGTACCGTCTCAGCGTGATTGAAGGTAAAGAATGTCTGACGGAAAAAAGACTCAGGCTTCTCACCTTTTTTTGCAATCAAGGCCAGTGGATAGAGGAAACCTGAATTCGAATCAGGATCAGAGAAGGCAAAACTCTTCCCTCTCAGGTCGCTAAAGCGTTTATAGGGACTGTTATGGTGGACAATTATATAAGAGTGATAACGTGGTGCTCCCCGGTAAATAGGCACTGTCAGGAGCTGAAGTGATTCAGGTTCTCTTGCCTGGATGTAGGGATAACCGCAGATCCAAGCGAAATCGATAACACCCGTGCCCAACAGATCCATTACTTCCCGATAAGATTTTCTCTGCACAAACTCGACCTTGCGACCTGTTTTTTGCTCCAGGTATTGACTCCATTGATCCAGAAATCTTAGATTTTCAGTGGGCACAACAGCCGTTAAACCAAAACGGATAGGTGCTTCCGTATCAACTGCATAAATTGGAGTAATCCAGAAAAGAAATATTAAAAAGGTCAATCGCACTTGGGATCCTCACTAAAACAACTACTCAGGATACTGCTAAGTTATGTCACGGTAGCTGCATTACGACAAACGTCATACGCTCCCTGCAGAGAACAAAGATCGTCAACGGCTACGCTTTCCCATACTTTTATAATTGCTATTCTGCAAGGATAGCAGAATCCATTATTTAATCAGGAAGTTGTTGTTTTTTAGTTGCATACGTCCACTGTCCGCATCCAGACCAGCTGTTTGTACGCGCTTTTTCAGGAACAGTGAAGAGGCCTTTTCCGGAGCGCCTCTCCACATCTCGATATGTTACTTATCGGTAACATACTGTGAGGCGCTGTTTTGCTAACAGCATGTAATTAAAGAACAAACCACAATGGTTACGCAATTCAGCGAAAAGTAACCAACAGGTAACAAAATCCGGATCAATAATTATTCACCTTTATATTTTTCTCTTTTTTTCAAACAGATAATAACCTGGAACGACTCTTGCTGATGTCCTGAGACATATAAACGCAAAGCCGAGTGAACACAGTCTGCCCGACTGGGGGAAAACAAAGGCAATGAATAGTGGCGCTGGAATTGAATTAAGAGTTACCTGGCGACTGATGGTACTGATCTTCACGGGAACAGTTCTGTTTCTCTTAACAGCCTGGGGCGGTTTTGAGTATTACACATCGCAGTCGTCTTTTTGTGGGGGCAGCTGCCACACCATGACAGAACAGTACGAAGCCTGGAAGTCAAACTATCACTACAAGAGCAATAATCCGGACGGCATGCAAGCGGAGTGTGTCGATTGCCACTTTTTACCAGGCGAGAAGCATTCCATGAAGGCCAAGTACGAAGGATTACGCCACCTTGCAGCCTACCTTTATGACCGGGATGCTCCCCTACCCATCCGCCCTGTGATCAAGGATGGCGCATGTTTACAGTCCGGCTGTCACAACCGTGAAAAACTGTCACTGGTGGAGATACAGTTTACTGACCGGGTCCGTTTCAAACACCAGGTTCACTTTAGTGATAAGGCTCTCGACGGCCACCAAATCACCTGCGATACATGCCATTTCAAGACAACGGAGAAAAAGCACTTCGAGGTGCCTGAAGATATCTGTTTCCTTTGTCACCTTAAACTGGACAAACCCACACTTGACAAAGCGGAGATGGCCAATGGGGACATTAAGAAAATCACTTTTGTCAACAAACCGGCCATCGATTTCAATCAAGGGGTCTCCCGTTGTGATATCTGCCACACGATCCCGACAAAATCGCTTCAAAGCCAGTTACAGGCAGGCGACCCCGCCAGTACCAAAAAACCGATCACCCATCAGACAATACAGGAATCAGGCGTTGCGTGTGAGAGTTGCCACTTCGAAATGGTGAGCGGGGAGGGAGCGATTGATACCGGAAATGTCGTCTCGAACGGCTGTCTTACCTGCCATAACAGAAGTCAGACGTTACTGGCAACCGCAGGCGACCGCGAACTCATGCATGGCAAGCATGTGCCGAACAAGGCTGACTGCTTCGATTGTCACAGCGTGATCGAACATAAGAACAGAACTGACCATCTTGATTTCGTACGCAATGATTGTCAGCTCTGTCATGTCGACCAGCATAAGTATCAAAGGTTATTACTTTCAGGCTCTCCTGTTGATGAGGACATCTCGGGTGACCCGCATCTTATGTATGAAGTCAACACAAACTGTATGGGCTGTCATCTCAAGAAGACGCTGAGTAAAGGGCATGATGTGAGAACTGCATCAGGCGATACCTGTGCTGCCTGCCATACCGAACAGCACAGAAAAATGCTCAGTGACTGGAAGGAATTACTCACAACTGAAGTAGCGGACGTGGAAGAGGTTGAGAAGGAAGCCAGAGATCTCTTCGCCGAACTGAAGGATAGATTGGACAATGAGAGTTTGACCCAAGCAGAGGAAATGCTAGCCAAGGGAAGTGAGCTTCTCAATATTGTACGCGTTGGAAACGGCGTACATAACAAAAAGTACGCAGTAAACATTCTCGACGGTGCATTCGGCAATTTTGAAGACACCATTGAGCTATTGGAAGAGACGAGAAGTAGTGATGATCTTGCAAAAACCACACAATCAACTGTAGCGGAGGGTGAGGAGATGCGTAGGAGAATACGATATGAGTGACAACAAAACACCAGACGTCAACCGTCGCAAATTTCTAAGTGGTGTAGGCACAGCCGCGATAGGCGCTGCGACATTGGCGACACCGAAGGTGAGTCTTGAAGCGGCTCAATCAAAAGCACCCCGTTGGGCGATGGTGATGGACCTCAGGCGCTGCATAGGTTGCAGGGCCTGTACCGTGGCCTGCAAATCTGAAAACGACGTCTCTTTGGGCCGTTTCCGGGCTGTCGTCCAAGAGAAAACCATGGGTACATTTCCAAATACCAAGAAGGAATTCCTGCCCCTGATGTGCAATCACTGCGAGGGCAATGAGAAAGATGGTGTTCCACCTTGTGTCAAAGCCTGTCCGGAATTTCCAGGCAAACGGGCCAAGTTCAAGACGGCTGATGGCAAAACCATACGTTATCGCACGGGTGCGACCTATAAACGTCCTGATGGCTTGATCCTGATAGACAAAGAAAAATGTATCGGCTGCGGCAAGTGTATCGATGCCTGCCCTTACGGCGTCCGTTCATTTGATCCCTTTGTCAAAGCGGGTGCTGATCCTACAAAGCAGGCTGCGGACAAATGCGATATGTGTGCTCATCGTGTCGATAACGGGGTCGAGCCATCCTGTGTCAACACTTGCCAGGGACGTGCACGAATTTTCGGTGACCTCAACGACCCGAACAGTGAAGTCTCCAAGCTTGTAAAAGAGCACAACCTGGCCAAGGCTGACAACGTGCTGCTTCCGGAAGAGGGAACCATTCCTCATGTGTTCTACATCGATCCCGACAACATGTTGAAAACCCTCTATACACAGCGAAAGAAGGGCAAACTGGACCACTTTGTGGACCAGATTCCATAGACCCTGAGAGCCTGTATTAAGAGAGGAATTGATATGAAAAAGTTAAATCGTCGTGATTTCATGAAACTGACCGCCGGCAGCGGTTGCGCATTGGCAGCCGGATTGGGCTGCAGTCAGAGTGCATTTGCCGGATCGCTTAAACTGCAGGCGGGCGGCAAGGATTTTTCACCCACAACAGGTAAGGAGAGACAGGCAATTCCCACGGCCTGCTGGCAGTGTGTAACCCGAGACTCCATGATCGGTTATGTAGAAGATGGACGCCTGGTAAAGCTCGAAGGACATCCCGATTCCATCCGTACACTCGGCAAACTCTGCGCCAAGGGACAGGCGGGCATCAACCAGGTCTACTTCCCCGACCGGATCCTGCACCCGATGAAACGCGCAGGCAAACGTGGCGAGCACAAATGGAAGCGTATTTCCTGGGATGAGGCCCTTGACCTGATCGTATCCAAGCTGAAACCCCTGCGCGATGCGGGTACCCCTGAGCTGTTCATGTATCAGTACGGCAGACACAAGGCGTCCCAGGCTGCCACCATGTACGACTTCATGCAGGCCTACGGCACTGGCACCATCGGTAATCACACCTCTGTCTGTGAGGCGGCAAAATGGGTAGGACAGGAGAGTCTGTGGGGTGGCATGTATGACAACTGGGATTATGACAACACCGATTACGTAGTGATTTTCGGCAGTAATCAGTTTGAGACCCATACCAACCATATTCCGACTGCCCAGAGACTGATCCGGGCCAAGGTTGATCGTGGCGTACCCTTATATGTATTTGACGTGCGCCTGACAAACACAGCGGCCAAGGCCGATCAGTGGGTACCGATCAAAGTGGGACATGATGGACTGGTGATGCTGGCCATGTGTAATGTCATCATGAACGAGAAACTCTACAGGAAGGATCACTTCAAATTCATGCGTGTCAGCGAAAACTACAAAGCGACTGTCGATGAGAAGATTGCAGCGGTGAAGAAAAATGTCGCTAAGTATACCCCCGAGTTTGCAGAGAAACAGAGTGGTGTGCCAGCCGATACCATACGCAAAATCGCTCGCGGGTTCGCAAAAGCCAAATCAGCCTGCCTGGTCACCTACCGTGGAACCGTAATGCACTATCACGGCGCGGATCAGGAGCGGGCGGCAATGCTGTTGTCAGCGATCACCAACAATCTCGATCGTCCGGGTGGACGTGTCATGGGTGTTGGAGCAGGCTGGAAACATCCCTCCTCCCCCAAGGCGAAGGTCCACAAAACGCTCCACGTCAAGGACGGGTTTCCGGGTGAAGCGGCCTACCCGACTCACCATGTAAGCCACCAGGTGCTACCGATGATCAAGGATGGCCAGGCGGGTCGACCGAAGGTCTACTGGTGGAGTTGCTACAACCCGGGATTCATCAATGGCGACAACAAGGAACTGCAGTCGATTATGCGGGATGAAAGTATTATCCCCTTCCTTATTTCAACAACCATCGTCTATGACGAATCATCTCAGTATGCAGACTTGATCCTACCCGACGTCACATACCTGGAGCGCTGGGACTGGGAGGACATGGTGTCGGCAAACCAGATCGCCGAGTTCTATATCCGGCAGCCGTTGGTTAAACCCCTGGGAGAATCACGTTGCCAGGGCGATGTCTGGCCTGAGCTGGCCAAGCGCATGGGCTTTGAACTGGCATACTCAAGCAAGGAAGACTTCGTACGTCAGTCCTGTGAGATGACACCCGGTGTGCGGGAAGCCGGAGGCTTCGAGTATATGAAGAAGCAAGGCGTATGGCACGATCCGAAGGCCAAACCCAACTACGGCTTCTATGAGGCCAAGGTGGACGTGTCCGGCGATGGCGTGATTCTCGATGAGAAGACCGGTGTCTACTGGAACTGGAAAAAGGCAGGTGTCGGCAGTGAAGCCGAAGCCAAGCGTCAAGGGTATCTGGGTACGAAAGGCGCTAAAAAGGCCTATGTCGCGCAAAATATCGATGGCACGGCTTACCTGGCCTATCCACCCAATACCAAGTTCGTCAAGGCAGGTTATCTGGACTTCTATTCAGATAATTTCGCCAACAAGGGTTTTCCGGCATTCCCATCCTATACGCCGATTCCCGAACACCAGAAGATGGCGGATGATGAGCTGAATCTCACCACCTACAAGGTGGCGGTACATACCCATTCAAGGACCGCGCACTGCAAGTGGCTCACCGAGATCAAGCACGACAATCCCGGCTGGATCAATACCAAGACGGCTGAAGCACGCGGTATTAAGAATGGAGACAAGATCAGGGTCTATAACAGCCTGGGTGAGATCACCACCACAGCCTATGTTACCGAAGGCATCATTCCGGGTGTGATCGCCATATCCCATCACCTGGGTCGCAAGCACTCGGGGGTCTATGGTTCGGGCAAGCGTTCTCCCACACCGGGAGGCGCCGCGGCTGATCCGGATGTGAAGAATATATGGTGGAAAAAGCATGGTACTCATCCCAATACCATCATCCCCAACTCATCAGATCCTATCAGCGGCACACAGCGGTGGATGGATACCGTCGTCAGGGTAGCCAAGGCATAAATTGAGTCTACTGAAAGAGGAGAGCTGAAATGGGAACCGACTGGAATAAAATGGCCGATAACGCCAAAACAAGAAGTGACATGTATGGGTTATTGACCCTGGTCTTTCGGCAGGAGCCCAGCGAAGCCTTCATCAACGAACTGAGGGGGCCCCGCTTGGCGGGGGCCTTCTCGGACATGGAGCTGGAAATGGGGAGCTCTTTTTACAGCGAACCCGTATCAACCATAGCCGATCAACTTGCGCTTGAATTTTCGCGCCTGTTCATAGGTCCTGGACGGCATATTTCCGCCCATGAATCGATTTTCACTGAAGTGGATGGTGACTCAGGTGGTTTATGGGGCGCCAGAACAGTTGAAGTGAAGAAGTTTATCGAGACAACCGGACTTGATTACGCTTCCCAGTTCACGGGGCTGCCTGATCATATCAGCGTTGAACTTGAGTTCATGCAGAAGCTGGCCGATTGGGAAACCGACAAGTGGATAGAGATGGATCGCATCAGTGCCGAGTACTGCCTGTCAATTCAGCGCATGTTCTTGCAACAGCATATTCTGGGTTGGATACCCAAGTTCTGTGATGCGGTGATAGCGCAGGCAGGTATTCCTTTTTACCGGGAACTGGCTAAGTTGACAAACAGTTTCCTTAAGCTCGAAGAGCAGAGTCTAGTAACCGAAACAGCCGCCTAGATAAGCAATACAAACCATCCGATGAAGGCAGCTATTTAAGGACTTTTATCGACCCGAAACCCCTGTTCAGCTAGGGCGTTTCAGGGTCTTTTTTTGATCCATAACGATTACGAAGAGTAATCTCTTGATCAGGCAGCATACCGAGTTCTCTGCCTTCCTTAATGGCGAAGCCGACAGGTGCGCCAAGATTCATCCGGTAGGCCGCCCACATAGTCCCAAGCAGTTCTGATCTTGGGGCATAGACCAACAGCATTCCATGGCTGGCATCTACAACATGTTGAGTGAAATCCTCAACCTGCTCCCGGCTCGGCAGGTTGCCGTCTACCGGTATGCTTATATAGCGCATACCAAGCACTTCGGTCTCCTTTCGGTGCAGACGAGCACTCTTTTCAGATGTACCGATATCGATGACCGTTTTAAACCCGAACGCGCTCAGCTCCGCAATACGATTGAGCGGGCGTCCCATGGTCGCCTGCAGATAAGGAATGGCACGACCCGGATCAGGTATTGCAATGCCGTAACCCATCCGTCCCGGAAGCTTTGATGAGTGATGGTTTACTATGTGGGGCAACACCCTTCCATCCGGTGTCGTTATTTCTTCGTTATCCTCCCTATTGACTTCACCGTCACCCCACCAACCACATGCACTGATATGTCCCGGAGACATTAGCATGATGCATGTCAGAAACAAGATCAGCGAATCTTTAGTGCTATATGCTTTCACTATGTTAAATATGGCGTTGAATCCCAACATTACGGCTTCCAGTTGTGAGACTGAAATCCGAGCACCAGACATATTCCGGTAGCTTCAAATTATAGGGCCTGTTAACACAAATCCAATATGCCGAGCCGTAGCTGTTTTTGATTATTGACGGCGATTGATGTTTATTGGACAGATCTTACAATCCCTAGGATTTCACCGCCAATACAATCTGATTTCTGAGAGACTTCAGCAGATTGAGTCTCTTTTTATCGATATCCAGACCGTGCGGACTGGAATGATCCGCATAGATCAAACCGACCGCTTTGTTTTTAACCACCAGGGGAAAGAGCAGAAATGATCCCGCACTGGAGATCTGCTTGTACCATTCGGGAATATCGGCCTGAATCTTCCCTTCGGTGGTATCTGCGATATAGACATCCACGGCATTCTTCAATGCCCCATGAAAGACATCCACGCTATATACCGTGGGAAAGTGGAACAGCTCGACAAACTCATCGGCGGAACTGCCGAAACCCAATCTGCCCACCATCTCCCCCCGCTTGCGATCCAGTAGCGCCAACACGACTCTTTGAAAGCCAACCGCGCGGTACATGGTTTCAAGCACCACGTTGAAGATTTCGGATACACTGTGGTTTCCCACCAGCATGCCCGTCACCTCCTGCAGGCCATCCATCAGCAGGGTTTCCGCATCTTCCGGAGTTGCTGGAGGATTATCCTCGGAGGCTGTCGATCGGACTGTCTGGGTACCCTCTTCATCCAGAATCTGTGTTTCGGACAAACCGTCCTTGTCCATAGCTTTAGGTTTACTTTTTTCAACCCCCTTATGGGATTGCAAATCATCGGTTTTTGAGGTGAGTTTTTGTATGAATTGATCTGATATATCGCCCGATATCGCCTTCGCCACTTCCTGAAACTCTTCTATGGACCGAGTGGCGAATCGAGAGATCTGCTTGTTCGTGATGTTGAGCCCCTTATCATATTTTTTAGCCAGGCTTTCCATTGCGGATTTGCTGTCGAGCCCCGATTCAATCATCACCGCCATGGCATCATCGGCAAATGCGGTGACCAGACGTCTGCGCTCCAATCGGTTGACCGGTTTATGATCCCCCTGCCAATGCTTCATACTATCGATGAGTGACTTGGGAAAATTCCACTGCCCGGCGATCTCAATCCCGATCTTTTCGAAACTGACACCCAGCACGCTGTGCTGCGCCGCGACCGGTTCCTTGCCATCGACCTTGATCAGCCGATCAATCTCCTGTGACTCATCAGGTAGATAGAATGCCACCAGCAACTTACCCAGGTCGTTCAACAAACCGGTAAGAAAATAGGCCTCGGCCTCCTTCTGATCGATTTCATCCGCCACCTTGTGTGCCAGGGTTGCACGGAACATCGCCGAAGAGACCAGCTCCCTGAGGTGTTCGGCCTGCTGCTTGTTTTCGATATGCTCGAAAAAAATCAAAGAGGCCGCCAACGAGCGGATAGCTTGTGTACCCAAAACCACGACTGCCCGCGATACGGTTCCGATTCTTCCGGAGAAGCGTCCATAGTAGGCGGAGTTGACCACCTTCAGGATCTTGTTCGTCAATGCAAAATCCTTGACGATGACGCCCGCCATCTGATTGACATCCTTATTGCTGGCATCGGCCATGGCATTGATGCTGCGCACCGACTGCGACAATGCGGGAAAGTCGCTCTTCCTTTTCATCCGCCGGAGCAGGAACTCCACCGTACCGCTCGCATCTTCTTCGACACTCAGTTTTTCCCCTGTCACGCCACGCATCTCATTGAAGGCCTGCAACATCTCGATTGCATCGCTGTAACGTAAGACAGGATCTTTTTCCAGGGACTTGAGGATGAAGCGGTTGAGCTTCTCATCCACTGCCGGATTGAACTGGGATGGGGGCTTCACCTCCAGCTTGAGAATGGCATCGATGACGATCTGCTGATTGTGACCGCTAAACACAGGCATTCCGGTCAACATCTCATCCAGAATCAAACCAAGGGCAAAAACATCAGCCTGCGGCCCGACTTCACCTCTTTGGATGTACTCCGGCGCCAGGTATCTGGGTGTACCGATTAGTTGACGATCCGGGCCCTTTGCCTCCGATAAAAGGCGGGCGATGCCGAAGTCCATTATCTTCGGAACCTTATCCTCGCTGATAATGATGTTCGCCGGCTTCAGGTCACGATGGACTATACCTGCCTTGTGGGCCTGGCCCATGCCTTCCAGCAGGCCCTGAAAGATCCGCAGTGCATCACCCACCTCCAAAGGCTCACCATTGATCAGGTCTTTCAGTAGTTCGCCTTGTGCATACTCAAACACCAGGTAGGGTATCTGCTGGTGCTCACCGGCCTCGTAGATGGAGACGATATTGGCATGCTGGAGCTTACTAGCCGCCCGGGCTTCATCCAGAAACGATGATTCCTGCAGCGACTTGTTGAGCAGTTTAATCGCAACCTTGCGTTGCAGCTGGCTGTCGTGACAGAGATAGACCGTACCCTGATTGCCAACACCCAGTTGTTCTCCAACCTGAAACCGCCCGATCTTTTTAGGCTTCATCATCACTCCCGGAATAACCCCATCACTCTTATCGGCAATTCACTGAAAACCTTATGCGGATGATGAGACGAGTGTCAGAGCTTGTTGACACCGAATTGCCGAACCAGGGCCTGTTGACACTAATCCAATCGACCCTGAAAGGATGTCGTATCCAAATAGCCGCTAACCAGCTTTGCAAGCACCTGTAGATCAACGGCCGGCAGTTGCATGACATCTTCACCTGTCTGAATACCCAGCACGTGGAGCCGGGGTGGCAGTTCACCCAGTTGCCTGGCAAGGGCCACAGCCTCGGCCACACCAAAACCATGACTGGAGGTCGGATAATCCAGTTGCTGCAACCTATCAAGGTCTATTGCAACAACACTTCCCGGTTGATCGGACAAGCATACGGCATCGATGATCACCACCTGCTCAACACCATGAAAATAGCTGACCAGCCGGCTGCCGGGTCGATCGAGCTTGACCAGTTCACAATCCTTCCAGCCCAATCCGGCAAGATGATCGATGGCCAGCCAGGCCAGTCGATCGGCGCCAAAGGGTGAACCGACCCCCAGAACGCGGGTCATCGGCGATGAACGTCGAGTCTGAGAAAATGTGTGGCGCAAGAGATACAGGGATCGTAATTGCGAATCACCTTTTCGGCCCTCAGGCGCAGCGCGTCATCCGGATTGTCCAGACCGAAGCGCTCCAGTGAAAGGCGGATATCCTCTTCGATCCGCCCTTGATTCTGGCTGGTGGGCGGCACGATGCGGGCATGACGCACCATTCCCCGGTCGTCCACGTCGTAGCGGTGCCAGAGGATACCGCGCGGCGCTTCGGTGCAACCGAATGCGTTACCCTCCCGGGGTTTGAGCGGGATATAGGGTTCATCGGGCGGATGGTAATTTTGCAGCAGCCGGATCGCCTCATAAACCGCCAGGTGAAGCTCGATGGCCCGCGCCACAATGCTGTGGAACATGTTGTGGCTGGGAAACGGGATACCGCACCCGTCCATGATCTTGCGCACCGGCTTGGGCAGCTGATGGAAGTTGAGGTTGAGCCGGGCCAGGGGACCGACCAGATAGGGACGTTCATCCAGCGTCGAATGGAGGGCGGTGGAGTGGGGGGACTGGTGCTCCTGAAAATAGCTTTCATAGAAGGTTATCTCGGTCTCCAGGCCCTGCCCCGAGATCAGGTTGCCCTGATTGATGGCGTACTCATCGGGGTGACTCATAGCAACACTGGTGAAGGCCTGTTCGTCATCCGGAAATTCGAGCCCGGCAGTCCAGCCTACCAGGGCCTCGGCTGCCGGCAGTGCCGCCTCCAGGCGTCTTAGTAGGGCTGCTACTTCATCCTCTCTCGGCGCCCGATAGAATCCTCCGACACGAACCCCGACGGGATGCACCGAACGACCACCGAAAAGCGCAATCAGGTCGTTGCCGAGGCTCTGCAGTTCAAGACCCCGCCGCACCGCATCCGGATAGTCGGCCGCCATGGCGATAGCCGAATCGAAACCGAGAAAATCGGGGGCTGACAGCAGATGGATATGCAGGGCATGGCTCTGCAGCCATTCACCGCAGTACATCGCCCGGCGCATATCCCTCACCCAGTCCGGGGGCTGAAAGCCGAACAGGCTCTCAAAGGCCTGCACCGCACTCATCTGGTAGGCCACCGGACAGATGCCGCAGATGCGCGCCACCATGTCGATGACCTGATTGCACTCGTAGTCTTCGACAAATTTCTCGAATAACCGCGGCGGTTCATAGATGTGCAGGGCCAGATTCTGGATGGCGCCGTCCACCACATCGATCTTCAGGGCGCCTTCACCCTCGACCCGGGTCAAGACCGGCACATGGATGTGGATATCACGTGTTGTGTCATTCATTGGTCGTTTCTTTCAGCCGCTCTCCGGCCTGTTTAAAGGCAGGGGCATGATTGGCAATAAAATGGAACCGTCGTGCGACGGCTGCCCGGTCGAGGCCAAGCTGGTTAAAACGCTCAGCCAAGGAACGATCATTGATCTGTTCGAGGGGTCCGTAACAGCTGTAGCAACCACGCCCCATGGATGGACAAAGTGCGCCGCATCCGGCCACTGTCACCGGTCCCATGCAGGGCTCTCCCTTGCTGACCATGGTACAGACCAACCCCTTACGCTTGCATTCCATACAGACCGACTGGCGCTCCGGGCGGGGTTTGACGCCGCTCAGCAGGTCGCGCAAGGCCGCCACTACCTGACGGGAATTGACCGGACAGCCGGGGATCTCGAAATCGACCTTGACGTAGTGGGAGATGGGATTGGAGTGTTGCAAGGCGTCGATGTAGTCGGGTTGCTCATAGACCGCCGCAATCCAGCTGTCACGGTCAGTAAAATTGGCCAGTGCCTGTAACCCGCCTGCGGTGGCGCAGGCGCCTATGGAGATCAGCAAACCGCTGTGCTCCCGCACTTGCCGGATACGCTCGATATCCTCAGGCGTGGAGACACTCCCCTCCACCAGTACAATATCGGCCTGGGCTACCGGGTCGCTGGGACCTGCCTCGGCAAAATGAACAATGTCCACCAACTGCGGAAGCAGCAGCAGTGGCTCACCCAAATTCAGCAGCGCCAGCTGGCAGCCGTCGCAGGAGCTGAATTTGTGGACCGCGAGCTTTGGTTTAGTACCCGTCATGTTTCTAAACTCCGTCTTCCAAAGAATGTCAGATAGATCAGCTTACACAGCCACAGGTACCGGAAGTTTTAAGTTATAAGTTTTTAGTTTTGAGTTGGTTGTATTCGCTACGCTCAAGATTTTTCATCTCACGTGTGCCCTCTACCTGTGTTAGAGGGAATCAAAGAACCGTGCGGCTTGCCGCACACAACCAACTCAAAACTCATAACTCAAAACTCGTCAGTTAAAATCCTTTCGCCCCCAAAAAGTCCGCCAGATCCGAATAACAGAATACCGGCCCGTCCTGGCACACATAGTGCGGACCGACCTGGCAGTGGCCACACTGCCCGATGCCACACTGCATGTTGCGCTCCATGCTGAACCAGATACTGCCGTCGGCCAGCGCCATGTCGCGCAGATTGGCGATGGCTGCCAGCATCATCAGCTCCGGCCCACAGAGCAGGGCCACTGTCCGATGGGGTCGTACCGAAATCTGGCTGATCAGCTCAGTCACCATCCCTTGTTGTCCTTTCCAGCCCTTACCGACAACATCCGCCGCCAGCAGAATATGCACGTCTCTCAGCTTTGCCCATTCGTCATACTGTTCGCGCCATATGAGATCATCGGAGTGCTTGACCCCCTGCAGGATGTGGATGCGGCCATAGTATTCGCGGCGGCGCATGATGAATCTGATAACCGACACCAGTGGGGCACAGCCCAGTCCTCCAGTGATCAGTAGAATATCCTTGCCCTTCATTCGCGCCAGCGGCCAGCCCCGACCGAAAGGACCGCGAATACCGACCCGATCACCCGGTTGCAGTTTCGACAACCCATCCGAGACACGCCCGACCACCCGGATCGTATGGTCGAAGTAGTGGTTGTCCAGGGGGTCGTTGACGATGGAGATGGGGATCTCTCCAACACCGAAGAGAGTCACCATGTTGAACTGTCCGGGATCGAATTCGTAGGCCTGCCGCACCTCCCAGTCGTACTGAAGCCTTAACGTAAAGATTGTGGGTGATTCCTGAATACGCCGATCGATCACTGCGACATGTGGCATATGGGGATCAAACATCGAGACTGCCCTCCTCCAACACTGCCGTTACTTCCTCGGTCAGATCTATTCCCACCGGACACCAGGCGATGCAGCGACCGCAGCCGGTGCAACCGATACGTCTCTGCTGCACCTGCCACCCGGCGAGCTTGTGGGTCATCCATTGACGATAGCGGTACTTGATGTTGTTGCGGACCTGGAAATGCCCCATATCGCTATGGGTCGGACTGAAACAGGAGTCCCAACTGCGGACCATCTCCGCACTATCGCCGGTCAGGGCCATTTCATGTTCGACCTGATAGCAGAAGCAGGTGGGACAGACCGCGGTACAGTTACCGCAAGCGAGGCAGCGTTCTGCCACCTGATCCCAGTGACTGTGTTCCAAACGCATGTAGAGTTTTTGCAGTTCCTCACTTCCGGGCAGATGGCGCTTCTGTTGTCCGGCTGCCCGGGTGGTGGCCTGCAGCATCGCCTCCAGCTGGTCATCGTCGGCGGGCCGGAGTTTCAATTGATCGGTGATCGCCTGACCTTTGTCGCTTTGGTGCCAGATCAGAAAACCCTCATCGAGTTCCGCCATGCCGATGTCGTAACCACCATCCAGAGCCGGGCCATCACCGGTGGAGGCACAAAAGCAGGTCGAGGCTGAATGGGCGCAATCGACCCCGATCAGCAACAGGCTATCCCGACGCTGCCGGTAATGGGGATCCGGCCGCATCTCGAGCTCGAAGTGCTGATCCAGTATCGCCAGCGCCGCCAAATCACAGGCCCGCACGCCTATCACTGCAGTCTGCGTGACCTCCGGCAGGGTGCGCTTGAAGGCGAAGGGCGCCGCACTCTCCAGCCAGAGCACCTCACGAGGAGCGAAACAGAGTGGCTTCAAAGCCTGTGGACCGTGATTCCAGTCGAAGAGTCGCCGGCTCTCCCCGCTGGTCAATCGATAGTGTCCCGGTTGCTGCTCATTGGTCACACCCATCGGCAACGACTCAGGGTCGTCCATATACACGAACTGAATCGCACCGTCACGAACCTGGGGACCGAATATCTTGTAGCCGGTCTGTAACAAAACCGTGAAGAGTGCCTGCAATGACGAACGAGGGAGAAAACCCGGACGCCTTTCGACAGATGGGTGGACCTGAGAATTCACACTGGATCCTTGTGACCGTTACTTGGTCATCACTGGGAAAAAGCGTAAAGTTAAAAAATACGCGCCTGCGCTATTAAAGGATTCAGGATCTGAATCGGATTCTTCTTCGACTTAATTCTAGCCAAGGAATCCATGCTGCATAGGCAAAAAAAGCATAAAATCAGTCGTACTATGACCTTCATCAATCATGGATATTAAATGCACCGAACAGGAGCGGGATTGCCCTCACGCAAATAACCGATGACCGCTGCAGATCAGTTTGGTTTTCACGATTATCCCGGCAACCAGAGCAGGAATTCAGGCTATGCAAAAAAACATGGTGACCATCGACGGTAACGAAGCCGCTGCTTATATTGCACACCTAACCAATGAAATCATCGCCATCTATCCGATCACTCCGGCATCGCCCATGGGGGAGTGGTCAGACGAGTGGTCTGCCCGGGGCATAAAAAATATCTGGGGTTCGGTGCCGGATGTGATCGAGATGCAGAGCGAGGCCGGCGCCGCCGGGACGGTACATGGGGCATTGCAGGCGGGCTCTCTCTCCACCTCATTCACCGCCTCTCAGGGCTTGCTTTTGATGATACCCAACATGTACAAGATCGCGGGAGAGCTGACCCCGACAGTTCTGCATGTCTCGGCCCGTTCATTGGCGGTTCAGGCCCTCTCCATCTTCGGTGACCATAGCGATGTCATGGCCTGCCGCGCCACCGGCTATGCCATGCTCTGCTCCGCCAGCGTGCAGGAGGTGGCGGACTTTGCCCTGATCGCCCAGGCGGCTACCCTGGAAAGCCGGGTGCCCTACCTCCACTTCTTTGACGGTTTTCGCACTTCACACGAGGTCAACAAGATCCACCTGCCCAACGAGGAAAGCATCAGGGCGATACTCGACGAAGAGTGGATCACGGCCCATCGGCAACGTGCGCTCTCACCCGACCACCCGGTGATTCGCGGCACTTCGCAAAACCCGGATGTCTATTTCCAAGGGCGTGAAACGGTCAACCCTTTCTATGCTGATGCACCGTCCATCCTGCAATCGACGATGGATCGTTTTGCCCGCCTAACCGGCCGCCAATACAGCCTGTTCGAATATCTGGGTGCGGAGCGACCTGAGCGCCTGATCATGCTGATGGGTTCCGGCATCGGCGCCGCCCAGGAGGCGGTGGAGCATCTTGTGACCGAGGGGGAGCCTGTGGGCATGGTCAAGGTGCGCCTGTTCCGCCCCTTCGATGCGGCGCGGCTGCTGGCCGCAGTACCCGCATCGGTACAGAAGATCGCCGTCCTCGATCGCACCAAGGAGCCAGGCGCCGATGGCGAACCACTCTACAAGGATGTACTAGGAGCCTTAGCCCAGGCCTACAACGACCGGCGCCGGAGTCAGTTACCAAGAATCGTCGGTGGCCGCTACGGCCTCTCCTCGAAAGAGTTTACCCCGGCGATGGTCAAGGGCATCTTTGAAGAGCTGGCCCTCGACCGGCCGAGAAACCCCTTCACCGTCGGCATCATCGACGACCTCAGCAAGACCAGTCTGCCCTGGGACAGCCGTTTTCGGCCCGCAGCCAGCCAGGGCGTCACCGCCTGCCTCTTCTATGGCCTGGGGGCCGACGGTACCGTATCCGCCAACAAGAACTCCATCAAGATCATCGGCGAGCAGACAGACAACCATGCCCAGGGCTATTTTCAATACGACTCAAAAAAATCGGGGGCAGTGACCGTCTCGCATCTGCGCTTCGGCCCCGAGCCGATCAACAGCACCTACCTGATCGGCGAGGACGAAGCGAGTTTCGTCGCCTGCCACCAACCCACCTTTCCGGACCGATACGAAATGCTCGACAAGGCCAAACCGGGTGGCGTGTTTCTGCTCAATACCAGTGCGGGAGCGGATGAGGTGTGGCAGACCCTGCCCGGTAAGATGCAGCGGCAGATCATCGATAAGGCACTCAGCTTCTATATCATCGATGCCTACGCAATTGCCGACAAGACCGGCATGGGCCGGCGCATCAACACCATCATGCAGACCTGCTTCTTCGCTATCTCAGACCTGCTGGATCAGGATCGCGCCATTGAACTGATCAAACAGGCGGTGAAGAAGAGTTATGGCCGCAAGGGGGCACGTCTGCTGCAACGCAACTATGACGCCATCGATGCGGCGCTGGCCGGTCTGCACCCGGTACAGGTGCCGCAGGCAGTCACCAGGGACGAGACTCCCAAGGCAGTGGTGCCCGCCGATGCACCACCCTTCGTGCAACAGGTGACCTCCCTGATCATCGCAGGCCTGGGGGATGCCGTGCCGGTCAGTTTGATGCCCTCCGATGGCACCTGGCCCGTGGGCACCACCGCTTATGAGAAACGCAACATCGCGCTACAGCTGCCGAAATGGGAGATGGACCTCTGTACCCACTGCGGCAAATGCCCCCTTGTCTGTCCTCACGCCGCGATCCGCTCAAAGGTCTTCCCCGAAGCACTGACCGAACATGCCCCCGACAGCTTCCTCCATACCCAGGTAAAGGGCGGCAAGGATTTCGAGCCGGGGAGCCATATCAGTTATCAGGTGGCGCCCGACGACTGTACCGGCTGCGGCCTGTGTGTGGAGATCTGTCCGATCCGGGATAAAAAGGATCCTCATCGCAAGGCGCTCAATATGGTGGACGATGAATCCTACCACCGCCAGGAGCGCGCCAACTGGGATTTCTTCCTTACCCTGCCCGAGTACGATCGCAGCCGGCTCAAGCAGACGACCCTCAAGGGATCGATGATCATGCAGCCCCTGTTCGAATTCTCCGGGGCCTGTGTGGGATGCGGCGAGACACCCTACATCAAACTGGCGACCCAGCTCTTCGGTGACCGCATGCTGATCGCCAATGCCACCGGCTGTTCTTCCATCTACGGCGGCAATCTGCCCACAACCCCCTACACCACCAATCCGGAGGGTAGAGGCCCCACCTGGTCAAACTCTCTGTTCGAGGACAATGCGGAATTCGGATTCGGCATGCGCATCGCCATCGATAAACAGCGGGACCATGCCATCACCCTGATCCATGAGATGCAGGAACAACTGGGCGGTGAACTGTGCGACGCCCTGCTTGGCGCAGAACAGCAGAATGAGGCAGAGATATTCGAACAGCGCCAGCGTATCGATATGTTGAAAGAGAAATTGGCCGATCTCGACACCCCGGAGGCCAAAAGACTGTTGGCGGTGGCCGACAGCCTGGCGAGAAAGAGTGTCTGGCTGGTGGGCGGTGACGGCTGGGCCTACGACATCGGCTATGGCGGCGTCGACCATGTCCTGGCATCCGGACGCAACGTCAACATCCTGCTGCTCGACACTGAGACCTACTCCAACACCGGCGGCCAGACATCCAAGGCAACACCCCTCGGTGCGGTCGCCAAGTTCTCCGCCAGCGGCAAGCCGACCAATAAGAAGGATATCGCCTTGATGGCCATGTCCTACGGCAATGTCTACGTGGGACAGGTGGCCTTCGGCGCCAAGGACGTGCATACCCTGCGCATCTTTCTCGAGGCCGAGTCCTACGAGGGGCCCTCGCTGATCATCTGTTACTCACCCTGTATCGCCCATGGCGTGGATCTATCGAACAACATCCGGCAGCAGGAGCTGGCGGTCGACTCGGGACACTGGCCCCTGTTCCGCTACGATCCCCGACGGACCGAAAAAGGTGAGAATCCCTTAAAGATGGACTCCAAGGAACCCTCCATCCCCTATCGCGACTTCGCCAGTACGGAAACCCGGTTCAGTGTATTGGAGCGTACCCACCCGGATCTTTCGGAACGTTTCATGCGTCAGGCACAGCAGCATATCAAGACCCGTTATCAGCTCTATGAACAGTTGGCGAAACTGGCTGTGGGAGAGACAGATAAATAGTCAATGCGCTACTCGTGTCAGGTGCTCAAGTTTACCGCAGGTACTTCTATATGAACTAATCTGTGGAAGAATTGTTGTAAATTTAAAACCATCTCAACAAAGCAAACCGACAGATCCAAATGCATTACAAATAAACACCAGGATGATACGGGTAGAAGTGGGCATTTCTTGAGGATGGCGTTATAGCCGATTTCGGCCAAAACCGGTCGTTTCCGGTATCGAGATACTCGTCGCCTAGGCATCTAAAACTGAATGTTATAGCTATCATTCAGAAAGTAGAATCGAAATGTTAGATTGAGGTATTCCACTAATATTCTTAAGGTCTTTATTTAGTTTATATCATCCACAATCATTTTATATCTTACAAATCGCTTTCTGCTTCGGCTTATCTTTATTTGTACTTCAATATAATGCTGAAACCAAAGAACCGTAGTTATAAAAATGTCAAGAATCATTCTTTGCCTGATAACGTTACTTTGCCCCTTAGCGAAGGCTGAAGATCCGCTAAACCCAAACAAGCAGTGGTGGGATGAAGAATGGTGGGAGAAAGGAAGATTAACTATACCAGTCAACAACACAGTGACTATACGTCATACATCCTACACAAATGGAGATGTTGAAATACCTGCCTTGATTATCCGCCCTGATGACAACAAGAAATACCCCGGCATTCTGTTTCAACATGGACGGCGCGGCCTTGACGATTTGGTGGTACGCCATGCACAAAGACTTGCTGCCCGTGGATTCGTGATTCTAGCACCTGATGTCTTTTCCGCGCGCTTCATCGAAAAATTTCCAATAGAGCATGACTACGCACTGGAAAGTGACGTCAGCATGGGAGTTGATCATTTACTTAGTCTGTCGGATATCAGTTCAGATAAAATCTGTCTCTACTCACATACACGCGGCGGTTACATGACACTGAAAGTCGCTGTTACCAGGAAGCGGCAAAACAAAGAAGTCGCTTGCTACGTCTCTTACTATCCACATATGCAGGACCCAAATGCACCTGAGCCAATGCAGGTTTATCGCTACGCCAAAGAGGCTGATGATCTCGTCATTCCCGCACTCATCTTTATTGGTGAAAAAGAGCAGTACCAAAGAAGGAGGAGTATAGAAACCGCTGTCAAGTCTATGCAGGCCAACAATCGTCCTGTAGAGCTATTCATCTATCCCGGTGTTGGGCGTGGTTTCGATTTTCGTCCAGAGAATATTCGCACATTTGCTGATGATTTGGCTGCAAAAGATGCCATACAACGAGCCGCTGATTTTATCAGTCATTATCTACAGTGAGGATGGAAGACCCTGCGCGGGATACTATATCTCCGCCGGATCTGACGCCCGACGGTACTGCTCATCCATGACTGGAATGGATTAACTGACCACGAAATTAAGCGGGCCAACATACCGGAGAACTGTATGAAGACCGGAAGAAAATGCGTATGCTGATGAACGGCGCTCTGAAAGAAGCTGCCGAACTTGGTGCAAATACGGACAATACAGTTGCGATGGATTATTGTTTTGGAAGTGCGGTCTAAGGGCAGGAGGCAATCCGGACGTAAATCTCGGCCGGACTCAGCTGACTTCAGCAGGCGGGAGACACTATAAACAATTAAGTCCTTGAGAAATCAAATTCTTCCAATAGTAAAATAATGCTCCATTTTCGAGCTTCGGTGATAGATTTATGAAGTCATATCATTGTTTCTCCTGCCAAGGCCATATGAATATTCCGCAAAAAAATCGGCGCCAGACACGCCCCTTTGTTTTGAGACGATGCTTGGTGTTAATGGCGTTCATTTGCGGGAACCTAGCATTTGCTCAACAGAGCGGTCCGATGGTTCTGGTTGACTCAGCCGAGGAGGTCGCACTAATCGAAGAGGTTCCAATAACCGGCAGCGTAATCTCAGCACGTATCGCTAAACTATCGACTGAGGTGAGCGGTATCGTTGAGCGTATATCAATCGAGATAGGCGACCAGGTGCGGACCGGTGATGAAATCCTGCAGCTCAATTCGGAGCTGGACAGGCTTTCCCTGGCGGCGGCTCGCGCTGCAACGGAAAGTGCGATCCAGGAACTGGAGGACGCCAAGCGCCGTCTGAACGATGCCAAGGTGCTGGCCAAGCGCCACAGCGTGTCGGTCAATGAAATCGAGTCGCTGGCGGCTGAGGTTCGCATTGACAGTGCTGGAGTAAAGCGTTTCCAGGCAGAGCAGCAACGCCAGGCGGCGCAACTGAAGCGCCACAAGCTGATAGCGCCATTCGCCGGCGTCATCAGTCGCAGACTGGTCGAACAGGGCGAGTGGATTCAGCCGGGTGACACCGTCGTCGAATTGATCGCTACCGAGGGACTGCGCATCGATTTCCGGGTCCCGCAATCCGTTTACGCCAAACTGGATAAAACCACCAAGATCCTTATCAGCTTGGATGCACTGCCTGGGCGAACATTTGATGGCGTGATCGAGACTATTATCCCGGTAACCGACCCGGGCACTCGCACCTTTCTGGTTCGGGCAACGCTAGACGATCACCAAGCGAAGCTGGCGCCGGGGATGTCGGCCAGCGCGGTACTGCGTTTGAATACAGGTACTCGAGGTGTCGTGATCCATCGAGATGCATTGATACGCTACCCAGACGGTCGTGTCACCGTTTGGGCGGTCAATCAGAAAGGAGAAAGCGCCACGGTCTCTGAACAACAGGTTCAAACCGGTTTGAGTTTCAACGGCATGGTCACTATCACCAGCGGCTTGGCCGCCGATACCACCGTTGTGGTGCAAGGCAATGAAGCGTTGCGCGATGGGCAGAATGTCATCATCAAGCGTGAGGAATAAAGAGGCCACTGGAAAGAATCATGTTCGAAGCCATGGTCAAACACGGAATTCTGGTCGCTGTGGGCACGCTCATCATAATCGTGCTGGGGATCGTCGCCGCTTTGAAAATACCGGTGCAAATGATCCCCGATCTGGAGGTTCGCACCATCTCCATCCGCACCAACTGGCCAGGCGCTACGCCGCAGGATGTCGAAAAAGAGATCCTCATCGAACAGGAAGAACACTTGCGCAGCGTGCGCGGATTGCAGCGGATCGTCTCCTCGGCCTCCTTTGGTCGCGCCCAGGTCGAACTGGAGTTCCCGTTCGGTATCAACCTCAACGATACCCTGATCGAAGTGATCAACGCGCTGAGCCGCGTGCCCTCTTATCCCAACAACGTGGATGAACCGCGCATCTACGCCACCTCCTTTTCAGCCAACTCCTTCATGTATTTCCGGGTTACGCCCTTAGCGGGCAATCCGCGCAACCTGGACATGATCCCGATGCAGGATTTCATACGGGACCATGTGGCCTCGCGCATGGAAACTGTGCCAGGCGTGTCAGAGATCTCTGTCTACGGCGGTGCGGAACGACAAATACAGATACTGGTCGATCCCGCTCGACTCGCTGAACGCAATCTCACCGTGGCCCAAGTGCGCGGTGCCATCCAACAGCGAAATCGTGACGTCTCCGGCGGCGAGATCGAATCCGGCAAGCGGCGTTATCTGCTGCGTACCATCGGGCGTGTTCGCGATGTCGAAGATCTGAAAGAGGTGATTGTGGACCATCAGGGCGATGCCCTGACTCGTCTTGGTGAGATAGCGGAGATCCGGCTCGGCCATTTCGAGATCACCCGTTTCTCTTATACGGACGGCGATCCGGTGATCGGCATGTCGGTTCGACGTCAAGCGGGTTCCAATGTCATCGACATCAAGCGGGCCATGATGCCGGAGGTCGAGGCCATCAACGAAGAGGTGCTCAAACCAGCAGGTATGCAGATGTTTCTAGTGGCGGATGACGTGGGTTATGTAGAGGCCTCGATCTATAACGTCTGGACTAATCTGCTTATCGGAGCAATATTGGCCAGTATGGTGATGTTCCTGTTTCTGCGCACCGGCAAGGCAACACTGATCGGGGTGATGGGCATACCGATCTGTACCATCGCCGCTTTTATGGGCCTCATCTTGGCGGGTCGCACCATCAATGTGATCTCATTGGCCGGTGTGGCATTCGCCATCGGCATGACTCTGGACAACAGTATCGTGGTGCTGGAAAGCATTGAACTGTCATGGCGCAAGGGGCTGGACCGATGGCAGGCCGCCGTTGACGGAGTGCGCAAGGTCTGGCCGGCGGTGCTCGCCTCGACCCTGACCACGGTGCTGGTGTTCGTGCCCATCGTGTTTATCGCCGAAGAGGCGGGGCAGTTGTATTCCGATGTGGCCATCGCCATCTCTGCTTCCATCATCGCCTCCATGCTGGTGGCGATTGCCGTGATACCTGCGGCAGCCGCACACGTCTTTAGCGGCAGCCTGGGGGGGCATCGGTCTACAGACAAGGTGGGGTGGAGGGAATTCCTGATCAGGCGTGTCGAATGGATAGTCGGGACACGCATACATCAGTTGGGCGTCATCGTGGTGGTGATCGGTATCTGTGGCGCGATCATCGTCTACCTCACACCTCCGGCTGAATACCTGCCGGAAGGCGAGGAGCCGAAGCTGTTTGCCAGCATGAGTCCGCCCACCGGCTACAATCTCGAAACCATGACGCGCATCGGCCATGAAGTGCAGGAGTATTTCATGCCCTTCCTGGAGCATGGTCCGAGCCGATTTGACCGTGGCGAGACCGAAGTACCGGCCATGGCCTATTTCAATCTGAGCATTCAGGCCACTCGCCTGCGCATTATCGCTCAGCCAAAGGATCCTAAACATATCAAGCCGCTGATGGATGCCGTTGACAGGCAGTATGAAAAGTATGTCGGTATGCGTTCGTTTGTATCACGCGGCTCCATCATAACCAGCAATAGCGGCGGTACTCGCAGCATTAACCTCGACATCTCAGGTCCCTCCCTGCAGACCATCTATGCGGTTGCGGCACGAGCCGAATCCCGCGCCAAGCAGGTTTTCGAAAAACCGAGGGTCCGTTCGCAACCCGCTTCGCTGACCCTCTCTCAACCCTTGATCGAGATCAAGCCCAATTGGGAGCGACTGGCGCAGTCCGGTATATCCAATGCCGACATGGGCTTCACCATCGCCGCCTTGACCGACGGCGCCTTTGTCGATGAGTTCTTCCTTGAAGATGACAAGATCGATATCTATCTCTACAGCAGTGCGGGCAACAACGCTTCGTTGGAAAGTTTGGATAGTCTGCCGGTCTATACCCCCTCCAATGCCGTGGTGCCTCTGGCATCGCTGGCAAGAATCGAGGAGTCAGTCGATACCAGCAACATCCGCCGCGTCAATGGTAAACGCACCGTAACCCTAAGCATCATACCACCAGACAACATCGCCTTGGAGACAGGGCTGGAGATCGTCAAACGCGACGTGGTGACATATCTGTTGGATAGCGGCGTCGTACCCAGCAATGTAAAAATCATCATCTCCGGCGCCAGCGACCAATTGCAGGCCACCCGCGAATCACTGACTGCCAACTACCTGGTGGCCCTTGTCATTATCTATCTGGTCCTGGTCGCTATCTTTTCCCACTGGGGTTATCCCTTGTTGATCATGACCACTATTCCGCTGGGAATCGCTTCCGGACTTGTTGGGCTCTGGTTGATGAACCAGATCGGCGCCTGGCTGCCAGCCGTTGGTTACCCGGCCATGAGCCAGCCATTCGATATGATCACTATGCTTGGTTTTCTCATCCTTATGGGCACCGTGGTCAACAATCCCATTCTGATTGTGCATCAGGCCATGGTCAATGTCCGGGAACACCACATGGCGGCACAACAGGCTGTGCGCGATGCGGTCGCCATACGCCTAAGGCCCATCGCCATGACGACATTGACGACCGTGTGCGGACTGGCGCCGCTTGTCCTGATCCCGGGCGAGGGTACTGAACTCTATCGTGGTGTTGGTGTTATCGTGCTGTGCGGGCTGGTTGGAACCGCAATCGTTACCTTGACGTTCTTGCCTGCATTAATCATGGCGGCATTGTTTTTTCGTCGTTCCCCAAAAGCAACCGGTGGCACTGAGTCAGGATCAACCCTCTAGCCAGTGAAACCTGATTACCTGAATATCCGCTCCTAGGGCCTGTCGTTAGTGTCTTATTCTGCGGCTCGTGCTTATGCTTTTTCTTTGTATGTGCGTATAGCGTTTCGAATCAGTTGCGATTCCTCGGGCGGGATGCTCTGGCTCTGTGTATGAGCGCTGATGGCTTCGAGGGCACGATGGGCTTCTTGGGTTTCCAAGACTTCAAGTGTTTTTACGACGAGCAACCGGCCGTGCCGATTATCCCGCAGACCCCAATTATCCGCATAAAAATCGAAAAGAATTCGCTCAGCGCCTGTAATATCTAATCGCGTTAACACGTCTTTTAAGCCACGGTATAACGGTTCCATACCGAGTGGCCCCCAATCCCTGACGTATACCAGAAAAGCCAACATGGTGTGTTCCTGACTTTTTCCTTTAAATCTGAACCTTACCCAATCAGTCAGGCGTGAAATCATCTTCTCGTATATTTGCTCTTTTCCGCTGCCAATTTCGGAGAGGGATACGATCAATACCATCAATTCATTACTGTTTATGGCCACGATATGATAGCCGTCACTCCCTCGTTCCAGCATCCAATAAACCGGTTCGAATTTCATTTGTCTGATATCGCGGTTTACCAGGACCCTGGCTGTTCCATCGATTCCTTCTGCCAGTCGGATTCCCAAGTTGTCTGAAGCAGTGGGCACGGCCGTAACCCGATACTCGAATCCCGAGACAAAATCGTGTGTCTTACCACTGACTTCAACCTGACGTTCCCTCAGCCAGCCGATCTCTCCGGTCATGTGCACCCATGACTGCCAATCAAAAAATCTGAATGCCGCAGGCCTGAATCCGAGCTGATCCTCTTCGCTGCCGATCTGGGTCTTGTCGATCTCAACAGGAAGATGCAGATAGGGAGTTTTAAATTCCACGCGAAATCCCACGGTACTATTTATCCCTTCAGACAACATGGAAACCTCTGCAGTCACCTGTCGTCGAAATATCCGCAGCAGTGGCATCCGATCCAAAAAGAGCGTACTACCGGAAATCAATAATTCCAGGGAGGCGATTCGCTGCCGGGCTCGTTCAAGTAACATTCCGGCAGGACTGAGTCCTGTTTTTTGCGTCGGGTATTGGTGTTTGAAGCCGAAATGCCACATCATCTAAAAACCAAGTTTTTTCCATCCAGCGACTCTCAATTGCTGTCGCGGCATACGTCTAACTTACTAGATTCCCTAATGCACCATAAAAGCAAATATAGCCTGGGTGTAGGAAGAACAGAAGCCCTTCTCTTTGAGATGGATAGTTATTGAACAGTCAATTAGCTCATTTTTCACCCTGATCGCTGAGAATTGTTGTTGAACGTCCCACCGCTACTTGATTATTTCCTTACTCTATTGTGGTGTTGGTGTAATCGTGCTGTACGGGCTGGTTGGAACTGCGATCGTTACCTTGACGTTCATGTCTGCATTAATCATGGTTGCTCTGTTTTTTCGTCGTTCCCTAAAAAACAACTGGCAGCACAGAGTCAGGATCAACCCTCTAGCCAGTGAGACATGACTATCTGTATATCCGCTCCTAGCTAAACTCTGAAATAATATTCATCAACTCCAATGGCGTTTTTTCAATAAAATTGCCGCATACCGGACAAGTCATATTTCTGTCATTAGGGGAATAAATTTCCCAGAAACTGCAGGGTCGGCCGCCACCACAAAGCAGGCCATTAGTATTGTCTAACATGTTACATGTCATAGTTTTTTTACTATAACCAAAGATAATCGATGACTTAAATATACTAGATAATATAAAAACTGACCGAATAAGTTGACATTACAACTCTTATCTTCTAGGACATTATTAATGTATACTAATTATCTCTGCTAACATATTGGGTTGCTTGTCACTTTACCAAGCGTTAGAAACGAAAAGTTGATGGAGAGTTAGATGTTAATCAGGATTGTTACTATTATTATTTTCTTATCATTTCCTATAATTTCCTATTCAGCGTTGATTCAAACCGATTGGTTAATAGCTCCAGGTATTGTCGAGGAAGGTGTCATTACAAGAGATACGTCAACAAGTTTAGAATGGTTGAGTCTGGAACGTATGCTCGGCAGGCCTATTGATTCAGTGAGTTCATGGATGTCTGATGGGTATTTAAAAGGTTGGAGATTTGCCGAAGAAGACGAAGTTGTAGGCTTATTGGTAAATTTTGGATTTCCTGGATATGATTATAGTTTAAATGGATCGCATTCAGATCCTGAATTGATTGATTCGTCGATCAATATTTTAACTAGCTATTTGGGTGATACCGTATCATCAGTATCATCAGGCAACGTGCAATACAGTGGTGTAATTGGCGTAATAGAAGGGCAGGAGGAAGAACTTAACGGGTTCACAGCTTATACCATCAGCATTAATGGGAATATAGAGTATGTACACTATGGCTCATCTTGTTGTGTTGAAGATCCAATAATAAATAGTACGACTTCTTACTTTCTTGTACGAGAAACACCATCCCCTGTCCCTATTCCTGCAGCAATATGGTTATTTGGTTCTGGATTAATAGGATTAGTTGGATATTCCAGACGCAAGAAAGCTTAAATATAATATGATTTTGAATATCTAAAGGCGACTTAATAGTCGCCTTTTATTATATTAGAAATATATCCACATTAGGGTAATTAGCAGACTCTTTTTTAGCTAGAGCCAGGAGCCTACTTAGGTGGCATTTTGGACGACCACTTCAACATAGCCATTTCAAATAGCTCCAGTCATGTTAAAACAAAATCAGTCTGATTTTTTACTCGTATAAGGCACTTTACCAGGTGCCACCGCACCGCCTGAGATAATGAAACTCATCGCCTCATCAATACTCCAATCCGTCGATACCAGGTTTTCAAGCGGTACTATTTCGAGATAACCGGATGTGGGATTCGGCGTCGTAGGCACATACACCGCCGCGAGCTCTTTGCCGCTGTTGGCGTCAACCATGGTTCGCGTCACGAAGCCGACCGTCTTCATATCGGAGGATGGAAACTCGATCAGCACGACTTGCTGCACATTTTCCGGTTTCTGCTCCAAGGCTGATATCAGTTTTTTCACCAATCCGTAAACATTCTGAACTACAGGCAGGCGCTGTACGGTCGATTCGAAAAAGAAAAGGATCTTGCGGCCGATCACCCGGCTCACCAACCAGCCAACAAGATAGAGACCCAGGAGCATGATGAAAACGGCCAAGGTATTTTGAAACCATGGTTCAAGAAGCCATTGGGCGATTGATGGGTACTCGTTCTGGATGCTGCGCGAAAGCATCCTGGCCCATGGCGATCCCAGCTTGGAAAGCTGATTGAAGATATACTTGAAAACAAGCCATGTGACCCAAAGGGGAATCAGGGTGATTATTCCGCTGATCAGATAGCGCTGAATATGCAGCGTTCGAGATTTTGTCCCGCTCATGTCTGCCTATATGTTATTACTGTGAATGAATATTGTGCATGCGTAACCATTACTTAGCCTATTGTACATAACCAAGCCTCGAAAAACGGCCACCCATAGACCCCTTTCTGCGGTCAGTGTTGAAGATATAAAATATGGCGGATGGAAAACACTATGGATATCCATAGAATATGTATCAAAGGATGCTTATGGCTATTTGTCTACCGGTTTACCCACAAGTATTTATGGTAACTATCTGTCTCAGAACTAATTTAAGACTATAACGGTACTATGAGCATCACCAGGAACGGGGCGAAATGTCATTATTTAATAAATTTGTTTGACTGAGCGGCAGCTCTGGACTTTGCTTCATTACATATGTAACAGTGTTTATCTAGACCCGGTCTGTGAGCGGTACTGCGCACACGAACATGGATACGAATATGCTAACTGCCACCACCCGCCACATAAAAACAGGTATTTTTGGACGATCCGCCCGGATCTTCTCCTTAACCGCGATCGTTGCCTTGGTGATCACAACCGACATCCAAGCCGCAGAGGGCGCCCTGGGCAACAATCATGACAATGGCATGGCCACCACTTTGATCATTGCTTTGCTGATTTCCCTCGCCGTGGGAGCTGCACTCATCATCGGGCTTGTTTTCTGGGGACGCAAACAGGATCATATCGGTGAAATGATGCTCTTTTGCATGAAGTTCCTGTTGAGATCGGACGACGTGACCGAACGCTGCGCTTCCGCCAGGGCACTGGGGGAGTCAAGGGATGACGGGGCCTTGCTGGTGCTGGTTGACATCATCGCCGATGAGGAGGAGCCCGAGGAGGTTCACAAGGCCGCCAGGGAAGCCCTGCATCAGATGAGCGAGCTTTCACGTAAGCATCTCGATGTCTTTGCAGAACTGGAGATGAATATCGAACTGCAGGACACCGAGGGCATCATCAACACGGTCATAGAGAGATTCGAGCAGGGCAATAAAAAATATGCTCAGAGCGCCTATACAATCGGCCGCCACTATATTCGGCTGGGACATTTCGTGGAAGCCCGTGAGTGGCTGACAAAAGCCGAAATCAGGAATCATAAATTCAATCTTTACGGTGACCGTATCGATTACTGGATCGGCGTCTGCAACCGTTATCTGCTGGCTGAAGCGGATGCCTCATACGACGCGGCAGACTACTACCAGGCAAAGGAGCATTACGCAGTGCTTGACCACGGGCTCAACAATGAGGAAAAGCGACAGTGCGCCATCTACCTGCGCACCACCTGTGTCTACTGCAAACTGAAAGACTACATCAATGCCGACCAGGCGCTGCTGCAGGCGTTGGAGAACAATCATCAAACCGATTATGCGCTTGAGCTGGTCCCATTGCTGCGTCAATTGTTGGTTCCTGCCGACGACCGGCAAGGCAAGCTCAATGAAGTGGAAGCGAAACTCGATGCGCTTTCAAGCGATATCATGCTCAAGATCAAAAAAACATTTGTCGGACCCGCCGACCCAATACCGACGGGCCCAGTCACGCCTGTGGGACAGGAACTGTCGAGCTAGAGACAGGGGGTGTTGACACTCACCCGGTCGGGCCGGGTTGAAAGTAGGTCTCGTAGAAGAAATAGAGTGTTATGACGCTGCCGGCAAAAATGATAAACGACCTCACGCTGCGTTGAGATAGCCGGCGTGACAGGTGGGCAGCCATATACCCCCCGGCCAAAGTACCGAGCATGACCGTTATGCCCGCAAACCAGGCAATCATCCCATCATAGATAAACAGCAGGATGGCGACCAGCGATATAACCGTGGAGATAAGCAGTTTCACGCCGTTCATGGTATTGATATCGTTATAGCCCGCCAGTGCCAGATAGCTGAGAATGATTATCCCGAGGCCTGCATTGAAAAACCCTCCATAGACGGAGACCCCCGCCAATAGCAGTACCAGCAGCAGCCCGCCGAGAAGCGAGGCATGCCGATATCTTGTGGCGAAGTCTCTCAGGTTCCGGTTTATACGCCCGCCAAAGATAAACAAAAGGGTGGCGAAGAGCAGCAACCAGGGTATCGCTTGCCGAAAAATCGACTCCGGTGTCTGCAACAGCAACAGCGCACCCAGACCGCCACCTATGGCACTTATGCCGATGATACGCGGCAATTGGGTCCGGCAGGCGGCCAGCTCCCTGCGCAAGGCATAGCTCCCACTCAGGTACCCGGCACAGGAGGCGAAGGTGTTGGTCGCATTGGCGCTGACGGGTGGTACACCGACTAACAGCAACGCGGGAAATGTAATGAAACTACCGCCACCTGCGATTGCATTCAGCATACCCCCCAAAAACCCTGCGCCGAACAGAAATAGCGGTTGGTAAGTCATGACCACCCGGAAGAAATGTAATGACCGGCCGACTGTAACCGAATCGTCACTAAATGAATAGTTGACGCGATCACTTCAACGGGTGCTGCGCACAGGCGTGAGACAACGATGCGTGCGACCACCTTCTCGACACATTGTATCAATCATATCCTGGATAAAGCTCTGCACGATAGACATAATCCGGTTGATTCCTTCCATCACCCTGTTTGCTTAACCCTTATGTCGAAGTAGTGCTTAGTGGCTAATCCTCAAAGGAAATGGATATAAATCGCGCAGAAAGTTCAATCATCGTCATATCTACGTCCATATCCCTTTTCGTGCTCTTTGCCGTACCAACCCCGGAATCCCTCGTCAGACCCACCGTCGAAACGCTCCCTTCCGCTACGCAAGGCGTCTTCCCTGCGGGAACGCCAGCGCCACTCTGCCTCATCCTCGTCCCCGCTACGATGGCACTCGACGCAATTCTCATAGTCGTAGATCCCTTCCTCGATATGCTCACCGCGGATGTTCGACCTCGAGTGCTCATGACAACCGTAACAGGTGTAGCTGTTGAAATCGCTGTCAACATGACAGGTCTCGCACTCGGCCTCATGGTGGTGGTCGAAACGAAAATAGTCATTATGGTCGAATGTCGCCGGCTTCCAGCCTTCAAAGGTATGGCACTGATCGCAACCGTCCTCGATCTTCCGATGTAAGGCATCCACCGGATCGGCATGACATCCTTCGCACTGCCCGCGCACAGTCGTCTCGACCAGCTCATGGGAAAACTGACTGATGGGCCGAAAGGCCATCACTCCATTGTGATCGCTATGGCAGGCAACGCAATCATCTTCCGTGAGCTGCTGATGAAACGCCACATTTTTCTTTTCACCGCCGATCGGCAGCCCCTGAGTGGTTTTGATACCGATCTCGTCCACCTTGTGGCAGGCGATGCATTTATCAGGCGTACTGCCTATGAACGGCGTATGGCAGGCAAAACAGTCGTCTGAAATCTCCTCGTGGGCCTTTATCGGTTTACCGGGGCTGACCATCAAATGAGGCCACATCAACGTCAAGGTGATCAGTACCACCAGATTCATGGTTACCGCCCACAGCAGTTTTCGATGCTTCATTGCCATTGCCAAAAGAGAAAGATACTCACGATATGGGCCAGTCCAAGCACGGCGAAGGCAAGCGTGATGGGCAGATGGACCACCCGCCACTGCTTCATCGCATCAACCGTGGTGGCGTCCCAAAAGAGCCTGCGTTCGATCGACTCCCCGTTCATTCCTTCCGCCCGGTAGTGATTCGCCTTTTCGGCAAGCCGCCTCCTCGCGCTGTCGAGCAGGTATTTTCCGGTCATGCCGCTGATCACATTCACCAGCATGGCGATCAGTGCCAACCACGGCAGGATGGTGTAAATGTGGACGCCTGCGTGCACCAGAATCATCAATGCGCCTATCCAGGTCAGGGTTTCGTGCATCGCCAGCAATCGCTTCGGTTTACCGAATGCAATCTTCTTCCGTTTACGCAGGGAGTAGATGAAGGATGTCAGGATCAACAGGGTGCCGGGAATCCCCAGCCAGCGGCCCAACCAGACCATATCAAACTGATGCAACAGTAGATCGACAGCCAACGCCCCCAGGATCAACCCGGCAAAGATTGCGATGAAGGGCAAGATTTCTCGGCGCAGTATTGATCCTTCCATATCCGCCCCCTATAACGACAGTTTCAGATCACTCGAGGGACGGCTGACGCAGAGCAGGCAGTGGCCAGCCTCCACATCGGCATCGGGCGCATGGTTATATTCCACCTCGCCCGATTCAATCCTTGTCTGGCAACTGCCGCAGCTACCGGCGCGACACGCCGAGTCCACCGCAATGCCTTCACCTTCGGTAAAGCTGAGCAGCGAGTCATGACCATTCGTCCACTGTGCCGACCGACCGCTTTTGCTGAATGTCACACGCCAGGACGCTTCAGGCTTGTGCGACGCCTCGCTGACTTTCGCTTTCGGTTTTGCCAGAGATGCGGGACCGAAGGCTTCATAATGAATATCGGATGCCGGTATACCCAATGCCTGCAGCCCGGGGACGATACTCTCCATCATGGCGGCTGGCCCACAGATATAATATTGATAACGTCTCAGTCTGAGCACATCCTGCAGCAGCCTCATATCCACATGTCCGGCATGTTGGTAATCGGTCCCGATCCTGTCTACCGCATCGGGACGACTGTAACAGAGATGCAGGTGAAAATGCGGGCGGGTCTGGTCAAGTCGTTTCAGCAAGGTGTGCATAATCACTTCGCGTCCATTGCGCGCGCCATAGAAGAGCCAGATCTCGCGCTCGCTCTTCTGCTCCACCAATGTATTGATGATGCTGAGCATCGGAGTAATACCGATCCCTCCGGCAATCAGCACCAACGGCAAGGGGGGTTCTTCCATCAGGTGAAAATTTCCAGAAGGCGCCTTGACCATCAACAGATCACCCACCTCCACCCGGTCATGCAGGTGGTTGGAGGCCTGGCCTGGCGGTGCCGTCGATCGATCCGCCGGCGCCCCCACACGCTTGACCGAGATACGGTAACAGTCCGGGCGTGGCCGGTCGGAGAGCGAATAGCACCGAACCGCGCTCCGCTTGTCGCCATCCCCCCCGGATTGCAGCTCGAGTTTCAACGTGAGGTATTGACCCGGGTGGAAGTCGGGCAATGTCATCGGTTCAGTGGGCTGCAGATAGAACGAGCAGATATCGCCGGCGACATTCTCCTCCACCCGGCGCACCACGCGAAACGGTTTGAATCCCTCCCACTTTCCCGCAGCAGCCTGATGCCTCTCAAGGTCAGAACCAGCTGGCGCTCCGACCCCTTCAGTTGCAGAATCATCCTCGTTACCGAGAGAATTGCGCTTATGCCAAATCCCTGTCAGTAGCGCAAGCATTATTTGCAACACGATTGCAACAGCGATTATCAGTGCCAGTAGACCCGTTGTCATCAATGAACCAAATATCCGATCAGGCATGCCTGTTTCAAAGTGGTAGTTTGATATTAGATGGATAAAATGAATTCAAACTGAAAAGCGATCAATTACTCATTCAAACGACAACCTGGGGACCAGCGGATAAGCTGCCAACGATGCCGCCCCATAGCTTCACCGGCCATGCATAGAGTGCGCTTGGCTGCGACCACCTCTGTAGTTGAGAAAACAGCTATCCGCATACAACTGCGTCTCTCGGATAGGGGAAATGTTTCTGACTCAAATTCGCGAATCATGCTATATACCATGTAAGATCATCTTCATACCTCCGTCAGCCGAGAGACTGCCATGGATCTGACAACCCGATACCTGGGCATGCAGCTAAGTAATCCGCTGGTGCCGTCCGCTTCCCCCCTCTCCCGCAGCATCGACCACGCCCGCCGTCTGGAAGACGCCGGTGCTGCCGCGATCATCATGTATTCCCTGTTCGAGGAGGCCGTCACCGCTGAGGAGGAGAGCATGGTGCGCTTTCTCCACCACCAGGAGACCGGCTTTGCCGAGGCGGACAGCTTCCTGCCCCACCACTATGACTTCTCCAACGGCCAGGAGCGCTATCTGGAGAATCTGCGGGCTTTGAAGGAGGCCCTGGAAATTCCCATCATCGCCAGCCTCAATGGCACCACGCCGGGCGGCTGGATCACCCATGCCGAGGAGATGGAACAGGCAGGCGCCGATGCACTGGAATTGAATGTCTACCATGTCGCCGCCGATGTCGATGTCAGCGGCAGCGAAGTCGAACAGCGCTATGTGGAACTGCTCAGCCAACTGAAACAGCAGATATCAATTCCTATCAACATGAAACTATCTCCGGCCTTCAGTTCGCTGGCGAACGTGGTGAAACAACTTGAGATGGCGGGCGCCGGCGGCGTGTCGCTGTTCAACCGTTTCTACCAGCCCGACATCAATATCGATAATCTGCGCCTCAGCGCCAGTTTACAGACCTCGACCTCCGCCGAATCCCTGCTGGCAATGCGCTGGATCGCTATTCTGTATGGCCGCACCCAGCTCTCTCTCGGCGCCACAGGCGGTGTACACACTCCGGAGGATGCCATCAAGCTGCTGCTGGCGGGCGCCGATGTGGTCCACCTATGCAGCCTGCTGCTGGAACAGGGCCCCGGGGCAATTCAGCCCATCATTTCGGGTATTGAAGCGTGGATGGAAGAGCAGGGATTTGAATCGATTGGCGAGTTTCGCGGCAGGGTCAGTCAGATCAGCGTTGCCGATCCGAGTGCCTTTGAACGGATCAACTATGTCAACATAATCGACAGCTTCACAGTCAGTCCGGGTGTGCGCGGATAGATATCAAGAGTTGCAAACCCGATAGCAAAAGCGTCAATAACTCCGATCCGGGTTAGCAGTAATCAACAAGCCCTGACATAATAACGGCTGTCCAAGACCGCAACATTGTGACCGGCTCACAGCCGGATTGTTATTGCGACTACCAGGGCCGGTTCGAAATGCGTTAACAGGCCCATATAATCACAGACCCTGACAATAACTAATGGAAGACTGATCTCTCGTGTCCGATTTGATTCACTTTGAGCATCCGTTGAACGAAAGGATTCGCACCTTTCTCCGGCTCGAGCATCTGTTTCTTCACGTGGATCATTTCCGCCCGCTGGCGGACAGTTGGAGTAACCGGGCCGCGATAGACGGCCTGCTCAGTATTATCACGGTCTTCGGCCGCTCGGACCTCAAGACGGAGATTCTCAAAGAGTTGGAACGCCATACCACAAGCCTGGAACGGGTACGGCAGCAGCCCGGTGTAGACATGCAGGCACTGGGACAGGTACTGGATGATCTCGAACAGGCGATTCATCAAGTCTATCGCATGGATGGGCAGATCGCCCGCAAACTGCGCAATAATGAGTTTCTCACCACCATTCTACAGCGCAGCAGCATCCCGGGAGGCGGCTGCAATTTCGATCTGCCCCAATACCACCACTGGTTGAATCAACCCCATGAGGTCCGTCAAAATCAAATGAGCGAATGGATGCAGGAGCTGCATCCGGTGCGTGAAGCAGTGGTTTTGTTACTGAACCTGGTTCGCGGCAGTAACCTGCCAACCCGGGAGCGGGCCCTTCAGGGCTTCTTCCAGAAAACCCTCGACAGCTCATCCCCTGCCCAGTTGATCCGTGTCGGTCTCCCCAGAAACAGTGCCATCTTCACCGAGATCAGCGGCAACAAGCATCGTTTCAGTATTCGCTTTATGGAGGTGTTGGATACCGGTAAGCCAGTGCAGACCACGCACGATATCGATTTCCAACTCACCGCCTGTATCTTTTAAGGCCTGTTAACACCAATCCCATGGGTAAAGAAGATCAGAGAACCGTACCATGCCCCACATGCGGTAAAGCCGTCGCCTGGTCATCGGACTCCGCCTGGCGACCTTTCTGCAGTGAACGCTGTCGACTCATCGACCTGGGAGACTGGCTGGATGAGAATCACCGTATTTCGGAACCCCTGGGTGACCACCCTGAGGGCGAGAACGGCAATTAACCACAGCATCCCACCTGATAATCGAACAGCCGGCCAGGTTCACGAAAGGCGTCGGACAACCTGCTGGTGCAGCTGATCGGCCTCCTGATACCAGTCCTCGATCTGATCATTCTCCAAGCCATGACTCGACAGCATCGATTTCACCTGCTCACAGTGCCACTGGGCCTGATGGAGCTGGTTGCCCTTTAGCTTGCGGTTGGCTTCACGCATATGGTAGCCATAAAGGGTTTCCATCCGTCGGGTGTCGATCATCTCCAGCAGTCGCTCCCGCTCCTGATCGTTTATCCCCACCAGTAGCCTGTCCTCCTTCAGCAGCCACTCGATTTCACCTGTCAGCCGTGAAAAACGCTCTACTTGCTGTTCGCTCAAATCGCCTGTTGCAGCGCTCACCGCGGCCTGTTCAACTGCCTGATGAGCCTGGGCTATCATTCCGTTGATACCCTTAAATCCGGCATGGATCCCTTTCACTGCCTGCAAACGCGCAACTATGTCCCGTCGTAAAAGCCGTTCCAGTTCAACCGGTATGGGCAGGCCAACCATGCGTTGAATAATCCCATCGATCTCTTCCACACGTTTCAGGATGCGTTGCACATGCTGCCGCCGCTCCTCCACGAAAGCATGATACCGGTGGGCAATACTTGCCAGTATCAGGGTGAGGATCAATAATCCTCCGACAGCGAAAATAATTGTCATCTGATCCATCCGCAGACCCATATTTAAAGGATATGAGTCATGCTGCCAGAAATAGGAATCTGACAAGCTTTGACTCGTTATTGCACTGAAAGTAGGCTGTCATTGTATCCGGCCGGCCCAGGATCTGTTAATAGATCCTGAAAAACCATCTGGGAATCGGTATTTGCAGAGACGAGGTAAACACTCACTATGTCCTGGATAATGATCGTGTTACTGTTGGTTGCAAGTTTTCTCATACTTGTGCCGATGTTCAGCTATCTATCGGCAAAACGCCTGGTCGGCAGAAAGATCGATAGTAATCTGAACGGCAACCGAATGCTCTATTTCTACAGCCAACGCTGCTCGCCCTGTCGTGCCATGACACCGATCATCGATCGTTTGGCGAGGCAATACGAGGGTATCGTCAAAGTTGATGTCCGTGAGGATCCCGAGACAAGCAGGACCTTCAATATCAGGGCCACACCCACACTGGTAATGATGAAAGACAATGTGGTCACGCAGGTCGCTCTGGGAGCGAAAACGGAATCACAATTGGAGACCATGCTGAAGAAGCACGCCTGATGCACTATAAAATCATTCCCGTCACCCCCTTCCAACAGAACTGCACCCTGTTCTGGTGTGATAAGACCCGCAATGCAGCCATCATCGATCCGGGTGGCGATACCCGGCTGATCGTGGATCAGCTCAACGCACTTGAACTCGCGCCTGAGCGCATTCTGCTCACCCATGGTCATCTCGACCATGCCGGCGGCGCCGGCGAACTGGCCCGGATGCTGAATCTGCCGATAATCGGGCCGCATCGTGAAGATGCCTTCCTGCTGGATAATATGCAGCAACAAGCCGCGATGTTCGGATTTGGCGGCAGTACCGCCTGTCAACCCGACCAATGGCTGGACCAGGGAGATGAAATCACCGTTGGGGATGAGCATCTGGAGGTCCATCACTGCCCTGGCCACACACCCGGACATGTGGTTTTCTTTCATCGCGCCTCGCAATTAGCCCAGGTCGGGGACGTGCTTTTCAATGGTTCCATCGGTCGTACCGATTTTCCCCGTGGGGACTACGCCACCCTCATCCACTCGATCCGTAATCGCCTTTGGCCGCTGGGTGACGGAGTGAGATTCATCCCCGGGCACGGTCCGGAATCCACTTTCGGCGAAGAGCGACGCAGCAATCCCTTTGTCTGCGACGGTTGCTAAGGACTGGCAACGCTAATCCAATCGGCCCAGCTGATTGGATGGCTGCCGGGTCATGTCACCTCCTGCCGGGTTCCTCCATTTTGAACAGAACTTAGGGTGATTTATCAACACCCCATTCTAACTCCCTGAATCTTAAAACGGCTCTAATCTGAAGAAGATTTTACGGGCAATTGACCTGGGTCAAGTATTTACCTTGAAAACACAATATATAGTGTTTTACTTCATATACACCGCTACATATAGTGCTTTAAAAATAAATCACCTGGAGGGTCACCGATCATGCATGCCCACGCCTTGAAGAGAGAATCCTGGCTGCCCGCCAAGGTCACCAAGCGCGATGGCGCTGAGGTCGATTTCAATAGTGACAAGATACAAAACGCCATCCTCAAGGCGGGTGATGCCAGCGGCGAATTCAGTGGTGACGAGGCCGGTTTACTGACCGCCCATGTAATCAAGGTGTTGAGCCATACAGGCTACCGGGAAATGATCCCTAGCATCGAGCGTATCCAGGATATCGTCGAGCAGGTACTGATAAGCGCCAACCACCTGAAGACAGCCCGTGCCTATATCGTCTATCGCGAACAACACAAAAAGCTGAGGGAAGACCGCCGCACCCTGCTGGATGTCAGCGCCTCGGTCAGCGAATATCTGCAGCGCACCGACTGGCGGGTCTCCGCCAACGCGAACCAAGGCTACTCCCTGGGCGGATTAATCCTCAACGCCTCCGGCAAGATGATCGCCAACTACTGGCTCAATCATGTCTATCCCCCTGAGATCGGTGAAGCCCACCGTACGGCTGATATACATATCCACGACCTCGACATGCTTGCCGGCTATTGCGCAGGCTGGTCTCTGCGCACCCTGTTGCATGAAGGCTTGAACGGGGTGCCCGGCAAGGTGGAGTCCGCGCCTCCAAAGCACATGAGCAGCGCCGTCGGCCAGATCGTCAACTTTCTCGGTACCCTGCAGAATGAATGGGCCGGCGCACAGGCCTTCAGCTCATTCGACACCTACATGGCGCCCTTCGTGCGCAAAGACAACCTCAGCTATGAGCAGGTCCATCAGGCCATACAGGAGTTGATCTACAACCTCAATGTTCCCTCACGTTGGGGTACCCAGACCCCATTCACCAATCTGACCTTCGACTGGGTCTGTCCCGAGGACCTGCGCCACCAGGTCCCCGTCATCGGCGGCCAGGAGATGCCCTTCTGTTACGGCGAGCTGCAGCATGAGATGGACCTGATCAACCGCGCCTATATCGAGGTAATGACTGCCGGGGATGCGAAAGGCCGGGTCTTCACCTTCCCCATACCCACCTACAACATCACTCCCGACTTTCCCTGGGAGAGTGAAAACGCAAAGCGGCTGTTCAGGATGACGGCAAAATATGGTCTGCCCTATTTCCAGAACTTCCTGAATTCCGAATTGAGTCCGAACATGGTGCGCTCCATGTGCTGTCGCCTGCAACTCGATTTGCGGGAATTGCTGAAGCGGGGCAACGGGCTCTTCGGCTCGGCGGAACAGACCGGTTCATTGGGTGTGGTAACCCTCAACTGCGCGCGCCTGGGGTATCTCTACGCCGGCGATGAGGCTGCCCTGATGGCAAGAGTGGATGAACTCCTGAGACTGGCCCGCAACAGCCTCGAGATCAAGCGTAAGGTGATACAGCGCCATATGGACGCCGGTCTCTTTCCCTATACAAAACGCTATCTGGGGACCTTGAGAAATCACTTCTCCACCCTCGGCGTCAACGGCATCAACGAGATGATCCGTAACTTCACGGACGACCGGGAGGACATCACCACAGCAGAAGGCGCTGATTTCGCGCATCGCTTCCTCGACCATATACGCCAGACCATGGTGGCGTTTCAGGAGGGGACGGGCAATCTCTACAACCTCGAGGCGACACCGGCAGAGGGAACCACCTACCGCTTCGCCAAGGAGGACAGAAAACGTTATCCGGACATTCTGCAGGCGGGGAGTGTAGAGAAACCCTACTACACCAACTCATCCCAGCTCCCGGTGGGCTTTACCGACGACCCCTTTGCTGCTCTGCAGCATCAAGAGCCGCTGCAGCAAAAATATACCGGCGGCACCGTGCTGCACCTCTATATGAATGAGCGGATCAGCAGCGACGAGGCGTGTGTAAAACTGGTCAGGCGCGCCCTGCAGAGTTTCCGCATACCTTACTTGACCATCACACCGACGTTCTCCATCTGCCCGCGACACGGCTATCTGAACGGAGAGCACGAATTCTGTCCCAAATGTGATCACGAACTCATACTGCGCAAACAACAGGAGATCAACCATGCATCACACCATTGAACTGAAAGATGAGGAACGCACCCGTTGCGAGATCTGGACACGGGTGATGGGCTACCACCGCCCCATCTCCGCATTCAATCCCGGCAAACAGTCGGAGCAGGCGGAGCGCCGCTACTTCGTTCAGGCTCGGACCTCCGCCTCGCCCAATTTCTCCATGGATGAAGAAACGGTGGACATCGACAGCTGATCATGCCGGGCGAAGCGCTTCGGGTGGGGGGGTTGACCCCCATGACCACCATCGACTTCCCGGGTCATCTGGCGGCCGTGGTGTTCTGTCAGGGATGCCCTATGCGTTGCCACTACTGTCACAACCCGGAGCTACTGCCGCGACGAAACGACAACCGGCCATCCTGGAAGGAGATTCTCGAATTTCTCTCAGTCCGTATCGGTTTACTGGATGGGGTCGTGTTCAGCGGCGGTGAACCGACGCTCCAGCGATCGATCGCACAGGCCGTCAGAGATATTAAATCGATGGGTTTTCTGGTCGGCCTGCATACGGCGGGTATCTATCCAGAACGCTTCGAGCAACTGCTGCCGCTGATCGATTGGGTGGGGTTGGATATCAAGGCCCTGGCGGAAGATTATCCCGCACTGACCGGGACGCGCCATTCCGGGGAGTCGGCCTGGCGCTCCGCCCGCCTGTTGGCCGCCAGCGGCGTAGCCCATGAAATACGCACCACGCTTTTTCCCGCCATAGACAATCCAGACTACCGAAACCGCCTCCTAGAGGAACTCATGACCCTGGGTGAGATCAATCATAAGTGGCAGACTTATCGTCATTTGCCGCAAGAACGCCCGGTCCAACGGGTCAGTTAGAGCTAGATTAGTTCCTACTAATAATGTCACATGCGATTGTTTACAGAGTATTTTTTGCATTGACATTCGACTTGACGTAACATCCTCCAGTCAAGAAAAATAACCCGGTCTAACAGGAAGTAGACGGGATAGCTACAAACGACACAAGGAATACAGAACGTTTTCCTTGCAGAATTTCGAGGGTGGAGTATGTTCAGACAGCATGCTGGCTACAGGTCCGCGGGTAAAATTTCTATAATCCTAGCGGGCATAATTTTTATTGGTGGTATCATCTTTTCCGGCCTGTTCAGTATGGGCCTGGCATTCACCAATGAGATGGATTTCTGTACCTCCTGTCACTCCATGAAGGTCAACCTGGAAGAGTTCAAGGAGACTGCTCACTACAAGAATGCTTCCGGTGTGCAGGCCACCTGTGCGGACTGTCATGTACCCAAGCCTTTCATCCCCAAGATGATCGCAAAGGTGATGGCTGCAAAGGATGTCTATCACGAGATCATGGGCACCATCGACACCAAGGAAAAGTATGAGGCCCTCCGCTGGGATATGGCGACCAGGGTCTGGGAGAAGATGCGCGCTTCCGACTCCCGTGAGTGCCGCTCCTGCCATGAGTTTGCCAATATGGACCTGAGTGAGCAGGATCGCAGTGCCCGCAAACGCCACCCGAAGGCAATGGATGAGGGCAAGGCCTGTATCGATTGTCATAAAGGCGTCGCGCACGAGGAGCCGGACGAACCGGATGAGGGCGATGAGTCCTAACCGCTCTTGAAACAGGTTTGATATAATTCACTGGCTTTGCTCAATGAAATATGAAGTTAAGTCTCTTGACAGGAAAGCAATGAAATACACCAGACTGCTCCTTGCGACCATTGTGCTACTTTTAACGTCGCCCCTGTATGCCGGTGACAAACAGGACGAGAAAGATCTGCGCTTGGCCGCCAGCATCGGTGATGTCGAAACCATATCCGCCCTGCTGGACAGAGGAATACCGGTCGACACGGCAAACAAATTCGGTAAAACCGCGCTGATGATGGCTGTCGAGAACGACAATTTCGAGAGCGTGGTGGTGCTGCTGAACCGCGGTGCGGATGTGAATGCGCGGACCGTAGCGGGCTGTTCGGCTTTGACATTCGCCGCCGAGAACGGCCATCCCGCCCTGACGGCCATGCTGCTGGAACGGGGCGCCAATCTGCATGATCGCACACGCGCCGGCTGGGATTCGCTGATGATCGCATCGCGCTACGGCATCACAGACATGGTTGAACAACTGCTGTTCAAGGGTGCCGATCCCAAGGCCTCAGACAAACATGGTCACAACGCCTTGATGATGGCGGCAGAGAAAGGACATGCCGACACCGCCGCCATGCTCCTGAAGCATGGCGCAGAGATTGAAAGCCGGGATAAGAATGGCTCCACGGCATTGATACTTGCCGCCGACAGCGGCAACAACAGTGCGGTTACGGTGCTTATCGACCACTATGCCAATCTCGACGCCAAAGACAATGACGGCGCTACCGCCCTGATCTGGGCCGTGGGACAGGATAGGCTCGAGGCTGCACGCTTGCTGCTCGAGGCCGGCGCCGATGTCAATCTGGCGGATACGGACGGCATCACATCGTTGATGGAAGCCGCCCGTAAAGGTTCACAGCCGATGGTTAAGCTGCTGCTTCAACACGGCGCAAATAAAATGAATAAAGACAATGAGGGCCATACTGCCCTGGACATCGCTGAAAAGAAAAAGCATGTCGAGGTTGCGGGCCTTCTAAAATAAAAAGGGCATTGCCCAGGTGGGGGAAGTATTTCCCATTATTTGCCTCTCTCGAGGCGTGGAGGATACCCATCTGAGTCTACTGCAACAGGAACAGTTCCAATCGCTGCTCCGGTTCATACGACAGGGCGCACTTTGCACCCTGATCTAAAATAATGTAAGCCTGTTTTTAATACCAAAGGAGGTAACATGGCGTACACAAAACTAAAGAGAGCCCTGATCGGCGCACTGGCAATCAGTGCTTCATCTGCGGCCTTCGCTGCTGACAAGCCCAAGACGATGACGGGCGCCAGTGCCAACATGCTGGCCGTTACCTGTGCCGGTTGCCATGGAACCAACGGCGCAAGCGCGGGCCCGGCAACCCCGAGCATCGGCGGCATCTCTGCCATCTATTTCGAAGAGGTGATGCTGGGTTTCAAAGATGGTTCGGTTAAAAACACCATCATGGGACGTATCGCCAAGGGCTATTCCGATGATGAGATTAAGGCCATGGGCGAATTCTTCGCCAAACAACCCTTTGTTCCTGCCAAGCAGGATTCTGATCCGAAGCTGGCCAAGAAAGGCGCCAAGCTACATGATAAATACTGCGAGAAATGCCATGCTGACGGCGGCACATCGGCAGAGGATGACTCCGGTATCCTGATGGGTCAGCTGATACCTTATCTTCACTACACTATGGCCGACTACAAGGCGGGCGATCGTGAGATGACGAAGAAGATGAAGAAAAAGGTCAATCAGATGATCAAGAAAGAGGGCGATGCCGGCTTCGAGGCGCTCTTCAACTACTACGCCCAGGGCAAGCAATAAGGGGGAATGAGAGATATGAAGATTACTCGAAGAGGATTTGTTAAAGGCGCGGGTGCGGCTACTGCCATCGGCATGATGGGTACCCCCTATATCGCCTTGGGCGCTTCCAAGAAAGTGGTTGTTGTCGGCGGCGGTACCGGTGGTGCCACTGCTGCCAAATATCTGCGCATGGCCGATCCAACCATCGAAGTCACCCTGATCGAAGCCAACAAAAACTACTACACCTGCTACTTGTCCAACGAGGTATTGGGCGGCGACCGTAGTATCGACTCCATCAAATTCGGCTATGCCGGACTCGGCAAACACGGCGTCAACGTTGTCCATGATGTGGTCACCGCCATCGATGCCAACGCCAAGACCGTCAAGACAGCCGGCGGCAAGAGCTTCCCTTACGATCGCTGTATCGTTGCTCCAGGTATCGACTTCAAGTGGGAAACCATCGATGGATACGACGCCAAGGTGGCTGAGGAGATTCCGCACGCCTGGAAAGCCGGTTCCCAGACCGTTACCCTGCGCAAGCAACTGGAAGCCATGAAGGATGGCGGCACTGTCGTTATCGCGCCTCCCGGCAACCCCTTCCGTTGTCCTCCTGGACCCTATGAGCGTGCTTCTCAGATAGCCCACTATCTGAAGCAGCATAAGCCGAAGTCGAAGATCATCATCCTCGATCCGAAGCCTAAGTTCTCCAAAATGGGGCTCTTCACCCAGGGCTGGAAGGCACTCTACGGCTATGAGACCGACAACTCCATGATCGAGTGGCGTGGCAGTGCTCAGGGCTCGAACGACAATGCCGTGATCAAGGTTGACGCCGGCTCGAAATCTGTCGTTACCGGTTTCGATGACACGATAAAGGCCGATGTTCTGAACGTCATCCCGAACCAGAAGGCGGGTAAGATCGCCTTTGCGGCCGGCCTGACCAACGACAGCGGCTGGTGCCCCATCAACCTGCATACCTTCGAATCCACCATTCACAAGAACATCCATGTGATCGGTGACGCCTCGATTGCCAAAGGTATGCCGAAATCCGGTTATGCCGCCAATTCCGAAGCAAAAGTCTGCGCCGCAAGCGTGGCAGCCCTGTTGAACGGTCAGGAGCCCGGCACACCGGCCTATGTCAACACCTGCTACTCCATCGTTGGCAAGGATTGGGGTATCTCCGTCGCGGCTGTCTATCAGCTGGCCGAGGACGGCTCCAAGATCACCAAGGTATCCGGTGGTCTGACGCCAACCGACGCAACACCGGAGATGCGTGCGCGCGAAGTCGCATACGCCCACAGCTGGTTTACCAATATCACCAATGATATCTTCATGTAAACCGACTGCATGCCAAGGACCGGCATAATAAAAAAAGCGGGGTTAAACCCCGCTTTTTTTATGCCCTGCCGCGCTCCGCAACGGACCTATTCAGGCCGCATGGGCCTGCCCGGCCGTTTATCGATGGCGTAACCGGCGCCGGAGTGCAAGTGCGCCGGCCTGGCAAAGTTGGGAAAATCCGGATTTCGCCACCCCTCTTTCGCAATCTTCTCCTTTGGCGGTCTGATGCGCGAAACATAATCGAGAACGGCTCGAATATCGCGATGGGTAAAGTTGTGAATCTGCTTAACCATCTTTTTGTCGGCGTTACGACGGCGTTCAATCTTTATCCACTCGAACTGACGTAGCAAATAGCGGTAGTGCTGTCCGTATATGGCGGGGATGTGATCCTCCAGATCACCCTCACCCATCTCACCGTGACACTCGGTACAGTTGTCCTTATAGAGTTTTTCACCCCATACAAGGTCATTCCCGTGTCCCACACCATTGTACGGCGACATCGGCAATTGTGAGATATAGGCCGCCACATCCGCGATCTCCTGAGCCCCGCCAAGCAGGTTTGGGGAAGTGAACGGCAGCATGGTGGGATTGTCTCTGTTACGGGCACGAATATCGGCCAGCTGCTTGATCAGTACTGTCGGCAACTGACCGGCAACCTGAGGATAGGCGCCACTCTCGAGGCCCCATCCCTCCGGAGTGTGACAAACGGAGCAGATTCGATATACCTTTTTTCCGTTCTCCAGGTTCGGGGTCAATTCCATTGCCTGCTCATATTCACGCATAGCATCGTCGGTTGGTTGTGCGACCACCTGCCCCGTAGCCAATACGCACAATAAGGAAGTTACCCAAATAGACTTTCTCATTGAAACTCCATAATGTAATTTATCGTCATCGTACAGTGCGATCAGAAATAAATCACTCAATCGAGACTGCAAACCAAGCTATACCTGAATTAAGAAATGCCACAGGTCAGGTAGTTTTCACTGCTTCAGTATTTATTCTATGTAAGATGTAATATAGCCAGGGTATTGCCAGGACACAATAAATAAAGCACAGGTCAATCTAATTCCATTGATTATTTTAGGGTTGATAAAGAATAAGAATAATTGAAAGCGACAGGCAGTTTTGTGAGAATCAGAAACGATAAAAATGATCGTGTTAATCGATCACCGGCCCATCCAAAACCGGAATAATAATCCTGAAAAAGATCTCCAGCTAGGGGTGCCAAAAGAGCAATGATTTATTCACTGCCTCAATCAATATCGGACTGAGGCACACGGCTTCTGCGGCTCGCGGTTGGTTTTATATACCAATACACACCTTGTTTTTTTAACGACCATCCTAATAAGAAGGAGCCGCTTAACTATGAACAGGCTACTGATAACTCTCCTGTTATCCATCCCCATGTTTGCGCATGCAGTCGATCTTGACAATGGCATGAAACAGGCGCGCAGCTGCGCCCTGTGCCATGGTCATTACGGACAGGGAACGCCAGGGCCGGCCTCACCCAGACTTGCCGGCACTCCAGCCGGTTATATGATCAAACAGATCGAAGCCTACATCAAGGGAGACAGGATCAATCCCCGCATGGTAGTCACCTCGTCCCTGCATTCAATCAGTGAAGAGGATGTCGACGACATCGCTGCCTACTATGAAAGTATCAACCTTGAAAAGATCAATCCCATCTTAAACAACATCCCGCTCTGGCCCGGTAATGTGGCACGGGGCGAAGAGCTCTATAATGGCGACTGCAAAAGCTGCCACCGCAAGAACGGCATGGGAAAATCACGCAAGGGGATCCCGGCATTGGCGCTGCAATACCCACGTTACCTCTTTCGGCAGATGAAGATGTTTCAGTGGGACAAGCGGGTACATGACGACGACCCGGAAGATGAAACCTTTGACGAATTGTCGGACCAGGATATAGAGGCATTGCTAGCCTATATTTCATCGATGGCGCCCAACAATAAAAAGTAAACGGACAATTTCACAATAAATCAATAAACCGAAACATTCGGGAGAATGCTATGAAATCGATACAAGCACTGGGACTCGCTTTGCTGCTGAGCCTATTCTTGACTGCCTCTGCCCTGGCTGGTGATCAACCTGAAATCAATATCACCGACATCAAACAGACGGTGGTGCAGATGAGTGTCAAGGATGGGGTCACCAGAGATGATGCGGTACAGGCGCTGATGTCCCGCGCAGCGGAGATCAATCTGAAATATGTCGCCAGACAGCAGGTATCCAAAGAGCTGGAGGCACGCGGCCTTAAAACCCCCTATCTCGACATCTTCCAGTTCTGTAACCCGGAGGATGCGCGGAAGATGATCATTCACGATCCAATCTACGCCGCCTACATGCCCTGCCGTATCGCCATGGTGGAAGATAAGGACGGTCAGCTCTGGCTGATGATGTTGAATCTGGATATGCTGATCAACAGTGAATTGCTGCCGCCCGAGCTCACGGAGATCGCGATTCGCGTCAACCAGGCAATGCTCGATGTGATGGTTGCCGGCGCCACCGGCGAGTTCTGACTGGCCGTAAATGGTCGCTAATCACCGCAAATTTTCGCCGACGTTATTATGAAACAGTTACACTTCTGTTCTTGCGATAACATGCTTTGGCTTACAAACAATCCTTCTGCTTTACTAGGGCCTGTTAACACTAATCCAATCGGCTCTGTTGTGTCTGAAAATGCGCCAATCAAGGTGCGAGGAGTGAGGTTTGGTGATTCCAAATGAGTGACGAGCAACGCCGAGTGGCGCATTTTCAGGCACAACCCGAAGGGCTGGGGCTGTTTTTCCACCCAGCGGCGTTATCATTCGCTCATTTAGCACGGCTAAACCTCGCTCATTCTGCCTTGCTGGGTAAAAAAACAGCTCCAGCAGAGTCGATTGGATTAGTGTTAACAGGCCCTAGGCCAGAAGATTTGCGTCTATTCGCGGTGATTAGCATTCATTCGCGGCTGGTTTTCCTAACGGATCACAATGCCTGGTATCAACTGATACTCTCGGCCAGATTGGCCTGGAAGATCGCCTTGTGAATATCGCCCAGGCTGAGCATCCCCACCAGCTGTCCGCCATCGGCAACCGGGATACGGCGGAACTTATGGCGCGCCATGATCGTGGCGGCTCGCAGTATGTGCATATCCGGGCTGACCGTTATCACATTCGGCGTCATGAGATCGGACACCTGTAGATTCACCACATCCTTATATTGCAGCATCATGCTGTCGTAGTCAGGCGCCGACATTCCATCCATGACCTCCTCGAGGGTGGGGAACATGCGATGCAACACATCCTTTTCCGCTATGATGCCCAACAATTTACCCTCCTCTACCACTGGAAGGCCGCTGTAACGAAACAGGCACATCAGAGAGACCACCTCCAGAAGCTTGGTATCCGGAGTCACCGTTTTTGGTGTTCTTGTCATGATTTCGCTTACCAGCATTTATAAAACTCCTCGTCAGTTCGATTGTTTCAGGGCCTGTTCAGACAATCCAACGGCCTCTGATCAAATACCGTTGTTTTACAGGCCGTTAACGATACGCATTCTGGATCTGGTTGCCAACCCTTTTCCTCCCCCAACCTGATCGGAATTATGGGCAAACCAATGCTTAATTCGGAAACTTGATTACCCACGATACCCGGCCAACGATAAGGTGATCGTGCACTTTATAAGCAAACCGCAAATGCTCGCAAATATAGTTTTAAGTCCGCAAATGAACGCAAGTATTTTATTAGTTCTTCAACAGGGTAGATTGGATGAACCCTATCCTGTAGCTTGTGCGACACGACGTTAGTGGGGGTGTCTCACCGATACTTTTGGTATAAACCGCTAAAATAGCGTTTTTTCGCGTTCATTTGCGTACTATTCATATATGCGACTGTTTGCGACCTATATTCACAGTGTCCTCAGTGACGATGAGGCAGGCTAGAGCACATCGCTGAGACTGATGGATAATCAGGTTCGGAAATGAACGGGCCTGTCATATGGAGAACTAAATTCCCGATCCGTTTAAGTCCATTTCCAGCCAGAAATAATTTTTCGCCTCTCTCCGCCTGACAGGCCTTCGAGGTCAATCACCACCCTCTACTGTAAACCGATGATTTCTTGAGAAAAGGTCATAATAATCCATAACTTATCCACAATTCACGCACAGAGAGAGCACCCTTTTCCACAGCTTCATACACAATATCTTGTGGTTGACATCAGCCAAATAGGATATATATTGTGTTTACTGTTTTAATAATCTGGCTTTTGATTCTACATCAACGACCAGAGGATAAGGCCGGAAAAATAATCGGCCATAGAGAGAAAAACCGGCCTCGGGGTTAGACGCCCCCACGGCAAGAGGCCTGACGCAGACAGGGCATGCAACGACCCGCGCAAACCGGCCACCCTGTCCGCATGACAAAGACAATAGTTTAACCACCTATAGACAATCGACAGCCAGGGCAGTCAGATCCGTAGACCCGGCGCAGTAATGGCTACGATGCGAACACATTCAGGAGAAGAGATGGCCACACAAGCAGCCAATAGCGACGCTTCCGTTTCAGTTACCCAGCCGACCGTGATGCAGGAGCCTCAAACACACACGCGCGCCAGCACCACCAGCGGCATCCAGGTCATCCGCCGGAACGGCAAGGTTACTCACTTCGACCCCAGCAAGATCAGCGTTGCCATGACCAAGGCCTTCCTCGCCGTCGAGGGCGGCAGTGCGGCCGCCTCCAGCCGTGTTCATGATACCGTCCAGGCCCTCACCGACCAGGTGGTCGGCGCACTGACCCGCCGTCTGCCCGACAACGCCACCGTGCACATCGAGGATATTCAGGATCAGGTGGAGCTGTCGCTGATGCGCTCCGGCGAACACAAGGCCGCCCGCTCCTATGTCCTGTATCGCGAGCGCCAGACCCAAAAACGCCTGGAAGAGGAGGCCAAGCGCGCCGAGGTCGAAGGCATTCCTCAAGAGCATATCGTCAATGTCACCCTGGCCGACGGCTCCAGCCGCCCCCTCGACATCGAACGGATGCAGGCCCTGGTCAACGAGGCCTGCATCGGTCTGGACGAGGTGGATGCGAGCCGCATCCTGCAGGAGGCCTGCCGCAACCTGTTCGACGGTGTGAAAGAGAGCGACGTCTCCCAGACCCTAGTGATGAGCGCCCGCACCCTGATCGATCAGGAGCCCAACTACTCCCAGGTCGCCGCCCGCCTGCTGCTCGACATCCTGCGCCGGGAGGCCCTCGGCTTCCTCGGTCTCGACACCCCGGTCAACACCCAGGCGGAGATGGCCGACAGCTACTGCAGCTATTTCAAACGCTATATCCAGCAGGCCCAGGAGCTGGAACTGCTCGACGGCCGTCTCGGCCAGTACGACCTGGACCGGCTGATCGCCGCCATCAAGCCCGAACGGGACCTGCAGTTCACCTACCTGGGGCTGCAGACCCTCTACGACCGCTACTTTATCCACAGCGAGGACGGCATTCGCTTCGAGCTGCCCCAGGCCTTTTTCATGCGCGTCGCCATGGGCCTGGCGATCAATGAGATCGACCGCGAGACACGGGCCATCGAGTTCTACGACCTGCTCTCCTCCTTCGACTTCATGAGCTCCACGCCGACCCTGTTCAACTCCGGCACCCTGCGCCCGCAGCTCTCCAGCTGCTACCTGACCACCGTGCCCGACGACCTGGACGGCATCTACAGCAGCATCAAGGACAACGCCCTGCTCTCCAAGTTCGCCGGCGGCCTGGGCAACGACTGGACCCGTGTGCGCGGCCTCGGCGCCCACATCAAGGGCACCAACGGCAAGTCCCAGGGCGTGGTGCCTTTCCTCAAGGTGGCCAACGACACCGCGGTGGCGGTCAACCAGGGCGGTAAGCGCAAAGGGGCTGTCTGCGCCTACCTGGAGACCTGGCACATCGATATCGAGGAGTTCCTGGAACTGCGCAAGAACACCGGTGACGAACGCCGCCGCACCCACGACATGAACACCGCCAACTGGATCCCCGATCTCTTCATGCAGCGGGTCGCCGAAGAGGCCGACTGGACCCTTTTCTCGCCCAACGACACCCCGGATCTGCACGAGCTCACCGGCAAGGCCTTCGAAAAGGCCTATCTCGCCTATGAGGAAAAGGCGGCCAAGGGACTGCTGGATGTGAGTAAAACCGTCAAGGCGATGGACCTGTGGCGCAAGATGCTCGGCCTGCTGTTCGAGACCGGCCATCCCTGGATCACTTTCAAGGATCCCTGCAACCTGCGTTACAGCAACCAGCATATGGGCATGGTGCACAGCTCCAATCTCTGCACCGAGATCACCCTGCACACCAACGACCAGGAGATCGCGGTCTGCAACCTGGGCTCGGTCAATCTCACCGCCCATGTGGATGAAAACGGTCTCGATCTGAAGAAGCTGGAGAAGACGGTGACCACCGCGATGCGCATGCTCGACAACGTCATCGACTACAACTACTACAGCGTGCCCCAGGCGCGCAACTCCAACCTGCGCCACCGCCCGGTCGGCCTCGGTATCATGGGTTTCCAGGATGCCCTCTACAAACAGCGCCTCGCCTACACCTCGGAAGAGGCCCTGGCGTTCGCCGACCGCTCCATGGAGGCGGTGAGCTACTACGCCATCCAGGCATCCTCAGACATGGCTGCCGAGCGTGGCCGCTACTCCACCTACGAGGGCTCGTTGTGGAGCCAGGGTGTCCTGCCCATCGACTCCCTCAAGCTGCTGAAGGCGGAACGGGGCGACTACCTGCAGGTGGACGAGAGCCAGACCCTCGACTGGGACGCTCTGCGGGAGAAGATCCGGATCCAGGGGATGCGCAACTCCAACACCATGGCGATCGCCCCCACCGCGACCATCTCCAACATCTGCGGTGTCAGCCAGTCGATCGAGCCGACCTACCAGAACCTGTTCGTCAAATCGAACCTCTCCGGCGAGTTCACCGTGGTCAATCCCTACATGGTGCACGACCTGAAGAAGCTGGGACTGTGGGACGAGGTGATGATCAACGACCTGAAATACTACGACGGCTCCCTGCAGCCCATCGACCGTATTCCAGCGGAGCTCAAGGCGGTCTACGCCACCGCCTTCGAGATAGACGCCCGCTGGCTGGTGGAGGCCGGTTCCCGGCGCCAGAAATGGATCGACCAGGGGCAATCACTCAACCTCTACATGGCCGAGCCTTCCGGCAAGAAACTGGACAACCTCTACAAGCTGGCCTGGGTACGCGGCCTCAAGACCACCTACTATCTGCGCTCCATGGGGGCCACCGGCGCCGAGAAGACCTCGATCAAGCAGGAGGACAGCGGTAGTGGTGTCGACTTGATCGGCGCCGGCGGCGAAGCGCCCCAGGCCTGCTCCATCCTCGATCCGGACTGCGAGGCCTGCCAGTAGGCGATTCAATGAAAAGCCACCACTCAAGCGATAAAAGAATAGAGAGGAACACAAGATGCTGAACTGGGACGATCCACTCGCGAAGCCGGCGCCCATCGAATCGACGCCGGCCCCTGCGAACACCGAGACCCAACCGGCCCATCCCCATGTGGTGGAAGAGGCGGCCCGCGCCATACAGGCTGAAGAGCAGGCCGAGGCCATGACCTCCATGGAACCGGTCAACCCGGACGACAAGCGGGTCATCAACGGCATGACCGACATCAACCAGCTGGCGCCCTTCAAGTATCCCTGGGCCTGGGAGTACTTTCTCAACGCCAACAAGAATCACTGGACCCCGCTGGACATCAACATGGCCCAGGATGTCCACGACTACCAGCACAAGTTGACCCTGGAGGAGCGCCACGTCTACGAGAACGTGCTCTCCTACCTCACCACCTCCGACATCCTGGCGATGCGCAACATCGGCCTGGCGGTGATGGAGAAGATGTCGGCACCCGAACTGCAGATCTACCAGGCGCGCCAGGTCTACGAGGAGTCGCTGCATACCTGGACCTACCAGCACTGCATCGAAACCATCGGCCTCGACCAGGGCGAGATCTACAACCGCTACCGGGTGGTGCCGGAGATCAACAAGAAGATCCAGATCACCAACCGCCGCCTCGCCTCCATCCTGCGCGCCGACATCGACCTGCGCGACCCGGATGAGCTGCAGAACTTCGTCATGGCCTACATCTTCTTCGCCGCCATCTTCGAAGGCTGCTGGTTCTACAACGGCTTCAGCCCCATCTTCGCCCTGCAGCGCCGCGGCCTGATGAAAGGCACCGCCGAGCAACTGCAATACATCATGCGCGACGAAGTGCTGCACGCCTCATTCGGCATCCGGGTGGTCAAACAGATCATCCAGGAAGAGAACATCACCCTCGACAAACAGGTGCTGCGCGAGATGTGGGACGAATCGGAAGCCGCCGAGATCGGTTATGCGAGTTACATCCTGCGCGATCCTATTCTCGGTTACTCCCAGGAGGACCATGTGGGGCAGTTCCGGTTTATCGCCAATCGGCGTGCCAGGCAGCTTGGGATTGATGAGCCTTTTCCCGGGGCTGAGGCCACCCTACCCTGGTTGGATGAGCAGGCGCATTTGCGGAAGGAGAAGAACTTTTTTGAGACACGGGTTACGGAGTATCAGACGGGTGGGGCCTTGAAGTGGGACTGAGCTGAAAAGTTGTAACGTAGGGGCACGATAAAAATTAGATTTTAAGGAGTTAAAACTGGATTCAATATGACTATTTTTAGCTTTGCCAGATAATCTAATAGATATTTTTAGATTTCCCATGAATGGCATCACTTGCTGCTTTCAGCTATTTTTGGATTTGCTGCCGTACAACCCCTAGTCGGCAGTCTTGGGCCGAATATGCCAATTGGGGATAACACGCCACACGTCTAAATCAGACATGTTCACTTAACTTGCGATCAGACGACTAATATCGGGCCATAGGAGAACATTCATAATCCATGCATTGTTGAATTGCACTGAAAATTGACCCACCTGTCCCCATAATTTGCATCGAAAATTGACCCACGTACACAACTCACCCTGCAACTTGAATTTGCAGGAGACTATTGGAGTGATCGACGTGGCGTTTTTAAGCGTAATCAGACGATGGCATTTCCGTGAAGGAATGCCGATCCGGGAGATAACCCGGCGAACAGGATTAAGTAGAAATACGGTCCGCAAATATTTAGCCAGTGGCGTGATAGAACCACGCTACCCCAACCGTAAGACCCCATCCAAGCTGGATGACTAGGTAGTGTCAATTATCTTGCGCACTTTTTCTTTGGTGATGGCTCCGGTTGCTACTCAGGCTGCTGAGAAAGCAGCTTCTTGATCCTTCTCTTTCAATAAATCCATATTCATGTACTTACGGGTTCCCCAAGTGGTCGCGGATACATGACGCAATCGTGCAGCAACCAACATTAGGGCTGAGTGTCCATCAGGAAAAGCACCCACCACCTTGGTGCGACGCCTGGCTTCCTTGAGTAATCGCTCCATTGGGTTGTTGGTCTTCAGCTTCAGCCAATGCTGCTGTGGATAAGCATAGTAGGTCAAGGTCTCATGGATCGCTGTCTCAACCTGCTCAGCCGCTGCACCGAGTTTCATCGCTTTGAGTTTTTCAACGACGCTGAGCCTTGCTTGCTGCCGCCTCTCGGTTCTCCTGCGCATGGATGGCCTTGAGCATCGCCGAGACCTCTCGCATGTTGCTACGGGGCGTGTGGGAGAATACGTTGCGGTAATAATGCACCACGCAGCGTTGCCAATCAGCCTCAGGAAAGACCTCGGCTGCCGCTTCACTCAGACCCATGCAAGCTTCGGATATAATTATCCTGACACCCTTCAGGCCGCGTTTCTTGAGATATTTGAGAAAACCCAGCCAGCCTGATTTGTCCTCTTTATGACCTTCCTGTACGCCCAGAACGCGGCGAAAACCCTTTTCATCCACGCCGATAGCAGCCAGTACGGACACATTCCTTATCTCACCACCCCAGCTACGTTTCAGTACGATACCGTCCAAGTAGACGTAAGCATATTCACCTTCGATGGGCTGGGTCCGCCAGCGCTCAATGTGTTGGTAGACCTTCTGGTTGAGCTTGGAGACGGTACCTGAGAATACCCGAGTACCCCATAGGGCCTCGGTGATATCCTCGATTCGGTGTACCGATACCCCGGCCAGGTAGATCTGTACGATGGCTTCCTCAATCGAGATATCTCGACGCCGATACCGCTCTATAATAGCGGTATCAAAGGTTTGCTGGCGTAAACGCGGCATCTTGACCTCGACCTCGCCGGCTTTCGTGTGTAACTTGCGCTTATAGTGGCCAGCTCGCGTATCGATGCGATCAGGCGAGTGCTCATAACGCCGCACCCGGCACATCTCATCAGCTTCTGCATCCAGCATCTGATTCAAGGTCTCTTCAACCTTACCCCTAACCATTTCATCTAAATGGGTTCGGATCTCGCTCTCATCAATTCGGATCACTTTACTCATCGGTTTCGTGCTATCTTTTTCCATGGTGGTTCCTTATAGTCTGTACTGTGTTTTGGCGATTACAGTTTTAACTGCGTATTCTCACCAAACCTGCCACCGATTCTCTCTGAAAGCTGCCACCTGAACTCGGGAAAGCTGCCGGCCATCGGAGCGTCAGCGACGCGGGTTTTGTGTATTGTTACTCAGACTCGGTAGATGGTGTCAACTTGGCTTTGTTTTTTCGCATGGATTCACCTTTCAGGTTTATCTTGTAAGCATTGTGTACCAGGCGATCCAGAATGGCGTCAGCCAGGGTAGGATCGCCGATAATCTGGTGCCAT
>QBVD01000062.1 GCA_003058525.1 gamma proteobacterium symbiont of Ctena orbiculata | reverse complement strand
ATGGCACCAGATTATCGGCGATCCTACCCTGGCTGACGCCATTCTGGATCGCCTGGTACACAATGCTTACAAGATAAACCTGAAAGGTGAATCCATGCGAAAAAACAAAGCCAAGTTGACACCATCTACCGAGTCTGAGTAACAATACACAAAACCCGCGTCGCTGACGCTCCGATGGCCGGCAGCTTTCCCGAGTTCAGGTGGCAGCTTTCAGAGAGAATCGGTGGCAGGTTTGGTGAGAATACGCAGGAGAGGCCGGCTTTATCGAAATTGCCTGTCACCTGCTGGTAAGGATCACCGCTGGTCTCGAAGGCCGCGGTCACTTTCACCCCGCAGTCGAAGGCAAGCTTGGGCGAGATCCGTGGAAGCATTGAAGGCTTGTGCATCTCAACATAGAGCTTATCGTTAACAGCCACACAACGACTGAAGTAACCCTGCCGGATAAGTTTGATCGCTTCCTTTTGCAGTAGGTCGGTATCCTCTGCCGCTATCACCAGGTATAATCCATCGTCGGACGGCCTCTCCACCGCGGCAGGCCGTCGAGGGTCGATTTCGATGGGGGCAGCAAGATTGTCTCGCAAAATCTGCAGGCCGGCTACAAGTTCCCTGTGTACCCGGACCTTCCCGTTCGTTCTATACAACTCTTTCAGACGGAAGTTGGGTGTCACACGGGCATCGGGATGACCTCCGATGATGAAATCACTCGCAATTTGAACGTTACCGACCATGGTTTCTCCTTTTATAGCAATACCCAACCGCTGCCGATGTTCACACAATGGCAGCTATGCTGACACACTCAAGCGGAGTGCCGAACTTGATCTAGCGTTTAATGATTCGATCACTCTGGCTTATCTCACCAAATCTTAGCAAAACACGCAGCTGCCGCATCTGTTCTTCGCTAACGGTATCAGACGCCAAAACCAGCGAACGGGGCGGCCATCCCTTGTCCAGGTCGAAACGCAACACAACCAACCAGGGTATAACGAGACTGTCCCGGCGAATCCTTGCCCGCAGATTTTTGCCATCCTCCATGACAATTCTCACCCTGCCGTAAGGCGTGATGGTCACCTTGTCAATCTGTCCGCCACCTCCCTTCCCGCCCTGCCGGAAAGAGAAATAGCCATACAGAGCCAATGCCGTCAACAGAGACACTTTAGGCCACAGCATCATGGGTGCAAAGAGGGTTGTCATTAACGCCAACAGATGGATGGCTACACGCCAGGCATGGAGTAGCCGGGATGGCTTTGGTTGCAGCGTGATGGTTTGAATCGTCCCTGACACAATCTACGCCTCCTTGCGTTACTAGACTGGATGCCAAGTCTATCATGAAAACGTAATTCTCCCTTTCATCATATCGAGTGGGTAGATTGTTTAAAAAAAGCCAGTCAACGAACAAAGAAACGTTAGTCAGGCCGCTAATGAACGCCAAATACCTCAAATAGCCCGCTGTTTATAACTCACAATCACAATGCCACGCTCAACGCCCATCAATTTGCGAAGATTTGCGATGACTGGCGTGCATTTGCGGCTTGGCTTTATATCAGCTTGATACCCACTCCCGCAAATGACCTGACCCACCTACCCATTAGGGCGGGTGGGCCGGAGGTGACTGTATATCCGTGTTGATTCAGCGAATGCGTTGCTGTCGATGGACGATCTGTGCGGCTCGAAACTCATCCGGGGTTACTTCGCCATTGCTATCCCTATCGATAGAAGCAAATGTGGGCGCATTCGCCAGGTTCCTCATCAGATAGCCCTGGCTGGCCCTCTCACTAATCCGTTTCGCCCTGGCCTGTTCGAATTCATCCCGTTTTAGAACACCGTCTCCATTCATATCGAAATCGCCGAACTTCGGCATGCCACGGCCTCTCATGCCCTTCCCGTCCATTCCACTGCTACCTTTCATTAATCGGTTCGCGTGTTGGCCGGCAAGCAGTTCCTTTTCGTTAATTCTGCCGTCATCATTGCTGTCGAAATTTTGGAACACCGGATTCGCTGTCCTGCCGATGGGATAACCTCTTTGTGCCCTTAAGGCTCTCCTCTCGGCATGGATGGTTGCAAACTCCTGTTGACTGATGAAACCGTTACCATCCCTATCGAAGACCGAAAATGGGATCGGGCCTGTTGCCGTCAGCTGAGTCTGCGCAAGCAGAAATCCCGGCACAGTCAGTAATACACTCATTACGATCGATCTGTTCAACTTCATCATGGCTGCTGTCCTGCTCGATTCCGCGCAATGGCATCGCTCCTGACACCTTGCACAAAATACTGGAGGGGGCTCCTTGCCTCCCTGCTACTTTCAGTGTAGGTGGGCAAGATTAATTCAGGCTGAAAATAGAATATGTTTTTATTACAAAACCAAGTGCGGCAACAAGCCCATTCCATCTATCGCAAGGCCAAATTGAGCGGCAGGGCCGCCCTCTCAGCCTTTTTTTCTGGAAGACCTGCTACTACCACCCCCGAATGCAAATGGTTCCAATGTAAGTTGAAAAAAGGCGCTTCGCATCACGTTCATTGTTCGAACTCCTGACGCAATCGAAGCTGTAGCAGCTTCCCCTGCTTAAACGCCTCTTTCAGCATCAGACGCTGGCTTGAACTTAGATCGGAGGGATTGACCCGGTTGATTGCATCATAATCCCCGCCAGCCAGTTGTCGCTGCATGCGTATCCGTTGAATCAGATCAAATGCTTCGATGGTGGCTGCCGTGTCGGCAGGCGATCGCTTCATGTCGCTTGTGGCCGCCCGCAGACGTTCCGCGGTATTGGTTGACCAGACACCATGTTTTAACGCCCAGATACGGGCCGCGTCGATAAAAGGTCGGGCACCCCGTTTCTTTAAATCGATGGTATGTGGATAACGATGGCCGCCATCATAGGAGAATCGGCCAAACCAACCCAATGCGGGTGCACAGGTCAGCGCCTCTGTCGCCATTGCGCGAAGGAACCGAGGATGTTCCGCTGGTCTTGGCAATAACCAGTTGTGCAGATCGTCGACCAGCTCATCCTGACCATAAAGCGGTCGGAAATCAAAAAAGATGGTTGCATTCAACAACGATTTTGGATCCGGCGTTGAGAGCCAGTGCTGGAACCTTTCACGCCACTCATTTACAGACAGGCATAGCTTTGGATTGCCGGCCATAATATCGCCACGACAGAGGGTAAAACCGCAACGGTCGAGGGCCTTGTTTACCGCTTTCGCGAACGGAACAAGGGCATTGCGAATCTGTGGCGTATCCTCTTCATTATCGGGTTGAAAGATCAGGCCATTGTCCTGATCCGCGGCAAAGGTCTGCTCGAGCCTGCCCTCCGAGCCGAATACCATCCAACACCAGGAGACAGGGGGCAGGTCGAATTCGTTGGCGATCAATTCAATGACGCGCATACAGAGCAGGTCGTTCAAACCCGACATCCATTGGCAGAGAGCCTCCACACCCATGCCGTTGACGAACAGCTCTTGCCCCCTCTGTCGAATCGCCTTGGCGGCATTGGCCATACTGTCCACGTTACCGGCATGTTGAACGGTGTTAATCAGGCCCTCTGCGCCGCCTTCCCGAAATCCCGGCAGATCGGAATGCGACAACAGATTGTATAGCCGGCCGTTGGACTCCAACAGCACCAGATGACTCAATCGACTGCGTGTCAAGGCAACCCTGGCCCGGTGTGCCGGCGCATCCACCGGCAGGGAGATCGGCGCAGCCGTCATATAGGCGATCACCGGCTCACTCAAATCCGCGCGTTTCAGGGTGATCGCTTCGATAAGCTCCCGCAGTGTCACGATGCCGAGCGGTGCGTCAATCTGTTGAGCAACCACCCCTGCTTGAATGTCATCACGATTGAGTGTGAACAGAGCATCGCGTATGCTCGTTTCGGGTTGGATAATCAGGGGTTCATTCTGGGCCAACTCCCGTAAGGGTATATCGCCGATCCCTGCCGACATATGCGCCGATTTAAACTCCGCGAGCGGTTTAGGCGGCCTTGGTGGAGGTTGCTTAGCCGGCATCATAGCACGCTCTCCTTTCACTCCCGTGACTGTAGAAGCTGGTTGACCTTGTCGACCAGATCATGGGTCGAAAAAGGCTTGGTAATATAGGCGTCCGCACCCAGGGATATCCCCTTTTTGATCTCCGCTTCCCGCCCTTTGGCGCTTAACATCAATATGGGCAATTCTGAAAGCGCAGGATCTGCACGTATCTCACGGCACACCTCAAAGCCGTTCTTGCGTGGCATCATGACATCCAGGATCAACAGATCAGGGCGTGTATCTGCAATCATCTCAATTGCCACCTGGCCATCACTCGCCGTCATGACCTGATAGCCTTCCCGCTTCATCAGATACTCAACAGAGAGTACGATATTCGGTTCATCATCCACGATCAGAATTGTCTTTGTCATTGGCCTCTCCGGATATCACACCGCTTTCTTTTTTTTGGGGAGCGCAAAGGTAAAGATAGCACCATTCTCATTTGTGCTTTCAGCCCAGATAGTTCCTCCCAAGTGTTCGACAATCTTCTTGCTGATCGGCAACCCCAGTCCAGTGCCTATCGGTTTGTTGCTCGCGCTTCCCGCCTGACGGAATTTCTCGAAGATATTTGGCAGCTCCTCTGCGGCGATTCCAGGCCCATTGTCGGCTACACTCACTTCATATCGATCCTGCTTTAATTGGAGACGAACAGTCACCGCCCCTGTCCGTTCGGGTACGAATTTATGCGCATTCGACAAAAGATTGAGCAGTACCTGCATCAGACGATCACGGTCCCCGGTCACGACACAGGCGTGGTCAGGCAGTGCTCTGATCACACGGGTTCCATGATCGGCAAACAACTGTTCTGTTGAGGAAATCGCCTCTTCGACAATTTCAAGCAAATCCACATCTTCCGCATTCCAGTCGGCACGTCCCGATTCAATTTTGGCCAGATCCAACACCTGATTGACAAGGCGCGACAGGCGCTTGGTCTCATTCACTATGATGCCAAGAAAGCGCCGTCTTTCATTAAGCGCGATATCCGGATCGTCGTTAAGGATCTCGGAAAAGGCACGAATCGAAGCAAGGGGAGTACGCAACTCATGGGTCACGGAGGACATAAAATCATCCTTTAACCGATCGAGTTCCTGCAGACGTTCATTGGCCTCCTTCAGCTCACGCGTTGCCTTCTCCAATTGATGGGATTTCCGCTCCAGTTCTTTGCTGTAGGCGCGTATCTGCGAAGCCTCGTCAAGAATATTCAGCACTTCATCCATACCCAGTGTCTCTTCCGTGGTCACTGAAGAGACCATCACCCGCGCGGATGCGCTGCCGATCGCACCAGCCAGCAGGGTCTCTGCAAAGTAAACCGTCTCGGCATCTGCAGGCAGCTGTTTGATGTCTGTCAGCTTTCTTCGCTTGGCAAAGGCCTGAAACAGATGCCTGGCCCGCTCGTTTCCCAGGAAGCGTTCGGCAAGATGCAACAGCTCCTTTACTTCTGCGGTTCCACGCCATAAGCCAACACCCAGGAACTGCTGATTTTTCAGGGCATCGACAAACAGTGATGCCTGAGTGGCCTCATCGACCCTGGGGGTTCGCCAAAGTGAAAACATGATATAGGCGCCAATATTGAAGGACATACTCCAGAACAGGCAGTGAGTGATCTCATTCAGACCGGTCAGGCCGAACAGCGCTTGTGGCTTGAGCAGTTCGATGGCAAAAGGTCCATGCTCCAGCAGACCTGCAGGTAGCCAGCCCGACTTGGCGAATGACGGTAACAGTAGCGTATAGACCCAGATAGCGAATCCGGACAATAGTCCGGCCAGGGCACCACTGCGTGTACCGCCACGCCAGTAGAGGCCGATTATCATGGCCGGTGCGAACTGGGCCACCGCGGAAAAGCTGATCAACCCGATGCTCACCAATGCATAGGCTTCACCGGCAAGTCGAAAGTAAAGAAATCCCAACAGCAGAATCAGAATGATCGCCCCGCGTCGTATGCGCAGCAACAGTTTGCTCAGATCCGCATTCGGAGGTATCTGCTTCCAGCGTTTCAACAGGAGAGGCATTACCAAATCGTTGCAGACCATGGTTGACAGGGCGATGGTCTCGACTATCACCATCCCGGTCGCGGCGGACATGCCGCCAAGGAAGGCAAGCAGGGTCAATGAGCCTTGGTGGTGCGCCATGGGCAGTGTCAACACAAACGTGTCCGCATCCACATTCTCCCCGGTAAAGGTCAGTTGTCCCGCAAGTGCAATGGGTATCACAAATATATTGATTAAAAACAGATAGAGAGGAAACAACCAGACCGCACGTCTTAAATGTTGTTCACCGCTATTTTCAACCACGGCAACCTGGAACTGACGCGGTAGCATCATCACCGCCAGCGCAGACAGTAGCGTTAAGGCGAACCAATTTTCGTAACCGTTCATACCGTCGATAATCAGCGGATTGAGAATACCGGCATTTTCGGCCTTATCGAAAAGGTCGGTAAATCCATCATGCAGTTGATAGGTCACAAAGATGCCGACCGAGAGAAACGCCACCAGCTTGACAATCGATTCAAACGCGATAGCGGCCACCATCCCCTCATGCCGCTCGCTGGCATCGAGATGTCGTGTACCGAATAGAATGGTAAAGGCCGCCAGTAGAAGCGCGACATAGAGCGTTGTGTCCTGTAACAGGGGAAGCGAGTCGGCGGGATTCGGCATACTGACATCAGGATAGGTCAGCAGAATGGTGAAACTGCGTGAAATTGCTTTCAGCTGCAGGGCGATATAGGGAACGATACCCAGTACGGCAATGACCGTCACCAAGCCGCCCAACAGGTGACTTTTTCCGTAACGTGAGGCGATGAAATCCGCGATGGAGGTGATGCGCTGACTCTTGCTTACACGCACCATCTTCAACAGTAAGGTGCCCCAGAGTGCGGCGATCAATGTGGGCCCGATGTAGATCGGCAAAAAACCGATACCCGTGGCCGCGGCCCTGCCGACACTGCCGTAAAAGGTCCATGCCGTACAATAGACAGCCAGGGAGAGTGCATAGATCGTGGCATTGGAGATCACCGAGCGCTTTTGATCCGCTCGCCGATCGGCCCAATAGGCGATCGCGAATAACAGGCCCAGGTAACCCAAAGAAGCGATAACGACGATAGTGGTAGTCAGCATGCTGCCTACCGTTAGTGTTTTCTACCCTCGACTGTCCACGCAGCCAACAAAATCAAGGCCAACCAGATGCCAAAGAGGTAGAGGTAGCTGATGGGAATGCCGGCCCACTCGGAGGCCTTGTCAAACAAGGTGAGTACAGGCGAAAAGAAGAGTAAAAATCCGAGCAGTGTCACACCGGCAAGTCTTTGTCGTGTTTGGGTTGATCGGTTCATACTCACCGTCCTTAACGTACAAACATTACCCTCAGTATATGCCAGTTTCAAGAATACAGCTGATTGACGCACACTACCCTGTTATAAACGGTTTAAAACCACGCTGACTCTGAGTCCACGCAGTTCCGGTGACCGGTCGAAGATCAACTCACCGTCATACAGACTGACCACGTCGGACACTATCGCCAGACCCAGCCCCTGCCCCTCTCTGTTTTCATCCAGGCGGCTACCGCGCGCTGTCAGTCTGGTGACATCCTCATCCGCCAATCCCTCACCATCGTCTTCGACAACAATCTGCAAATGCTCTTTTCCGGAAATGGTGCAGCGAACCCTGCTTTTTGCCCATTTACAGGCGTTATCAAGCAGGTTGCCCAATAATTCAAGGATATCCTCCCGGTCTCCGAATGGTGGTTGAACTCTTGCTGTGACGGCCTCTATAGTTAGTTGTTTATCCCGATAGATCTGCTTTAAGACAGTCACCAAATCCAGTAAATCGACTTGTGGATCGAATCTTTGGCTCGTAGTACCGCTGCCCGCAATGCGGGCGCGTTTGAGCTCTCTATCGATCAATAGCCTTACCCGCTCAACCTGCTGACCGGCCAGAGCGCTATCAATACGGTTTTCACTATCTGTTGATTTGTCAAAGTAATGTGTCAGCAGGTTCATGGGGCCTTTCAATGCATGGGCGAGATTACCCAGGGCATTTCGGGATCGTTGATTGCGTCTCGAGAGCAACTGCAACAGATGATTGATCTCCTTGACCAATGGATAAATCTCATCCGGAACCTCTTCACTGAGTGATTTCTCATCCCCTGTGGCCAGACTTTTGACCTCCTCCCGCAAGGGTTCTATACGACGGAAGGCCTGCCTGACAACCATACCCTGAACCAGCAAAAGCGTGATCAAACCCACCATTGCCAATATGGCAAAGTTGCGCAGGAAAAGATCCCTTTGCTGTTTTATCGGCATGAGGTCCTCCGCTACCGCCACAGTCAAATCCAGTCCCTGCTTTCTGAAGCCGGCAACATATACCAACAACTGTTGTTTATCCGGCCCAAGTATGTGGATACGTCTCTTTTCTCCTAGCTTCAATGTCGGCAGCTGAAGTTTGAAGTCCCACAGTGAACGCGAAGTAAGTTCAATGCCATCCTGCTGACGAACGAGATAGTAGTGGCCTGAATAGGGACGATGATAGATTTGATTGATACGCGAAGGCCGGACCTTGAGATGTTGCTGCTTAATGATCATCGCACTCAGCAAAGCCTCACTGTCGTGTTCAAGTCTGGAGGCGATGAAATCCTCTGTGAGGGTTTCGATGCTCCTGGCGCCAAACAGCCATAACATCCCCATCAGCACGATGAGGGTGAGTGCCAATCCAAGGTGGAGGCGGTGTTCGAGGGAGTTACTGCTCAATACCGACATAAATATAACCCTGTCCACGACGGGTTTCGATCACCTGTTTACCCAGCTTGTCACGCAAACGGCGAATATAGACTTCAATCAGATTGCTGTCTCGATCAAAGTCCTGTTCATAGACATGCTCCGTCAGCCGTGTTTTAGAGAGTATCTTGCCCTTGTTGAGGATAAAGCAGCGAAGCAGTCGAAATTCAGTGCCGGTAAGCTCAAGCCGTCGTTGATCGGGCAGTATGACCTGTTGTCTCTCCTCGTCCAGTTCCAGGCCACCTGACTTCAGGCTGGCGCCGACCAGCTCGTGACTGCGGCGAATCAGCGCCTGTAAACGCACCACAAGCTCTTCGATATGAAACGGCTTGCCGAGATAGTCATCCGCACCTGCCTTGAATCCCTCCACCCGCTCATGCCAGGCATCCCGCCCGGTGAGAATGATCACCGGTGTACGGTTATCCCGTGCCCGCCAGTTCTTCAACACTTCCAGACCGGAGCGGTTGGGCAGTCCAAGGTCCAGGACAATGAGATCATACGCCATGTTATCGCCCATGAACTCCGCTTCGATGCCTTCATGGGCATGATCGACGGCAAATCCCTGCTGCTCCAGGTCGTGCTTCAAGGAAGTCACAAGGAGATCATCATCTTCAACCAGCAACAAACGCAAGATCAATCCTCCAGTTCACGTTCCAGAATCTCACCCGTAGCAGCATCCACCTTGAATTCCCATACCGCGCCCTGTTCATCGAGAATCTCTATCTCGTAAATATAATCCCCCTCTTCACGTTCCAACTCCAGTTCAAGAATCCTGCCAGGCTGCAGTGCCTGTATAGTCGGAAGCAGATCCTCGAAGGGCAATATAGCGCCAGACTCGGTAAGTCGTTTTACCTCCTCATAACCCTCGTCGGCCAGTGATAGAGTGGAGATCACGAGGACCATCATGATCAGCGTTTTAACAGTTGATTTATGCAGCATGCTTACCATCTTGATATATCAGAACAGGCTTGAGTGCCCGCAGTATAGCTTCACCAGCGGTCGAAACACACACTAATCGTCCCATCGACCGATTCCCGGAATATTGATTTCGTGTTCGTTATAGGATCCCTGCATCGCCTTTTTATGACAGCTGTCGCAGTTACTGAAAGAGAGCTTTTCGCCACTATTCTTATTCCGTACAGAATAAGGAATTTCATTGTGCTCATGCTTGAAAAAACCGGTTTCTGTAATTCGTTCCGGCACAGGCGAAGATCGCAATGACCACATTATCTTATTGGGTATCTCTCTATTGACCCTGTCTGCAGCGTTCGAAATCAGGTAGCTCGATAGAGTTGCTTGATCCTCCTCCGATAGCTCCGCATTTTCGCCAAAGTGATCATCCAGTTTTCCCATCATTGTCCGCCATGACGCTGCCGGAAGAAATACAGGCTGATAGGGAAAATGACAACTGCCGCACTCCTCTTGATAGAGCTGGCTATACTGGCTGTGGTTCGGCTTGTTTGCGGATTTAAACCAACCACGAAACAACTGTTCACCCCAGTCGTCGTCATCCTCTCGCGACCCATCACGATCAGCCAAGACGAGTCCATTTCCCAGCAACGTCAATGCAATCAGTAAAGCTGGCAACAACCAGAATATTTTAGTCTTCATAATTTACCTCACTAATGTTTTTGAAGATACAGCAGGAGATCACCTTTCTCCTGGGGTGTACATACCCTTCCCCATGTCCACTTACAGTTGCGCTTGAACCATTTGTTGATTTTTTTCGGATCACTCAAGCGCTTCGGGATAGCAGATGGCGCCATCGGTTCAATTCGTTTACCCGTCTTAATATGCTTGCCTGCCTTGCTTAGATCATCACCATGGCAATCACTGCATGACCTGGGTTTCCCGCTTTTTTTATCAATAACCACGCGTGCCCAGGCATCACGTCCCTGTTCAGCGGAAAAAGGTCCGGCCCCACTGGCCTGAAACGACTCAAACATGTTATCCAGGTTGTTCGCCTGCAGAACAGCAGTACTTAAGAACAGTAATGAGAATAGGATCGACTTCATTTGTCATGTCTCCAACACATACACATCTTTCGAAAGCAGTTTTCCAAAACCGGTCATACACGTTTACTGCCGGTAATCATTGCACGCACCAGATTTTCCCGATGGAACATTGAACCGAATCCCACACCGACCAGATGTACCACTACGAGAAAAAGCATAAAGTTGGCAAAGAACTCATGCACCTCTTCCAGGAATTCACTGCCATAAGCGGTGTTGGAAAAGAACACATCGGCCAACGGACCTGCCCCGGTGGCGCCGTATGCAAGTAAACCGGTCAAACTGGTTATCAGGAGTGTTGTCAGCAATGCGACGATCATCGCACCGCCGGCGGGATTGTGGCCAAGGGTACGTTCGGCACGTAACTGAACGAGATCCCGCAGATAGGCAACCACAGTGGACGGGGATTTGACAAAGTCGGTGAAGCGCGCGTAACGGGTACCTAAAACACCCCATACCAGGCGAAACAGCAACAACACGGCGATCAGATAACCTGCATTGACATGCAGCCCCATCCACTCGTCCTCTGTCAGCCATGCAACTGCGAATGCACCCACCAGGCTCCAATGAAACAACCTGACCAGCGGGTCCCAGACTTTGATTTCATCTTGACTATTCATCGTATCTCTCTCAAATCCATCGTGTTGAGAGAGAGCATGGCAGAGGTAGATGAAATCAAGCTGAAAATCAGTTTTTCGGTTTGAGCGAACTGAACGGTGCGGTGCGGCAAGCCGCACCCTACACCTGAAAACCTGATAGTGAATATGGCCTGTTTGAAATAGAAAGCCGCGAATGAACGCGAATCACCACAAATGATCGCCAATTTTTTATGAACCTCTAATAAATTCAGAGGCACCTTTTATATATGTTTATGTTGTTCCCGCGGAGGAGCATAGGGACTGGGGATGGTACAAAAAAACTAACAACATATTTGCGTTTCTTCGCGGTGATATGCGTTCATTTGCGGATATTCATTCAATAGGGTTTCAAACGACTAAAAAAGCCCCTGCCTATACAACAGACAGAGGCATAAACTTACAAGGGAAAAGTTGTATCTTTATTTCACCTTCACCTGCAACATCTCCTCACCGTCTTCATCCGACAGGTGGACCGCACAGGCAATGCAGGGGTCGAAGCTGTGTATGGTCCTCAGAATCTCCACCGGTTGTTTTACATCAGCGAGCTGGTGGTTATCCTGCAACGCTGCCTCGTATGCACCGGCCTGACCGGTACTGTCCCGTGGCCCGGCGTTCCAGGTGCTCGGCACCACTGCTTGATAGTTGGCGATCTTGCCATTCTCGATAACGATCCAGTGTCCCAGTGCGCCACGGGGCGCTTCCATGAATCCCACTCCCTTGCATTGATTCGGCCAGGTGGCGGGCTCCCACAGGGATTCGTTGAAGGTCTTGGTATCCCCCGCCTTGATATTGGCGATCAGCTGGTCATACCAACCCTGCATCGCATCCGCCAGGATCTTGGTTTCGAGGGTTCTTGCAGCGGTTCTGCCAAGGGTTGAGAAGAGCGCGCGGGTCGGCAGTTCCAGCTTGCTCAGGGTCATGTTGACCAACTCCCGGGTCTGCTCATGTCCCTTGGCGTACAACATCAGGACACGTGCCAACGGTCCCACTTCAACGGACTTGCCTTTCCATCGCGGCGCCTTCAACCAGGAGTAGGACTCCTCCACGTTCAGATGCTTATAGGGGGGTTCGGGGCCGGTATAGTTGAGTGATGTTTCACCCTCATAAGGATGCAGACCCTGATCCTTACCCTTACTGTAGTCGTACCATGAGTGTGCAATATGCTCCTGAATCTCTTCAGCATTGTTCAGATCCAACGGATGCACGGTTGAGATATCCCTGTCCAGGATGACGCCGCTTGGGAAGAAGAAACTGTCTGGCTCATCCATCGAAGTGGCGGGCAGGTCGCCGTAGCAGAGGAAGTTGCCCAGTCCCTCTCCCCGCTCGCCCCAATCCTTGTAGAAGCTCGCAACCGCCAGCGTATCGGGCACATAGACCTGGTCGGTAAATTCACGCATCTTGTTGATGACGTTTTGTACCTGAGAGAGTTTCTTGCTGTTGATGGCCGAGTCGGAGTTGAGATCGATGGCGGATGCCACACCGCCCACCAGAAAGTTGGGATGGGGATTCTTGCCGCCGAAGATGGCATGCAGCTTGACAACGTCGCGCTGCCACTCAAGGGCCTCCAGATAGTGGGCAACCGCCATCAGATTCGCGGCCGGTGGCAACTTGTAGACCTCGTGTCCCCAATAGGCTTTGGCGAAAATACCCAACTGCCCGGCATCGACAAATCCCTTCAGTTTCTTTTTTACATCCGAGAAATAGCCCGGAGATGCCTTCGGCCAATTGCTGATCGACTGGGCCAAGGCAGCAGTCTCGCCGGGGTCGGCGGAGAGTGCCGACACCACGTCCACCCAATCCAGGGCATGCAGGTGATAGAAATGCATCACATGATCATGGATATACTGGGCACCGATCATGAGATTGCGTATCAGCTGTGCATTTGGCGGAATCGGATAGTTGAGGGCATCTTCTACCGCGCGTACCGAGGCGATTCCATGCACCAGGGTGCAGACACCGCATATACGCTGCGTAAAGGCCCAGGCATCCCGGGGATCCCGGCCCTTGAGTATGATTTCGATGCCGCGAACCATGGTCCCCGATGAATAAGCACTGGCTATCTGATCACCATCCATCTGGGCCTCGATACGCAGATGACCTTCTATTCTGGTGATGGGGTCAACGACGATTCTGTTACTCATTTCTCTCGTCTCCTGTCGATACGATTAGCCATGCTGCCAGGACTGTTTACAGCCCCTAGTGATACTCACTCTTCTTTTACCAGATGCTCAGCAAGCATCTCTGTCAAACCCACAACCGGAATCTCCATGCGGTACTCTTCGAGACCCTCCTCTATAATCAGCCTGCAATTCGCACAGGCCGTAACCAGGGTCTCCACATTCAGTTCATCGAGTTGCGTCTTCTTGCGTTTGAATACCTTAAGACGCAATTCTTCCGCCCTCTCATTGGCACTCACGCCTCCACCTCCGCCACAACACCAGTTCATCTCTCTGGCATCCTGCATCTCGACAAATTCACTGGCGACCATCTTCAGAAGGTTACGCGGTGGTTCCAATACACCGCCCTTGCGGACGATCTGACACGGATCATGGAAGGTCAGCCGAGTCTCATCCATGCCCTCTGTCTTCAACCGACCGCTTTCACGCAGCTCGTCCAGCAGCTCCAGGATGTGCACAACCTTGAACTTGTAAGGTCTGCCAATGAGGTTTGGACCCTCCCAGCGAATTGCGGTATAGGCATGCCCGCACTCAGGGCTGATGACATATTTGACCTTCAGTTTCTCGGCCGCGACCACGACCCGATCGACAAGCACTCGGGCGATATCCGAGGAGCCGATCTGAATACCCGAGTTAGTCGCCTCGAAGGCTTCGGAACTGATCGTCCAGGTCACACCCGCCTGTTTGAAGATGCGGGATAAGGCCTCCAGATATTCCGGGAAGTTCATGATCTCCATGGAGGAAAGCAACGCCATATAGTCGACGCCCTCCACATCCACCGGAATCTTCAATCCGGTATCGGCCTCCACATGTTTGATCTGCGCCGCCAATGCGGGGAACTTAACTCCCATCGGGCTGCCGATTGTCACCGCTCTGCGACTGGCGCCTTTTATACCTTCCGGCGAGTAACCCGCAGCAACGAATCCCTCTCTGGCATGCCGGATCATGTAACTGATATCGTTGCCTACCGGGCAGACCATGGAGCAGCGTCCGCACAGGGTGCAGGCATCGTAGATCAGAGGCTCCCACTCCTCCAGGAGTTCGTCGGAAACCGGTTCGCTCAAACCGAGCATCGATTTCAATTTACCCCAAAGGGTAAACTCCTGCTCCCATACACGACGCAGTGGTTCCAGTTTGTTGATAGGTGTGTATTTTGGGTCGCCTGTCTCAGTATAGAAGAGGCAGGCCTCGGCACACATACCGCAATTCACGCAACTGGAGAAAAAGGAAGCAATCGGTGCGTTCATCTGTTCACGAAAGACATTCATGCCTCGTTCAAGGGTTGCTTCGCTCATGACTGAACTCCTCTGCGACCTGCCATGGCCCCGTTATACCAACGGGCGATAAAGAATGTGAAAGCATGCATCAGCTTGGTAAAGGGAAATACCACCATCAGGATTTCCACACTGAGAATGTGCAGACCCAGCACCAGCGGATAGGGATCGACCATCCGATGGTAGGCCAGATAACCCGTGATCATGGGCAGAATCGTTACCAACCAGGTCAGGTAATCTTCCGGACCACTAAGGTAACGCTTCACTGGATGGCTCAGACGGCTGAACAACATCGCCACCAGGGTGACAATGGTTACTGCAGCGACGGCATCAACCAAATTGCTGGCAATACCCGGCCAGCTGAGACCGATGGTGGCATGGATCAGCTCGATATGCGGAATGAACAGAAATAGGCTGATGAAGAAACCGATATGCCAGATATAACCACCAACCACCGTGAACGGTGAACGCCTGAAGGAACCCTTTTCCGGCAAGGTTCGTGTAACCACAGTTCGCAGGCCGGACCCCAGTTCCGCCCCTCTGGGCTCTGAGTAATCGGGCTTGCGACCTAATATCAATACCTCCAGCAGCCGGATCAGAATACCGATCAATAGCACCACCAGTGCGATATCAAAACCCGGCCCTCTAACCCATAGAAGAAAGTCAACTGGTGTGTTCATGATCTCTTATCCAAGTCATCGATAGTTACTGTTTCATGCTCGGAAGCAGCCTTGGCCTGCTTGCTGCGATTGAGTGCTCCGGCTGCCGCGCCAATGGCAACACCCGCACCCACTACATAGGCAGCCTGCCGGATCACATCACTGTCTGGAATCGACAACGCATTGTAGAAGCCACCGGCATCCCAGAAATTGGGTTCAGAACAACCCAGACAGCCATGTCCCGATTCCACCGGCCAGCTTGCACCCTGATTCCACTTGGCGGTTGCGCATGCGTTATAGGTCATCGGACCCTTGCACCCGAGGCGATAGAGACACCACCCCTTGCGCGCCCCCTCGTCATCGAAGGTTTCGGCAAACAGTCCTTTGTCATAGAAAGGCCGCCGATAACAGCGGTCGTGGATGCTCTTACCGAAAAAGACCTTTGGTCTGCCCAAGCTGTCGAGCTCCGGTAGAGATCCGAACGTGAGGAAATGTGCCAATACGCCTGTAATCACGGTCGGAATGGGTGGGCAACCCGATACATTGACAACCGGCTTATCCTTCACGATATCGGAGACCGAGACTGCACCGGTCGGATTGGGTTTGGCCTGGGGTAAGCCCCCGAACGCCGCGCAGGTACCCACCGCCACTACCGCAGCGGCGCCGGCGACCGTCTCTTCCAGTATCTGCAGATTGCTGATGCCTGCGATTGTGGAAAAACCAGGATTCGCCAGTGGAATGGAGCCATCCACAACAACGATATATTTACCTTCGTTTTCGTGCATCGCCGCTTCACGCGCAGCCTCTGCGGCATCACCGGATGCCACTTGCAGGGTATGGTGATAATCGAGAGAGATATGATCGAAAATCAGATTCTCAACGGTGGGTGAATGACTGCGTGTCAGGGATTCAGTACAGCCGGTACATTCCTGAAATGAGAGCCATATGACCGAGGGCCTCTTTGCTTTCTCGAGAGAAGCGGCAATCGCAGGCACCATTGCCGGCGGCAACGCCATCATCGATGCCGTGACACTGCAGAATTTCAGAAAACCCCGTCTGGAGACGCCGCTTTCCCGCAAGCTCTCCCCAAGTGTTTTAGCGATGGGTTTGAGTTCTTCAGCCATTACTACTCCTCCCGCAAACGACAATCATGCGGAACTATCTGGGTTTAGCTGTTGTTCGAGTCTGATAATCGCATCCGAGATGTCCTCGGGTTGAGACTTGACGATCTCCGGTACACGATTAATCTCAAGTGAGAGGGCAACGCGCTCACCTGCGGCGTTGTAATGATCGATTAGCCAGACACCGGGATAGAGGGTCTCGCAAATACGGCTTTTACCCAAGGATTGAAGCTCGATAGAAACCTCACCGCACCCGAGATGGTGCAGCAGTTCTTCCTCATCGCCTGGGCCGAAAGGTATGGACTTAAGATCGATTGTAGCCGCCACGCCTCGCTCCTTGAGTTGTTTCAACGAATGCAATACTTCATGCATGACAGGGATAGCATTTGAGTGATTGACGGGTGGGTTAGCTCTGTCCGTTCCCTCAACCCGCACAGCGATGTCTTGCAGTTTATGCATGAGTCACATCAGCCCGATGTCACAGTGATTATCTGATTTATATAAAGAATATCACTAAATACTGATACTTGAGCTGATCTGGATCATCATTGCAGACTGAAAACCTGATCTCGGACAACTCAATGCAAAAAACAGAGTTACCCCTATCCGGCAGGTAAAAGGCCCCATGACTTCAGTATCGAGACGATCTCGGCAATCCCCTGCTCAACTGCCGGTTCTACGGTCTTGCTCAATGCTTCCCCCCAATCCAGATGCTCGGGTTCGATGCCAATCAGACAGCGTCGAGCCGGCAGGGTATCTGAGAGTCGGGCTATATCGAGCAGGTCGCCCAGACTTACCTCATGCACACTCGCACGATTGCCTTGAAGGTAGCTGTCCATCTCCTGATCGTGGAAGACTCTGAGCGTGCCGGGGGGCTCTCCCATGCGGGCTGCATCCGCCACGATCAATCCATCCGCCCTGGCAATCGGCTCCGCCAGCGTAAAACTGAGGGTACCTCCATCCAGATACTCAATACCCGGAACCGTCCCGATCTGCCGTTGCATACGATTCACCAATTGCACGCCTATACCCTCGTCGCTTAACAGGGTATTACCTATACCAAGGATCAAGACATATTTGATTGACAAAAATAATCCCCTTGCGAGAATGAAAAAGGCATGCTACTGGATCATAACTGTAAACGAAGGTTATATCATGTGCCTGGGCATACCCATGCAGATCAAAAGTATCGACGGCTTTACCGCACAGTGTGAAGCAAAAGGCATTCAGCGGGAAGTGAGCCTCTTCATGCTGCAGCATGAAGCATTGCAGCCGGACGACTTTGTTGTCGTACATGTCGGATATGCAATCCAAAAAGTCACGCCGCAGGAAGCTCGCTCGGCCTGGGAGATCTATGACGAGATGCTGGCGAAGATGGAATCCCCACCTGATGCATGAACTATCTGTCTGCCAGGCAATGCTGGCGCAGGTCGAGGCGATTGCAAAGCGGGAAAACGCCAGCCAGGTTATCAGAATCGTGATCCACATCGGCCCCCTCTCCGGCGTGGTGCCGGAACTGCTGCAACAGGCCTTCACGATCGCCCGTGCGGGCAGTATTGCCGCCGAGGCTGAACTGGAGACAGCATTGCAACTGGTACGGGTACGCTGCCAACAATGTGGCGCCGAGTGCGATGTATCGGCGAATAGATTGATCTGCTGTGAATGTGGTGATTTCCGTACACAACTCATCAGTGGGGATGAACTCCTGCTCGCCAGTGTTGAACTGACACGGGAGGATAACGATTGAATCATGCGGGCTTGACCAGCTTTGAAACCAAATTGAGGAGCTTATTCTGATGTGCGACACATGCGGCTGTAACATCACAGAAGGCAATCGGCATCTCATTGAAGAGGGAGGCAGACATGCCCATACAGAGGACGGCAGCGTTGCAGTGGAGGTGTTACAGAATCTGCTCAGCGAAAACGACCATCAGGCCGCCCATAACCGTAAGCATTTTGACCGTCATCAACTACTGGCGATCAATCTCATGTCATCACCCGGCAGTGGTAAAACCCGCCTGCTGGAAACCACCATCGACAAGCTTGGACATAAATACCGGATCAGTGTTGTCGAAGGCGACCTTGAGACAGAGAACGATGCCGAACGTATCCGGAAAAAAGGTGTAGAGGCTATCCAGATCACAACCGGTACCGCCTGTCACCTTGATGCCCATATGATCCACCACGCCCTGCATAAGATGAATCTCGACGAAGTGGACATCCTGTTTATCGAAAATGTCGGCAACCTGGTCTGCCCGGCCAGCTTCGACCTGGGTCAGCATATCAATATCACCCTGCTCTCAGTTACCGAAGGGGATGACAAGCCCAGTAAATACCCGGTCATCTTCCGCGCAGCCGATCATGTATTGATCACGAAATCCGATCTGCTGGCGGTATTGGATGATTTCAGCCCCGAACGGGCTGAGCTGGCGGTTCGCCGGCTGGCCGTTGAAGCGCCCGTCACGCTGACTTCAGCCAAATCAGGCGAGGGCATGGATGCATGGCTGGACTGGCTGCAGGAGCAAGTTGAACTGCAGAACGAAAAGCGTTCGAGGGGAGAGACCCTGCATCCGAAACTGCAACCCGATGGTGTGAAGTTACATACTGACAAACTCTAGGAGAGAAATGAGCCGCGAATAGACGCCAATCACCGCAAATCTACGCAAACAATCTATTCTGTTGTTTGAAGTTGAAAGTGATAATTGTACACGAGATGAAAGAAACTTCATGAGCGACCGTGTGATCAGCAACATATGAAACTGAGATAGTTTAATGAGCAGCATCAATCCATTTGCGTTTGATTTGCGGTGATTGGCGTCTATTCGCGGCTAGAGACCCCATGTCGATAAACGCGAAATCCTGGCTGCAACAAATAAATACCCTGCCATTGCAGGAGCCGGTCAAGATCATGAATGTCTGCGGTGGTCATGAGCGCGCCATTACCCAGGGCGGATTGCGTGGCGCACTGCCCGGCCAGATAGAGCTGATACCTGGCCCTGGCTGCCCTGTTTGCGTATGTCCCGAAGAGGATGTCTATCAAGCGATGCAGCTGGCGCTGCAGGAACCAATCACCCTGGTGACCTTTGGCGACATGCTACGGGTACCGGTCAATGTCAGCAAGGGAGAACCACGCTCCCTTGATCAGGCCCACGCCGCCGGTGCGGATATCCGTCCCATCGCCTCCCCCATCGAGGCCCTGCAAATCGCTCAGGCCTCCCCCGACCGGGAGGTGGTCTTTTTTGCCGCCGGCTTCGAGACCACAACGGCCCCGGTCGCCGCGCTGTTGGTCGAGGGTATACCCGACAACCTCACCATCCTGCTATCGGGTCGACTGACCTGGCCTGCCGTATCCATGTTGCTTAGTGGTGAAAAGCCGGGATTCAATGCCCTGGTCGCGCCCGGTCATGTGGCGACTGTGATGGGGCCGGAGGAGTGGTCATTTGTCGTGCAACAGCACCACATACCTGCCGCTGTGGCCGGCTTTACCCCGGAGAGCCTGCTGGCGGCCACCTACTCCGTGATCAGACAGTATCTGGACGACCGAATATTTCTCGACAACTGTTACCCTGAATTGGTCAAACCCGGCGGTAATCCCAGCGCGAAAGCTCATCTGAAAAATGCGATGGTTGTTGTCGATGCCAACTGGCGTGGGATCGGTATCATTCCCAATTCCGGTTTTAACCTGAATGATAAGTTCTCTAACTGGGATGCCCGGAAGCGTTTTCCCGACTATGATTCTGCCGATCGAAAACGGAGTGGCGAGATGCCTCCCGGTTGTGACTGCGCTGCGGTGGTACTGGGTCGGAAATACCCGAATCAGTGCAGACTCTATCGCAAGACTTGTACCCCAAGGACACCGATCGGACCCTGTATGGTATCCGATGAAGGTGCCTGCCGAATCTGGTGGAGTGGCGGGATTCAGCAACACAGGCAATCACAGATTACTTCATAAATAACATATAACTATTTATTTTATATATTATATTTATAAATTTTTGATTTAAATGATGAGTGCCACTCAATCTGCTTTCAGGAACTCAGCGAAGATTAGGTTTAGCCCTCTTCAATTCCTATGCACGCTCCGATACATCCCGCCTGAGCAGGAATTACTCCACTTTCTATTGAAACTCACCTACTAAAATTACGGTCTATACTTATTGTATTACTTACTGTTTTCCTGGGTTTTAAATGAGGAAAGTTGGGCAGAAAATCATGCAGTGGATAGCGGAGTGGCTGACTAAGGAGAGTCCGCCCTCCACCTCGCCGCTATGTGATTTCAATCGCCTCAGTTATGAACTCAGACCCGCTGATGTTCTGTTGGTAGAGGGACGCAGCCGGGTAAGTAACGTAATCAAGACCATCACCCAAAGCACATGGACCCACTCCGCACTCTATATCGGACGCATCTATGATATCCGTGATCCACAACTCCAACAGCGGGTACGCATGGCCTATCAAGGCGACCTCAGTGAACAGTTGATGGTCGAGGCCCTGCTGGGTGAAGGCACGATCATTACACCACTCTCCAAGTATCGAAAGGACCATTTGCGCATCTGCCGCCCCACAGGACTCGAACCTGAGGATGCGCACAAGGTGGTGGCCCATGCCATCCACCATATCGGCTTTGACTATGATGTGCGCCACCTGCTCGACCTGGCCCGCTTCTTCTTTCCCTGGAACGTCTTACCCAGGCGCTGGCGCTCCAGTCTGTTTGAACATAATGCCGGTTCGCCCACGCGAACCGTCTGTTCCTCGCTGTTGGCATCAGCCTTCAATAAGGTCAATTTTCCCATCCTGCCTTTTATCGATCGTGATGAAGACGGCAGCCTGCGTTTCTTTAAACGGAACCCGCGACTCTTCACGCCAAAGGACTTCGACTACTCACCCTATTTCGACATCATTAAATATCCATTCCTCGGACTGGATGATTTGGGTGTCTATCGTCGATTACCATGGGGCGATGACAGCATTCTTTATAATGATAACGAGCGAACCTTCGCTGCTGCGACAAAGATGGACGAGGTGGATTATCCCGATAATGAACCTGAAATAAGCAAGAAACGTAAGAAACATGAAGAGGAACAAGCTTATCCTCAGGACGATGAGGCGGCTCAGCAAACAATCAACACAATGCGCGAGGCTGACCGATGACACTGCTCGGATTTCTACTCTTATTGCTGATGTTGTGGGGACTGGCCTATGGTTCGGCAGGTGCGATTGTATGGATACTGTTGCCGCCCATACTCCTGATCAGCCTGCAGCTTGCAGAGCTCATGACACTCCTTGTCGCACTGCCTGTATGGCTGGTCTATGCCACAACCCTGTTCTTCTACCTTAAGCCACGACTGCGTCTCCGTTGGATCAGTAAACCACTGTTGACCGCATTCCGGAAGGTGATGCCTTCCATGTCGACCACCGAAAAAGAGGCGTTGAGCGCCGGGAGTGTCTGGTGGGACGGTGAACTATTCTCGGGACAACCCGACTGGAGCAAACTGCTGCGCCAGCCACAATGCCATCTGACGGCGCAGGAACAGGATTTCCTTGACGGGCCGGTGCAAACCCTCTGCGATATGCTCGATGACTGGGACATCACCAACGAACGCAAAGACCTGCCTCCCGAGGTGTGGCAGTTCATCAAACAATCAGGCCTTTTCGGCATGATCATCCCCAAAACCTACGGTGGTCTCGGCTTTTCCGCCTATGCCCACTCCCAGGTGGTGATGAAGATCGCCAGCCGCAGCATCACCGCAGCCGTTACAGTGATGGTACCCAACTCCCTGGGCCCGGCAAAGCTGCTGCTTCAATACGGTACGGATGAACAGAAAGCAGACTATCTCAACAAGCTGGCCACCGGAGAGGAGATACCCTGTTTTGCCCTGACCAATCCCCACGCAGGCAGTGATGCCGGCGCCATTCCGGACAATGGCCAGGTCACTTACGGTGACTTTGAAGGGAACCAGGTCCTGGGTATCAGGCTCAACTGGGAAAAGCGCTATATAACACTGGCACCGGTCGCAACCCTTATCGGCCTGGCATTCAAATTGGAGGATCCACAAGGCCTGCTCTCAGACGATCCCCATCCAGGCATCACACTGGCCCTTATCCCCCGTGACACATCCGGTGTGGCGATAGGATCAAGACACATGCCCCTCGATATACCCTTCCAAAACGGTCCCATTGCGGGGCGGGATGTATTTATCCCCATGACTTGGGTAGTCGGCGGAAATGATGGTGTGGGCAAGGGTTGGCAGATGCTGGTCGAATGCCTCTCCGAAGGGCGCGGCATCTCACTCCCTGCACTCTCGACTGCGGCGGGTAAAAGTGCCAGCCGATATACCGGCGCCTATGCCGCTGTCCGCACCCAATTCGGCCAGCCCATAGGCCACTTCGAAGGGGTGGAAGAGGCGCTGGCAAGGATAGGCGGGCTGACCTATCAAATGGATGCGGCGCGTAAACTCACACTCAGCGCACTGGATAGCGGTGAATCACCTTCTGTGATCTCAGCGATTATCAAGTACCATCTTACCGAGCGTTACCGCCAGGCGGTCAATGATGCCATGGATATCCAGGGAGGCAGTGGCATCTGTCTCGGTCCCGACAATCTGACAGGCAGAGGTTACCAGGCAATTCCCATCGCAATTACCGTAGAGGGTGCCAATATCCTCACCCGTAGCATGATCATCTTCGGTCAGGGGGCGATACGCGCCCACCCTTACATTCTCAGCGAATTCGAGGCGGCTGAGAATCCCGATCAGGAAATCGCACTCACACAGTTCGATGATGCTCTTTTCAGTCACATTGGTTTCGTACTGACAAACTTTGCCCGTACCCTCTGGTTCGGCGTCACCCATGGACGGCTCTCCGAAAGCCCGAAAAGCGGACCTGCCAAGCGCTACTTTCAACGCCTGAACTGGATGGCCTCTACCTTTGCCCTGACCACCGATGCGGCGCTGATGACACTGGGTGGTTCGCTCAAGCGTAAGGAACGCCTCTCAGCCAGACTTGGTGACATGCTCAGCAACCTTTATATTGCCAGTGCATGCCTTAAGCGCTATGTCGAAGAGGGAGAGCGTCAAGACGACCTGCCCCTGATGAGATGGGCCTTGGAGGACTCCCTCTATCGTTTCCAGCATGCCTTGCGGGGCCTGTTACGCAATATCCCGTTCAGACCCCTGGCCTGGCTGTTGCGGCTGGTGATATTTCCAACCGGACTGCCGTTTCATAAACCCACCGACAACCTCGACCATCAGGTTGCGCGTATTCTGCTTAGCCCTAACGAGGCCAGGGAACGGCTCACTCAGGGGATCTACACTACAGAGGATCAACAACAGCGGGCCGGTCAATTGGAACAGGCGCTGTTTGCCGTGAATGCTGCGGCGCCCCATGAAAAGACCTTACTCAGAGCAAAACGGGCCGGTCAGCTGAAATCCAGGGACAACCGAAATCTGATCGCTGAAGCCGTCTCCCTTGGGATATTGAGCGAGAGCGAAAAGGTGGCGCTGGATGAGGCGGACCGCCTGCGCAGCCAGATCATTCAGGTGAATTCATTCAGCCACCTCGGCACGGTGGCATCCGAGCGTAAACAGAGGGGTTCAAAGGTATCCAAACTCAACAAACGGGGTGCCGCTTGATGCGTAAATATTTCCATACCGGTTCAGGATAGGATAAGTTAATGAGTGTTGGAGCTGATTTGCTTATCAGTGCCAGCAGTCCCAGGGTGCGCAATGCTACTCTACCCACACCAAAGTGAACCCGACAACAAAAACCGGGGTTCTTTAAGCGATAAAAAATGGTGCCAGCATGGATAATCCAAACATTGATTATATACAGTTGAAAGATGCCGACACGATAGGCGCCGTCTTCCAGGAACGTGTAAAACGCTCACCGGATGCCACTGCCTATATACAATACGACGAAGAACGCGAGGTTTGGCAAGAGACCAGCTGGAGCGAGATGGCGCAGTTGGTTGCACGCTGGCAGGCTGCCTTTCGCAATGAAAATCTCAGACCGGGTGACAGGGTGGCCATCATGTTGCGCAACTGCCGCGAATGGGCCATCTTCGATCTGGCGGCTCAGTGCCTGGGTTTGATCACCGTCCCCCTCTACACCAATGATCGCCCCGAGAATATCGGTTATATCCTACAAGATGCCGGCATCCGTCTGCTACTCCTGGAAAACAACGAACAGTGGCAGGAACTCCAGCAGATCCGCAATCAGTTGGCCGGCCTGAACCGTATCGTCTCGCTGCACAAGGTCGACCCGATGGGTCTTCAGCCCCACCTGGTCTCACTTGAAGAATGGCTGCCCGATCAAATCAACGATAGACTGCAGGTCATCGATGTGGCCAGCAAGGATCTGGCCACTATTGTCTATACCTCAGGTACCACCGGCCGATCCAAAGGTGTGATGTTGAGTCATCACAATATCCTGTGGGATATCGAGAGCGGTGTGAAGGTTATCGATATCCATACAACCGACACCTTTCTCTCTTTTCTGCCGCTCTCGCACACCCTGGAGCGAACCGTTGGCTACTATCTGGCACTCGTATCTGGCGCAGCCACGGCCTACGCAAGATCAATTCCTCAGCTGGCTGAAGATCTCGAGACCATCAAACCAACCATATTGGTTTCGGTGCCACGCATATTTGAACGGGTGTACGCCAAGATACAGGACAAACTCGAGAGCGACTCAGCAATAGCCCGCGGCATATTCAGTCTGGCTGTCGAAACCGGTTGGACCCATTTTGAGTTTCAGCAAGGACGTAGCTCATGGTCACCTAAATTATGGCTCTGGCCACTACTGGAAAAGATAGTGGCGCGTAAGATTCAGGACAAGCTGGGTGGACGTCTGCGAATTGCGGTTTCAGGCGGCGCCCCGCTTTCGCCAGACATCGCCAAAGTTTTCATTGGACTCGGCGTGCCCATACTGCAGGGTTACGGCCTAACGGAGACCAGTCCCATCATCTCAGCCAATACCCATGAAAACAATTTTCCGGCCAGTGTCGGCAGACCCTTTCCCGGGATAGAAGTCAAGATCAATGAGTATGAGGAATTGCTCTGCAGAGCGCCTAATGTGATGATGGGATACTGGAATAACCGGAATGCAACCTCTGAGGTGATTGATGCAGATGGTTGGTTCCATACAGGTGACAAGGCGAAAATCGAAGATGGTTATATCTTTATCACCGGCCGACTGAAAGAGATTATTGTTATGGCCAATGGTGAAAAGGTTCCTCCTGCCGATATGGAGATGTGCATCGCCATGGATTCCCTGTTCGACCAGGTACTGGTACTCGGCGAAAGCAAACCCTACTTGTCCGCCATCGTGGTGCTCAATCCCGAACACGCCCAAATACTTGGTTTGAACCCCGGCAATATCAGCGAACAGCAGATGCAGGAATTATTGGCCCGCATCAACAATCACCTGGACAACTTTCCCGGTTATGCGAAGATCATCCGTGTGACCGTGCTCGGTGAACCCTGGAGCGTGGAGAACGGTTTGATCACTCCCACTCTGAAGCTGAAGCGGAAAAACATCCTTGAGCGATATGCCAAAGAGTATGATGAAATGTATATCGGGCATTGAGTGAGGCTACCGTCTCATACAGCATCAATTATCAAACAGAAAATACGATTTTCCGCTGTCGGTTTTTTTCATTCACTTGCGACAATGAAAAACGGCGGTACATTACTGTACTGCCTGAAATTCTGAATCAATTAGAGGTTTCCTGGTCAGTCAGAATAACAGGTTCGCTAAAGTAGTAGCCCTGGCACTGTTGTACATTCTCTTGACTTAACCACTCTAACTGCCGTGAATTTTCCACTCCTTCAGCAACCACGTTCAGATCCATGATTTCCGCCATTTTTATCAGTGCCGTGCAGATACCGGTGGCATAATTGTCTGCGGGTAATCCCTTGGTGAAACTGGAATCAAGTTTCAGAGTATCCAGCGCAAAGTCCCTGAGATAAGAGAAGGAAGAATAACCTGTGCCAAAATCATCGACTGCGATACGAACACCAAGCTTTTTCAGACTGCGTACGACGTACCTGCTCAGTTCGATATCTTCTATCAGACTGCTTTCTGTGATTTCCAACTCAAGTCGCTTTGGATCGAAGCCTGTCCTGGTCAGAATCGACTCAACACGATGGGAAAAATCACCTTGATTAAATTGATGTATGGAGACATTGACATTCAATTGTAATGGCCGATCGCCGTTATCGTCACAGGCAAGTATTTCTATACAGGCCCGTTCCAAAATCCAATCACCCAATTCGATGATTAAACCTGAATTTTCGAGAAATGGAAGAAACTCTGTGGGATCCACTAAACCGCGTCTTGGATTATCCCACCGCAACAAGGCCTCCATTCCGACCATTGATTCTGTATTGACATCGATAATTGGCTGGTAGAGCAGATGAAAACTTTTTGTCTTCAACGCCTCCATCAACTCACTCTCCTGTTGTATCAGGCCGTCCTCATTGGCACCCAGCAAATGATTGTAGACGCAATACTGCCCGCGCCCACTCCTTTTTGCTTGATACATGGCCATATCGGCCTTCTGAATCAAACTACCGATGTCATCCTTGGAGAATGGATAGAAGACGATACCGATGCTGCATCCGATATGCACCTTCCTTGATTCGATCTCGAACGGTTCCCTGATGGTTTCAAGGATGGTTTTTGCAATGTTTACACCATCGCTTATCGATTTGATCTGCTCCGCAATAATGGTGAATTCATCGCCCCCCAAACGCGCCACAGTATCACCCACACGCAGCATCTTCTTCAATCGCACAGCTGCCTTTTTCAACAGCAGATCACCAGCATGGTGGCCAAGGCTGTCATTGACCTTCTTAAAGCGGTCCAGATCGATAAACATCAAGGCGACAAGATACTCTCCCCGATCAGCCTGCTCCATGGCATGTTTTAACCGATCGCTGAATAGTTGTCGATTGGGCAGATTGGTCAAGCCATCATATTGGGCCAGATAGCGTATATGTTCCTCGTTCTTTCTATGCTCGCTGACATCCTGCGCAACCGTGATGATCTGCCCAGGACCTCCTGAAAATTCGAGATAGGCGCCTGACAGGGAGACCAGCACGCAGGAACCCTCAGCAGTAATATATCTGGCGTCAATACTATCCGCCTCATCCTTCATATGATAGGTGAGCCATTGCTTGACGCGCACACCATCTCGACTGTCGATAATGTCGTAATATGACATACCCACCAACCGCTCTTTATCGTAACCGATCATATCAACAGCAGCATTATTGACCATGATAATATTCTTATCGACAGAGACCACGATCAATGCATCACGCAAATTATTGAGTACATCATTCAAATACTGTCTAGATACCGATGTATTGGAAAGATCCCTGCTCATACGGTTGAATGAGTGGATCAGTTGACCGATCTCGTCACTTCGGTTTTTTTCCAGCTCAATGCCATAGGCGCCTTCACCGACACGTTTCACATATTCTGTCAGTGTTCGAATCGGTGACACTAATCTATTTGAGATCAATGCAGCCAAAGCCAAGCCTAGCAACAGTAAAATACCGGTAACGAAAAACAGCAGATATTGTTCGCGTTGATGCGATTTCGAGGTTAATTCGGATAACTGCCGAGTCAGTTTCTCTGTGTTTTCCAGTTGCCCCTTTTTAGATAGCGCAATTCTGACCCAACCCAGTCTTTCATCGGCAATATGGACTGGAGAGACTATCTCCATCACATCTTTTGAGTTTTTTAGCAGTGGCACCGATTCCTTTTTAATCCAGTCCAGAATTTTTCCGTCTTCTATTTGCTTGCCGTAGTTGTCTAACAGTTCGGTTCCATCGTGAACGATCACACCCTGCGGATCGATCACCATGACATAGACGATGTCATCCAGATTGGCAACGCTCTGCAGCAGATGCAGGATAGCGAGCATATCAAAATTATAGAGGGGGTTTGCCACATCCTCGCTCAGAATTGCACTTAGATTCATAAGGCGTTTTTTTGCCTCATTATGTAGGGCAACACTCATTGTGGAGGAGGTAGTGGTTTTGATATTGGATAGCAGGTCCTTAGACTGGAAGAAAAACAGTGTAGCTAGGATAATCGTAACAATGACGATTCCGGCACCAATAGCAACGGTATATCTGAACTGTAGATTTCTTGCCATTGAATCAGTAGCCCATCAGGATTCAACAGGGCTGCATCAAGCTACACATACATTCAATCCTTGTGATTGTATGTAAATGTTCTTCATGCTTTGCATCGTAATTTTACCTTTGCGCATGACTTGATCCTTTTAGGGTGTGAGTGCTCGATCGACTTTATCGACTATAGAGTACATGTCGTATATCGACTGTTTCTGCTCATCACTCAGTACATCGAATTTTTTTGTTCGCTGGTAGGCATGCAGGACAGGCTGAGCCTTCGGATCATCACCGGCCTGCAACAAAATCCCTTCGAGGCGTCTTTTTAAAGCCGGGTTTAAATCACGGCGCACCAATTCCACTGCGCGAACGACAGGTGGAAGCTTTTTAAAAATGGAAAACTGAGCACGATACTGGGAAGGCAGATGATCTTCCTTATCCCAATCCAGATTGCTGAACGCACCGGCATGGGCCAGACCTTTATTCACCAGTGTGGCTATATTGATCTCTTCCCGGACAAACACAAAGCCAACCTTATCCGCCGGTGGTGTTTCCCGAAAATTTCTCAATTTAACAGGCGTCAATCCACTCTGTAACATTGCATGGACAGGCAAATAGTAGGCTGTCGTTGATGCTGGATCCTCCAGGGCAATGATCTTTCCCTTCAAGTCCTCAAGTTTCTTTACTGCCCCATCTTTAAGTGAAAAAAATACCGTGTAGTATTCAGATGTATTTTTTTTCCACTTTCTAAGTAATAGCTCCGCACCGCTTTTCTCATGCAGATATGATGCGGCAATAGGTGTTTCCGTCACCCAGTCCACATCACCTCTGGCCAACAACTCCGCCATATGCTCTTTGCTTTTTGCCATGCGGATCTTGCCTTTTGTGATTCCGAGGTCACGCATTCTTTCCACCACATACATCAGCATGGGTTTCAAGTAACGATAGTGTTTTTTTGGATTGTGGCTGATCTTACCTATTACCAATGTATTCGGATCACTGCCACTTGCTGCAACATGGGACGGTATCGACCAGGAGAGAAGGAACAGCAGCAGAAGCGCTCCTGTGCCTAAGTTACGTATCATTTTGAGGGCCTGTATAGACAAATTTGACTATCATCGTCACAACCTAGAAATCAACTTGAGCCCGAAGTTGAAGAATAGAGGGCGTATCCTCCCCCTCCACATCACCATCCGCATCGGCATAGCTGTCATTATCGACAATGATTGCGTTGGCCATCAGGCGAATCTGCCGATTGATATACCAATTGATTCCCAGTGTGATGTTGTCGCTGGATCCACCCTCGATCTCCCCATCGTTGAGATCCAGGGAGCTGAAACGTGCGGCCACCTCTACAGCGCCATGGTCGGAAAGCGGCCTAATCCGCCCAAATTTTGCCGAACGCTGCTTATAGTGGCGGCTTTCACCTGTCAGGAACCAACTAACCTGTAGATACCAGCCTTCAAAGGTGGGCTCCGTACCTTCGTCACGCTCAATTTTTGCTTGCATCCACTCACCCTGCAGGGAAAACGGACCTGACACCCATGCACATTCCAGACCCAGTAGCCTGGTAGATCGACTCTGCTTGAGTTTGCCCGTATCGAGATATCGAATATCGGTCAGGTGAGACTCCGGCCTGCTATCGATTCGAACCTCCTCTTCATCATCCAACCTTCTGTAGCTGGCAGCTATGCCCATGTGAAATGCGGATCTATCTTCAGCAAGCGGCGCATAAGTCCAGCGGCTGGTGACACCCCAGCCTTCATCACCCTCATCATCAGTGTCATCGTTGTAATCATCACCGAACAGGCCGGCGGCAAAGGTCATCTGCTCACCCGACCACTGGGCACCAATACCCATGCTTCTTCCTGGAGCGAACGCATTGGGCAAGGCACGCTCCATAAAGGTCAGATATCGCTTGCTGGTCATCTCCTCCAGGCTGAATGGCTGTTTGAAATGTCCAACGGAAAAGCGCCAGGGGTAGATGGCATCATAGGCAAACCAGGCATCCTTGACGTCCGCTTCCCCATCGGAGAAGTCGACACTGAACTCGTAGATGAAATCGGCATACAGCCGTCCTTCCAGATCGAGTCTTAAATCACGCAGTTCGCTCCCATTGCCCAGGGCATTTTTATCCTCATCATATACTGCGGCATCAGCCAGGATCCTGCCCCCCAACTGTATGGAGAACTCGCCATCGGTCGTGGTCACCTCAAGACCGCCTTTGGTGTTGATGACCAAATCCTCATAACCTTCTGTACTCCTATCTTGAGCCGTCAGGGCTGCGGAAAAGAAGCTACAGAGTAACCATAAAGCTACTGATTTATTCATAATCTAATCCGCGAGAAATGGATAGCGCGCTCTGTGCCAGAGGGAAACAGCGATAGAAATTGGCGGTTGTCCGGTCGGCAATTGCCTCTAGTGTCAGCCCTTTCAGCTCGGCCACACATTCAGCAACATGCCGCACATGGATCGGCTGATTGGGTTTGCCGCGATGGGGTACCGGCGCCAGGTAGGGGGAGTCTGTCTCGATCAGCAGATGATCCATCGGCACCCGTTTTGCGACCTCACGCAACTCGACCGCATTCCTGAAGGTGATGATGCCGGAAAATGAGATATAAAAACCCATCTCCAGTGCCTGCATCGCCATGGACCAGTTCTCTGTGAAGCAGTGCATCACCCCACCCACATCGTCCGCCCCCTCATCCTGCATGATCTGGATTGTATCGATCCGGGAATCCCGGGTGTGGATGATGAGAGGCAGCTTCGCCTCCTTGGCTGCTCTAATATGCTGCCGAAACCGTTCACGCTGCCAATCCAGATCCCCTTCACCATGAAAATAATCCAGTCCAGTCTCCCCGATGGCGACGACCTTTTCACGGCGTGAGAGCCTCAGCAACTCCTCAACCGTGGGTTCATGACGCTCCTTATCATTTGGATGCACGCCCACCGATATGGAAATCTGTGGGTAATCCGCTACCAGGGCCACCATGGCCGGCCAGGATTCAAGATCGATTGAGACGCACAACAGATGATCGATACCTTGTGCAAGGGTGCTGCTCATAAAGCTGGCAAAATCCCCGTTATGGGGAGCAAGAGAGACACGATCGAGATGGCAGTGGGAATCGACTAACATGGAGCTTTATTCGGGCCGTTCCTGATTTTGACAGGGGATTGTAGCTGCATCTTCAACACCAGACTCGATAATTTCGTTCTGTGAACGATACTTATCAGCAGCTCCACCGGCAGGGGGCTGATAAAGATCTCCATTTCGGTTGTGTCACAAAAAGAAAAATAACTAACCATTGGTCAGATAGAGAATCCGCATGTTAGTCGGCTTATGACTATAGCGTGTGTGTAGGACGGTCTGATTTCAGGGCACCGGCAAGATAGGTCTCGATCTTGTTGCGTGCTGCACCGCCATCCTGATCACTGAACTGGACACCGATGCCGGCTGCTCTGTTACCCTCCGCGCCGACGGGTGTGATCCAGATGATCTTACCGGCCACCGGCAGACGCTCCGTCTCGTCCATCAGCGTCAGCAGCATGAAAACCTCGTCACCCAATCGGTACTGCTTGGTAGTGGGAATAAAAAGTCCACCAAATTCAACAAATTGCATGTAGGCCGCATACAAGGCATTTTTATCCTTGATTGTCAGCGAGAGTATTCCTTGTTTGGGTCCACCAGCCATACGATTCTCAGTTTCTGTCTAACACGCCTGGGTTCTGCAATCACACCAGGAAATCAGCAGCTTTTCCAAGGTCAATTGCGGGTTTAAATTGCTCTCTACGGTACTCCTGGCCGCATAAACCTGGAGCAGATAGCCATGCAGAGTCCTCGAGTTTATCTTGTCGGCCGTTTTCCGCAAAGCTTGAGTGAGATCCCGATTAAAGATCCCCCCCTCATCTCCCCCTTCCTGCAGACGAATCAGATCGATCACCCAGCCCGTCAGCCACTCCAACAACAAGACGCTGTCAAAGGCTCCCCATCCACGCGCCAGGCTGACCGGATCACGTTTCCCACCCAGAAGTTGTAGAAATCCTTTTGCCATTTCTTTGCGGGCATTCAGGAGTTCACTGTTGTCAAGTTGAAGCGCCTTGAGTGGCGCACCGTTGGCCAGTGTCAGCAACAGTTGCGGATCTTCCTGGGTCACCTTGTCAGAGAGCCACTCGATGGCCTGTGTCCTGTGCGGAGGTTTGAAATCTACTTTCTGACAGCGGCTGCGGATAGTGGCAAGTAATCTGCCCGGTTGATCGGTCAACAGCAATATCACGCTGCCCGGCGTAGGCTCTTCCAAGGTTTTGAGGAGACTGTTGGCCGCGGCTTTGTTCATTCGATGGGCCGGTTGTATGGCGATGACCTTGTTACCGCCGGCATGGCTGGTTAATGAAGCATTGGCGGTAAGGCTCCGAATTGCTTCTATCGTTATCTCACCGCTTTTACTCTCTTCATCCGGTTTCAACCATTTAAAATCGGGATGGTTACCGCTGTACAGCAACTGACACTGACGACAGACGCCGCAGGCGACACCGTAACGGTCTCTATCCACACACAACACGGATTGGGCAAAACTGAGCACGAACTGCTCTTTTCCCAATCCGGGAGGTCCAGAAAGTAATAAGGCATGGGGCAGTCGGTGCTGTTCAACGGCCCGTTGTAAAAAATGCCACTGCTCGTCGTGCCATGGTAGGCGATGATAACGCAACTCACTCACCCTGGCTCTCCAGATAGTGTTGAACGACCGTTTTGATTTGATCCTGCACCATTTCCAAGGCAGGAGATGCATCGATCACCTGGACACGATCAGGCTCCTGCGTGGCGATCTGCAGATATCCCGCTCTCACTTTCTCAAAGAAGTCGCGGTTCTCGCTTTCAAATCGATCAGGCTCTGAACGCTTCCCGGCACGCTGCAAACCGGTATCCACCGGCACGTCGAGCAACAATGTCAGATCGGGACGCAACGTACCCTGAACGAACTGCTGTAACTTGGCAATCTTCTCCAGCGATAGACCTCTTCCCGCCCCTTGATAGGCAAAGCTTGCATCAGTGAAACGATCGCACAACACCCAGATTCCCCGCTCAAGGGCCGGTAGGATTTTTTGTTGCAGATGCTCCGCACGCGCGGCGAACATCAACAGCAGTTCCGTATCGTCCGCCATACCTGTGTGTTTGTGCCCCAACAGCAATTCACGAATGGCTTCGCCAAGCGGTGTTCCACCCGGTTCCCGGGTAAAAAGCACCTGTTTACCGGCGGTTTCAATCAAGGATTGGATGAATGCCAGATTACTGCTTTTTCCAGCCCCTTCACCGCCTTCAACGGTGATGAATCGTCCTTTTGCCGTCTTTTTCATTGCAGTCATCTCTTCAACTGATACTTTCGTACCGCTTTGTTGTGCTCCTCAAGGGTTGAAGAGAAGTAGTGTCCGCCATCACCGGTTGCGACGAAATAGAGCGAATTGCCCTCTTCCGGATTCAAAGCCGCACGTATTGCAGCGCCGCTCGGCATGGCAATTGGTGTCGGTGTCAATCCTTTGTGCAGATAGGTGTTGTAAGGGGTGTCGCGAGTGAGGTCCCGCTTGCGGATATTGCCGTTATAGCTCTCTCCCATACCGTAGATAACCGTAGGATCGGTCTGCAACAACATGCCGCGCTTCAGGCGCCTTATGAAAACACCGGCTATCTTGCCCCGCTCCTCTGGTATGCCGGTCTCCCGCTCGATAATCGAGGCCAGTATGAGAGCCTCATATGGGCTTTTCAGCGGCAGCTGCTTTTTCCGCTGTTGCCAGGTCTGTTCCAATACAGATTCCATTCGTTTATAGGCCCGCTTTAGAAAGGCCGCATCGGTGGTACCGCGTGGAAAGTGATAGGTATCAGGGTAGAATCGCCCCTCCGGATGCAGATCGTCCAGGCCAAGATGTCGCATCACCTGATCGTTCGTTACCTCCTTCAGGCTATGTTCCAATACAGGATCACGTCTGATCGCAGCCATCAACTGGTCGAATGTCCACCCCTCGATGATTGTGAGGGCATATTGAACAACCTGTGAGGAGCTGAGGATTTCGAGCAGCTTCGGTGGCGTGGTTTCAGCAGGCAGATAGTATTCGCCGGCCTTCAGTTTACTGGCTTGACCCTGCCAACGTGCAATGAATCTCAACAGCATGGGCTTCTCGAGCATACCTCGTTGCTGCAGATCCTCCGCCAAACTTCTGACCGTCATACCCGGATGCAGAATATAGTTCACGCCCTCCTCGGGTAAATTCAGGGATTTGTTGACAAATCCGTCATATTCCATCCAACCCCAAGCCAGAAGGATGCTGGCGACAAAGATCAGAATACCGAGCAGACGATTAACCCGCATTTCTCACCAGTCGGACTCTACTAATTGGAAAAAATCGTTGGCGTTGAGCATTACGTCATTCTACTGGAAAAATCCGCGGGGTGAAGTTGATTACCACGACTTTTGGATAACCAAAAGAGTAAATACTAAGCCGCGCTACAGGCTTTCTCCACCCTGTGACGCAACTCATGGGGAATATTCTCCTGGTCAAATTGCCGCTTATTCAGCGCCGCGACCGGACAGAATCCCATCACAGAATTGGTTACAAACATGGCATCGGCACTCATCAGCCTATCCCTATCCAAATCGGTGATGTGCAATGGGATTGAGAGCTGCCCTGCAATTTCAATCACCAATTCTCTGACCACACCCGCAATGCCTGAATGGGTAAGATCAGGCGTATAGATCGTATTGCCCTGCAGCATGAACAGGTTGGACTGTGTGCCGCAGATCACCTTCTCCCTTTCATCCATCATCAGGCACTCGGATAAGGCGTCATCCTGGCATTCCCTACGCGCCAGTACTTGTTCAAGACGGTTTAAGTGTTTGTAACCTGCCAGCTGTCTGTTTCGGCCAATCCTGGTGCGGCAAATCCCAAGATGAATACCTTCTGCATACCAGCTCTGAGGATAGTCGGGCCAGGGATGGAGACTGATAATGCGTCGCGGTGAAGCGGGGCTGGGAGGGGCATATCCCCTGCCCCCACTGCCCCGGGTAAGTATGATCTTCAAAACCGCCAGATCATGCTCGGCACAGAGTGCGAGAACCTCTTTTTCAAGCAGCTGCTTATCGCTGGGAGGGAGGCCGATTGCTGTTTCCCCACGGGAAAGTCGGGCCATGTGTCGCCGCCATAAACAGGGACGCCCCTGTCTGACAGCCAAAGTCTCGAACAAACCATCGCCGTATTGCAGACCACGATCAGAGAACGGTATCAGATCGCCTGGTTTGCCGTTAATTAGCAATTAGCCTTCGTCCTCAGTTTACACGGCGGAATGCCAGGGTACCGTTAGTGCCGCCAAATCCAAATGAGTTGGAAATCACCACGTCCAGCTTCATCGCTCTTGCGCTATTGGGAACATAATCCAGGTCGCATTCTGGATCCTGGTTTTCCAAGTTGATGGTGGGTGGCACAACCTGATTGTAGAGTGCCAGAATCGTATAAACGGCCTCTGCACCACCTGCCGCACCCAGCATATGACCGGTCATCGATTTCGTGGAACTGACACAAAGCTTGTATGCATGATCACCGAAGGCACGTTTGACCGCCATAGTCTCCGCCACATCGCCGGCCGGGGTAGAGGTTCCATGTGCGTTGATATAATCAACCTCATCCACGTTGATTCCACCATCCTGAAGTGCCAGCTCCATGCATTTGGCAGCACCTGATCCGTCTACTGAGGGTGCTGTCATGTGGTAGGCATCGGAGTTCATTCCGATACCGGCCAATTCGGCATAGATCTTCGCGCCACGCGCCTTGGCCTGCTCATACTCCTCCAGCACAACTACACCGGCGCCATCGCTGAGTACGAAACCATCCCGGTCTTTATCCCAAGGGCGACTGGCTCCCTGTGGATCGTCGTTGCGACGAGAAAGCGCCCGTGCCGCTGCGAACCCACCCAAGCCAACCGGTGATGTGGCCATTTCGGCGCCACCGGCGATCATCACGTCCGTACGGCCATGCCGGATCATCATAGCAGCCTCGGCGATGCTGTGGGCGCCACTGCTGCATGCGGAAACGATCGAGTAGTTGGGTCCCTTCAATCCATACATGATAGAGAGGTTACCGGACACCATGTTGATAATGCTTGAAGGCACGAAAAATGGCGAGATTTTACGAGGACCGCCATCCAGGTAGGCCTGGTAACTGTTTTCGATACCGGTAATGCCGCCGATACCTGAGCCAATCAGAACACCGATGCGTTCTGCATTCTCCTCAGTCACCTCAAGCCCTGCATCTTTAATCGCCTGTATACCGGCAGCGATGCCATAATGGATAAACTTATCCATTTTCTTGGCTTCTTTCTTCGCTATGTAATCGGTGATTTCGAAACCGTAGATGGGACCACCGAACTGGGTAGAAAATGACCCAACATCAAAATGGGTAATGGGTTGGATACCACTTTTGCCGGCCTGAATATTCTCCCACGATGTAGGAATATCCAGCCCGACAGGCGCTACCATACCTAAACCCGTAACGACGACCCTTCTTGCAGTCATGTATGACTACCCCCAAAGTTCAGTGGTGTTGCTGAAAAGCAAAAGGCCGCACCCCTTTCTATTGATAGAGCTTGGCGGCCTATAAAAAATAGAAAATCTTTGCGCAAAGATTAACTGTGTGCGTTGATGTAATCGACAGCAAGTTGCACAGTCGTGATCTTTTCAGCCTCTTCATCAGGAATCTCGGTTTCAAATTCCTCTTCAAGAGCCATAACCAATTCCACTGTGTCGAGAGAGTCAGCGCCAAGATCATCGACAAAAGAGGCTTCTAACGTTACCTCCTCTTCCTTCACGCCTAGTTGTTCTACGACAATTTTACGAACTCGTTCTACGACATCGCTCATGTTATTAATTTCCTCTGGATTATCCGCCGGCCTCGAAAAGGACCGATGCGGTATTGTAGTAACAAAAAACACTTGAGAAAAGCGTAATCCTCAGATAACTTTCGCATCTCAAATTCACCATAAATAAATTTATTAAACAATATGTTATGATAATTTATTTATGTTAATTATGAGAATTGATCTCGAGTTTTCACATATCAACTCATGTACATTCCGCCGTTAACATGGAGTGTTTCACCGGTAATATAACGTCCGGATTGCCCCGCCAGGAACAAAACCGCATTGGCAATATCCTCCGGTGATCCCAATCTTTGCAAAGGGATGTTCACTTCAAGACTCTTGCGTTGTTCCTCAGGCAGCTCGTTCGTCATATCTGTCTCGATAAAGCCCGGCGCCACAGAATTGACGGTAATCCCTCTCGAACCCACCTCCCTGGCCAAAGAGCGTGTAAAACCGTGGATTCCCGCTTTGGCGGCAGCATAGTTGGTCTGACCGGCATTCCCCATTGCCCCGACTACGGATGAGATGTTGATAATACGCCCCTTTCGCGCCTTCATCATGCCGCGCAATACCGCCTTGCTAAGGCGAAAAACAGAGGTCAGGTTGGTGTTGATGATGCTTTCCCACTCCTCATCCTTCATGCGCATGAGGAGGTTATCGCGGGTAATACCGGCATTGTTCACCAATACAGTAGGATTACCGAACTCCTTACCGACCGCCCCAATGAGCGCATCGATAGATTCAACATCAGTGACATTCAACACCATGCCACACCCGGCATGTCCCGCAGACTTAAAACGTTCTGTAATCCCTTGCGCACCAGCCTCGGAGGTCGCTGTGCCGATCACTGTTGCACCCGCATGCGCCAGGGTGTCTGCAATGGCTGCGCCGATACCGCGACTGGCGCCGGTAACCACTGCTATCTCATTCTCCAGACTCATTTCAATGTCTCCAGCGCTTGCATCAAGCTTTTTGCATCAAACACAGGCAATCCGACAAGACTACGATCGATTCTTTTAGTCAATCCTGCCAGGACCTTTCCGGGCCCTGTTTCAAGCAGGCTCGAAATACCCGAGGTCGCCATCATCTGTACCGTTTCCACCCATCGCACAGGACTGTATAACTGAGCGGCAAGCTGCTTGCGTATCGACTCGGCATCCTTTGCCGCCGCGACACTTGCGTTGTGTATCACCGAGATTGAGGGTTGTGAAATGCTGACTTCATTAAGCAATTGAGCCAATCGCTCTGCAGCCGGTTTCATCAATGCACAATGCGATGGCACACTGACCGGGAGTGGCAATGCACGTTTAGCGCCTGCCTCCTTAGCCAATACGCATGCCCGGTCCACTGCCTCTTTATGACCGGCAACGACGACCTGGCCGGGTGAATTGAAGTTTACCGCTTCTATCACATCACCGGATGCGGCTTCTGCACAGACCGTTTTCACCTGATCGTCGTCGAGTCCAAGGATTGCCGCCATGCCGCCGCTCCCCTCAGGCACGGCCTCCTGCATAAATCGGCCTCGCTCGGCCACCAGCCTGACTGCATCGGTAAATTCGATCGCATCCGCACAAACCAATGCCGTGTATTCTCCCAGACTGTGTCCCGCCATGATTATGGGCTTGGCGCCACCCTGTTCCAGCCAGACCCGCCATACAGACACCCCGGCAGCAAGCATCGCGGGTTGTGTCTTCGTTGTCTGGTTGAGTGAGTCATTCGGACCATTTTGAACCAGTTCCCACAGATCATAGCCCAAGACGTCCGTAGCCTCTGCGAATGTCTGACTGACGATTGGATGGGCTGCTGCCAATTCACTCAACATCCCAACGGACTGAGACCCCTGTCCTGGAAAAACGATACCGAACGATGAATTACTCATAGCTTACACTGTCAAATCACTAAAATTTCGCTAAAACCGAACCCCAGGTAAAACCGCCGCCAAATGCCTCCATGAGGATAGTCTCACCACGCTTAATCCGACCATCCCTGACCGCCACATCCAAAGCGAGAGGTACCGACGCAGCAGAAGTGTTGCCATGTTCATCCACTGTGACAACCACATGATCCATCGGGGTCTGTAGCTTTTTCGCGGTTGCATTGATGATCCTTATATTGGCCTGATGGGGAATTAACCAATCCACATCTGATTTTTCCATGTTATTGGCGGCCAAGGTCTCATCTACGATTCTACCCAAGGTGGTCACCGCAACCTTGAAGACTTCATTTCCCTTCATCTCGACATATGCCGAACCCTGTAGTATCTCTTTATAACCGCGTGAGATACCGGTTGGGACCCGGAGCAGGCTCTCATAGGCACCGTCCGCATGCAGGTGAGTGGAGATAATACCCGGTTCATCACTCGCTTCGATAACAACCGCGCCGGCACCGTCGCCAAACAACACACAGGTATTTCGGTCACTCCAGTCAATAATGCGAGAGAAGGTTTCGGCACCAACAACCAGCGCCCTTTTCGCCGCCCCGGACCGGATAAAGTTATCAGCGACGCCAAGTGCATAAACAAAACCGGTGCAGACAGCCTGAACATCAAATGCGGCAGGCCCCCTGATCCCAAGGCGGGCTTGCAGAAGACACGCAGTGCTGGGAAAAACCTGATCAGCGGTTGTTGTGGCAACGACAATCAGATCGATGTCACTGGCTTCGATACCTGCCATCTCAATCGCATTAAGCGCGGCCTTTTCCGCCAGATCACATGTAAACTCGTCATCGGCCGCAATATGCCGCTTACGAATACCTGTACGATCGAAGATCCACTGATCAGTGGTATCTACAATCTTCTCAAGATCCTGGTTTGTGAGCACCTTTTCGGGCAGATATCCACCAGTGCCTGTGATACGCGAATAGATCACGCGATCTCCCTTTTTTCCAGATGAGTTTTAACCTGCTCGGATATGCGATGCGGGACATCACATGAAACTTCCTTGCGCGCAATGCTGATTGCATTCATGAAAGCCAGTTTGTCAGCACTGCCATGGCTCTTGATCACTATTCCACGCAGTCCCAACAGGCTGGCGCCGTTATAGCGTCTGTGGTCTATTCGCTTGCGAAATGCTCTCAGCACAGGCATTGCAATCAAACCTGCCAGTTTAGTCAGCGGGTTCTTTTTGAATTCAAGGGTCATAAAATGACGAATCATCTTCGCCACGCCCTCGCTGCTCTTCAGCGCTATGTTGCCGACAAAACCGTCGGAAACAATCACATCAGTACCGCCCTGGTAGATATCATCACCTTCGACATAACCCACGTAGTTCAGAGAACTCTGCAGTAAGAGCTCGTGTGCCTCTTTAACCTGTTCGTTACCTTTGATCTCTTCCTGTCCGATATTCAGCAGACCGATTTTCGGATTGGCGATATCAGTCACTGCCGCCACAGTCTCACTGCCCATGACAGCAAATTGAACCAGGTGCTCAGCACTGCAATCGACATTCGCGCCAAGATCCAGCATAAAGGTCTGGCCGGTGACGGATGGCAAGGCGGTGATAATCGCAGGTCTATCTATATTAGGCAGCATCTTTAACACGAAGCGAGATGTAGCCATCAGCGCCCCTGTGTTGCCGGCGCTGACACAGGCATTTGCTTCCCCGCTCTTGACCAGATCGATCGCCACACGCATTGACGAGTCTTTCTTGTTTCGCAAGGCTTTGGATGGCAGTTCATCCATCGCAACAGTTTGGGAAGCATGTTTGATTTGCAGTCGCTCGCCAAACGGATGAGGCCCCAACTTCTTTGTCAGGATATTATCGTCACCAACCAGAATTAGCGCGGTCTCATGATCACGTCGGAGATACTCCCTGGCAGCAGGTATCACGACATCTGCGCCAATATCCCCTCCCATGGCATCCAATGCGATTGTTACTGGTTTACTCATGTGCTAACGATTCACCCATCCACTGAAACCCGTTGGACCGTTTGTCATTTTTCAAGTTGTATACAGAATCGAATTGTGCCAACAGATATAACCGGAATACTCCAATTACGAGAGACATGCCAATCGAAGATTCTGCCTATCAATTAAAGAACCCAACAAGGGATCACCCTTGATGGGTTTCTAAATCATGAATAGTGGGAATCGGGGGATCACTCGCCCTTTGAGTTGACTACCTTACGGCCTTTATAAAAGCCATCCGCTGTTACATGATGACGAAGATGGGTTTCACCCGAAGTGGAATCGATTGAGAGCGTTTCACCTTTCAGCGAATCATGAGCGCGGCGCATGCCACGCTTTGAAGGAGTCTTTCTATTTTGCTGAACAGCCATGGCTGATCTCCCGAATATTCTTTCTGTTAACCAATTTACTCTTTGTCCCGCTTCAGCTCTGCCAGAGCCGCAAACGGGTTTTCTCGTTCTTGCCCACTGCTCTCTATCGGCTTTTCTCCAGCCACTCCCAACACGGGTGCGGCACAAGCCCCAGGATCATGCATGGCCACTTGCGGCAATGCCAGAAGCAATTCGTCTTCGATCAAGTCTCTGAACACCACCTGATCATCCTCGACCAAACAAGGATCCAGGTCTTCAGCCAGCATCTCGGCCTCATCCAACCCTTGGACGAATACTACGGACAGTTGGGTATCGATCGGAAGATTCACCTCTTCCAGACACCGCTGGCACTGCAGCGACAATTCCGCCTTGAGCCATCCTCTGAGTATCGCCCGCCGCTCCTGGTCACGACCAAACGACAGCTTGAAACTGACGTTTCCCGCTGGTTTCAGCAAGCAAGCGCCCAACCTTGAAAAGGTATCCAAAGGAAGCTCTCCGCCGATCTCTTTGCCAAGATCGGCGAAACGCCACGGATCTAACCGATCAGGAAAGCGCTTCGACATAAGCGGACAATAATATTATGAGTATGGCGCCCATGTCAAAATGACATGGGCGGTGTAGGACTTGGTTAGTGGCCGACCAGGGCCAGCAGGATACCGGCGGCCACGGCCGATCCGATGACACCCGCCACATTCGGCCCCATGGCATGCATCAGAAGGAAATTATGGTGATTGGATTCCAGACCGACCTTATTGACGACACGGGCCGCCATCGGTACCGCAGAGACACCCGCAGCTCCAATCAGTGGGTTCACCTTTCCGCCCGTTACCCGATACATGATCTTACCCATGATGACACCGGTCGCCGTACCGATGCAGAAGGCGAAGGCCCCAAGTGCCAAAATACCCAAAGTCTCGACGGTAAGGAACTTATCTGCCGAAAGTTTCGAGCCCACAGCCAGCCCCAAGAAAATAGTCACAACGTTGATGATCTCGTTTTGCGAAGCGTGGCTCAATCGCTCTACCACACCACACTCTCTGAGCAGATTACCGAATGTCAGCATACCGATCAGGGGAGCCGCGGAAGGGAGGAAGATTGCGCACAGGAACAACACCGCAAACGGGAAAAGAACCTTCTCCAGCTTGGTGACGTGGCGTAACTGCTGCATCTCCACATTGCGCTCTTTACTGGTGGTCAGAAGACGCATGATCGGAGGTTGAATGATCGGCACCAGCGCCATGTATGAATATGCCGCGACGGCTATTGCTCCCAGCAGGTCGGGGGATAGTCTCGAGGCGAGAAAGATTGCTGTCGGTCCATCCGCGCCCCCAATGATCGCTATGGCGGATGCATCGGCCAGACTGAATTCGAAACCGGGTATGAAATTCAACGCCAAGGCACCCAGCAGGGTGACGAAAATGCCAAACTGGGCTGCAGCTCCCAGTAACAGTGTCCAGGGCATCGCAATCAGTGCGCCGAAATCAGTCAGTGCGCCGACCCCCATAAAAATCAGCAGGGGGAAAACACCTGTCTCAATACCAACATGGTAGATATAGCCCAATATACCGTCAGGGCCGCTGATGCCGGCAAGCGGGATGTTGCTCAGGATGGCGCCAAATCCGATCGGCACCAACAACAGTGGTTCGAACTTCTTGACCACTGCCAAGTAAATTAACAGGCAGCCGACGCCCATCATGAGCAGTTGCCCCCACCCCATGTTGGCCAGCCCGGTTGACTGCCAAAGTGGCTGAATACCTATTTCGATCATATCAGGAGAGACTCATTAGAGGTGATCCAACCTGAACGGTTTCACCCTCTTTTACTAAAATCTGGGCAACGGTTCCTGCTGAAGTGGCACGTACCTCCGTCTCCATCTTCATGGCCTCGAGAACCATCACGACATCGCCGGCAGCGATGGCATCTCCCGCGGCGACCTTGATGGCATGGATGTTACCGGACAACGGTGCGTTGATTACATCCCCGCCAGGGTTGACCGCGGCAACCGGCGCCGCACTCTGAGCCGTCGCCGGTGTGGATGTCTGGATTACTTCGCTCACGGCACCTGATGGAGTGACCTTCACATTGTAGGTAACACCGTTGACCTCGACCTGATAGGACTCTGGTCCGCCTGCTGTACCAGTCGCTTTAACGGGAGTCGGGGCCTGGGCTTGGGCAGGCGCTGCGGATTCGGCACCGGGTGGTGGCTCGAAGGCATCTGGATTGTCGCGATTCCTGAGGAATTTCAGGCCAACCTGAGGAAAGAGCGCGTAGATGAGTACATCATCCACCTCATCATCAGCAACCCTGATACCATGTTCTTCGGCCAATCCGTTAAATTCAGCGGAAAGCCTGTCCATCTCATCATCCAGCAGATCTGCGGGACGACAGGTGACAGGCTCAGCCCCGTCAAGGACCTTCAGCTGAAGTTCACTGTTAACAGGTGCCGGAGTGGCGCCATACTCACCCTTGAGCACACCCTCCGTCTCTTTGGCGATGCTCTTGTAGCGCTCGCCCATCAGGACGTTGATCACTGCCTGGGTACCGACAATCTGTGATGTTGGCGTCACCAGGGGAATATAACCCAGGTCCTTGCGCACACGGGGGATCTCTTCGAGTACCTGATCCAGTTTATCGCTGGCCCCCTGCTCCCTGAGCTGATTCTCCATGTTGGTCAACATACCGCCAGGCACCTGTGCCACCAGGATGCGTGAATCGACACCTTTGAGCGAACCTTCGAACTTGGCGTACTTCTTGCGCACTTCACGAAAGTAGGCAGCGATCTCCTGCAGCAGATTCAGATCCAATCCAGTGTCGCGATCGCTTTCCTGCAGGATCGCCACCACAGATTCCGTTGCCGAATGCCCATAGGTCATACTCATCGAGGAGATGGAGGTATCGAGCATGTCGATACCGGCTTCAGCACACTTGATATTGGTGGCCGTACTCATACCGGTGGTGGCATGGCTTTGCATGGCGATGGGTATGGATATCGCCTCCTTGAGACGGGTCACCAGTTCATAGCCGAGATAGGGATTCAACAGGCCTGCCATATCCTTGATGCAGATCGAATCGCAACCCATCTCTTCCAGGCGTTTACCCATGTCAACCCAATAATTCATGTTGTGTACGGGACTGACCGTATAAGACATGGTGCCCTGGGCATGCTTGTCGACCTTGAGTGTTGCCTTGATTGCGGTCTCAAGATTACGCAGGTCATTCATGGCGTCGAATATACGGAAGACATCGACGCCGTTGACTGCCGCCCTCTCGACAAATTTATCGACCACATCATCAGCGTAGTGCCTATAACCGAGGATATTCTGTCCGCGGAAAAGCATCTGCATGGGAGTTTTCGGCATCGCGGCCTTAAGTGTTCGGATACGCTCCCAGGGATCTTCACCCAGAAATCGAATACAGGCATCGAAGGTTGCACCACCCCAGGTCTCCAAAGACCAAAAGCCTACGTTATCAAGCTTCTCTGCGATGGGCAGCATATCTTCGATACGCATTCTGGTTGCAAACAGGGACTGATGTGCATCGCGTAGCACGACATCAGTGATTCCAAGTGGTTTCTTTTCACTCATAAACTAGCCGCCGTTGATTGGTAAACAGCCAAAAAGTTGCTTCTTAATAAAACTTAGGAACTTTAACAGATCTATCTGTGTGTAGCGCGATAGCTGTTGATGGCAGCCGCAATGACTGCAACCAAATCACCCCGCATACCTTCCTGCCCCTTAATCACGGGCTGAGATGATACCCTCTCAGGAGTCCCGTGTCGCTCAGTAACAAACATCGCAAACTTAGACATCCCCTTCATGGCGAAAACCAGGATCAAAAGGAACGTAAAGACGATCCCCATTCCGGTGACCATGAGATTGATGCCGGACATTAGCAAATCTGTTATTGGCATAGTGGATCTGAACTCTGTAACGAATGATTCCGCCTTTCTACGTTGGCTCTACTCCTTTTGTCAAGCGAGCCAGAAACATCAAGAAATAGCTATCGTACTGTTTTTCATGCAAAAAATAATTTTTTATTTAGAATTTATATGATATGTATTTAACATGTTAATAATTAACTCTTCAACCCTTGCTAATAACCAATATAGCTGGTCGGATATTTTCCGCCACAGCCCGACTGTCAGGACGATGCTAAGGGACTCGATTTTTTTGATACTATGAATTTACATTGTCAATTACAGTTGTATCTCAATGCCCTACTCCGAAAACCCACATCAACCTCTGATCCTTGCCTCCAGTTCCCCATTTCGCCGAGAGCTATTGAGTCGACTGGGGGTCGAGTTCAGCAGTATGTCACCGGATATCGACGAAAGCGCACTGCTGGATGAGCCACCGGAGAGGCTGGTAACCCGCCTTGCAGAAAGCAAGGCAAGGGAGGTTGCGAAAGATCACAAAGGAGCGCTTGTCATCGGTTCAGATCAGGTGGCGGTCGTAGATGGGACGATCATGGGAAAACCGGGAGGTCATCAACAGGCAGTGGAACAATTGCTCAGTGTCTCCGGTAAGCGTGTCAGTTTTTTAACCGGCCTGTGCCTGTTGAACAGCGAATCCGGGCATATCCAGCTATGCTGCGAACCCTTTCATGTCATATTCCGGGTCTTGCAGAAAAGTGAGATTGAAAACTATCTGCTCAAAGAGAAGCCCTATAATTGCGCCGGCTCGTTCAAATCGGAAGGACTGGGAATCTCACTTTTCGAACGATTGGAGGGGGAGGATCCAAATGCCCTGATCGGCCTGCCGCTGATACGCCTTATTGCAATGTTACGCAATGAGGGGCTCGATGTGCTGGCAGAGTAGCCCGCATTACAAATTTCGTCAGAAGAATACATCCTCGACTTTTTTTGTCTCTTCATCCAGTGATTCATCATTACCAGACTTCTCTAAACGGGAGAAGGCCTTGATGGTGGAACGGTCTACGTTTGCCAGGGGATGATCTGTACCTTCGTAGGCCAGAATATTCGCAGCCTGAACCAGATCCACATAATCTATGGGTGCGTCACCCGGATCACGTTTGAGATCTTCATGCTCTGCAGCGGCGTCGATGACATGTTGATCGAACTTCCATAATTTCAATATGCTGCCACCCAGTTGTGTATGTAATTTCAATAACACCTTATTCAGAAATTCAGGATTGGCAATCATATCCGGATAATTACACGCCTTGATCAATAAGGGGATTTGGCCGATATCATGGACCAGCCCTGCGACAAGGGCGATATCCGGATCGAGACCGGGTTGCTCCTTGGCAATCATCGCCGCCTGCGCGCCAACTTTCACCGAATGTGCCCATAATTGATTCATGCGTCTCTCGATCTCTTTCTCCGAGGTGCGAAAAACCTCCTTCATCGATACGGCATAGACAGCATTTTTTACTCTTTGAAAGCCTATTCGAGTGATTGCCGGTTTTATGGAGGCTATGGTATTCAAGCCCCGATAGAGTGGGCTGTTTGCATATCGAATCAGTCTTGCGGTGAGCGCCGCGTCCCGGGAAATCACCTTTTCCAGGTCATGTGCCGAACTGTCGGCATCATTGATAACCACCAAGGCCTCGAGTGCTAATGCGGGCAGCGTAGGAAGGTAAATCTTGTTTGCAACCAGGTCTTCCTTAACCGAGTCCATAAAAGGTTTTATGATGCTGTTCTCACGCTCCTTGTCCCGAGCCTCTTTTACATCCTCGGCTTCTACCGGCGCACCATCCGAAAGATAAAAGACTGACTTTGTCATCTATACCTGCATTGACTTTATGGTTGTGGTGATCAATTTGAGTATCGGCAGGATAAAGAATATCTCCAGGTCGACCTGCTGTTCAAACTAGTTGAGGGATAGGAGTGCGTCAAGGTTCACAACTTTCAGTGCTTTAACCATGCATTCCGGTTTGTGCAGTCTGAGTTTAGATTACATTAACAGACTCTAATAACCCCATAATAGGTAATACTTTTATAATATTTGACCCCGTTCCGAAATCTTTTCATCGCTTGCGAGTATGCTGCTGTTTAAACCCTCAGGAAGAGACCTCACACAGTACGCCGGGATCGGCTGGCGCCACATCATGCTCACGGACTCTGTCAGTTTCGATTTCAGAAAACTGGAACCTTGGCCGGATCCTTGAATACATGGGTGATACATCTCTCATTTTTCACATTTTGTGACATGGGATTAATATTCTTATTTATATTTAACAGTATCTTATAGTATATATCTAATGCATTGCACGAATTAATGGCATCTAAAGTTTTTAGCCGATTAGTCGAAGCTAAAGGTAGACATAATTTACCCATGCTTAAGCAAGAAGAATCAAACGGAATGGCTGAACATGCCCTGACAAGCTTTTCTCATCATGCCAGCGATAAGCCGATGGTGCTTATTGCTGACGACTCTCGAGTTGTAAGGGTTTCACTGAAGAATATTTTAAAAGACGATTGCCAGGTCATCGAAGCAGAGAACGGTCAGGAGGCGTGGGATATACTCTGCAATACCCCGTCGATCACTCTTGTCTTCAGTGATCTCTCTATGCCGAAACTCGATGGCAGGGGCCTATTGACCAAAATCAGGGCTTCAGACTCCTCACAGATAGCGACAATGCCTTTCATCGTTGTCACCGGAAACGAGGAGAGCCCGGAAATACGCCAGGAATTGACTCAATTAGGCGCAGATGAGGTCATCAACAAACCTTTCGATCCCTCAAATATCAGGAATTTTCTTACACTACTGGGCGACAGGAATCAGCAACCTGACCTCGCTCACCTCGAAACTGATATCTGCCAACATGATGAGATCGAACCACAATCTGATTTTCTTGGTGGTGTTGTCGATAGAGAACATTTCATGGAGTCCGCCAGTCGTGAACTCGCCTTCGCCATTCGCAATAAGAACGAGCTAGCCATAGCGCTTATCAAAATAGATCAAATCGATGAGATCACGACTCAATACAGCGACCCGGCAATTGAACACATACTGCACACGCTGGTTGAGATAATCAAACAACACATTCACCCTGACGACACCCTGGCCTACTTCGGCACGGGGCAGTTTGCCATCCTACGACCAGCCTCAAACGCCATCGGAACACGCTATCTCGGCAGAAGGATCCTTGAAGATCTCTCGTCAAAACAGTTTTATCTGGGTGAATCCGAACAGATCGTCAGTAGCAGCATCGGTATCTCCGCCCCTGATATCAAACCCGGCACACGTCTGATCGAGCTGATATCCCTGGCTGAAGGTCGTCTGAAAGCAGCAGTTGAAAATGGCGGAAACAAGGTGGTCGATAAAGGCAATGAGGCCCTGACACCGGTCAATCTTACAGGCGACTCCTCAGAATTATCCAGTCAATCCCGGCAATCCATCAGTAGTACGACCTATTCACAATCCACTTCTACTCGCAGTGCCTCTGAGATTCATCGCCTTGCGGCTGAACAGGTTGCTGAAATCAAGGCCAAATACGGCAGTGACCTGGACGGAGAGTATGATGAAGCCAGCGAATTGATTGAACACAAACAGACGATTGAGCGTTTGACGAATGAAAATCGTCAATTGATCAATGAGATTGCACACTGGAAAAATCAGTCCGCTGAGGCTGACAATCTGCGTAGACAGTTGTTTGAGGTCGAAAGCCAACAGCAACAACTACAGCTCAAATTTATAGAACTGCAAAATGAGAATACAAATCTTCTTCAACAGACTGAAACCGTAGAGTCTGAAAACAAAAACCTTCTGCTACGGACAGAAGCGGCAGAAAGTGAAAACACAAATCTTCTGCTAAAGACAGAAACGGTAGAAAGTGAAAACAAAAACATCTTGCAGCGGACCGAAGCAGTAGAGAGTGAAAACAGAGACCTTCTGCAACGGCTTCAGGCCATAGAGATTGAAAACGCGACCTTGATTGAAGAGTCACTTACCAGTTCCGGTAATGAGAACAAACAATTTATCGAGGAAGAGAATAGGCATCTCCGGAATCAGCTGGCCGAGCTAACCAGCCGCGCCGAGAAGGCCGAGGTTGAGAATGTTAAATCCAATCAATTGGTAAACAGCCTAAAAGACAACATCAAACTACTAAATATGCAGCTTGACCAGTTGCAGCAACAACTAACAGAAGAACAACTGAAAAATCAGAGCGCGGCCAAATCCGGTGCAGAGCGCATAGATAGAGACAGCACTGTCGCTAAAACAAAACCTCCGCTGCAGTCTAATTCCGATTTCATCAGCGATTCGCAAAACTCGGATCTGTCACTCAAAGCCACGCCGGACAGCAACCTCTATTCTGAAACAAGCGAACCTCCCAGTGTACATCTATTCCCGGATCAAGATCAGATACAATCCAAACAACAGTTTAAAAACAAGCCGGCCATTCCTCCATTTCGGGTGGAGCCGGAGCCCCTGCTGTTTAAAAATGGCTTCCAGCTCTCCTCCTTCACTATAGCCGGTATAATATTTACAATCATGCTGATAATCGGTGGTGTTTATCTGTATACGGTTTTTAATGACAATCCGGCTGTTGGTGGGACACCCATGGATATTCAGTCAGGACTAAACCAGGTAGAACCACATACTACGCCAGCTGATTCAAAAGCTGCCGTGTCCTCACAACAACCGGCACGGAATCCTACAGCAATCAAAACGCCATCAGTGACTGAAAAAAATGATGTCAGGAAGATTTCCGATGAGATGAGGCTGGAAAAGGAGCTGACACTGCGCAAAATGGCAGAAGAGGAATTCAATCTCAAGGCACAATAGGCATAGAGATTCTTATTGGCCAACAAGCAACTCCGCCTTAGGTTATCCCCCTTCCATTCGTTAAAAAAAACCAAGATGGTTCAATGGTGGACTGAATCCTCCCAGTCTGATGTGGTGAACTCCATATCGCTCTGGTCTGCTATTTTGCAATCTCTCCATGCTCAAAAATTGATGCGTGCAAGGGCCAACCTGACTCGTCTACCACAAACACAGTCCATTTTCCCGATTCACCAGGATTCAAACTTTTTGCTGAATAGACTCGCCAGCGGGGTCCACCTACTTCAAAATCCACTTCACTCACGATCTGCCCATCAAACTCCCAGCGATGGGTCACAGTTCGACCTTGCAGGTTTCTCAAATCGGTGAAGAAAAAGATCCTGGTTGCCTGTGCATCGAGTTTTACAACCTGATCAACCGGTTCTCTATCGACAACTGCTGTCGTGAACTGTGCTCTGGCCACATAGGCTTCAGGAACAGGTGACACCTGCAACTCTTCAGCGGATAGACTAATTGAAAATAGCTGCAAGAACAGGAATGCACCGATCGGCCGTACTGGACAAATCCATCTAAAATAACCAGGCATCCTCTCCTCCGCTCCTATTTCGTTTCTGTAGATGATCTCTCATTTGTTTTGGCATTCTATATTTGATGTTATTCTTCTATGTCAATATTCTCGTTCTATCCCTGATCAATCATCATTGGTTACAGAAGATATTACTGAAATACATTTTTTTACCTCTATCTCTTTAGCACGCGTATCCATTGCCAGAAATTGAGTAAGCCGGCCAACGAGGCAGATAGGTAGGTGAATGCAGCTGCCCTTAAGATTTTTTCTGCCCCACGATACTGCTCCGGCTCCAAGTATCCGCTCTTGAGCAGCGGCAAAGCCTTTTTAAAACTGGCATCAAGCTCAACAGGCAGAGTTGCCAATTGCAGGATCACATTTGAGCCCATCACAAGAAATGCCGCCGTTGCACTCAACAGGCCTGCCGAGGGTGCACGCGTGACAATGGAGAGAATCGGTGACACGAAGAGCAAAAATGAACCAAGCCGCTGTGCCCCTACAGTAATCGATCCGAGTCGGCTGCGCCATTGAAAGAGCGATTCCCCCGCGGCATCCTGCAATGCATGTCCGACCTCATGGGCTGCTATTGTAATGGCCGTAAGGGTTCTCCCCTCCAGTTTGTCTTTTGACAATCGAACCGCTTTATCCCTGGGATCATAATGATCACCGGATTCGGCTTTTTCTACCTGGACCTTATTCAGGCCATAGCGGTCCAGGAGATGCCTGGCCAGTTCTGCGCCATTGCCAGGGAAGTTCTGTTCTTGGTGACGATTGTATTTCGTCATTACATGCTGCACCCACAACTGTGGTCCCAGTATCAACAGCAGCAGTATCCCCAGCAGTAGAAAATAGACCATCTCCCTTGATCAGGGCCTGCTCATATTATTCGTTAAATCCACAACTGCCACCTGGACAACAACCTCCAGTTTGGCATGCCGGTTCACTGTCAACAAGGCTTGTGCTACTGATAACAGCTGCACTGCTGATTAACCTCCGCACTGGTTCGTTGCCTGCGGTATCCCCTAGAGGCCTGTTAACTTTGCTGCATAATTCACCCCAATTACTGATCAACTCATTCATGGGATGAAAGACCTCAACCTTCTCGCCGTTGGCATCACAATAGTAATCATAGGTCGGCATATTTCAGACTCCGATTTGTTCCTACCTAAACTCTGCCTATTCTACCCAATAAACTCTCATCCAGAAACGTACTACAACAAGGGTATCTATCAGTCCCGCAATCATTCAGTGCACGTAGAAAAGGCCACTATCAGACGACAGTGGCCTTTTCGTAAGATGCCCTGCTTTCCCTACCTGGAAAGCCATTTTGCGGCACACCCGGTATCAATAGGTGACCACACGGGGTAGTTGTTTAGCTTCCGCCACCCACTTTTCAACCGATGAGAGGCTCGGCGTGGCACGTACAAGGTTTTTGGCTTCATTGACCTCAACCATCTTCTTCTGCAGATTTTCCGCTTTACGCTGCGCCAGTTCCGGCACAGTATCCACACCGGCAGCCTCTAACAGGTCCGAGTATTGCTCACCGATACCTTTTATTCTGAATAGATCAGCCATGTTGATCCATCTTAAAATCAGCTTTCCGCTAATCGAAGTCGCATCTTCGATCTCCTTGCGGCCTTTTTTGGTACTTCCCTTTTCCAACAGATTTTCCAGACTGGTGATCCCCGCTGACGTCAACTTTGCAGCATACTTATCACCGATACCTTCAATGTCGACTAACTTTGTCATTGTTATCTCTCTATAGTTGGTTTTGGGTACTATCACTCTAGGGCCAGTAAAACCCTATCGAAAGCTGTGATTTTAAAAAAAATGTTAACTTCCACGTCTCCTTAATAGATTATCGATAAATGGGCTCCGCACTTCAGCCAGTCAGTCCATGGGATCGCTGACCTGACTCACCAGGTTTCCACGCCGGCGGTCTCTACGCCTACGGTCCCCCGGAAATTGTTCTGTTCCCTCGACCAGCTGCTGACGTCGATCCCTACTCTTACGCCGCCTGATATAGGGATGAGCTTGCAATCTCATTCCATTGATTTTTATGGTGTTCAACCTGCCTATTACCGCATGAACTTGTCGTGAGGGCTTGATACAGACAAGTCCATAGTATTCCCAGACTCTGGACCTGGTGTGCATGATTTTAAGGATTTTACTCTCTTCCACCTTCACCCCTCTGATTGGCATGATAGACCAGAGAGGACTGAGTTGGCGAGTTATCAACTTATGCAGTTGCTTGACCGAAATTTCTTCAGAAATCCCTTTGATAAATACCCACATCATGTTACCCAAATAGCCCGATCTATCATCAGCACTGCCGTTCCGAATATAAGACAAAAGCCCATAACTCATTGATATTTCACGCAATTGTAACTTGATCGCTGAGATAGACGTCCTGAATTGCATGAAGCAGATCAACACCCTCCGCCATAGGCCGTTGAAATGCTTTGCGCCCGGAGATCATACCCATACCGCCTGCTCGTCTGTTGATGACAGCGGTTCGTACCGCTTGTGCCAAATCGCCCTCCCCTGAAGAGGCACCACCAGAGTTGATAAGCCCGGCCCTACCCATATAACAGTTGGCCACTTGGTAGCGCACCAGATCAATTGGGTGCTCGGTGGTGAGTTCTGTATAGACTTTTTTGTCTGTTTTGCCAAATTTGATGGCTTTATAGCCTCCATTTCCCACCGCTTGTTTCTGTTTAACGATATCTGCCTCAATCGTCGCTGCCAGATGATTGGCCTGACCTGTCAGATCTGCAGCTGTATGGTAGTCGACACCATCCACTTTAAAAGAACTGTTTCTGAGGTAGGCCCATAGCACAGTAACCATGCCCAACTCATGGGCATGTTGGAAAGCTTCCGAAATCTCCTGAATCTGCCGCCTTGACTCCTCAGACCCATAATAGACAGTCGCACCTATGGCAACCGCCCCCATATCAAAGGCCTGCTCCACCGATGCAAACAGAGTTTGATCATAAAAATTGGGATAACTGAGTATTTCATTGTGGTTGATTTTGACCAAAAAGGGGATCTTGTGGGCATACCGACGGGCCACCGAACCCAGTACACCCAGGGTGGAAGCGACCGCATTGCACCCGCCCTCGATGGCGAGTTCAACTATATTGGCGGGGTCGAAATAGATTGGATTGGCGGCAAAAGATGCTCCTCCCGAGTGCTCCACACCCTGGTCTACAGGTAAAATGGAGAGATAACCGCTACCGCTCAGACGTCCTGTACCAATCAATGTCTGCATTGCGCGCAGCACACCCGGCTTGAGATCTTTTTGGCTCAACACCCTATCGACGTAATCATGACCAGGTAGTTGCAACATCTTTTTATCAATAGTCTCGCAGCTGTGGGCCAGCAAGCTTTCAGCCTCATTACCGAGCAGGGATTCGATATAACTCATCTGTCTCTCCTTGTGTTTACCCAAAAGGAATTACCTGGACATACCACTCTACTGATCAACCTTAAAATCCGTGCCTGGTCTTCACGGTCCGGTTGTCACCAGATGGATATATGGATATTGATACTATCTGACTAAAGTATAGGGACAGCTTCTCCTATTCGAATTATAGAATCATGACACGGTTATGTAAGTGAATTGATATCAGTCTGTGATCAATCCTGATCCTGATGTCTGTCAACACTAGTGCAACAGGCCCTGTTGCACCAAAAGGGCTGGGGCTATTTTTCTGTCCAGTGGTGTTATCATTCTCTCTTGTAGCTCAATATAAATTGTCCAATACTGCATTGCTGGGCAGATGAATAGGCATATCAGAGCCGATTGGATTAGCAATATCAGGCCCTAACGATCGGGGAAAGATACGGAACAATTCAGATTGACAGCAACTCTTACTGGCTATAGGAGTTCATTCATGCAAAATCCATTTATCCCCGACTATCCGCAGTTACCGTCGATGCTCCCTATCTTTCCACTTAGCGGGGCAGTTGTCATGCCTGGGGCACAACTACCGCTCAACATCTTCGAACCCCGATACCTGAACATGGTGCAGGATGCACTGGGCAGCCATCATTTGATCGGTATGATACAGCCCGATGACAGTGAACACTCGACAATACACCAACTACACACCACAGGATGTGCAGCTCGAATCTCTTTCTATAATGAGACCCTCGATGGACGCATCGAAATCATAATCACAGGTGTCTGTCGATTCGATATACAGACTGAGTTGCCGTCGGATCGGGGTTATCGACTGATTAAACCCAATTGGGAGCGATTCGAATCCGATTATGATTTCAATCTGAGGACCACGGAAGAGAAGCGAAACAGCATCTATTCCAGTCTGGATCGATACCTGACCTTCAATGCCCTGGAGACAGACACCGATCAGCTTAAGAAACTGACGACACCACAGCTTGTGAATGTCTTGACCACGGCTCTGCCTTTATCTCATGAAGACAAACAGTCCATCCTTGATGCGGTCTCATTTGATGAACGTTTTCTGCTGCTGATGACGAAACTGGAGATGGCGAGCAGCAATAACACCGGTCATTTGACCCATTGAACCCGGTCCATTTGCCAGCTTTCAAGTGAGGCATTCACTCTCGGCTAACAACAAAAAAAATGATGAAACAATTGATCAGAAGTGAATTCAAACCGGCCTGGTGGTTACCTTCTCCTCATCTGCAGACTATTTGGCCCAGCCTGTTCAGACACCGTCCACTCCTCGATCTCCACTGGGAGCGGGTCGAACTGCGTGATGGGGATTTTATCGACCTGACCTGGCATGAGTCTGAAGGTCCCTTGGTTTTGTTGGTACACGGACTTGAAGGCTCTCTCGACTCCCACTATGCGACCACACTCATCTCAGCCTTAAGCAAAGCTGGTTTCAGATGTCTGTTCATGCATTTGAGAGGTTGCAGCGGCGTACCTAACCGACTGCAACGCAGTTACCACTCCGGGGCCACGGAAGATCTGGTTGAAATAATCGAGTTTCTGCGCATCAAAGGAGATGTACCACAGGCTATCATTGGCATATCGCTTGGCGGCAATCTGTTACTCAAATATCTCGGTGAATCAGCTCATGATTCAGCTTTAAAGGCGGCTGTTGCTGTGTCAGTTCCCTTTAATCTGGAAAGTGCTGTAACACGTCTCGAGCAAGGCTTTTCACAAGTATACAATCGCCATCTTTTGCGGAAGCTGTTGAAATCCTATATGCAAAAGTGTCGTACCAGATCATTTTCCGTTGTGGAGAATCTCATTTCTATACGCACTATCTATGATTTTGATGATCGAATCACTGCCATACAGAATGGATTTGTCGATGCCGCTGACTACTACCACCGTTGCAGTTGCGCACAATTCCTGAAGCACATCACAACTCCCACCCTTATTATACACGCACGGGATGACCCATTCATGCAACCGAAGGATGTGCCAGGCTTGCAAGATCTCGGTCCGGGTGTTTCACTAGAACTTTCAGATAGAGGAGGTCATGTGGGATTTGTTCAGGGTACCCTTCCCGGACAGCCTGTCTACTGGCTGGATCATCGTATTCCAGCATTCCTGAAACAGGTGCTCGCCCAAGATTGACACAATCTACAAAGTGCTGTGAGGCATTTCGCCCAATACATGCAGCCTTTCTCTCTCATCTATCCCTGAGTTGAAGGTACCAACCAGATGCAGAATAATGAAAATAAGCATGGAGGCCAGATATCAGTAAATATTGCCTGTCTCGACCTAAAACGCCTGCGACCGACCCTTGTATCGACTATTGGCAGCCACTGTGAAGTATGGCGCAGCAATAAGCGGCAGGGAACAGAATCCATTGAAGATGGTGTGATCTATACGGAATTTGTCATCAAACGGCCATTTTCCGACCACACTATCAGTGAGGCGAGGCTGCTAGCTCGTCACTATCGTCAATTGAAGGAAACACTCGACGAAATCATCCCAGATGCCCTGTTTGTGGTCAGCAAAATCAACGGCAGGCCGAGTATTTTGGTCCTGGCAAAAGCAGTCAATATATGGTTCAACATAGCGAATCAGCAGAATGAAGAAGAGGCGATGAAGCTGTTGTGCAGATACCCAAAAGCCCGCATACAGCTGGCCCGCTTCGTCAAAGCGGCTCAAGCCTGGCGCAACTCGGACAACCCAAAAATGATCGATCTTTTCGGCATTGATAATCTGATTATGGACACCAACCGGGAGATTCGATTTCTTGATAGTTTCTTTGTCTTTTTCTTTGAGGACACCTTTCATATCATCGATAATGGTGAAGAAGACTCGGAATTAAAAGACAAGGTTGAGCTGTCAGACAAACGCCTTCGATATTTAGAGCATCTGTTGGTGATGGCAAAGAAAATCTGTGATCAGCACCAGCAACCAGATTGAATCTTGGTGCCAGTCATTGTTAACCGGTGACAAAATAGATTACTATCCTATGCATGAGCCCTGGGAAAAGAAACTGTAACGGTAAGTCCGCTACGATCACTTCGATTCGCCATTTCTATCGTTGCATGATGCAAATCAACAATACGTTTGACGATAGATAACCCAAGTCCGCTTCCTTGACTATTGGCACCCTCCCCTCGCCTGAATCTCTGATACAACCCCTGTTGATTCTCCTCTGGAATGCCGGGACCGGTATCAATGACAACCAATTTAATATCTGATTCATGCTCATTCAATATTACACTCACTTCCCCTTTTTCTGGTGTATAGCGAATTGCATTGTCGATAAGATTTCTTAACAGAATCTGTATGCCTGGTGAATAACCAGGCACCATTACAGGATGTTCCGCACCTTCATAGGCGAGTTCGATATCTTTCGCCAGGGCTGTCGCACCCAATGATGCTAGTATGTTAATCGATTCACCATGCAGGTCCACTTCATCTACATGCGAATGCTCGAGGGACCGACTATCCATACGGGCGAGGGTCAGTAGCTGTTCCAGTAAGTGAGTTGCACGATCGACTCCCCGTATCACTTGATTCAGAAAATTGCCATGCCCATTCTTTTCGTCGGCAAGTGATTTGGCCTGAGCCAGCGTCTTCAATGCAGCAATCGGTGTTCTCAATTCATGAGCAGCATCCGCTGTAAACCTCCGCTCATTGTCTAATACTCTCTGCACCCGACGGAATAGGCTATTTAGGGAGGTCACCATCGGTACGACCTCTCTGGGCACACCAAGCGTGGATATCGATTCTAGTGATTTTGGATCCCTATTCTTAACTTTATCGGCGATGGATTGTAACGGTTTGAGTCCGCCGCCCACAACGATCCAGATAAGCAGCCCAATGAAGGGCAATGAGACGATTATCGGCCACAAACTGTTGAAAACGATCTCCGACACAGTCTCTTGACGGACTGACATCAATTCCCCGATCTGCACATGGAACTGACCGCTGGGTTCCTTCAAACCGTACATCCGCCACAGTTTGCCATCCACGATTTGATTGTTATAACCTTCGGTAAATGTGTTAAACGAGGTCGGCAAATTTGATCTTAAGTAGGTTCTTCCATTGACCCCTTTTATGAGAAAGGCAAGTTTCGCTTCATAACGGTGACCGGTTGTATACTCACGAGGTACCAGTGTCAGATAATCCTTTTCACTCTCATCAGCCATGAATTCATCAATAAACAGTTTGAATGAGGCAGAGTCATTGATGAAATCCTCACCTAACTCCTTGACAAGATTCTGTAAGTCTTCCCTCGCCTCATTATCCTCTTCCACCTCGTGAAGCATCAATGTGGCAAGGATGCGGGACTCCTGAGCCAAAGTCGCATCGTAGATCTCTTCTACTTCATGGTGCGCGGCAAGAAAGACAAAATAGGCAGATATTAACCAAAGGATGACTATTGTGGATATCAGACTGATTAAGAGTCTTCTGCGTATCGAAAGGTTAGTGGTCTGCTGCACGCTTAAATCTCATTGATGAACCAACTTCTGGATAGTGTAACCGACTCCGCGAACGGTCCTGATAAGATCCTTGCCCAACTTCTTGCGTAAATGGTGTATATAGACCTCTACAGCATTACTTTCCACACCCTCGTCCCAACCATACAACGCCTCTTCCAATACCTGCCGGGAGAGTATGCGCCCCTGATGAGTCAGCAATGACTCCAAAACGGCAAATTCGCTCGCGCCCAGCATTATCTCTTCACCGGCCTTGGTGAGACTGCGTGCTGCAGGGTTCAGTACCAGGTCACCATAAGTGATGACCGAAGCCGAACGCCCTTCGCGGCGCCTTGTAATCGCACGCAATCGCGCATTGACTTCCAGCAGATCAAAGGGTTTGACAACATAGTCATCAGCCCCTGAATCAAGACCCTCGATGCGTTGTTCAACCGCATCGCGGGCTGTCAGGACCAGCACTGGAAGATCCTTGCCCTGTTTACGCAACTTTTGCAATACATGCAGCCCATCCTGCCTTGGCAGGCCCAGATCAAGAATCACTGCATCCAGGTTTTCGGTTGACAAGGCCTGTTCTGCAGCCATACCGTCCTTGACCCAGTCTACGGTGTGCCCAAGCTGTTTCAATCCCAGCGCCAACCCTTCGCCCAGATATTGATCATCTTCCGCCAGCAGGATACGCATCTTTAAACTCTCATTTAAGTCAGTTACTTAAATCCTATGGTGGCTTTGAATTAATCAAAGATTACTTTTGAATATTTTCATTAATCTGTTGCTTATTCGTGCCTTGAACCCAGTTTTCTCAAATTAGCCCTGATTCCTTAATGGAATCTTAAATCCCAGAAATCTCATAAGATAATAGAGTCCGCAATAAGACCTGTTCTCGACTCTGCCACTGGTCTACCCACCTCAAACACTTCCGAAAGGTCTGATAAAGTCTCTGAACAATTTCTGCAGCAGTCTACATTCAAGCTGATTTGGGACAAAATTAACATACATTATCCATGACGATTTTTATAAAAAAATCATTAGCATATTGTTTTATTCAGGGGTATGATCTGAATACGCTACGAAACAGACCCATAACCGCTTCCTCATTTGATTTTCTTCAGGTCGAGAATCGGCATCCTTCGGTTTCCAGGCTCAGGCAAGGTAGATGAAAAGCCGTGCCATTTAGCGTTCACGGTCTGTCTGGCAGGTTTGCATGGGACCTTCAGACCCTGGACATATGAATATATTTTGTTAGGAATGTAGATAGATGACTAAATTGTATGTTGGCAACCTTCCCTGGTCTGCCACAGAAGATGATGTCCGGGAGCTTTTCTCAGGCATTGGCGAGGTGCAGTCGGCAAACCTTATTTTGGATCGAGAAACCCGTCGCTCAAGGGGATTTGCCTTTGTAGAAATGAGCCAAGGTGATGCTGAAAAGGCGATCTCTCAGCTCAATGGCAAGGACTTTCAGGGCCGTGACTTGAGAATCAATGAAGCTATGGATAAGCCAAAACGCAGCTCTGGTGGTGGTGGTGGCGGTCGCTGGTAACAGTCTGCCCATCACGCTTGTGATGGTGGCCTGAGCACCACACTGAATTACCAACAATGACAGGCTGGGTATTCCTGGCCTGTCGTTGCAACAAGTATAAACACTATTACCTGCACGATATTTTTGTGATCACAGGTAGGGTTCGGTATTTGCTCTCTCCCCGTTATTTTCGCCCAAAATCAAGCACTTCAGACAGCTGATCGCCTACTCAGACTGGAGTGCCTTGATCCGCGATTCCAGCGGTGGATGGCTCGCAAACAACTTTTGCACTTTACCGGCACTGATTGCGAATGCTGCTATCTCGTCAGGCAGTGAATCCGGCTCATGGGCCTGCTGTAAACGCCTCAGGGCGGCAATCATCTTCTCCCTACCCGCCAGCTCGGCCCCTCCTCTATCGGCGCGAAACTCCCGCCAGCGGGAAAACCACATGACTATCGTCATCGCCAGGATCCCAAGAACGAACTCGGCAATCATGGAAACGATGAAGAAGGCGGGACCATAGCCGCGTTCGGTCTTGAATACGATGCGATCAACCGTATGCCCTATGACCCGGGAGAGGAAAACGACAAATGTGTTGACCACCCCCTGTATCAATGACAGTGTAACCATATCGCCGTTCGCTACATGGCTGACCTCATGCCCCAGCACGGCCTCGACCTCATCCCTGTTCATCTGCTGCAGCAAACCGGTGCTGACCGCAACCAAGGCACTGTTTTTGTTCCACCCTGTGGCAAAAGCATTGGGTGAGGCATGATCGAAAATCCCCACTTCCGGCATACCGATATTGGCCTGTTGCGCCTGCCTTTCAATGGTATTGAACAACCATCTCTCGACTTCGTTTCCCGGTGCCTCGATCACCTCGACACCCATGCTGCGTTTCGCCATCCATTTGGAGATAAAGAGCGATATCAGCGAACCCGAAAAACCGATAACGGCTGAATAGACCAGCAATGCATTGAGGTTGAGATCGACCCCATTCTCCAACAGCAGACCCTCTATACCGAGCAATCTGAAAGTGATGCTGATCAGCATCAAGATTGCCAGATTAGTACCTAAAAACAGCGCAATTCTCATCATCTTCGATTCACCAGGTCAGGTATTCAATTTTTTATGTGAATATTGATGCATTGATGATTGATTTCAAGAGAAGTTCCCAATTAATGGGGGCGCTACGCGCCTTGTCGAACGAAGGGTTCGAATCTAATCCTGCCGCGCCGCCAATTAAAAAGGGGGTCATGGGGTTACACGAAGTTTGCCGTGCCAACGGATGGGCAGGGATTGATTCGCCTGCTAAAGCAGGCTCACCCCTTCGGGGCGCCTTCGCTATGCTCGGCGTCCTGCGGCGCTACGCGCCTTGTCGAACGAAGGGTTCGAATCTAATCCTGCCGCGCCGCCATACTAAGAGGGGGCCATGAGGCTACACGAAATTTGCGGTGCCAACGGATGGGCAGGGATTGATTCGCCTGCTAAAGCAGGCTCACCCCTTCGGGGCGCCTTCGCTATGCTCGGCGTCCTGCGGCGCTACGCGCCTTGTCGAACGAAGGGTTCGAATCTAATCCTGCCGCGCCGCCAATTAAAAAGGGGCCATTTGGGCCCCTTTTTAATTGGCGGAGAGGCAGGGATTCGAACCCTGGGAGGGCTACTAACCCTCAACGGTTTTCAAGACCTACTTTCCCCATATATTACAATAACATACAATAACTCACTAAAGAAATATCAATAACTTACAATTGGTGATTATTGCATACATTTGTGAGTTTTTGAACTTCAGTGGACCAATTTTGGACAAAGTTTTTGCCCACATATGGCTATTTCAAAATTTAAAAACCACCTTCACCGATCTTCCTGGTTGCAATGTATACAAAGGTGAGTCAAATATGAGTTGATTATAAGGGTTTACCCTAATTATTGTAAGTATTTTTACTTACGATAATATTGTGTTTATACATTTATTATATGTACCCCATGGTATATTTTTTTATTGCAGTTAGTAGGGATGATTAATATGGCTGAGGATGAGACAAAAAAAATATGTTTTGTGATTGGACCGATTGGTAAAGAGGGTACCGAGAAAAGGGACAAAGCTGATATTCTTCTCGAGTACATAATAAAACCGGCTTTTAGTGACGATAGCCTTAATTATAAAGTATATAGGGCTGATGAGGTCGATGATCCAGGCACAATCACGGATAGAGTAATACTTGATACTATTAATTCGGACCTTGTCATAGCTGATCTTACAGGTCATAACGCAAACGCCTTTTACGAACTTGGTATCCGTCACGCTGAAGGAAAGCCTACAATCCACATGATTGCAGAAGATGAAGAGCCTCCATTTGACGTTATTGACCAAAGGATCATCAAATACAATCTTTCAAACCCTAAATTTCATCAAAAAGCAAAAGAGGATTTAGAACAGAAAATTAAAGCAACGTTAGAAAAAGACTACCAAGTTCAAAATCCTGTGACACGTGCAAGAGGCTATGAATCTCTCAAAAACACTGGAGATCCAAAAGATGCACTAATCGCCCACCTAATGGATAGAGTTACTAAACTAGAGAATGAACAAAAACAGATAAATAATGACCTGATTAGGAATGACATCCGTACAGATATATTAAGCAATTCTCTAGGTTTTCCAAGCGATTCAGCATCTGATGATTCCAAGGACACAAATGTGAAGTTTGGGATGAAGAGAATTGGTGCTACGCCTTTTCCAGGCAAAGGCCTCCTTAGTATGTATGATCGAGTAGTACCAGAAAACCCAATACCCCCTCATAAGAAAAAGTAAATCATCAGTTAATCACATAAGTCACTATATGTACTCATTCGAAATAAATGGAAAAAAAATGGTTATATTTTTTTATATAATTATCGTTTCATTTTTTATTGCTGTAACTTATTTTTTATACATTAATGATTTTAATAACAAAACAATCCACATAATTTTTCCTACTATTGGCGCTATTTTACTATCTGTTTACTTAGGCGTTAAAGAAATATGGATTGACGCCCCACCAGCTGTTGTTCAGAAAACTAATGTTTTTATTGCATACGACGCAACTAATGGAGTGATCTTACCTATCGGGCGAAACTTGAATAATGAACCAATTGATTACACTTATAAATTTAGAGGCATTAAAAATCTAAGCATTTACCAAAAATATACTGCCTTGAAAGATCTACCAGAATGGAACCTTTTGAAGAGCAATGACATTTGCCAATCTAATAAGATAATCGGGAACCTGCTTGAGTACTCAATATTAGATTGGCTAAGCGAGCCGTATACCCTAATTGGTTATACTGATACAGGTACAGTGACACTTTTGGGGGGAGCCGGCGGGTCTAGCGGGCTCATCCCAAAAGATCTAATTCACTATACTATTAATGCAAAGAAAGAAGACTGGAATCCCCTATTAAAAGCTAAAAGCATTACTCTTCACGTTCCTAAAGGTACAAAAGTTATACGAGATAAGTATGAACAATTCGGCATGAAATTTAGTATACATACTAATAATACTGTTGTTAAGTTTGAAGCCGTACACTGTGCCTTTAGTTCTTTACCAAAATATCCTTATTTGCAAGATATAGAATTAATGAACAAATTTGGTATTAACAATAAAAATGAGCATATAAAACTACTTGGAATAACTATTAATCTTGAAGCAAGTTTCAAAAAACCTTTACGGTTTTCTGATCAATCGACACTTGAGCAAAAATGGGCAACCAACTTATTTAAGTTATTCAATGAAGACTATTCTTGGGAATTGTTTCGAGATTATATGATATCAGCATAATACTCTCGCATTTAGCCAATAAGAAATTACTGCCTATATATTATTAAGAGAAATTATACTTATTTTAAAGCCCCGACAAAGCGGGGCTATTTCAATAAGTTTTCAACGAAACCAGATAGTGAGCTAAACAACTGGGCTTTACTCGATACTGCTTCACTAATCAGATCGGATAATACTTCTTAAAGCCGATGATGTAGGAGGGGTTAGCTGGACTATTTTAGCAGTCATGATAGAACCCCCCTATCTGCTTCGATGCTGTTACACAGTGCGGACAGAACGGTAACAGCCTCGGGGCCTAATCGCTTAATCGCCTCTGAAATCCAGTCATAATTATCGTGTGTCGATATTATATCAGGGAGTAAAATATCGTACATACGACACACTTGGTCTAGTACAGCCAAATCTCTGATACCGAGCCTTTCATATCTCCCGACTGATCTTTCCGAGACACCAAGAAACTCAGCCACTTCTAACTGCGATAGCCCGAGTGATTTTCTTTCCATTTTGAGGCGCAAACCTATTAGGTTGAAATCAACTCTCGGTACTGAAGATTGACAATAGCTACTATGCGGTCGGGATACACTATGCATCTTAGTGGTCATGATGATCTCCTTGTAGTTTAGTATTCGCCACCAAAATAAGGGTGGCGGGTCTCAACTACCGCTACAAGACGGCTGGGCTTATTCCCCTAAGGTCTTTTATTCGGCCCTATCAACCCGCCATAAAAACCGGTCATGCCCGGATTACAGGCACAAAAAAACCGCAGGTCTGACGGGTGCGGAGTCCGCTTGTAGATTAGTAGTAGATTCAGAATACCGCACCCAGCCAGAATTTCAAAGATTTTCCACCCCGTCCATGGATCTGATTGACACAATTCCCGATCAGTGACATACATAGATTCCGGCCAAAAACCGAGGATAAAAGCCAGGGAACCCCCATGAAATACACACCACCGACAACTGATGATCTACAGGTGATCCGCAAGGAGCTTGGTCTCACTCAATCCGAGATGGCCGACTATATCCATGTTGCTGGCGGTCAGCAGTGGCGAAAATATACTGGCGGGAAAAACCCCCGGTACATGAGTTTTCATATGCTGTTTTTCCTTGCCGCGAAACTCACCATGAACAGCGACGAACTCAACCGTGTGTACAAGAAAATGGTCGACCTTGGCGCGTCGATCGAGTCAGATTAAGCCAATAGTCGTAAAGGATCTTTTATATTGCCTGCCACGCCCGAGGAGGTAAGCCACAATGGGCTCATAATTTCGGGCCGCAGGCTGTCGGGGTTATTTCTATGAACCAGGCACTCGCCGACTAATACTGGCCCTCTAGGAGGCTCTACAGAAATTGGGTAGTTTTTTTAGCCATGCCCAGGGCCGTATATAAGTTTAGGTAGGTACCACCCCCTGCACATGACAGAAACTCTGTGGGTGGGCAAGCGCAACATCGGCTCTTAGGTGGGCGATAAAGCCTACCTGAAGGTTGTCCATGAACTTCTCACGTAGAACCTCTATCCGAAGTTGTTGCCTGATCCCAATCCACAACTGACTAAAATCACCGACTATGATGGAGCTGGCGTTATTTGCTGTACCATGCGTCTCAGTAATCGGCATCGTAGTTGTTGATAGGAAGGGTAGGTCTTTGATCATCGATGGCCGCTGTAAAGGCTGACCGGTCGAATCGACCAATTTTGCAAATTCCATTTCCGTTCTCGGCGCCATCACTGCGGCCGTAGCCTTACCTGCGTTTGCATTTGCCAATTCGTAGGATGAATTAATCATCGGGTCATAGTTGGATAAGGCTGCCCCATTTACTCCCATGTCGACTGTTTTGATACCTGGCGTATTAACAATGCCTAGTGGTTCATTTGCTGATCCTGCACCATTGAGGGCGGCTTGATCGAGCGTTAGCGCAAGACTCTGAGCGAAGGCGTTCATAAGCGCCTGTTCGACGTTTAACGAGTCTTGTAGGAGTTCGAAACTAACCTTTACCAGCACGGCCAAGCTTTCCGCATTGAATTGTACGTTGCCGAACGTCGGATCACTCTCCGCGACGAGCGCTTGTTCAGCACGCCATGCGGCTATAGGATCGGCATCTAGCCGGGCTACGTTTGTCTCCTTGGTGTTGAGTACAACAGTTTGACATCCCGCAGCATTACACACACTTTTTGCTCGTAATGCGTCTATGAGTTGTGCCAAGAGCGCCGTAGGTACCGTATAACCACCGGCGGTATCTGTCCCGATACTGAGGGCGTTTTGTATAACCGGTGTCGTTCCTGCACCTGCCATCGCTCGCAGAATACCGCCGAGTGTGACGCCTGGCGAAGGTTGCGGTGCGTCCGTTGCTTCAGAAAATATTTCACTTGCTGGAACAATATTTTTTGGTTGATTACCCTGACCAGCAGCACCACCATTTAGCGATCGGTTATTTTGTAATGGTTTCCATGGTTGTGATAGCTTGTCTTCAAGGGTGTCCTGACTTTCCATCAACTCAGCTTGTTTGCCAAGTGCCTCTTGCTTCCGTTCTAGAGCTTCATATTTCTCGATCTCTTCAGGCGTTAAATCACGGCCTTCTAAAGCGGCCGCATCAAGCATGCCACGCATTTTATCGACGACCTTTCCACGGTCTTCGAGATAATCTTGTACTGATTTATTTTTCATGAGTCACCTCATAATTGAGGCATCGGTGACGTATTGAATTGAGTGCACGTGATACCGATGCCGAATTAACAAATTCAACATTTATCGGTAGCGTACACTCGAGCCTATGACGGGGCGGAAGAGGGGAGCTACTACAGTCAACAATAGGGATATGGCGATCCGGTGTCGACTCCGATAGAAGAATCATTCCGATGTCTCCTATGTTACTAATTTTACAACATTTCATAGTATGAATCACTAGTTGATTTCATGTGGTTTGATATCTTTAGGGGTTAGCTTGGGTAAAAAATTAATTATTTTTATCAATTGCCCCATTGCTGCAATCGGCCCGCCAGCTTTAATAAGGCGCTTAACAGATACAGATAGCAGAGCAAGACTAATGTCATTGAAACTGTACTGTTTCGAAAGTGGTTCGCAGGCTTCCTCGATTTTTCCGGCAAGTTCTTCTTCGAAGTATTTGTGTGGTTCATTCATTGCCAACTCCCATCAGTTGTAAATGTCTTTCGTTCATGGAGTGCTAAAATTCATGTTCAAATCAATCAGTTGATATACCCCCCCTCTATAATTCCCGCTTGTAAATGCGTCTAGTAGCGTTCGGTCTAGATCCGGCAACCCTCTAGACTTCTAACCCCCCCTCCCTCTAATTGGTTCCACCCTAAAATTGCTCCATGCTTGGGGAAAAAAGGGAAGGTAAAAGACGGTAAAAGTTTCTACCCGCGCGTATACAAATCTTTGTAACCATAGTTTTTCCCCTTTTTCCCCCTGATTCCCCCTGATTCATGACCGCATTAGAAGGCGTAGACCTTCTAACTCCTTGTTTTATTAGGTTCACCCTGATTGGGGGAAAAAAGGGAAGGAAAAAGACAGTAAAAGTTTCTACCCGCGCGCATACAAAACTTTGTAACCATATTTCTTCCCCTTTTTCCCCCTTATTCATGACCGATTTAGAAGGCGGAGACCCTCTACATAGTCATAGCCGTGCTTGCGTTTTAAACGGAAACCAAGTCCCTCAAGTCTGGAATAGAAGACTGCTTTGGACATAGGCCTGCGTTGAACATCTCTACACCATTGTTTGAATGACTCGTAGACTTCGGTTCGTGGTGTGTCATGTGTTGTATCAATAGTTACAGCCTCAGTATCGTGAATGAACTCAGCCACAGCATCAGACTTCTGCCGCCACTCATCGATGAGCTGATCAGACCGTTGACTCCTGCTGAAACCATCTTGGGCCACTACACGTGCAGAACCCTCCAAGGCCCAATGTACGATCGCGGGTAGTTCATGCTGAATAATTGATCTATCGAGATCCTTTTCCCGCTGATCTTCCTTTACTGGATTGTCAAACCCCAGGCATAGCCACCGCCGCCAAAAGCCACTGGATTGATCCCGAGTGTTTGGGAAGTGATTTGAGTTAAATAGATGTGCTGCAGTAGGTTGAAAGTCAAATGGCCTGCCATGTGGGTATCGACCCGTCACTCGGTCCCGACCAGTCACCTGTTTGAATTGATCAGCAGGTATCTGTTTATCACCAGGTAGTTCGCCAACCAGATTCATCCGTTTGCCGGCCAGGGATGCCCGGTAGTATTCATTGCCCCAAGCAAATGGCGATATTGCGCAGACATACTCACGTGGAATCAGCGCCTCAATAATGCGTAGCAATGTCGACTTGCCGGCGCCTCCGGGCCCGATCAGCAAAACAACAACTTCAAACTTGTACGCAATACCGCAAAGAACAGCGCCAACTACTTCTTGTAACAGTTTAATCTGTTGATCTTGCACATCTCTATTAACATGCGCGAATGTGCTTTCAAGAAAAGCCAGAAATAATGTTGGATTACCCTTCTCTGGGCGGACGTTAACTGCAAAACGCTGTCTTAATTCCGGTGTCAATGGAACACAATCAATCTGCTGATCTTTGACTTGGTAAAACTCGCCATCTACGGCCAAGCCTATTGGCGCAGCTGTAAAAAAAAGCGGGTCATAGCAAAGGTCGTATGTGAGTTGTGCAACTGCCCGATAATCAGAAAGGCGCTTACAGTATTTAACAGTGTAATTACTACCTATTTCAGCCTGCAGAGAAGCAAGTGTGCGGCACTTCCATAAACCTGTTGATGTATCTGGCAACCATATATGGTTTTCATCGGCCACCGGTTTAGGTTTACCAAGACTATTTATATAGTGACTTGCTAAATCATAATGGGTCGCATCTTCTGCAATTGGTGGGGCTTCTGTTCCTCCCAGCGCTTTGAACATTGCATATTTATCTAGCCCGGGATTAACCTTATGTGCAGCCTCAATAACTGGCCATGGGTCGTCGCCATTCACGCAGCTGCCAAGCCACAATATAGACTCCGCTCGTAAATGCTCCTCCGAGCGAATCATCTCAACCAGTTTAGGCGGTAACTCCGGAAGTCTCATTACAACTCCAAACAGGAACTACACAAATCTTCATCACTACTGGACGACTGAAATGATTCGCCACAAGTAGTACATATATGCTCTCTGTTTCTGCCTGCCTTACCATGGTCTGAAAGTGTCAACAGCCCACGTTGTAAACGCCAGCCGTAGGATCCTGCAGGGTACTCGGAGTGGATTGGCGTAATCTTTGATTTGTTATCCATGTGATGATTCCACTTCAAAAAATGGTTTGTCTTATTAGCTGTTTTTGTTAATCCTTATTAACTCCTTGATTCTCTAAAATTGAGTTTTACTTCAAACCATTTTTCTTCATTGATCAAAACCTTTCCGCCATCCCTGATAATCGCACCAGCCTCGGCCAAACCATTTTTCTCTGCGTTGAAGACATTCCAGCGGACGCTTGCCTCTGACCATGCGGGGTATTTAGCTGAGAATTGCTTGACTGTTGAAAGTGTCGGAATCGGCATTGCTATATCCTCTACATTTATGAAAAATACTGAGAATTATTCTTATTGATTGAGGATAAATGTAAATTCAGCCGGCAGAATTATCTAGGACAAAAATAAACAAAAAAATAATAATATGTCTTAAATTAGGAGAGATATTAGATCGCACTATAGGTGTAAGTCGCGCTAAAACAGCCATTCGATGTAGCATATGAACATTCCGCGTTCCACCCTAAAGGTGACAAAGGTAACATACTGGGGTGAAAGGGAACTTGGCCGTTGCCAGATTCAATTCCAGCTCGACGGGCAGCTTTCTCAATGCTTTCTCGTGTAGCGTTTATACCTGCTACATTAAAAACAATTTCTGCCGTTGTAAGAAACTCCCCTATCTCATTTTTAGTAGGATTCAAATTTATTGAATAGCCATTCTTCCTTAAGATGTAGGCAATGGCAAACAATGCATTCTCAGTGCGTGATATTTTTTTGACCGGCTCTAATGAAGAAATGTGTTTTTCGAATTTATTAAAATCGATGTCTTTAACCCCGTACAAATCAATACCAAAAAGATATTTCTTTTCACTTAATATCTTCTTGGCATAGCCTTTGATCTTTTTTAATGCCTGATTTCTTTCGTCAATTGTTTCTCTAAACGCATCCCAATAAATTTGATTTAATATAACTACAGAAATCTGGCTTAAGAAGTCAGGTTTAGCACAGATTTTCTTAAGGGCATCTGTCTGAGCTTTAGTAAACGTAATCTTACAAGAAAGCCTTTTTGATTCTGTCATGAGCCACCCCCGAACATGCGGTCATCCAATTTAGAAAGAACACCGCTCACGTGATCAGTTGAGAAATGGCTGTAACGCTTTACCATAGCTAGCGTTTTATGACCGAGTATTTCTGCAATCTCGGCCAGCGTTGCGCCGCTCATAGCGAGATACGATGCCGCTGTATGCCGAAGGTCATGGAAACGAAAATCGTCAATCTCAGCCCGTTCGAGAGCCGCCAGCCACGCATCCCGAAACTTTGCCGGCGCCTTCCCGGATTTATCCGGAAAGACAAGTTGAGTATCAAGTCTTCTAACCTTGGCGCGCTTTTTCAGTAGTTCGAGCGCCATACCTATGATTGGTATTGCTCGGATATCACCATTTTTGGTATCGAGTAGAGTGATACGACCATCCCGAAAATCTACATCCTTCCAGGTCAGATTCAGAATCTCGCCCTGACGCATCCCAGTTGAGAGCGCCAGCACCACAATGTCATGCAGGACAGGACTACGGGATTTATGGCAGGCATCGAGAAGTCGAGTTCTTTCACCGTGGACCGCCCTACCCTGTTGATCGACAGAATCCTCACTCAGGAACCGCACCCTACCCCGCGGTTCTTTTAACTTTCGAACCTTGGAAACAGGATTCAACTCGATCCAGCCCCATTCACGGACTGCCACACTGAAGGCATGCGAAATACTGGTCAGATAGCGGTTGACTGTACCCGGCTGCATCCTTTTCTTTAGTTTGTCCCGGTATTCAGACAGCAGGGTTGGTGTAATGTCGGCCAGCTTGACCCCACCAACCTGATCTTTCCACCACCTGAGATGCCGGGCCTTATCCTTTGCGGTCTTGACCTCTCCCAGCTCATTCTCGAGATACCTGTCTATGAGGTCAGCCAGAGAATGCTTGAGAGCTTCGGCAGACGGTAGTTGCCGGCTGTCGATCTTCGATTCCATTTCCGATGCCCAAGATTTTGCATCAGTCAAACGGGTAAACGTCTTTGAGACATACCTTCCACCTTTTCGGACTCTCACCCTATAGGTGGATCCCTTTTTGCCTTCACGTTTGACGATAGAGGCCATATCACGCCTCACAGAATTGAGTGTTATGCTTCTGGGTAGCCATGCCGAACCTCCTGACCAGGTTGGGTAGTGGTCAAAGCCTCCTTGGTGTCGACGCACCTTGGGGGCTTGTTTATTTGTACGCTGCTGTACCTTATTGTAGGCGATTATTTAGGAGTGGACCAAATTTGGACCAATTTGAGGATCTGGCATAAAAAAAGCCCACACCCTGATAGATGTAAGCCTTTGATTTCATGGCGGAGAGGCAGGGATTCGAACCCTGGGAGGGCTACTAACCCTCAACGGTTTTCAAGACCGCCGCATTCAACCGCTCTGCCACCTCTCCGAAGCGGCGCTAGCATACACTAACTAACCTTGAAATATCCACTAATTACCACCATTTTATATGTATTGATCTTTTCGCCAGGAACAGTATCCTGTGCTGAACGAATCACAACCATAACTGTCTCACCAATCAGATTGATTTTAGGGAAGTAATCAGGAGATTAAGCCAATATGAATCGTCTAGATATAAGCGCCGCCCGTCCTGCGGAGGCCGTAATATCAACTAATAAGTTGATAAAAAACACTTATATACTGCTCTCCATGACGCTGCTGTTCAGCGCGATCACGGCGACTGCATCTGTCTTTCTTGCCGTACCGGGTTGGACCTACATGGCCTCTTTGATCGGCGCCATCGTGCTGATCTGGTTCGTACTGCCGCGTACAGCCAACTCCTCTACCGGCCTGGCAGTCATTTTCGGCATTACCGGCCTGATGGGATTCGGGCTCGGTCCGATCCTGAATATCTACCTGAGTATGGCTAACGGCCCCCAGATTGTGGGAACCGCCATGGCCGGCACCGGTATCATCTTCCTTGGCCTTTCAGGTTATGCCCTCACCAGCAAGCGTGATTTCAGCTTCATGGGCGGTTTTCTGATGGCGGGATTACTGGTCGTCTTTATAGCCATACTCGCAGGTCTGTTCATCAATATGCCTGCATTGCATCTGGCCATCTCTGCGGTCGTGATCATGCTGATGAGCGGTTTCATTCTCTATGACACAAGCCGCATGGTGCATGGCGGAGAGACCAATTACATCATGGCAACCATTGGCCTCTACCTGAATATCTACAACCTGTTCGTGCATCTGCTTTCGCTACTCGGAGCACTCTCCGGGGAAGATTGATTGTCCTAAATGGATGTAGAGAAACCCCGGCATCGCCGGGGTTTTTTATGTCGAGGTTTGCAAGGAGTACAAGTAGGATGGATTGGACCAAGATCATCTGGGCGTTATTGTTGGGCGCGATGATTCTGTTTCTCTGGCCCCGTGCCAAGCATATGCTCAAGAACAGCCCCAAGGCACAAACGGGAGATTGGCAGGCGGTCTTATTGCCGATTGCATTTGTCATCGGATTTGTGATCCTGCTTATCATGATGGTCTAGCCAACATCTAGATCCCTGTGCCATCACATAAAGCCTTCGTGTCAGACTATCTTTTCTAATCCACCCATATAGCCACGCAGTACCTCGGGAACTGTGATGGATCCATCAGCCTGCTGGTAGTTCTCCATTATGGCGACCAGCGTGCGTCCCACGGCCAATCCCGATCCATTCAGGGTATGCACCAGTTCAGGTTTGCCTGTCTCCGGATTGCGCCAACGCGCCTGCATGCGTCTGGCCTGGAAATCGACGAAATTCGAGCAGGACGATATCTCCCGATATCTATTTTGCCCGGGTAGCCAGACCTCCAGATCGTAGGTCTTGGTGGAGGAAAAACCGATATCCCCCGTACACAGGGTCACAACCCGATAGGGCAGTTCAAGCTTCTTAAGGATTGCCTCGGCATGACCCGTAAGTTCTTCCAGGGCCTGAAACGATTGACTGGCCGGCACCGCCTGGACCAATTCGACCTTCTCGAACTGATGCTGGCGAATCATGCCCCGGGTATCCTTGCCGTAGGATCCGGCCTCGGAGCGAAAACAGGGAGTATGCGCCACCCATTTGCGCGGCATGTAATCGGTATCGATGATCTGATCCCGAATCAAATTAGTTACAGGCACTTCCGCGGTGGGTATCAGGTAGTATTCAGACTCACCGCAGAGCTTGAACAGATCCTCCTCAAACTTCGGCAGCTGTCCGGTACCGCGAAGGCTGTCCGCATTCACCATATAGGGGACATAGGCCTCGGTATAGCCGTGTTCCGTGGTATGGGTATCCAGCATCAACTGGATCAGCGCCCGATGCATTCTCGCCAGCGGTCCCGCCATGACGGCAAAACGGGAGCCGGTCAATCTGGCTGCCGCTTCGAAATCGAGTAATCCGCTGGCATCGCCCAGGTCCACATGGTCCTTGGGTTCGAAATCAAACTCGCGCGGCTCCCCCCAGCGTCTCTCTTCCCGGTTGTCTTCCTCATCCTTGCCGTCCGGTATCGATTCATGGGGCAGATTGGGGATGCCGAGGGTGATATCCGAAAGGGTCTCCTGAACCTTGCCGAGTGCCTCTTGAGAGGCCTTCAGCTGATCGCCGAGTTGCGCCACTTCAGCCAGCAGCGGCTCGATGTCCTCCCCTGCCGCTTTCGCCTTCCCGATCGACTTGGAACGACTGTTACGCTGATTCTGCAACTCCTGCGACTCTACCTGCAACTGCTTGCGTTGCGCTTCCAGGGTACTGATTTGATCAACATCCAGTTGATAACCCCGGCGCGCCAACTGCTGTGCCACCTGTTCCAGGTTGTTTCTTAACAATCGCGGATCCAACATTGATTATTCACCCATATTCATTCGTGCGGGCCAGCTTACAACGTGGCCCGGTTCAACCCATTGATTCAGATCTTGCAGCACCCCATCCACCTTCTCTGGCAGATCGAAGAACTCGACAACCAGCGGCAGATCCATGGAGATATCCAACAAGGTTGACTCGTGCGCCTTGCCCGAACGTCCGAAACCGGCAATACCGCGAAACGCGGTAACCCCGCTGACCTGTTCATCCCGATGTAAAAAGTCGAGCAATTTCCGCAACTGATGATCACCTTCGGTCAAATAGACCCGCACCATGGTCACTTCGGTCAGTTTCATAGCTGTCTCCCAACCACCAGGCCGAACCAACAGGCCAAAACACACGCGATGACACTCACCAGAATGTTCAATCCGGCCTTCAGCAATTCCGCTTGCTCAAGCAGGTTGAGTGTCTCGATAGAGAAGGTGGAAAAGGTGGTAAAGGCACCGAGAAAGCCGATCAGCAAGGCGCCCCGCATTTCCGGTGATACAGTCGTGCGCTCCAGCAGCAGGACATACAGAAAACCCATTACCAGCGATCCCAACACGTTTACCACCAGCGTGCCATAGGGAAACCCGCGACCGAGCAGGCTGTATATGCCACTGGATACCCAAAAGCGGAACAACGCTCCGACTGCGCCCCCGGATGCGATGGCAATCAGCTGGTTCAATATCAAGACCTTTCATCAACATAAAGGCGGGATTATAACCGCAGTTACCTAGTGCCTGTTAATACTAATTTTATTGCTGCTGTGTTGCCGAATGGGAGTAATCAGGGGTATTGCAGTGACAACTAAAATGAGTGTTTAAGCAGTCCTGAATTATGGTTGGAAATCTTGGCTGTTCGTTAAAAATCCCAACGATAACCACCATAGAAGAAATAATCGGTAAAATCGGTCACTTCCGTACCATCGTCTTCTTCGAACCAGTTAAGCCCCCCTTCCAGTTCGAATGTCATGTTCTTGCGGTAGCGGTAATCCATGCGCATAAAGGGGCTGATCGTTTTTCGTGAACCATCGTTGTCGTCATTCGTGCGATAGGAGAAATTGATACGGGGATTGATCCGCCAGTTATTGGTTATCGGGTATCGACTGCTGATACCCACCCGGAATGTATCCGAGGTGTTGGCATCCGAATAGCGCAGGCTGAGAATACCGATATCCCCCTGTTTCAACAGGTCGTTTTTAATCACCTGAAAGGTGTAGAAGAACTCATTATCAGTCTCCTCTGTCGCCTGTACCCCGCCGGAAGCGGGTGTTTCGCCGGTCTTGCTGACCGTCACATCGCCACTCAGCTGCAGGGATTTCGACAACGGATGATTGATGCCGAGGGATAGCGAGGTAGTCTCGGCGGTTCTATCCCGCGCCAACTCATAGATCTCATCATCGCTGAAGAAGTTCTGCAGCTCTTCGATCGATTCGATCGGTAACGACGTATCGGGATCGAGCTGACCACTCAATGCATTGGATGTACTCAAAATCGGTGTATTCCGATAATCGAGATTCATATACATGCGGGTCTCATTCTCAAACCGCCAGTTGCCCTGCAACATGAAGATACTCACCTCTTCATGAAAGATATCGTAATCGAGCAGGCTGAACAGCGATTTGTTGGGATCGAAGTAGCGTATTTCACCCCCTATCGCCCTTCTGTCTACCAGATCATCGACACGCTGTTCCACTAAGAAGAGGCTGAGATCCCAATTTTTAAAGATGCTTGAGATGTCGGCACTGAGGCCGGCGAACTGCTTATGATCGTTCAAAAAGGTGTCGCGTGACCGTTCAACCGGTAAACCAGCCGTCGCCCGAAGGGTAATATCAGGGGTCAACTGGTAGCCCAGCACGAGACCGTCGAAACGGTTCAGGATGCCGCTGGAACGCAAGCGCTGGCGACCGAAACGGGCACTGGTGCGACTGTCAAGATGCTCGACGTCGATGTAGGCGTCACTGAGGGTGGTGTCATTTCCGTCTCCGTCATCCAACAGGTCTAGGATATAGCTGCCGGTGACCTTGAAACGCATATCGAAATCTTCACTCTTGCGCCTCGAATTCAGATCGATGAAGGTCTCGATCTCCGACCGGGTGACGCTGTCCTCATCCTCGACAAACGGGCTGTCAATGCTGTCCCTGCGATAGTTCTGGGAAAGGCTGCCATAGGTATCCCATACCGCCTTCGGTCCATCCTCGCCCTCTTCCTCCTGCTGTTTTTTACGCAGTGACTCCTTTGGCCGCATGGGTGCGGTTTCCAGACCCAGCAGGCGTTGCCAGACACGCTCGGCATCCTCACCTTCCGGATACTTTTCCAGATAGCGACGGTACTCCCCCTTGGCATGAGCGATCTGTTCGTTTCTCTCGCGTGAGAGTCCCAGGAGCTCAAGCGCCTCTTTGGAGTAGATATTCTCCGGCTCCTCCAGCAGCGCCTCGAGTAACCTGACCGCCTTCGCATACTCCCCCGCGGTTATAGTGCGGCGGATTACCTCCATCATCTCGGTAAGCCGGGGATCCACGTCCACCAGCTGCGGTTCTTCCATCAGTCCGTCACTGAAGATATGCTCTATCCCCCGATCAAAAAAGGCTTGCCGCCGCTCCTGGATATCCGCGGTATCGATCCAGGCATCGGGATAGAAATTCTTTACTGCCTTCAGTTGCTCCTGGGCCTCAAGCTTGGTGCGAAAGAAACCTAAGCGCAATCGGTACAGGGTGCGCTCCTCCACCTTGGTCTTGGTGGTGTAGAGCAACTGATTTTCACCCACCGCCACAGGTGCAATCTCGGTAAAATCCACAGGTTCCGACTGAGTGCCGAGATTGATCACATAGATGACCAGGGGCAGCGATTTGACACTGAGCGGTGCACGGGTTTCCGGTACCGGGACATCGATGGCCTTGGCAAGAGAACCCGCCATACCCGAAACCCGCGGTGATTCCGGCAGGATAAACTGCATGACATAGAAATCACGTCCCTGCCGTATTTTCACATCGCTCACTGAAGCGGCAAAGGATACCAGCAGGGTGGATGTACCGATGATATTGCCCTGAAATTCCACCTTCTCCAATGGGACCGCAGCACTCGGACTCCAGGTCAGCTGATCACTCTCAACCAGATCGGTCAGCTCGATATCGGCGGTCTGACCAAGCTTCAATTGGACGCCGACTTCATTGCCGGATTCGTTGATCAGATGGGAGACGTATCTGACGGGGATATTGAAATAGACATTAACAACATCATCCTTACCCTCGGTGGTCAATTCGATTCGATCCAATACCTGGGTTGCCGCACCTGCCGCTCCTACACATAACAGAAGCATTGGCAACAGCCAGAGATAGAACCTTGATTGAATCATATACCGCACTGACTTGTTTACCTTATTGCATAACCTACGGAAAAGCGATTATCCAGGCGCTCGCAAGAATACAACAAGAAATAGATCCCACTCGCTAGAACTAGAATGCTAAAGCTTGGATAAGTCTGGCTAACTGCCTGGCAATCTCGAAATACATGAAGATTACCAGGCAAGAAACGAGTTATCACCATTCACGATCACTGACCCTGTGGCAACCACTCTGACCACAGTTTCTGTCGGCACTCAGGCCATTATGGTCGTCTTCGCCTGTCCTGTAGTCACCCGCATGGCAGCCTGCACAAGTTCCAGCATAGGTGGGATATTGCCAGGGCACTGATTCGTTGTTGCTCGTGTGACAGACGTTGCAACCAAAATTACCGCGATGATCACCCGGATATCTGCTCGAAATATGGCTGTAGTTGGTCACCGGTAACCAGCCATTCGTAGTATGGCAGCTGTCACACTGAACTGTGGTCACGAAATGCCCGTTGGGTTTGCCCGTGGCAATCGTACCGTTATGGCAGGCGTCACAGTTCCCGGTAACACCGGTGTGATCGAAGGTTACGGCGGTCCACGTGGTGGTGGAGGTATGACAGTTGTCGCACTGGGCCGTGGTCGGTACATGTCCGGGTGGCATGCCTGTGGCGAAATTACCGTTGTGGCAGTTGGAGCAGGTGCCGGCCACACCGCTATGGCTGAATCTTACATTCAGCCAGTTGCTGGTGGACAAGTGGCAGACGTTGCACTCTTCCGTCGTCGGTATGTGGTTGACCGGCTTGCCGGTGGCCAATGTGCCATTGTGGCAATTCGAACAGCCTGTGGTTATTCCGCTATGACTGAAGTTCACACTCCTCCAGTCGGACGTTGAGGTGTGGCATACGTCGCACTGAGCCGAGGTTGATATATGCGAGGCATGTTTACCGGTTGCGGTGACACCGTTGTGGCAGGTGGAACAGGTACCGGCCACGTTGCCATGAACGAAACGGACATTCAGCCAGTTGGATGTTGAGAGATGGCAATCATCACACTGTGCCGTGGTCGGCACATGCCCGGGATCCTTACCGGTGGCGGTGATACCGTCGTGGCAATTCGAACAGTTGCCTGCTGCATTGGTGTGATCGAACTGTACCGCCAGCCAGTTGGTCTGGGAGATATGGCAGGCATCGCACTCCGAAGTCGTCTGGATGTGGTTAACCGGCTTCCCGGTCGCGGTGGTGCCGTTGTGACAGCTGGAGCAGACACCGATCGCCACTGAATGATCAAAATTCACAGCAGCCCAGTTGTTCTGCGAGATGTGGCAGATATCACATTCCGCGTTTGTAGCCACATGACTGGCCGACTTGCCGGTGGCAATGGTGCCGTTGTGACAGCTCGAGCAGGGGCCGGTAGCCGTACTGTGATCGAAATTCACCGACAGCCAGGTCACGGTGGAGGTATGACAGCTGTCGCACTGCCCGTTTGTATTCACATGGGCCGCGTGTTTACCGGTAGCGGTGTTGCCGTTGTGACAACTCGAGCAGGTGCCGACAACACCCACGTGATCGAAAGTACCCGTGGCCCAAGTAACGGTGGTATGGCAATCCTCACACGGCCTGGTGGTCGGGATATGGGTCGCCGGTTTGCCGATGGCGTCCACATTGTTGTGGCAGCTTTCGCATCCCGCAACGATGCCGGTATGGTCGAACCGCACGTTCAACCAAGTGGTATTGGAGATATGGCAGTTATCACAGGCGGCGTCGGTCGGGACATGATCGACCGGCTTGCCGGTGGCGGTATTGCCATCGTGACAGCTGGCACAGGTACCCGTTACCACGGAGTGATCGAAATTGATCTGCAGCCAGTTGTTGGTGGAGGTATGACAGGCCTCGCAGGAGGCTGTCGTGGCCACATGGGAGGCATGCTTGCCGGTCGCCTGTACCCCGTCATGGCATGATGAGCAACTACCGGTTACCCCTTCATGGTTGAAGCTGCTGATCTGCCAGCTGTTGGTGTTGTGGCAGGTGTCGCACGGCGCATTGGTCAGCACATGGGATGGGCTCTTGCCGGTTGCGATATCACCGTTGTGGCATACCTCGCAGGGATCGACCACCGCCGCGTGACTGAAGCCGGCCATAGTCCAGTCATTGGTGGTATGGCAGACATCACAGGCCGAGGAGGTGGGGATGTGGGCCGCATGTTTGCCGGTGGCGGTATTGCCGTCATGGCAAGACTCACAGGGATCGGTAACCCCGCTATGATCGAAAGTCGTGACCGTCCAGCCATTCGTGGTATGACACACATCGCACTGGGAATTGGTATCGATATGGGTCGCATGCTTGCCGGTGGCCTGGATACCGTTGTGACAGCTGGAGCATACACCCGCGGTGGGTACCGAACTGTGGTCAAATGTCACCCGCAACCATGAGGTGGTCGAAGTATGGCAGACATCGCACTCTTCCGTGGTCGAGAGATGGCTGGGATGTTTGCCGGTAGCGGTTGTCCCGTCATGGCAGGTGGAACAGGCACCCGCAGTGTTGACACCGCTGTGATCGAAACTGGTATCGGTCCAGACCAGGGTGGAGAGATGACAGGTGTCGCATTGGGCCGTGGTCTCGATATGCTGGGCATGTTTACCCGTGGCCAGTGTGCCGTCATGGCAGTCCGAACATCTTCCGCTCACCTGGAAATTGTCGTGATTGAAACTGATCTGTGTCCAGTTGATGGTCGAGGTATGACAGCTGTCGCACTGGGCATCGGTGAGGATATGCTGCGCCGGTTTGCCGGTGGCGGTGGTACCGTCATGACAGCTTGAGCAGGCGCCGGCCACATTGGCATGATCGAATCTGCCGGTGCTCCAGGTCACCGTATTATGGCAGTTTTCACAAGGCTCAGTGGTCGGAATATGGGTATCGGGTTTACCGATCGCATCCACATTGTTGTGGCAGCTTTCGCATCCGCTGGTGATGCCGCTGTGGTCGAATCTGACACTGGTCCAGGTCTCATTCGAGATATGGCAGTTATCACATGCAGCCGTGGTCTCGACATGATCCGCCGATTTTCCTGTGGCGATGACGCCGTCATGACAGCTTTCGCAGGCGCCGGTGACGATCGAGTGGTCGAAATTGACCTCCGCCCAACTGGTGGTCGAGGTATGACAGCCCTCGCAGGCCGCGGTGGTGGCCACATGGGCATCGTGCTTACCGGTGGCGAGCACGCCGTCGTGACAGGACTGGCAGCTGCCGCTCACACCTTCATGATCGAAGTTGCTGATCGCCCAGCCACTGGTGTTGTGGCAATTGTCGCAGGATGCGTTGGTGGGGATGTGGTTGTCATGCTTGCCGGTGGCGATATTGCCATCATGGCAGGATTCACATGTACCCGAGACACCCTCGTGGGAAAAGTTGGCGAGGGTCCAGTCATTGGTGGAATGACAGGCTTCACAGGAGGAAGTGGTGGGGATATGGCTGCCATGCTTGCCGGTTGCAATCACACCGTCATGGCATGACTCGCAACCGCTGACTATATCGGTATGGTCAAAGTTGGATACATTCCATGCGGTAATGACATGGCAGGTATCGCACTCCCCGTTGGTCTGCAGATGGTTGGCATGTTTACCGGTGGCCTGAATACCGTTATGGCAGGTTGAACAGCGACCAGCCACATCCGCCGGGTGATTGAAAGTCACGATATTCCAGGCATTGGTCGAGCCGTGACAGGTATCGCACTGCTCAGTGGTCTGAATATGGGCGGCGTGCTTGCCGGTGGCGGTTGTCCCATCGTGACAGGTCGAACAGAGACCCGCAGTCTCCACACCTGAGTGATCGAAACTGGTATTGGCCCAGTCGTTTGTGGAGTTATGGCAGGTATCGCACTGCTCGGTTGTCTGGATATGGGTGGCGTGCTTGCCGGTGGCCCGAACACCGTCGTGACAGGTCGAACAGAGACTGGCCGTGTCGAAACTACTGTGGTCAAAACGGATGACATTCCAGTTTGCCGTCGTCGCATGACAGACATCGCACGACTCATTGGTCACGATATGAGTGGCGTGCTTGCCGGGCGCCTGCACACCATCATGACAGGAGGCACAGGTTCCCGGCACTACTTCACTATGATCGAAGCCGACCTGATCCCAGGATTCAGTCGAGGTATGGCAGCGGTCGCATTCCGCAGTGGTCTGGATATGTTGTGCATGCTTGCCCGGCTGTGTGACACCGTCATGACAGGTCGAGCACTGTCCAAATGCCTCCTCCCCATGGATAAAGTTGACGACCAACCATGAGTTGGTTGAGGTGTGACAAAGCTCACAGGGTGCGGTTGTGTTCAGGTGGCCGACATTCTTACCGGTGGCACTGACTCCGTTGTGGCAGCTTTCACAGTTGTCGCTGATGCCGGCGTGGGAGAAATTGGCAACCTGCCAGCCATTCGTGGTGTGGCAAAGGTCGCAGGACTCAAAGGTGACGATATGGGATGCGGATTTTCCGGTAGCACTGACTCCGTTGTGGCAGGTCTCACAGGTGCCACTGACCACATTGGAGTGGTCGAAAAAGACCAGCAGCCAGCTTTGGGTGATATGACAGGTATCGCATGGATCATTGGTGGCGATATGGCTGGCATGCTTGCCCGCCGCGATATCGCCGTTGTGGCAGCTTTCGCAGGTGCCGGTCACCTGGGTGTGGTCTACGTGACTGACCCTCGCCCAACTGAAGGTTGAATGGCAGAATTCGCAGGTATTGCCCGACAGGATATGATCACTGCCCTTGCCCTGAGCGGCACTGCTGTTGTGACAGGCAAAACAGTCACCGGAAATACTGCCGTGATCAAAGCGGGCCACATGCCAGCCGACCGTGGTATGGCAGTCGTCGCACTGGTCATCACTGCGAATGTGGTCCATCGACTTGCCTGCGGCATCAGTATCATTATGACACCCGTTACACAACACGGGCGTGCCTGCAAACTGTCCTGTGTCGTGGCACTGGTCACACTCCACATTGCGATGCTCGCCGGTAAGCGGAAATCCTGTGGAGAAATGGTCGTAATCAGTGGATACCGCTGATGCAGGACTGCTGAATAACCCGCTGTAAATCACAGCCAGCATGAGCATCAACCAAGTAAGTTGAGTCAATCCGTTATCGGACGCTGTTTTGCCGTTCTGAGTCATATTCATCATTTGTCCGTTCCGATGACAGTCAACGTATGACTGGGTCCTCGAAGGTCTCTGTGCTATGGCAACGATCGCAGTGACGCCCGAAGCCGCCGCGATGTATATCATCTCCCCGGTGACAGCCGTAGCAGTGGTTAGCGGATTGTTTATGTTCTGTCAGATCCGTCCGATGGCATTTGTCACAGTAGATTTCTCCGTGCTTGCCCTCCAGCGGAAAGTCGGTCTGGGTGTCATGATCGAAGGTCCACAATAACCAGGCATTGGGATTGTGGCAGTCACCGCACTTCTCTCCCATGCGGCCCTCGTGGGGCTCTTCGGCTTCATGGCAGGCAAGGCAGGCACTATCGGTTTGTTGGAATTCGGCATTCAGATGGCAGGATTCACAAGTGGTGACACTGTGGATACCGATCAGAGGAAAACGGGTGATGTCGTGCTCGAAAAAGAGTTTAACGTTCCATCCCTGTTCATTATGGCAATAACCACAATCTTCACCCAGCTCATTCTTATGCACATCGATGGGCCGATGACAAGTGATGCAATCGGCCTCTTGAAGGTCATCCATCGCCACTGTGCGATGGCAGGCGGTACATACCAGATCCTGATGTTTGCCCTTGAGTGGAAACTGGGTGTCATTCCCATGCTCGAACTTCACCTTGGTCCAGCTCTCAGCGCTGTGGCAATCCTCGCACTTCTCGCCATTTCGGCCTTTGTGCACATCATCTTTTTCATGGCATGAAAAACAGTGCTTGGCGGGCTTTTTCTCATAAGGACCACGCTTATGGCAAGTGTCGCAAGGGACATCCTTGTGCCGGCCCTCCAGTGAAAATTCAGTATCTGCAGTGTGATTGAAGACCAGTTCTTTCCACCCTTCCGTACCGTGACACTTGGCGCACACCTTGCCATAACGCCCATTGTGCGCATCATTGATCAGATGGCAGCCGACACACTCCTTTGGGGTGTTCTTGTAGTGATCATCGGCGTGACACAGTCTGCAGTCCAGCTCTCTGTGCTTGCCACTGAGTGGGTATTCCGTATCAAGGTCGTGGTCGAAGGTCTGCTTGCTCCAGTTCTTTTCGTCATGGCAGGTTTCACACTCCTTACCAAGCTTCCCTTTGTGGGCATCATCGGATTCATGACAATCGAAACACAGAGAAGGCGCCTGGCTGTATTTCTTGTATTCCTGGGTATGGCAGAGTTGGCATGTCAGGGTTGTGTGAGCTCCCTTGAGACTGAAATCGGTTTGACTGTGATCGAACGATTCGCTGTCCAGATTGACGATGTCCCGCTCCCGGCCTTTGTGTTCCGTATGACAGCGCTTACAGTTTTTCGCCTGTTCCGGATCAAGCCTGCCGTGATACCCCATGCCCTGTTCGATGTCCTTGGCGACATCACTATGGTCATGACATGAAAGGCAACGCTCCACCTGCTCAGCCTTTTTCAGTGTCTCGTGGCAGCTTTCGCACTTTTCCTCAAACTCGGCATGACCTGAAATCACCGGACCAGGCATCAAAATAAGATCTAGCTTCCCAGCCATCACAGGAGAAATAGAGCAAAGCATGAGTAGACACAGACAAAAGGCATAACAGCCATTTCGTATCATCACGAATCTAAAAAACAGTTACTCGTTAATTAATAAGCATGAACAGCATAGACATGCACAAAACCGGTTATCACCATCATGATGAACAGCGGCATATGAAGCAGATGCCAAATAGCGAAGAGCCTCTCGTAGAAATGTAGCTCGAGAATCTGTCGAAGTATACTGCGATGTGTCAGCAGCATTTTCCGGATACGAAGTTGTTTACGCCGTACTTTGGCCCTGTTCCAGTTTTTTCGATGACCGGCTGCCAGGAGTTTTTTATTCAGTGCGCGCATCACCGTCGGGTAGATCCTGACGGACATGAGCCGCATCTTGAACCAGTGCTTGGCGCTGGCAATCGGACCTTTAGGGGCTTCCATGACCATTTTCTCATACTGCTTCATCATCTCTCGCGCCCTGGGCTGGAGCTCGAACAGGGGACCGAGTTTTTTATTCAGCTCTGCCGAGTCCGCATGCAGAGAGGCAAATGTGGCCTTTTTACCATACAAACCATAGTGGATTCGGGTATAGAAATAACGGCCGAACAGGCCACTGATGGCCACGAACAACATGCTGTAAAGGGCCACCTGGCCATTCAACGAGCCAATGTGGAAACTCGAATGCATCATGATCAATACCGGCCCCAGGACACCAAATACCATGTGCAGGCGAAACCAGAACTTGACCGTCAGCCACTTGTTCATGAAGTGAAGCCGCTTGCGCATGGGATAGAGCAACAACATCAGCATCAGGCTGCCACCGACAATCCCGAACCAATATCCCCACCCAGATTCTGCCGTCCATACCGCTTCTGTATGGTTTAGCCATCCCATATAGAGCAAAAGCATGGAAAACAGTGTAAATCCTAGGGTTGTGATTAGGCCTGCTCGTTGCTGCCATGCGGAGAGAATCCTATCAAGAACTGTCTCATTAACGCTGGCCGGAATTGCGGCTGTATTCATCTATATCACCTGTAACCTGGTATAAATTCAATTACTTATTAACATTTTTTATTGAGTTGTATCTTATGATCAGCCTCAATTTAGTACATGCAGCTATCTTATGTTGGGACATTTTTCCCATCCATGAAGGGCTTCACAAAAACAGACTCTGACATCATTTATGTTTTCGGCAGAGAGACCGAAATGATGAGTAAGGGTGTAAAATCCAGGCGCTCTGAGCTAATGAAATGTGAACTACAACACTCTCTGAAATATTGAGTACAGACAGCAAGATGCAGTACTCCCTAGACCTGTACATGATATACGCAATACCCATACTTTTGGTATGGTTAATCTATGTCATCTATACAAAACGCAAAAGCAAACGGAACCTCGCACTGAAGACCGAGGAGTTCGAGGCCGGTTTGACAGAACCCGCATCACTCCATCCGTTAATCGACCCGGGGAAGTGCATGGGCTGCGGCACCTGCGTCAAGGCCTGTCCGGAGCAGGCAAATCACCCTGTGCTTGGCCTGATTGACAACAAGGCGGAACTGATCGCACCTACCAACTGCATCGGCCACGGCGCCTGCAAGACCGCCTGCCCGTTCGATGCCATTACCCTGGTATTCGGTACCGAAAAGCGCGGCGTGGATATCCCGCTCCTGAAACCCAACTTCGAGACAAGTATGCCCGGTATCTATATTGCCGGTGAATTAGGTGGCATGGGATTGATCAGGAACGCCATAGAACAGGGTTATAAAGCGCTGGATTACATTGTCGACGATCTCAATAACGGCGCCTCCGCCTCCGCACCGCTGGATGTCTTAATAGTCGGTGCCGGACCGGCTGGGTTTTGCGCCTCCCTGAGATCCATGGAGAAAAAACTAAAATACAAGACCGTTGAACAGGAATCCTTGGGGGGAACCGTATTTCAATTCCCCCGGGGGAAATTGGTGATGACCGCGCCCGTCAAAATGCCGCTGGTCGGTGAGGTGAAATTCACCGAAACAACCAAGGAGAAACTGCTGGAATTCTGGCAGAAAGTAGAGAAAAAAACCGGTGTAAAAATCAGTTACCATGAGCGGGTGGAGAAGATCCTATCTAATGACAAGGGAGGATATGAGGTCAAAACCAATAAAGACGTCTATCATACCCGTACGGTGCTGCTCACCATCGGCAGGCGCGGCACACCCAGAAAACTCGGCGTACCGGGAGAGGATTTGAGTAAAGTCACCTACCGGCTGATCGATCCGGAACAATACAGGAATCAGCATGTCCTGATCGTCGGCGGCGGTGACAGTGCCTTGGAAGCCGCCCACAGCATTGCCGACGAACCGGGAACCACGGTAACGCTCTCCTACCGGAGCGGCGCCTTCAGCCGGGCCAAAAAGAAAAACCGGTCGAAGGTGGATGCCGCTGTGGATACAGGAAGAATCAATCTACTGCTCAGCTCCAATGTCGTTGAATTCACACCTGAGGAAGTTACCATCGACAAAGGGGGAGAGAAGATTGTAATACCTAATGACGCAGCCATCATATGCGCCGGCGGCATCCTACCAACAGGCTTTCTTAAAGAGACAGGAATCAATGTGGAAACCAAACACGGCACCGCTTAAAAGAGATGGAAATGTAACCTCACTCCGCGCTATGGCTGCATCTCTGCTAATCCTCCTACTCCTCTTTCCACTGCTACTCCACGCCTCCACCCATGATCAGGCGGAAGCGGCAATACGCGTGCGCAATTTCATAAAAGCGGCGGAAATCTATCAAAACCTGGCCCAACAAGGTGATCAGGAAGCTCAATTTGCTCTTGGCGGGCTCTATCGTGCAGGGCGTGGTGTCAAAAAGGACCCGGCTAGGGCCTATCACTGGTTTCTACAGGCAGCTAAACAGGAACATATCGAAGCGCAATACACAACCGGGACCATGTACGAACATGGCTGGGGAGTTAAAGCCGATCTCGTAACAGCCACTGACTGGTACCAAAGGGCTGCCTTCCAGGGGCACAAACTAGCGCAAAAGAAACTCGATCTTCTGGGCTCCACATCTCCCACGGATGGCTTGGATGACAAACAGATATCGGAACTCTTCAACCGTGCAGCTGCCGCAGGTAAGACACAGACCATCAAACGTATGCTCGCCAACGACGTCTCACCTGACACCCGGGACGAGTTCAGCCGTAGCGCACTTCACGAGGCGGCAATCAACAATCGCCAGGAAATAGTTGAAATGTTGCTTGCCGCCGGCGCCAACCCGAATACCAGTGACAGCCTGGGCGATTCCCCGCTCCATTCCGCTGCCGGTCTGGGGCACGCCTCCATTGTACGCAGCCTGATCAAGGCCGGAGCCAAACTTGAAACCCATGATGCCAACAACAACACACCGTTACTGGTCGCAACCAACAGGAAACAGGCAGAAACGGTCGGGGCTCTGATCAACGGTGGCGCTAAGGTGAATGCGAAAAACCGCAACAAGCAGACCCCACTGGATCTGGCCGAGCTGCGTAAATATCACGTGATTGCCAAAAAGTTGAGGACAGCAGGTGGCATAGCCACCCAGACCAAGAACCGAAGGAGCGAATTCCCCGATCTGGCCAAGGTCAGCCAATCCGTCATGCCGTCCAGAAACAAGGCCAACGAAGAGAGAAATCCCTTTGCCGGTTGGAGTACCCTGCATCTGGCCGCATGGCGGGGACAGATGCCGCTGATCGAGGCCTTGTTGAAAGAGGGATCGGACATTAACGGTTTCGACCCGGAGGGGCTCACACCTTTGAGTCGCAGTGTCTGGCAGGGGCACAAAGAAGTTGTAACCCTGTTGCTGGGGAAAGGTGCCGATCCCAACCTGGCATCCGCAGCAAGCCCTACTCCGCTGCTGCTCGCCAGCAGGGAGAACAATCTGGAGTTGGCACGGCAATTGATCGAATACAACGCCGACGTCAATGTTGTCGGTGATAATGGCGTAACGCCACTGCATATGGCGGTGGAACATAAAAATCCAACGCTCGTAAAACTCTTACTGGTGCAACGTGCGGATGCCAGCAAAGCCACCGGCGAGGGCATCACACCTTTGATTCTGGCGGTTGCCAAACAACAGCCTGAAATCGTCAAGATGTTGCTGAAAAAGGGGGTAGCCGTCGACCAGGCTGATGAGAAAGGCCGCACACCGCTCTATCATGCCATCGATGCGGGCAATAAAGATATCTTCTATCTGCTGATGCGATCAGGCGCTAAGATCGATCTCCATGCCAAAGACGGGCTTACGCCGATGATGCGTGCCGCATCCCACGGTCATGCTGAACTAGTCAATGAACTGATACAGAATGAACAGTACATAGACCGTGAAAGCGATAACGGCAATACCGCCTTGATGCTGGCAGCCAGAAACGGATCCGTCTACACCGTTGACATCCTGCTGCGATATGGCCCTGATCTTAACCATTACAACCATGCAGGTAATTCAGCCCTGATGCTGGCGGCGGAACAAGGCAACATGGAAGTCGTAAAGCGGCTGCTGGAAGTCAAGGCCGATGCCCATCATCTCAACCTGCGCCGTGAAAACGCATACGATATTGCACGCAGCAATGGCCACGACAAGGTGGCCGACTATATCGATAAAAACAAAGGCAGTGGCGGCCTGCTTGATTTTATGCGCTAGTGTCCTCTGTAGCTAAAGTTAAAAAACTCCACTATCTAATTAATGTGCGCGACCATATGGATGGTATCGATAATAATCATTCAATAGAATAATCCTAAGGACCAACCGAATTCCGCTCAAACACATATATTCGATTTAATGCGTGTGACGCAATCTGATCACACTGACGTGCGATCTGAGCTATCATTCAAAGGATTGATCTAAACTTTCCGACCGTTCGCGACTCATGGATGTGTCATCAGAAGCAATCCTGTTGAGGGCAGGCTTTGCAAGATAAAGGCGGTTTGTCTACAACACCGATATAAACACTTCAATCAAAAATGGTACGCATGCAGATCCCAAACAGTAAAAAAATCGTTTGTATTACCGGTAGTGTATGGACCGGTAGTCGTAGCGCGCCACGTCGTTTATTGGTGAAAGAGGGATTTGTTGTGTATTCTCACTCAACCCTGCCACCGATTCTCAGGCAAAGCTGCCCCCCATTCTCACTGAAAGCTGCCACTGATTCTCACGAATCCTGCCACCCCCCGATAGGGTGATAATTCGGGGCCTTCGACGCGGATAACTGACGGTATTCTGTCGCCTTTTCATTCAACAGGAAGGGGGCGCAGATGCCTGCAAAGAGGTTATCCATGCGGAAGATAAAAGAAGTATTACGCCTATGCTGGGCCAATGGCC
>QBVD01000003.1 GCA_003058525.1 gamma proteobacterium symbiont of Ctena orbiculata | reverse complement strand
GCTGCCGGTCCATCACCCTGCCCGGAAAATCCGTGGCAAGCCACACAACCGCCAGTACCCTCGTAGACACCCTTACCTGCAGCAGCATCCGCAAGAGTACCTTGTGAGTTGAAAACCAACAGTGTTGCAAGGGATGATACAGCCACCCAATGTCTTTTATCCAATTTCATTATTCCCGTACAAGCGTTAGAAGAGGATCTAATGGGTATTAGCAGAAGCAATTGGGTGGTTGTCTCAAGTTTTGCGGCGATTTTGCGTTTAGCACGCATATCAAAGGCATAAAAAAATAGAACGGCAGTCAACAGCTGTTGGATGGAATTGCGATGCCGCTGAAAGAACTTCTCGACCGCATCCAGCATGAAGAGAGATTGCCGGAGGTAATATCCGAACGCTGCGTTCATGAAGTCGTGGAGGTGGCCGGCTGTTCTTCTTGCGTAGATATCTGCCCGCGGCAGGCCTGGACCCTGGATGATGAGTCGTTAAGTCTTGATACTTCGCTCTGCGATGGCTGCGGGTTGTGCAGGCCCGTCTGTCCTGAGGATGCGATTTCCATCGAACGTGAGATTCTGATTGGTGACTTGGGACAGAGAAAGGTTGCACTCTGCGCATGCGAAGAGGCGGTTGTGCAACAAAAGATTGCTGTTGTTCCCTGCATCCATCTTGTCGGTATAAAGGATATCCTGAAACTGTATCGACAAGATTATTCAGAATGGCTTGTCGCAACAGGCAACTGTTCAGAGTGTACGCGTAACCGTGGCGTCAAATTTTCGGAAAGGATTGACCGGATAAACTCCGCATTATTCCTCAACTCGTTAGCACCGATAAGCTTTTATCGAGTAAACGGTGTTGAATGGCAGCGTATCAGCAATCTATTGGTTGAAAAACTTGCGATATCCAGACTTAGTCGTCGAGGATTTCTGCGGGGTATGCTTGATGGCGGAATTGGCACCAAATCAGCCATCCATAAACTCTATGAAAGTGAAGGTGATGTATTCACATTGCCGGGAGAATTGATACCGGATAGAGATGGCTCTTCTGTCTGGCCTTATCTACCCTGCATTGATTCCGTTCGTTGTAATGGCTGCGATGCCTGTGTGAAGCTTTGTCCACATGGGGCTATCGAGTTCAGTGACAACGGTGGGCGACTGTACTATAGAATGAAACCGCGTTCATGCACTGGATGCGGCATCTGCATGGATGTATGTAGCGAAGACGCGATATCGGTTACCGCGTGGTCGCAAATGGAACGGCGTGATGTGACACTGGTACGCGTGAAATGTACAAGTTGTGGCAACCCGGTGCATGTACCCGCTGAAAGCCGTTTTCGATCACAGGAACATTGCAGAATCTGCGCTCAAGTCAATCATCATAAAAATCTTTATCAAATAGTAGAATAAGTTGCTGTTTTACTTATAGCTAAAGGTTTTGTTTCAAATTATAAAGAATTCATAACATCTGATTCATGCATAAAGACAAACGGGGTTCTCTATGCTCTACTTGCCTGTATGAGGGTTTTCCCGGGCAAGCAATAAAATGATTGGCATGTGCAGTCCATTATCAATTGGAAGCAGGTTGCGATGGTTGCTGTTTTTGTTGGTCCTCCTGAGCGCTACCGGTTGTTCATCCGATACTGCAGACCAGGATGGAAGTGATATTGCTCAGGGAAGTCCATACGATAAAAGCGCAGAATTCGCGCCAGGCCTGCCATGGTTGAACGTGGCGAGACCACTGACATTTGGCGATATGCTGGGCAAGGTCGTAATTCTTGATTTTTGGACGTACGGTTGCATCAATTGCATCCATGTATTGGCTGACTTGAAAAAACTGGAGGAGAAATTCGGCGACCAGTTATTGGTTATCGGTGTGCATACGCCGAAATTCGATAATGAAAAGAACCTCGATACTCTCAGGAACATTGTAGTCAGATACGGGATCGATCATCCCGTCGTCAACGATGTCGACTCTCTGCTGGCGGGTTTTTATGGGATGCGGGCGTGGCCTACCCGAGTATTTATCGATCCTGCCGGGGATGTGCTCGGCCGGGTGACGGGTGAAGGAAGATACCAGCTGATCGACAACAAAATCAGCGAATTGCTCGAACAGCACAAAAGTATTCTCAATCCCGTGCCAGTGCCCATAAAACTGGAGCGGGACCGCGTTAAACCCACGCTTTTGGCAGCACCAGGCAAGATTGCAGTGTCGGATCTCTATTTGGCTGTCAGCGATACCTTGCACAACCGAATTCTCATAGCCGACCACCGAGGTCAAACAAGGTATATTGTCGGAAATAAAGAGACGGGTAGCGATGATG
>QBVD01000061.1 GCA_003058525.1 gamma proteobacterium symbiont of Ctena orbiculata | reverse complement strand
TTGTGGGCACCAGTAAAAATGCGGTCATGACACAGATCTGGATCGCGCTGTGTATCTATTTGCTTCTAGCCTTCCTCAAGTTTCAATCGAAGTTGCAAAAAAGCACACAGCAAATATTACGATTATTACAGCTCAACCTGTTTGAAAAACGAGATCTGATGGCACTACTGAGAGGTGATCCACCCTGCAAATATCAACACGATCTTTATCAGATGGTTTTGCTTTGAAAGTTAACGGGACAGCAATGTCATTTTATATATACAAAACCGCTCATTGATATTCTTTCACACGGTGTTTTACAAGAACACTTAACTGTCCCAGATTAGACGCAAATTTTTGCAATACCTTCATTCCTGCAATTCGCCCGGCTAGCCAGGAAATCGGCAACAATAGGCATGCCAGTAACACTATTAATAGCCGGTACAACACCCAGGTGATCTTCTTGGGGATTGTCCAGTCAGGCAACATGATGGACGCATAAATCTGACCACCACGATAGGAACGTCTGGTGATATATCTGATCGTTGCTCTAGCGAGAGGCACAATCTCCATAACCACCGCCTCATTCGCCCACACAATCTTAGCCCCTGATTTTTTCAGACGGTAGAAAAAATTGGTATCTTCTCCACCTGTTTGCCCATAGACAGGATCAAACGGACCGTTTAGTTCACGTATCTTCTCCACTCTTATGAGCACGTTACCTGTCCCAGCAAACTCTATCTCGCTACCTGTTATCAATCTACGACGCTCGAAAAATCCCCCTCTCTGCATCCATACCGGTATACTATCTGAGTAAACAGGTATTACAGGGCCGGAGACAACATCTGCTTTACATTTTTCCAACACAGCTAGCAGCTCTTTAAGCCAGCATGGCTCCGCTACTTCATCATCATCAATAAACGCAACAAAGTCACCATTCGCAAGCCTGACGGATTGATTTCTTACCGTTGAGAGGTTTCTCGCTGTTTCAACAGAATAATTTATGGGTATCTGGTGGTTCAGTTGAAAATTCATCACGACAGACTCGGCACTTCTATCTGGGTCGTTATCAACAACAATCAATTCTATCGAACAATCTTGATTTAACTCCTGTTGAGCAAGACTTTCGAGAAGCTCGCCGAGCAGACCTGCCCGACGATAGGTAGCGATACATACCGATATCAGTAGTGGCTTAGTGTGGCTCATCACTGTGTCCGCGGTTTTCTTCTTTCACAATTACACAGCCCGAGAGCAACGACAGCCGTAAGCAATAGCAGCCACAATAGGTGAGCAGGCCTCACGATAGAAGCTTCGGTTACATTATGTAAGATGACAAAGAAGCACATCCCAAGCGCAGTAATAACAATCTTAGGTGAGTGTGACAAACTACGATAACCATTCACCAACCCTGTAACCAGCATCACGATCACCAACACTAATGATATAGCGCCACCTCTGACCAGCAAATCCAGATAACCATTATGAAACTGTCCGTAGGAAATACCGAACCTCGAACCAAGTGATATTAATGAATCATATCCCCAACCAAATAGAATACGCTCCTGAATGGCTTTAAATGCAATTCCCCATAATTCTGTACGCCCTGTAAGATTCTCCGAGCGTCCTACTGTACCAAACAAGGCCTTCAAACCCAGCAACTCGGGCGCCAGGATATAGACCAACAGCACAAGAATTGTTGCCACAAATACACCCAGCATCGCCCGTATTATAATCGATTTTTGATTAGTACTTTTTCCTACAAACAGAAACCAAAAGACCATAGCGCTGGCAACAATTAACGATGTAACACTATTTGCGCCGATAATCGCGACGAAACTGACAATCAAGACCAGTACAGCCAATAGCCGATCTTTTGCCGCATCACCTATCAGGTAAAGCGCTAGCGCAGACCATACTCCTACCGCACCGGCAATCCCCAAATGATTCGGATGTGTACCCACACCCACCCAGCGTAATCGGTCACCTATAAACATCTGACCATATATTGGCACAATCACTGAAATAACAATAGAAAAACACAGCGTAACCAGCAACAACAAACCTAGCCTCCGGAAGAATATTTTCGGAGAATGGTAAAAATTGAACCCCGACGTTAAGGCAATTAGAAATGCACCAGACAAATGCACAAAATTAATAAGCACCTTTCCAGCTGCTGCCGACCATATAGCCGATCCTAACACCATCACTAAAAGCATAACCGAAAGCCACTGCTCAATAATCAACGGAAATATGTAACGCATGTTTCTGAAAATCGACATGCCGGCTAAAAGATAGGCGAAGCCAAAAACCAGCTGCCGATATACACTTCCTTCCGCAAAACTCGAAGATATAGCACCAGCTTGCAAAAACTTAGGTAGATACCAAAGACTGCCAAATATAAATACCAGTAATGGCAGCATGCTTAGCAGTTTTACTTTATTATTTCTGATAGTATTGTCATGCTGGAGGGTGCCCACATCAACAGCACCGTTTGTTACCGATGCTTTCTCATTTATACGCATTCAGCTTACCTTGCCCGTGATATCCCAGCACGTATTTTAAAACGTTGAAAAAAAGTCCTGGTAAAATAACCAATACAGCGCGCCCTACTCAATCCTACACTTGCCGCGTCCAAAATACGTTTATTCTTCTTAAAAGCCCTCACTAGTGATTCATACGCCTTTGCACAACCGTAAAGAGACTCCCTTTCTTCCAGTAATCCAATGAGTAGCTTATTGTCTTCAGCAGATGTCATCTGTATCATTTTTTTATTAACCTCGAGCAGCGTATCATAATTTTTATTTGCCAACTGTCTGGTAATTGAATCATTAGTGAACCGATAATCATACATAGGCCGTTTTGTCACGGCTGCCCTCACGCCTTTCATTAAGCACTCGAACAACAGCAATGCATCTTCACCTACACGCACAGCTTCATCGTAGCGAATCCCATGATGTCGTAAAAAGCGTCTTTTAATAACCGGCTTGAGATAGCCTGCTTTCAATCCAGCAATGCCTGGCATATCTGCCTGGATAAAGTCATATGTGGTCAATATGGCGTACTCACCTCTTCCAGCAATAGGAAACATAGCAATCCCGTCCAGCACGTGTCCCTGTTCATCAATAGGCCGAAGATAATCACAAACCAACTCTGCATCTGTATCCGAAGCCAGCTCAAGCAAACACGACAATCGGCCTGACCTGAATTCATCATCCGCATCAAGTACAGCAATCCAGTCACCGGAAGCCTCTCTAATTCCTATATTTCTCGAACAGGAAGGCCCTCCATTAACATCATTTCGGAAATATCTAATCCGCGACTCAACTGAAGCCAGACCGATAACTATCTCTGCCGTGCTGTCAGAAGAGCAATCATCGACTACGAGTATTTCCAGAGAAACATTGTTCTCGGCAAGAACGGAATTGATCGCTGTTTGTATATAGTTTTCTGCATTATAAGCAGCAATGACAACAGAAACCTGGGGTGTATTCATAACACATCCTGCAACAGAAGCATTAAACCTCCCATTCAGGGAACTCCCTATCAAGAAGCTTGCACAGTTTTTCATTACGTTTCCTCTGCGCCTGCTCAAGGAATTTCACCACCGTGCCACTCTCCACAGCACTTCTATCGACTTTAGGCATAAACAGATTCTTTGCCACTTCATGAACAGATAACGGAATAGCAGGTTTTGCTGCCTTATACGCTGGCAAGAAAATCTTACCAATAAGACCAAGGTTTCGTTGGCGGCGCACCACCTTTGGGGTTACATGTTTCTGCTCATGCAGGTTTTCAGGAACAGACTGTGCATCAATCTCTAACCATCTAAATATGTTTTTGATTGTTTCATCCGGCTTCATCGAGAAACTTTCAAGAGTAATTACATTCACGTTATTTTTATTAAAATGCTTGTAATAATCTTCGATTTGAGTAGCATAATCACTCACAGTCATGTAAATGGAATCTAGCGTGATTGCATTCTGCATTGACTCATCTTCTCGGCCCCTTTTTACCCTGTGCCAGTAATGACTAATCGCTCGCTTGACAGGATTTCTCAGAACGAACAGTATTTTCGATTCTGGATTGAAGTCATAAATCCGCTGCGCGACACCAGCTGAGAATGGCAGCATCGAGTAAGTCGTACTGGATTCACCAACGACCCTGGCACCTCCGGCATCTTCAAATAACTCCAGATATTTATGCTCATCGTACGAAACCGGATTATTTGCCATATCTGGCCAGAGGCAGGCTAGATCTTCATTCGCCACAAAATAGGACGGCTCCTTTTCCTGTGACATAAATACTTCTGGATGCTCAGCAATAATTGAATACAATGTGGACGTACCTGATTTTGCTGCCCCAACTATAAAGAAATTAGGCTTAATCACACTTACACCCTCCATTAACCGCAGAAACTGATCTTGCTACTAAAATAAACTTTACAACTATCTCTTCTTCAACAGGAACTCTTTTAGGGATGCACCACACTGCCCTTTTACACTAGTGATAAGGACTATATATTTGCCTTATTTCTAAAAGATGAAAAAAGCGTCGAGCAAACGAAACCGGTACGACCACTAACCAAATCTTTTTAATTACTAAATTCAATAATAGCTTCCATAAGTTAACTCATTACCTTTTGATTTATTAAGCACGGTACCAAGTAAATTATCTTCACCCAGTAGATCAAATGCCCGTTTTAAATCATCTTTACGAGTCACACCTTCTTCAATAACTAGCATAACCACATCAATATATGGTGAAAAAGCAATTACATCATCGCTTAAAAGTACAGGCGGCATATCAAATATGACCATTCTATTTGCATATCGACTTTTTATATCTTCGACCAATTGCACCATTCTAGGAGATGACAGCATCTCAGATGAGTTGGAAAAAGGTTTATTTCCCGGCAGTATAACCAGCCTATCAATACCAGGATTAAAAAGTAGCTCACTCAGTTCTACTTCTTCAGTCAGGTATTCGCTGATACCTGGTTGCTCATCCGAAAAAAAGTATTGCTGTATGCTAGGTCGTCTAAGATCCAAATCTACGAGTAAAACTGAATGATTGATTTCGCGAGCCAAACTAATGGCCAGATTTATTGATGTGAGTGTTTTTCCGCAACCTTCATTTGGACTGGTGATAGCCAATGAATTCCATTTGTTAGCCTTAAGTCTCTGAAGCACATGTGTGCGTAATACCTTGTATTGATCCGAGATTTGATCGTTTGTGTCACCAACAATAACTCGCTTATTCCTTAAGCTATTCTTTGAGACTTCTACTGATTTGGTTTTGGTATAGGTTATTTTCGATGTAAACTCCGGTTCTGGCGACTTACGTACAACTTTTTGGTAGTTGCCTCTATGCTGCGTCGATGTTTTTGCATCACGGGCACGCTCAAGTGCTTGTTTTATCTTTTCCATACACTTCTCACTTATGAACCGGTCTCATGTTTCTAATCAAAGCGCCGCGTGATCAAACTATTTTTGTTTACGAAATTGATTAACCACTAAGCCCCTGGTTCTATACCAAGTTTTCTCAATACTATATACAAGATCACGTCCAACGGTTTATAAAAAACGTGAACAGATATCAGTATCACACCAATAGCAGCAAGCAGACCTGAGACAGTCATTGCACCGCTTGTATTTCGCTGCTGATGGTCATCACTACATTCAATATAGGGTATTACTGCCAGTGGCGGCGCTTTCGTAATAGCTATGATGCCTTTACTTCCGTACACAGTTTGATCCATGCTCTCTCTGATAGCAACACTGCCAACCCCCCCGGCAAAGCTGAACATAAAACCCAGAAATAGGATTGCAATTCGATTAGGTTTATCCGGTTTTTCAGGTAACTGCGGTGGCTCAATGAGTGAGAAACGTTCACCCTTCCGTTCACGTTCTAGTGACTCAGCAAGCTGAGCCTCAAGTTGTTTGGCTTTGACTTCTTGGTACTTGTCCAAAGCATTTTCATAATCTCGTGTCAAATTTCGGTATTCCCTTTCAACCTGCGGACTTTGCAACAGGCGGTCTTCGAAATCCTTTATTTTACCTTTGATCTCGTCTCTCATACCTTTGAGTGAGGTCAATTCACTATTTGCTGCTTGCAGCTGTGTTTCCAACTGTAAGTAGGCTGGATTATCGGAATGTGTGATTTTTTTCTCACTTCTATAATCAGCTTCGAGTTCTTTTTCTAACACCTCGATCTCACCCTTCATTTTGATCAAGGTTGGATGGTTGTCCGTATATCGTGTTGCAAGTGCCAGATACTCTGTTTGTAGTGCCCTCAGACGGTCTTCCGTACCCATAACTCTATTGCCGCTAGAGTTGTATATATCAGTTGTGGGATTTATCTGCGCCAGTTCTGATTGGAGGTAAATCTTCCGCTCTTCCAGATTTCGGATCTGCTGGATTGTTTCAGACAATTCCCGCTCATTGCGCTCCATGAGTTGGATATTGAGCTGCTGGAGTTCCGGTAAATTGTTGACGTTTTTCTCTTTAAAGTCTGCAAGAGATGCCTCCAGTTCGGTAATTTCCTGGTTGAGCCGTTCGGCTTCTGCGCTTAGAAAACTTGAGGTTTCAAAAGCAGACTGTGTACGTTGCCTGAGATTTTCACCGAGGTAGAGCGAGACGAGTTCGTTGGTAACCTTTTGCGTAATCCGCGGTACCTCATTGCTGTATGCGAGTGTGAATGCGATAGTCGCGGTGGTGGGTCGGCCGCTTCGCGGGTCAACCACATCGGCGCTGATCATTTCGAGTTCTATATCTTCCTGCAACGCCTCTACCAACAACGTAATACTGGTGTCTTCCCTTTCGTCTGCATAGAGCCCGTATTCATCGATGATCTTACCAAGATTCGCAGTGGTCATTACCCGTTGGCTGATAACCTGGATACGCTCACCGGCGTAAGAGGTTACGGTCGAACGGACCAGTTCACTTGGTATTTCCTGCTGTTCGATCAGGATCGTGGCTTCGGCACGGTAGATGGAAGGCAGGCCGAGTGCCAAGCCTATGCTCAATAGCATTATGATTGCTGCCGGTACGATCAGCTGCATTTTTCGTCGTTTAAGGATGGCGAGATAGTCGCCAATCCCCAGTAACTCTTCCTCTTCCATTATCCCTGTCACTTCCGATTTACCGAAGCTAGAATTGTATCACAACAATCTATCTTAAGTAGACAACTCTAATATACAACCGCATCTGTTTGTGTAGCGCTTGAATTATTATATTGAATAACTTTTCCGTCATTTAAGCTCTGTGTCACGTATCCCGCATCCTCTTTGCCGATCAAGGCTTTGCCACATAGTATTGCTGCAAGGAGCAGACGCTATCGTGCAGGAAGGGTTGGTGGCAAGCCATGCAGCAGGGTCAGCTTAATCTGAATTAAAGATGAGCATTCCCAGGACCTGTAAAGAAACTCCATCCCTGGAACCGTCGCTTATTTAACCCCTCACAGAGAATGGCGCGCGCTAAAGACTGTAACACAGATCAGGGCTGTACCGATCAACCATGCAGTCACAGGCAGTGGAACCACATCGATTGTTACCACCATATGCCATACCGGCAAATATCATTGGTAGTTTCATCTCGATTGAGAGTGTAAATACTGGTACTCAGAATACCAAGAAAATATTCGGCTTTTTAGATCAGCGAATCTGTTTCTAATCCCATCACTAACTACAGTGAATACCAGAACATCGGGCATGGGAACAAACTATGTACCGATTTCATTGTCAACAATTGTTACACTGTTTAGGGTGTCACCGTGAAGCGAGAGCAGCCAGCTATCCGTGTATCTTTGATCTGTATAGCTGATTTAAATGTTGAATACCTCGACATCGCAAAGTTAATTGATCATTGCTTAATAAAATGCATTCCAGTCCTGGGTTCATGGTACTGTGCAAAAATAAACATGGTTTTCCATTAACCAAGAAAATTTAGCGATATCAATTCACAATGCCATTTATCGAGACTACTACTGCTCCACAGTTGATTATTACTGGGCATACTCCATTATCCTTGGGTATAAATCATCACGACCTGTCAGATCTGATCGACTTTATTGCATGCATTCATTGTAAAGGATAAATATATTTACACGGTATAGTTTCCCTGTCTGGCGTAATTGCTTTGACGACTTTTTGCGACAGATCACATTTTTTAGCAATTTTCAATTAGACTTTCCAACCTTTTCCTGAATTATTTATGATCAAAATCCGACTGATATGCAATGATATGTATGAACAACGCAGAGTTGATATCGTTATTTCATAACTTGTAACCAACCTCTTTCCTTGCGGTCTTCTTTGGCCCATAATCCACCACTGCGAAATCGTATTGATCGCAGTAGCTCTGGAGGAGAGGGATTTGCTCGAGGTCAAACAATCTGATCGGTCACTGCTACAGCGCCGCAATAGCCTGACCACTTCGCTTCAGGCCTTCCTCGACGGCCTGGCTGTGGTGATTTTAATTCTCGCCCTGCCCCTCTTGTTCCATGGCAAGTTGACCTCTCACTACATCATACTTGCCCTGGCTTTGCTGGGTAGCATGTCGGTGATCTATGACCGGATGAACATATACCGTCATCACGGTACGATGACGAAAAAGGCCTTTAAGCTTTTCAAGGCATGGAGCAGTGCCTTCGCCTTCCTGCTCTTGCTGGCGTTTGTCACCAAATATACCGAAACCTACTCCAGGGCGGTGGTACTGCTGCTCTTTGTATTAGGTTATCTCGCTCAGGTCAGCTTCCATTTCGGGTTCAGGTTGATACAGCGGCACATGGTCTCGCAGGAGACCAACACCAGGGCGTTGATCATTGGCTGCGGCGCACTGGCAAACCATTTGTACGACCGCATCAACAGCAATCCGTGGATGCCTGAAGAGGTTGTCGGTGTGGTATCCGCCACGGATTGCGACGACACAACCGATCATTCAGGCCGGTCAGCCATGCCTGTTGTCGGCAGGTTGGAAGATATAAATCGGTTGATCAGAGTTTACGATATCCAGACTATCTATATCGCCGTATCGCTGGATAGTTCACCGATGATCCAGCAAATCTATTTCGAGCTGTTGAATGAGAATGTCAATATTCACTGGGCGCCGAATATATTTGCATTGAATCTGATTAACCATAGCGTAAAGGAATTGGCAGGCATACCTATCCTAACCTTGTCGGAAACCCCATTGATCGGTTCTCACCTTTTGATTAAGGCGATCGAGGACCGCGTGTTGGCGTTGATGTTTCTGATTCTAGCCAGCCCGATCATGTTGATCACCGCGATCCTGATAAAGGTTGAATCCCACGGCCCGATCTTTTTCAGACAGGAGCGCACCGGCTGGGATGGAAAGCACTTCAGGATCTGGAAGTTCCGCAGCATGAGGTTGCATACCGAGAAGGATGGGATAGTGAAACAAGCGACCCGTGATGACCCGCGCATCACCCGCATTGGCCGATTCATACGCCGTACCAGCATCGATGAACTGCCTCAACTGTTTAACGTCTTGGCGGGTCAGATGTCGCTTGTCGGTCCCAGACCTCATGCACTCCAGCACAATCTGGAGTATTCAAAACGAATCGAGGCCTATCTGGCACGACACCGTATCAAGCCGGGGATTACTGGTTTGGCTCAGATTCGGGGATTTCGAGGAGAGACCAAAGAACTAAAGCAGATGGAGAAACGGGTCAAATATGATTTGGAGTACATCAACAACTGGTCTTTGTGGCTTGATCTGTCTATTTTACTCAGGACCCCATTCAATCTCAAAAATGACAATGCCTACTGAGTCTGGTTTGATACGCTTGATGATAATCAATTTCAATATAGTGAATTAAGGACTACCAACATGGATGATAATGTCTTTTGGCATCATGCCACCGTCACCCGTGAACGACGGGAAAAGATGAATCTCCACAGGGCTAAACTACTCTGGTTTACCGGCCTCTCCGGTTCCGGAAAATCCACTCTAGCGCACGCCCTTGAAGAGCGACTTCACCAACGTGGATGCAGGACTTATGTCTTTGACGGCGATAATGTGAGACATGGTCTCTGCAGGGATCTTGGATTCGGCATCGAGGACCGCACGGAAAACATTCGACGTATTGGCGAGATGTCAAAGCTGTTCGTGGATGCCGGTGTTATCGCACTGACAGCCTTTATCTCACCCATAAGCAAAGACAGGGATAATGTACGCCGGTTATTTCGGACGGATGATTTTATCGAAGTCTATGTCAGGACATCGCTTGAGACCTGTGAATCACGTGATGTGAAAGGACTCTACAGTAAAGCGAGGGCGGGTGTGATCCCCGACTTCACAGGCATCTCATCCCCTTATGAGATACCGGAGAATCCCGAAATCGTCATCGATACGGAGGACCGGGATATCGATGAGTGCATTGACTCATTGTTGGAATCACTGGAGTCTCTCGATGTGATTCCAACTATGGTGGTATGATTTAAGTGGCCTATGCATTCCCACGCTGGAGAGTGGGCACGCATTGAGCCGATGTGTGGGAGCGAGGTGTTACCACCTGCCCTATTCACCGCCTTCGCGTAATACGATTTCTACCCGCCTGTTGCCGAACCGTTTATCCAGCTCTTCATGTTCATCTGTCGACGATTTCGGTACTGGGCCCCGGCCTTCGACCTGAATACGCTCAGAGCTGATACCTCTTTCCGTGAAGTAGTTGGATACTGCACTAGCTCGCTCTACCGACAGATTCATGTTGTAGATGGGATCGCCGCTTGCATCCGTATAGCCAGTAATGGTCATTGTGGACGCCTTGTTGAGGGAGAGGACGATATAGAGGTCATTCAGCATCTCCTTGAACTGATCGGGTATGTATGGATTATCGAATTCGAAGTAGATCTGAAACTTCCGAGTAGTGGGTATAGTGTCTACTGTTTCCTTTGTGCCTTCTCCGATTTCAATTTTCTGGTATCTCGACTGGGTTGCAATATAATCTTTGCTGGCCTTTTCAACGGGATCTGCCTCGAAAGTCGATGTTATTTTTTCCAAGGACGGGCTCTTTTCTACATCTGCCTCAACATCCGATAATGCTTCTGTTTGATCCGTTTCCGCATCAACGATTGCAAGATCTGGCTCTGCACTGGTTTCGACTTTCTCCGGCACTGTTTCAATCACATCGGGTTCTGCCGAAGTCTCGATACTGGACTCCGCATCGATCTGAAGGGGCAGGCTTCCATCTGTATCAGGTATTTGCTGCCCATTCCCAGCAGAGGACAGGTCTGTCTCACGCCCATCTTCTGCCGGGTTGATCATCGACTGCAGTTTGTCGACTGTCCCATTCCAGGCCTGATCTATGCGCTCAGGTTTGATGACAAACAGTGCTAAAAAGAAGAACCCTGCCAACACAAAAAAGAATATATTGCGCAACGATTTACCAAAGGTACCGGTAAACAGATCTTCAACCTCTAGCGTCTCAGCCGTGTTGATCAATCCCCCCTTTTCATCAATTTCGTGTTTACGTCTTTCTGCCTGCATGGATGGCAGGTTGAGGATATCCTCTGGGTTGGTTTCAGTGTTCTCTGCAGACGCATCTTCAACTTTGATATCGCCATCCTTAAGTAACTTCGATGTCAACGCATCCATATCAGACTCATTGACGTAATCCTTTGCAGAGGTTACGGATGCTTGCTCTGTGGTTATCGGTTGGACAAGACGTTCTGCTTCATCATTTAAGAGCGCTACAGCAGACTCATCTGAAGATAGTTTCTCCTTTTCGGACGAGAAGTCAGAGTCGACCAGGTCCTCTCCATAGGGATAGAATTCCGATATATGCTCTGCATCCTCTGTTTCTGTCACGGAATCTTTGGCTTCTTCTGTCTCCGGTTCGATACTCGACTCAATATCTGCTTCTAGCTCGGATTCGGATTCACCTTTCACCTCTGCATCTGTCTCTGCCTCTACCTCTACCTCTACCTCTGCCTCTGCCTCTGCCTCTGCCTCTGCCTCTGCCTCTGCCTCTGCATCTGCATCTGACGCTGCATCAGGCTCAGTCGCCAACCTGGCTTCACTCTCCTCGAACACCCCAGTATCGGGCTCGATAATGCCGACACTCTCAGTATCAACAGTTTGCGGGAGTTCAATACTCTCTATCTCCAAGCCAGGTTCGGATGGCTCTGACAGGGGATTTTCAAGCTGGCCATATTTATCCTTAAATGTGGTAAAGGAGTCGCCACTCTGAATGGACAGACGCTCCTCATCAAACAACTCTCTGGCAACAATCCACACATCATCTTCTGTCAACTCATGCTTCTCCTCCAATGCGCCGTAGAGGAGTAATCGACTGACAATGTGATTGATCTTTCTCGGTATGCCATCAGACAAATAGTGTATGAGCGGAAAAATCGCCTCATCAAGCACTGGGTCCTGATTCCAACCGACAATACCGAGTCTATGTTCGATATAGCCCTCTGTCTGTTGAAGATCCATGGTTTCGATTTGACAGCTAGCAATCATCCGCTGACGAATCTGTTCCATTTCCGGGCTCAGAATAAGCGACCGAAGCTGATCCTGACCGATGAGAAATATCTGGAAGAGCGGGTGACTCCCGGTTTGAAGATTGGAGAGCAGACGAAGCTCTTCAAGACCATTCAGGGTAAGATTCTGAGCCTCGTCAATGACGATGACGGCCCGCCTGCCCGCCTGATACTCTTTGGTGACAAAATCCTCGATACTCGTCAGCAGCGTGGCCTTATTAAAGCTTTCAGCAGGTAACCCGTACTCCAAGGCCACCTTTCGCAGCAGTTCTTCAGCTTGTAATTGATTGGTAACCAGGTTGATTGCCAGAATTTTCGATTTGTCGACTTCCGACAAAATGTCGCGAATCAGTGTTGTCTTGCCAGAACCAGGCCTGCCGGTGACCATGATGAAACCTTCACCCTGCTCCAAGGCATATACCAGGTATGACCACGCCTTCAGGTAGTTTTTATGTGCAAATCTGAACCGCTCATCGGCACTCAACCGGAATGGATTTGCGTCTAATTTGTAATACGATTCAAACATTTAGTAGCTACGTTCAATTTACAACATGATCGCAAAGGAGAAAGCTGCTGATATTCAGCATACACTTATGTTTTAGTTTACAACCGAACTGTCCGCTTATCCTGATTGGCGAAAAACCGCCGCAGTATATCACTACAGACCATATCCTCTGGAAATGGCCCAATATACCATCATGGACAAGAATCGACATGGAAGCATATGGCAATGCTACTGCTCTCTTCAGTATACGATTGAATCGTTAGACAATAATTACAGACGCCGCAATCTTGATAAAAAAATAAGGCGTTCAAAGGGATTTCAATTCGACTCGTGAGAGTCCGGGTGCACTCCCCCGACAAGCCAGGTAGGAGTGGCAACGGTCAATAAATGCGCTGGTGCTTTTCGGCATAGAAACTCTGGCCCTGGCGATGTGGGTAATGAGATCCACCCCATCCTTGATCAGCCGATGGCCCTCATCTGCTTCCCAACAGGCCAGACAAGAATCATTGTTTCTCTCTAACGGCCCGATTTGCATGAGTTTTTCACCGGCTACCGCGAATCTGGGCCAGATATCGAATATAATTGGGTCGGTGCGCAGGGTTTCACATTTGAGTTTTGCCGCCCCTGCAAATTGTCGTGTGGACTCTTCGACGCCCTTGAAAAAATGACTATCCTGGAATGCCTCGATCATCGCCTCCGATATATTGTCGATATCGTGCATGGATTGCGCAATCTTTATATACCGAGTTTCATAAAACGATTCTATCGGAATCGTGAATGCGCGGAAGGGTTCCCCCCATAGTTCGTCAATGCCCTCATCGCCGCTGCGATGCTTCACCAGATTGCCAAGCTCCAGCGCCTCCAACAGATACTGGCCACACTCATGCAGCATTTCCCTGCCTCTACCACTCTTTATATTCTCATCCTTCAGTTTTACCAAGTCTCTGAATATATCCGTGCCGCGATTGAACAGAGCTCCGGCCAACATTGCACCCTTCACACGTTTCAGATCTGGGTCGTCCTCCTCCTCATACGCCTTTCTGGCCTCTTCCAGCCTGTCGCCGGGCATGTTGATGCCATGTTCGACATGGTTGAATAGTCGACGGGTAAGCGCCTCGATTAAGTGCTTTTTCGTCTCCAGGTTATCTTCCATCGGCACGTAGTGCTTTATCCAGTATCCGTCATAGAAGATACAGGTCTTGCCATCGATATTCCGGATTGTGCCGTTGGGTGTTTTGTCTGGATTGTGCATTGGTACGTCCTAGAGCCTGCCAAGACTAATCCAGCCGGCCCTGCTGGCAATAATTATTATATCCTGTAAAGCAGTATGTGCGATGTGCAGTGACGATAAATGAACGAACGGAAATGCCGCTGGACGGAAAAACTGCCCAGACCCTGCGGGTTATGCCTGAAATAATATCGATCAGCATTGCTAGCCGTTCATCCGGAATCACCCAACTACTCTCCTCATGCCTTGGTTGGCGCTATTTCAGTTGTATCAGAGCCGCTTGGATTAGTGTCAACAGACCCAAACATCATCTCTGAGAAAATTTTGACCCTATATACATATCTTTGTCACATAGAATATGGCTGTGGGAGGATAAATATTGTCCTAGCAGTTATTTCTGAAAAGTCCAATTTTTTCCCGCTGGCCGGGATGAATCAAAACCACTCGCCAGACACAAAAATGCATAATCTCAGTTATTTATCACCCGCTGGAGTGCCGCATCAGATCACTTCCAGCTGCCTGACCAGCGAAGCCAACTGCTCGTCTTCCTCCAGGGCGCCTTCCCAGAATGTATAGACAACCTGCTGCTCGCCTTCACCGACGACCAGTTTTGCCTGAAACGCCTGCCCATCACCCGGTTTTGGGTGCTCGCTGAATGACCTAAGGGATGTAACCGCATGCTGAAGCTCAGACTCCTGATGTGCGGTAAGTTTTCCTGATCGCGGCTTCTGTGTCGCATAAGTACCTGTATGGACTGTATAATTTCCATCTCCATCAATTTCTATACGAAACGAGTACTCTTCTTCACCTGTGACTTGGTAGTTAATGGGAATCATGCCAAACTCCTGAAGATGGTCTGTCATCTATGATAAATTTTGCGCCTATATGCCTCATATTGAAAGGTTTAGACCCAATTTTTATCGATCTCTCAGTTGAGCTGGATCAGAGACTGATCATCATTCCGATTGTGACCGGTATATCCCATTAACATGTATTAAGAGAGACCATGACAAATAAATCCGTTGCTATCGTGACAGGTGCCAACCGCGGGCTTGGATTGGAGACCAGCCGTCAATTGGCCAGGCTTGGTCACCATGTTCTTATGACCAGCCGAAATGAGGTCGATGGACAGGCCGCTCAACAGATGCTGTTAAACGAAGGTCTGGATGTCTCCTACCACCCGTTGGATGTTCGCAGTGAAGCCTCCGTACTGGCTGTGGTGCAACATTTCCGGCAACATCACAAACGACTGCAGATCTTGGTCAATAACGCAGGTATATTTCCCGACCCTTCCCCAGAGGATTCAGAAAGCAGTGTCTTCAATGCCGAAATCGAGAACATTCTCAATGGCTTCGATACGAATACGCTTGGTCCGTTAAGGCTTTGCCAGGCACTCATCCCGCTTATGGATGGAGAAGGGTGTGTGGTCAATGTCTCATCCGGCATGGGACAACTCAGTGAAATGGGGGGGTGCTGTCCATCCTATCGGTTATCGAAGACAGCGCTCAATGCATTGACCCGAATTTTCTCCGAGGAGCTGAAGCAGACGCAGATAAAAATCAATTCCATATGCCCCGGTTGGGTGCGGACAGATATGGGAGGAAAAGAGGCAACCCTGTCTATTCCTGAAGGTGTGGAAGGTATAATCTGGGCGGCCACTTTAGCGGATGATGGGCCGAGTGGAGGTTTTTTCCGGTTTGGTAAACCCATTGAATGGTAGACCGACTGTTACCTGGTGCGGCGGCGACCATGTCTCAATTGCGGTGTAACTCCAATTCATCGACCCGTGCCTTGAGATTTTTAATCTCTCTACGCATCTCATTCAGTACCGCTTCGAGCTGCTCGATTCGAGATGCTTGGCCTGCCTCCTGACCCCTTTCCATGCTATCCGGCTCGTTCGATTCACTATCTTCCTCCACATCGCCGCAAAACAGATGTGCATAGCGCGATTCGCGTCTGCCGGGTTCACGTGCAAGACGCACCACAAAAGGCCCATCCGCCCGTTGCATCAATCCGTTCAGTACCGACTCCACCTCTTGTACGTCGGAGAATTGGCACAATCGATTGGTACGGCCGCGTAACTCGCCAGGTGTCTGTGGGCCCCTCAGCAATAACACACAGATAAGCCCCAACTCCTGGGTTGAGAATTCAAGCGCGCCAAAACCGGTATTGCAAAATCGATGTTGATATTTAGCCACGCGACTGCCAAACCCGGTTCGATCGCTGACAAGATGCTTTTTCATCAACTCATCGAGCAGACTCTGAACCTCTACCTCTTGCAACTGCAGCACGGGATCACGACTGCTTTTCTGGTTGCAGGCATTGGTGAGAGCCGCAAGAGAGAGTGGATACTGGTCAGGCGTGGTGACCTCTTTTTCAAGCAGGCAACCCACTACCCGTGCCTCTAAAGGTGTGATCTCTACTTTCATTTTGCCGTTATTCGTATTTGTGATCGAATTTATGCTTTGTTAATTGAGTTCAGGGCGACCGTTGGATTGAACGAATCATGTCATGAATTTCAATTCTGCAAAAGTCTTTACCGTACTGAACAGTATGAATTTCATTTACAAGCTAAAGGTAACCGCACATTGTTTCGTATCATCGAACGTGTTGCACCATATTGTTACAATTCCAACAATGAAGAATCGACTATTCATAAACCTATGAATCAGTTCAAAGCCACCATGTCCCGGCTGTTTCAACCTGCCGCTGATCAGCGATTGGTGAGCTGGTTGTTTCTGCGTCTGCTGGCCCTTGTCTATCTGGCGGCCTTTGCCTCCCTGTCGTCGCAGATCACCGGCTTGGTTGGTGAATCGGGCATCCTGCCGCTAAGTGAACATTTTAGTCTGGCTGGGGAATATTATGGGGAAAGAGCCCGGTTATGGTTTCCATCCATCTTCTGGATAACGGGGACCAGTGACCTGGCTCTAAAGAGCGTGAGCCTGCTGGGTATTCTGTTCTCATTGATCCTGCTGTTTGGTCGTTGGCAGAGATTGACACTTATACTGCTGTTTCTGCTCTATCTCTCGCTTTATCACGCCGGGCAGATTTTCACCAACTTTCAATGGGACACGCTGTTGTTGGAAACGGGATTTCTCGCAATTTTCTTAGTGGGTGGGGGAAATCTGTTACTGATATTCTTGTTCGATTGGCTGTTATTTCGAATGCGTTTCATGTCCGGTCTCTTCAAATTAGTCAGCGGCGATCCATCCTGGTCAGGTTTGACAGCCCTTAACCACTACTTTGAAACACAACCACTACCACATATCGGCGCCTGGTACGCCCATCAGCTGCCGGAACTGTTCCTCAAAGCCGGCGTGATTCTGACCCTGTTCAGTGAGCTGCTGGTACCCTTCCTGATCTTTTTTCCGCGTCGTTTCCGTTACTTTGCAGCCAGCACCACTATCCTGATGCAACTGCTGATCATCGCTACCAGCAATCACAATTTCATCAATCTGCTGACTATCATTTTGTGCCTGTTTCTACTGCACGATCCATTGTTGAAACGGATGCTTCCTGCCTCACTCCAAGAGCGGATTGAAACGCCTGTTCAATCACCAGGACGATTACGGACAGTTCTGATCGTCACCGCTTCGCTACTTATCGTGCCAGCCAGCCTGATCAGTTTTGGCGCTAATCTTGTTCGTACCCAGGCAGTGCCAACAGTGATTCAGGACTTTAGTAAAACTGTGCAACGGTTCGGTATCGGCCATATCTTCCACATCTTTCCCACCATGCAGACCGAGAGACATGAGCTCGTCATTCAGGGATCTAATGATGGTCGATTGTGGCAGACCTATGACTTTAAATATAAACCCGGTGATCCAACCCGGGCGCCCGGCATGATCATCCCCCATCAGCCACGACTCGACTGGATGATCTGGTTCGTACCCACTCAACAACCGTTACAAATGAATTGGTTCGGCCGCTTTGTAGAACGGTTGCACCAGGGTTCGGAGACAGTCACGGCACTACTGGAGCATAATCCCTTCCCCGATGACCCTCCACGGTACCTTCGGGTGGACAGCTTCGAATACCGCTTCACTAGCGTCGAAGAGCGGGAGCAAAGCGGTAATTGGTGGCATATGGAGTATCAGGGGTTCTTCCCAAAGGTGGCACCGAGGATACCCTAGGGACATACACTCATTGGATGAACTTAATTAGGGTGGTTGGAACTTACCCGCCTCAGTTGGTGATGGTATGAGCCTGAGAGAATCTCTTCCGCCCTGGAGACCATGTTCCTGATATCGAGGATGGTCGCCTCAATGGGAAACTGCTTGATACCATAGACCTCATTACCCTTGAATTCAGCTTCGAAGCCGCAGCTGTGGCTTATCAGGCTAAGATCGGCATCGATATTCCAACCATCATTTTGATCAATCTGAACCATCGAAATCGTCCTTTTTCGAAAAACACCATTAGAAGTAGTTTTATTGGATACTATCACCAAAAACGTGGGTTGTGGCTAGGGAGTCGTCGGTTTGTCGGCTTAACGGTAGGAAATAGTAGATGAGCTGACTGGATGATAAAACCCTACCAGATACCACTGGTTGATAGCATATGCCTATTTTATACTGACTTACGCCTTTAGTTCCCAGGCAGCCCAATTCAATACACTGTTTTCATTGGAAATGATTGATTCAATATCCTGACATCCAAGTGACACAAAGAGAAAACCATGATGGTAAAACTTTACGGCATACCTAATTGCGATACGATGAAAAAGGCCCGTCGATGGCTGGATGAGCATGGCATCGCCTATCAGTTTCACGACTATAAAAAAGTCGGGGTCGATGAAAAACTGCTACGCCAATGGGTCGCTAGGATTGGCTGGGAGGCCTTGCTCAACCGTCGCGGTATGATGTGGCGTAAACTGGACGATAGCGTGAAGACTGAAATCAATGAAGAGAATGCCATTCGCGTCATGTTGGAGACGCCATCAATCATCAAACGACCGGTACTCGAGGCAGATAAAACGCTGCATGTGGGATTCACGAAGGAGGCCTATTCCAGGCTATTCAGTTAGGGGATGAAACCCTGTCCGTAACAGTAACCTACTCTCCTACTCACCCACAATCTCTGTATAATGGCCCGTTTTTCGGTTTCCTGAGGTGTAGCATGATCAAAATCAATGAGAACTATAAAAAACTCCAGGCTTCATACCTGTTCTCAGACATTGCAAAACGTGTTGCCGCTTTTCAGCAGGCCAACCCCGACAAGCACATAATCCGCCTGGGTATAGGCGATGTCACCCGCGCTCTGCCGGATGCCTGCATCAAAGCCTTTCATGCGGCCATTGACGAAATGGCCAATGACGCCACATTCCATGGATATGGCCCTGAACAGGGCTACGACTTTCTGCGGAAGGCGATTGCCGAGGGCGATTTCCAATCCCGGGGCTGCAATATCGAAGCTGATGAGATCTTTGTCAGCGATGGCGCCAAATGCGACTCCGGCAATTTTCAGGAGATATTCGCCAACGACATTCGGGTCGCTATTCCGGATCCTGTCTATCCGGTCTATGTGGACACCAACGTGATGGCGGGGCGGACGGGGGAAGCCGAAGCGGGACGCTACACGGGTCTCACCTACCTGGAAGGCACCCGGGAGAACGGTTTCATCCCCAATCTCCCCAGTGTGCCGGTTGATCTGATCTATCTCTGTTTCCCCAACAATCCGACAGGTGCAACCGCCACCAAGGAACAGTTGAAGCAGTGGGTCGAATACGCCAAGAACAACAAGGCCCTGATCCTGTTCGATGCCGCTTACGAGGCCTTTGTGCAGGATGAAAGTCTTCCTCGCTCAATCTACGAGATTGAGGGCGCCGAAGAAGTGGCTGTGGAGTTCCGTAGTTTCTCCAAAAACGCAGGGTTCACTGGAACGCGTTGTGCCTATACCGTTGTTCCCAAGGCTTGCAAAGCATATACAACATCCGGGGAAGCGGTCTCGATCCAGGAACTCTGGAACCGTCGCCATACCACCAAGTTCAATAGTGTCTCCTACCCCGTCCAACGTGCCGCCGAGGCTGTCTACAGCGAAGAGGGACGCACGCAGATAAGTGAACTGGTGGGCTACTATCTCGATAATGCTAAATATATCCGTGAACAGATGGAGGGCCTGGGTTATAAATGCATTGGCGGAGAGAACTCACCCTATATCTGGATCGACGCCAAGGGCGACTCATGGGACCTCTTCGATATGCTGCTCAATAAGGCCGGTGTGGTCTGTACCCCGGGCGCCGGTTTCGGCAAATGTGGGGAGGGTTATATTCGCATCAGTGCATTCAACAGCTTTGAGAATGTACAGGACGCCATGAAAAGAATCAGTGGAGCCCTATAGTGCCCATCTCAGCAGAACTGTCCAATCGTCTCGCGGGATCGCTCGAGGAGATCGTCGAACACTTTGGCACTCCGTTTCATCTCTACGATGAGAAGGGTATCAGAGAGAATGGCGAAGCACTTATCGGGGCCTTTGCGGAGGTCGACTCGTTTCGAGAGTATTTTGCTGTCAAGGCACTGCCGAATCCCACGATTATGAAGATCATGCAGGATCTCGGTTTCGGTTTCGATTGCAGCTCTATCGCTGAACTAATACTGAGCCGGCAGATCGGTGCCAGCGGTGAACAAATCATGTTTACATCCAACAACACCAGTGCGGCTGAGTTCGCAGTGGCAGAGGCGGATGGGGGCTGCGTGCTTAATCTTGACGATATCTCCCTGATCGACAAGGTACCGCAGATGCCGGAACTGATCTGTTTTCGCTACAACCCCGGAGAGCGGCGCAGTGGCAACAGCATCATCGGCAATCCCATCGAAGCAAAATATGGTGTCGCTCACGATCAGCTGCTTGACGCCTACCAAAAGGCCATGCTGCGGGGGGCTCGCCGCTTCGGACTTCACACCATGCTGGCATCCAACGAACTCAACCACGCCTATATGGTTGAAACCGCACGCATGCTGTTGGACAGGGTCGTCTCGCTCTCTGAGAAACTCGGTATTCATTTTGAGTTCATCAATATCGGTGGCGGTCTGGGGATTCCCTACCGTCCCCAGGAAAAACCTCTCGATATTGTCAGTATGGGACGTGATATTGCAGATCTGTTCCGCTCCTTCAAGGCACATCACGGTTATGCGCCCAAGCTCTTTCTCGAAAGCGGGCGCTACATCACCGGTCCCTACGGCGTACTGATTACCCGCGCTATCAACCGCAAGGAGATCTATCGCACCTATGTAGGGGTGGACTCCTGCATGTCGTCATTGATGAGGCCGGGCATGTATGGCGCCTATCACCATATCTCGGTGCTCGGCAAGGAGGGTGAACAGGAGACAGTGGATGTAGTGGGGTCTTTGTGCGAGAACAATGATAAGTTCGCCGTTCAACGTCCATTGCCGGCTATCCAGGATGGCGATATCCTCATTATTCACGACGCCGGCGCCCATGGCCATGCGATGGGCTTCAATTATAACGGTAAGACGCGACCCAAAGAGCTACTGTTGCGTAGTGACGGCAGTGTGGATCTGATTCGTCGGGAAGAGACCATCGATGATATCTTCACCACACTGAACTTTGAGCCTGACCTGTTTATACCCGGTTGAGCAGCCGCAACCCCAGGCATGTCACCCTTCGTAATTGCTTCGGTTCCCACGCTCCTTCGTGGGAACCGATACCTTGCTCTGCTATCTCGCTGACAACAGCTTTCCCACGCAGGGAGTGGGAACGATACAATACAACGATCTGCAATCACGAATAACAATCCCTAATCGTGCCCAGATCATTGATATTTCTAAAAAGTCCTTTAATTCTCGCATGTTGCAGTTAACCGTGATTTGTGTGGTGGTTCTCAAATTGGCGCAATAATCCATTTCTATACTCAAGGTTCAATACCCAATACCGCTGTCCTCATACATAGCATCGAGTCGTCAAAATAATCAAACCGGGAGAAAACCCATGGAGTTAATTGCTGTCATTACCACCCTCGCACTGATCGGCTTGTTTTTATTATATAAGCACACTCTGTTCACCCCAGCCAAAAGCAACAAGATCAATATCGAAAATTTCCATGAACAGATCGAAACGGCCCTGAATCTGCCCCGTGATTCGGAAGAGGATTGGCAAAATGAACCTGCTACCGAATCGATGCTCCAGGAGATGGCGGATCGGGGCATCTGGTTGGATCAAAAACTGACCAAGGGCCAGGCCATGAATATCCTCGGTCTGTTCACACCGCCCGACGGCAGGCAGGTTGATATCCTGAAGCACTTCAATATCCCCTACTCATTCAAGATGAATCAGACCATGGCCTACTATCTGATTCGGGAACTGTTCAAGGATCCGGCAAAGGTTAGCGAGTGGAACAACCGTCCACCCACGACCACCGTGCGCCAGGGCCTGCTGTTTATGGAAGGGAAGTTAATCAGCGGCATGACCCATGTTGATGCCCAGCGCAGGCTCGACAAGCTGGGTATGGAGCGCCCGGAACAGTACCGGGAGTGGAAACAGATCGACCGACTGTTTCTCGAAACCAATAATCCGGAAGTGCGGGCGAAATACCAAGTTCGAAAAATCACCTGGAAGCGCTTTTTTGAGAGCTATGACGCGGTGAAAGCGACAGGAATCAATCCGCGCGCAATGAGTGGCGAACACATCATCGAATACACGCTGAGACAAGATGACAGCATCGTCGCACATGCCAAGATTCGCGAGGCGATGCAGCCCGCTTCCTCCTGAACAGAAATGATTATTTCAGCTGCTTAATCCGTTGACAGGGATGTCAATCGGCCCTTTCGATCATGCATACACATCGATACCGAGGACTTCACTGACATAGTCTCTCTCCCGGTCTGTTTGCACCGACTGGTATGAAGAGAGTGCGCGCTGTTTTCGAGGGTCGTCGCTGACTTGAGTGAAGGTTGGTCCCGATCGCTGACGTTGTAACAACTGTTCCGCCCGTTTCACTTGCTCCACGCTGTTTAGTGTGGGCACGCTTTCAGCGACCTGGGAAGCGAGCGGCAGCGTTTGAGTCATCCGCGACGCGTTCTCCCGCTGCTGTTCCAGCGAGACGGTCATGGACGGCAATGTCAGAGAATGGGATATCTGCATTGTTTGCTCAAAAGGCTAATCCGCCGGCTCATCCTCAATTCGAGATTGATTCCACACTGTAACCGGCTTCAACGACCGCATCGACCAGGGCCGCCTGATCCGCGGTGCCGGTAACCAAGGCTTGACCGTCTTCCAGATTGACTTCCGCATTCACTACACCAGGTTGGGCCTGTAGCGCTTTGGTGACGTTCATTACACAGTGGGGACAGGTCATGCCGTTAACTTTCAGCGTGATACTCAAGAGTGCCTCCTTCGAGGATTGAAAAAAACGTAATCTGTTGGCATTGGTGACAACGGTTACCGACGAAAGTGCCATCGCCGCACTGGCGAACATGGGCGGTAACAACCAACCCGTGAGTGGATAGAGCACGCCCGCTGCCATCGGAATGCCTATCACATTATAGATAAATGCGCCAAAAAGGTTCTGTTTAATATTCCTTAATGTTGACCTGGATAATGCAATTGCGGTCGAAACATTGAGCAATGAGTCGCCGACCAGGGTGATATCCGCGTTTTCTATGGCCACATCGGTACCACTGCCTATGGCAAAGCCGGTGTCCGCCTGTGCCAACGCAGGAGCGTCATTGACACCATCACCCACCATCCCTACTCGACAGCCCCGTTGCTGTAATTCCTTCACTACTTCGAGCTTCTCTGATGGCAGGAGTTCACTGTGGACCTCGTCTATCCTTAATGCCCTGGCCACCGCATCCGCGGTCGCGCGATTGTCTCCGCTGCAGATAACCACCTCAACCCCTTGCTTCCTGAGGGATTCCACTGCCGCCAGACTGTCATGACGCAACGGATCCTTGAGTATCAGCAGCCCCATGAACATCCCATCGCGCATCACCCATACAGGTGTACCCGCTTGATCGGCCTCTCGCTCGGCATGGCCCAGTAGATCCGAAGGAGGTGTAAGATGGTTTGCACTTAGGAGCTGATTCCCGCCCAACTCCACCGACAACCCGGCTATACGCCCTTCCACACCCTGACCCGGATGGGAGTCAAAGGACTCTACGGGGAGCAGTTCAATCCCGATCTGGTGTGCATAATCAACAATCGCCTCCGCCAGTGGATGTGATGCATATGATTCAACACTGGCCGCGAGAGTGACGAGTTCATTCCTCTCCACACCCGGGACAGGAAGGAGCGAGGTCACCGTCGGAGCACCCCGGGTAAGCGTGCCGGTCTTATCGACGACCAGGTGGGTCAGCGCACTTGCCCGCTGCAGCCCTTCGCTGTTACGGATCAGGATATTCAACTGGGCGGCTCGACTGGTCCCCACCATGATGGCAATGGGTGTCGCCAATCCCAGGGCACAGGGACAGGCGATAACCAATACTGCGATACTGGCGGTAAGGGCATAGGGCAGAGCCGGCTCCGGAGCCAGAATCATCCAAACGAAGAATGTCATCACAGCGATCATAACAACCACTGGCACAAAGATCGCGGAGACCTTGTCCACAAGACGGGCAATGGGGGGTTTGCTCATCTGGGCCTTGCGCACCATCGCGATGATGTGGGCAAGCGTTGTCTCCTCTCCCAGCCGGGTCACCCGATAACGCAGATTGCCGTTGCGGTTTATCGTGCCTCCGGTGACGATCTCCCCCGGGTGTTTGCTTACCGGCAGCGATTCACCGGTCAGCATCGACTCATCCACCGTCGACGTCCCCTCGATGACCTCACCATCGATGGGGATGCGCTCTCCAGGCCGCACCTGAATCAGGTCGCCCACCCGCAGCAGCGAAACCGGGACGGCCACCTCCTTCCCATCATGGATGACCTGCGCAATCTTTGGCGCCAGTCCCACAAGGGCGCCAACCGCTTCACTGGTGGTACGTTTGGCCCGGGTCTCCAGCACATGGCCAAACTGGAGGAAGGCGAGAATCAATACGGATGCGTCGAAATAGAGCTTATCCGTACGCAGCAGCAGGCCTTCCGGCTGAATCACAATGAGCAGTGAGGCGAACCAGGCCGTTCCGGTCCCCAATGCCACCAGCGTATCCATATTGGCAGAGAGATGTCTGGCCTGTTTCCAGGCACCCAGATAGTAGTGGCCACCGCTGAATCGCATGACGATCAGACACAGGATCGAGATACCCAGCCAGAAACTCTCACCCCCGGACTCACTCAGCCGCGGAGTATGACCAGTCATTTCAGCCGCCATCAGGCTAATCCCCACAACACCGGCAAGCAGCGCCCGCTGCCAGGCGCGCCTGACTTCAGCCGCCGCCACAGCGGCCTCCTCCTCATAGGGGTCGATGAACGGTTCCACCAGGCTTGCTGATATACCCGCCTCACCCAACCGGATCATCAGTCGTGCGGGATGTAGTGTGGTCTGAATGCGCCAAACATCCTTCTCCCTATGCAGGCCGGCATTCGGGTCAAGTGTCTCAAACAGTTGCGATAAGCGGGCTTGCTGTTCATCTTCGGCTAGACCGGTGATCTCTAACAGCAACTCATCTGGTGTCTGATGAGAAACATCAAGGCGGGCATTGTAACCCTGATCGATCACCGTGCTGACCACCCTTTCGGGATCACCGCCGATCACCTGGGCACGTTTTTCCACCAGGTTGACCTGCGCCTCCGAAACGCCATCCACCGAACGGATGGCCCGCTCCACCGCGGCGACACAGCTGGCACAGGTCATATCATCGATGGTCAGAGTATAGCCATCAGTCAGTGTCGGCGCCGCCGGGTCGCTGTGATTCTGAAGATCTGTGGCTGGCAACGGACAATGTGTTGCGGTGTCGTCAAGTGGCTGTGCATCGTACCCGGCCTCCTTGATCGCAGCTATGGCCAGATCGGGGCTTCCCCCGAGGATCCTGGCGCTGTTGGATGCCAGGCTGACTTCCACCTGCACCACATCCGGCACGTTGGCAACCGCCTTCTCCACCGCAGCTACGCAGTGCTGACAGGACATGCCTGTAATCGACAGTTGATAGGGAACCACTAGCGGCGTCGTTTCCGTTTCAGCTGGCTGATCTGAACGCATGGTTGGAAGTGAGGATCACATGGCGCACCGATTAAATCTGGGGTCTGGTACACCGCTGTTTCCCCTGCTCCTTACTCTATCCGGGAGGCCACTTCATATGGCGGCCACCCAGCAGGTGCAGATGGATATGGAAAACCGACTGCCCAGCGTCCTCGTTACAGTTGATGACTGTCCGGTAGCCCACCTCATCAATCCCTTCCTCTTTAGCCACCCTCTGCGCTGCCAGGATGAGCTTGCCCATCAACGCCTCATCATCGGATTCGAGATCGTTGAGGGTGGAGATATGCCGTTTGGGGATGACCAATATATGGATCGGGGCTTGTGGACTGATGTCCCGGAAGGCAAGCAGTTCTTCATCTTCATAAACCTTGTCGGGTTTAATCTCGCCATTGACAAACTTACAGAAAAGGCAGTCGCTCATACTTTCTCCTAGGGCCTGTTAACACTAATCCGATCGACTCTGCTGGGACTATTTTTTTGTCCGGCAAGGCAGAAAGAGTGATGTGTAGTCATTCTACATGAGCGAATGATAACGCTGCTGGACGGAAAAATAGCCCCAGCCCTTCGGGTTGCGCCCCGAAGGAAGTGCCCTTGGGGTGCCCCTGAAAAAGCGCCACTCGGTGTTGCTCGTCGCTCATTTGGAACCACCAAACTTCTCTCCTCGCGCCTTGATTGGCGCTTTTTCAGGGGCAACAGGGCCGATTGGATGAGTGTTAACAGACCCTAAAACTCTGATCGCCCTCGAAAGGCGTGCGCCAATGTTGCACCATCCACATATTCCAACTCCCCGCCCATGGGAACACCCTGGGCGATTCGGGTTGTTTTTATCTTACGGGTCTCTGCCATGTCATGAATATATTGCGCAGTCGCTTCGCCTTCAATTGTCGGGTTGGTGGCAAGAATAATCTCTTTGACCTCGCCCTCGGCAAAACGCTCATCCAGATGATCAAGTCCGATCTCCTTCGGACCTATGCCGTCCAGGGGCGAGAGATGGCCGCCTAAAACAAAATAGCAACCCCGGTAGTCGATGGCCTGTTCGATCATGGCCTGATCGGCAGGTGTTTCAACGATGCAGAGCTGTGTCGGGTCCCGCTCCGGATTGGCACACAGTCGACACAGCCCAGACTCACTGAGGGTACGGCAGCGAGAACAGTGTCCGATACTGTCCATGGCTTGCGCTAAAACCCTTGACAGCTCCCTGCCTCCATCGCGATCCCTCTCCAAGAGATGATAGGCCATCCGTTGCGCACTCTTCGCCCCCACACCGGGGAGACATCTCAGGGCGGAGATCAACTGCTGCAACAGTGAGGGACTAGGCATGGCAAATCCCGTTTAAAAAATTCATATCGCTTCAGAACGGAAGTTTCATCCCCGGTGGCAATCCCAAGCCGGCCGTCAACCCGGACATGCTTTCCTGCATCTTCTGGCTGACTCTTTGCGAGGCGTCGTTCAGTGCCGCAGCGACCAGATCTTCCAGCATCTCCTTGTCATCCGACATCAGGCTGTCGTCTATTTCGACCCGACGCACCTCATGTTTGCCGTTCATGGTGACCTTGACCAGTCCGCCACCAGACTCACCGGTAACCTCTTCCTGTGCCAAACGCTCCTGCGCCTGCTGCATTTCAGCCTGCATCTTCTGCGCCTGTTTCATTAAATTGCCTAAACCGCCCTTCATGGATATAACCTCATCTCAATCATTTATCGCCCCCCTTCATCAGTACCGGGGTTCGATGTGTAACAACCAAACACGATCCTGGAAACCACTTTAAGACACAGATAATTACCTATAAATATCAGTGCGTTAATTTGATGTTCTCAGAGACCGCCTAAACCTGACCGGTGTTATTTGTCCTCAACCCCCCGGCTCATCCACCGGCCTGACGGAATCGGTCAGGAGACGCGCCGAAAAACGTTCCTCCATCTCCCGTACCAAGGGATCATTCATCATCGTGGATTCAGCCTCTTTTTGACGCTCCTGCCGTTGCCGTTTCTGACGCATCGCCGGTGTCTCATTTTCGGGGACCGCCTCCGTGATCAGGAGCTTCGTCTCTTTTCCCAGGATCCGCTTAATGCTCTCCAAAAGGCGCTTTTCCGATTGACCGACCCGTAGCTGCTTCATTGAGGCATCGAGGGTCAGGCGCAGAGTCTCCCCATCCCAGCTGTCAAAGGTACAGTTGTGGGCGAGTTGGCTGGTGATACCACCCAAATCCATTGCATTGACGAAGCCCCCCCAATCGGAAGGATCCGTCGCAGATGGATTGTTTGCAGGCTGCACAGCGGTTTTCACGTCCGCTCTCTTCCGGTCAGCCGGATTGCCGCTCGGTACGCCACGGCTCTTGGCTTGCGAACCGCCTGATTCACTGGGTACCGCTTCAGGCTGATCCGGCCTGAACGCCAACAGTCGGAGTAGAACCATCTCAAAACCGCTGCGCGGATCGGGTGCCAGATCCAGCTCTTTCTGCCCCAACAGCACAATCTGATAATAGAGCTGCACATCCTCCGGCGAAATCGTCTGTGCAATCCCCCGCAGGCGTTGTGGATCATAGGCGTCGTCAGGTTCATACTCCGTCACGATCTGCAACATCCCGATCTGATGCAGCATGGCCAGCAGCTCATGCAGGGCATTGCTGAAGTCGGCCGCTCGTTCGGCCATCTCTGCTACCAGGGACATCACACCCTGTCCATCCGATTTCGCCAGCGCCTCAAGCAGAAGATAGATCTGATCCGCACCGATGGTGCCGATCATAACAGAGACATCGGATCCTTTGACCTCTCCACCACCGAAGGCGATGGCCTGGTCGAGCAGGCTCAACCCATCACGCATACTGCCATCGGCCCCTCTGGCGAGCAGTGAGAGGGACAGTTCATCGTGGAGAATCTTTTCCTGTTGCAGTATGTGGCGCAGCTGTGACTCGATCTGCTCCCTGCTGAGGCGCTTGAGGTTAAACTGCAGACAGCGTGAGAGTACGGTCACCGGCACCTTTTGCGGATCAGTGGTGGCCAGAATGAACTTCACATGTGGAGGTGGCTCTTCAAGAGTCTTCAGTAAGGCATTGAAACTACTTGCTGAAAACATGTGGACTTCATCAATCAGATAGACTTTGTAGCGTCCCCGTACCGGTGCGTATGGAACATTTTCCAATAGCTCCCGGGTTTGGTCCACCTTCGTCCTCGATGCGGCATCAACCTCAAGCAGGTCGACAAACCGCCCTTCATCGATCTCACGACAGGCATCGCACACACCACAGGGAGTTGCACTGATCCCCTTTTCACAATTCAATGATTTGGCAAAGATTCTTGCCAGGGTTGTCTTACCCACACCACGTGTTCCGGTGAACAGATAGGCGTGATGCAGCTGTTCTCGTTCCAACGCATTGGTAAGCGCTTTCACCACATGTTGCTGACCTACCAACTGGCTGAACAACTGGGGCCGCCATTTACGTGCAAGTACCTGATAAGACATTTAAACGATTCGTCATCCACAGACTGAAGATGGGGCAGTTTAACCCGAATCATCAGCGGAATCACTGCCGTTTGCGGACTCAGGCAACGAGCAAATCTGAATAACAAAACGATTAAAGTATCTATATGGATGAACGCTAATCAACTTCGAGGATGAAAAACCGACAATCTGTTTAGGGTTTTCATGGATTCGGCCAAGCAGCGGAACATAAACAGTCTGCTGGCCTTGAGCGTAGTCAGATTCGGCAAACAAGTCTCTGCGCTAAATATATCTGCCATAAGGACCGGCAATGACACGGATAGCTGATCCAATATCGCTGCCTCTGATCAAATCGTCCCCTGCACTGGAATCCGGGGAGGGTGAGTCTATAGTCTGTCATTTTCTCGAGCCGGCCTTCCGGATAGCCTATCGGGGGGTTCTGCATATCGATGCCCGTGGCTGGGAATCCCAAGCCAAGACCTTCTATGCACATGCGGTTGCCAGAACACCTAAGGCACTCTGGTTACATGTACAACGAATCAATTTACTGGCAGGGATGGCGGATCCCGATATTCATGGCGCGCTTGTCGATCTTTTTCTGGTACTCGATGGAAAAGGCGCTGCCTTGTGCAAACGTTTGCTTGCGTTGGCCCATCCCCAGTTGCAGCGCGAGGCCTATCGGCAATTGTCGGACCATCTGCTGGCAAATGGATCGCATGACAACCTCAGTTCAATCGGCTCTGTACTCAGTTCAGGCCGTGTCAGCCATGAGCAGCTCATCCGGTTCGAGGAGTCGGCTGACGATGCCCGGACTGACCCCCTGCAAATCGCATCCGAACAGCTTGCGTTTGGACAAACCGATTTAGCGCGGGAGACCCTGGAAAGTGCAGTTTTGGCCGCGCCGGAACGATTGGAACTGCATCATGCCTTACTCGAAATCTACCGCCACTCCCGAATAAAAACTCAGATCGCGCACTTTCTACAGCGTCTTGAAACAGTATCGAATCCAGCACAAAAAGCATGGCAGGAACTATTGCATGAAATCGACAAAGAGCATGACAAATCTGGCTGAACCGTCACTCGGTCCGACACGACTGGCCGCAATCGGGATGGACCAGCGACAACGCAACGCTCTGCGTATGATCTTTTCGAGCCGATGCAACAAACGCTATGTGCTGACGGAAGAAGCCTCCTCGGAGATCTGCATCCTCGATCTGGACTCCTTTGGCGGTGATCAAAAGTGGAAAGAGTTCCGTGAACGCCACCCGGACTGGCCACTGATCCTGGTATCGATCAACAGCCTCGAGATTTCAGACCGACATACTTTGTTCGTACAAAAGCCGATCCCTGTCGAGTGCCTGATTGCAGCGATTGAAACCCATCGCCGCAACTTGGTCGCAGTAGATACGAATAGTGGGCCGGCAATCGATGATATTCACTGTAACGATATAAAACCCATCCCAGGCGAGGTTCCGACACGGAGAAAAGCTGTCTCGACTCGCCGGGCTGCCTTGCTCATGAGCGAATCCCAGGAACAGGTGTTTGTCGGTACCTCACCCGATATCGATCCGGAAGACCCAGATCATGTAGATAAAATTTTCTATAAGCCAGAGCACTATCTGCAGGGTTTGGCTCAACAGGCGTTGAACCAGGCCGTGCGTTATAACCAAAATATCAACATACAGGGTCCTTGGCCGGGGATCACCCTGGACATCGTCAGCAATAAGATTTGGGTATCGGCTTCGGACAGACAACTTCGCCCCTATAGCACAATGCCCGATACCACGCTGGAGGTACAACTAAATCCAGTCAAGACCGATTGGACACCTCCAGCCGATGCGACTGAGCATTCATTCCAGTCTTTCATCTGGCAACTTGCCCTATGGGCATCCAGAGGCCGGATACCCGCTGGCACAAATATCCACCAACCCATCTACTTGCGACGCTGGCCCAATTTCACCCGGCTGATCATCACACCCTATGCCATGCCCATCGCGGCCCTTTGGGCAGAACAACCAAGATCACTGCTCGATACGGCCAGTGCACTGAATATCCCGCAACGTTATGTATTCGCCTTTTACAGTGCCGCCAGCGCCGTCCAACTGGCAGGTGAAACACGACGTGCTGTGGATACCCTGATCGCACCCCCTGTAGTCCGCAGGTCAAAACTCAGGGGGCTGTTTGGAAGCCTGCTGGACCGCCTCAGGGGAGGAAAAAAGGACCATGAATGACCATAAAATCATCTTCAGCGGCCCGGTCGGCGTAGGAAAAACCACGGCCATCGGATCGATCAGCGATATCGAACCCGTCATAACCGACGAGAAGGCCAGCGATATGACGAAAACCCAGAAACCGGGCACCACCGTCGCCATGGACTACGGCATGATATCTCTCGACAACCGGGAGCGCATCCATCTGTATGGCACCCCCGGGCAAGAGCGCTTTAATTTTATGTGGGAGATCCTGACCCAGGGCGGTATCGGTTTGATACTCCTGATCAGTAATCACAGACCCGACCCATTCAGCGACATGCATTTTTTTCTGGATGCCTTCAAACATTTCATTGGTTCTACCAAAGTGGTTATCGGGGTGACACAGATGGATCTCAGAAAGAAACCGCGACTGGAGGATTATTACCTGCAGCTTGAAGACAGCGGTTTGAAGGTTCCGATATTCGAAGTGGATGCGCGTGTAAAGAGAGACATCTCCCTGTTGGTGGAGGCGTTGCTCTATTCAATCGATCCCGGATTGGAAGGTTGATATGTCCACATACAGACTCATCGATAAGCGCTTTGCGTTACCCACGCCAGCCGGTGCCTTTCATGCAGCATCTCAACAAAACAGCGATCCTATACACTCTCTACTCTGTGCACTACTGCAACATGAAGCTACTCCGGAGCTGACACAACAGGCGTTGGAGCAATGGACGGGACTGGCAGGTGCAGATGCACAAGAGGCGCTTTTTCGTGCACAAAGTCTTGGCTGGGTAGAAGGCTACAAGGAACCTCACTCTGCCCAACCCGGCACATTGGAGGAGTTACTCCCGAACCTTCTGCCACCACTATCCGATTGTGGTAAGGCACTGCTGGCGGATAGCCACGGCTTTCATGTGTCAGCTTCGGGATTTACTCATGAAGCGGCAATCGAATTATCAGCTTTGAGTGCCGATATCGCCTCTCTCGACAGCCGACACAAGGCATTGACTCATAATAACCTGCGCCTTCCTACCAGCGCATGGGCATTGGTCGATGCCGCAGGAAACAGCCAGTTGGGATTTTGGCCCCTGTATATCGATGAGCAGCGATTTGTACTGGCATTGCAGGGCATACCCCGCTTCAACAAATCCGAATTCACATCCCTGGTATGGGCGCTAAACACCCGTTATTCCAGTAATAAAGGGGAATCACAATAAATCCAGTGCTTAAGGACGACAGCAAGCACCGGAATCCATCATGTCAAACAAAACAAATGCATGCTGTTAGGATTTTTATACCACCGACGGATCAGCCTGTACGGAGCTGTACCCGGATAACAGGCAACTATTTAACTTGCCATACCATTTCAAGGAGATATGCTCATGCGCGCAGATATGCTCAACTCAATACTCAGTGAACTTAATGGAACCTCTGCGGATATCGAGGCCTCGGCAGTCATCTCTACTGACGGTCTGATTATGGCCTCTCAGTTACCACAGTCCCTGGATGAAGACCGTGTAGGCGCCATGAGCGCGGCCATGCTTTCGCTTGGTGACCGCACAGCTCAGGAGTTGGCGCGTGGTGAATTGGACCAGGTCTTGGTTAAGGGGGGCGATGGCTATGTATTGATGGCCCATGCAGGCCCCGAGGCCGTGGTTACGGTGCTGGCAAAAACCAATGCAAAATTGGGCTTGATCTTTCTCGACGTCAAACGTGCTGCTGAGAGCATTGAGAAATTAATCTGACCTGCGGGCAGTGTACAAGATTCAATCATAATTGCTGGAAAGTGTAGCCCCTAAGAAAAGTTAACACGGACGGGGAAACGACTATCCATCGTTAGATATCAACAGGGAATAGCGATCATGAGTGAAAGCGCTTTCTTTCTTAGACGCATGAACGATCATATCCAGTATTTGGGTAAATTAAAGGCGACCTTGGAAGACAAGGGAGACTTCCAGGGGAGTGATCATCATTCATGCAAACTCGGACAATGGCTCGATAGTGACGGCCCGGCACAATCTTCAGCTATCAGCGAAGAAGCCCGTCATATTTTCGATTCCATCCTTGAACCACATGCACAATTTCACCAGGCAAGCCAACGCGCCCTGGACTGTAAGAAGATCGGTGACAAGAGCGGTATGGAAGAGGCGATGACAGAGATGTTCAAGCTGTCCGCCAAACTTGTGGACATATTGATGAAACTCGACACAATGAGTCACTGATCCGCCGGTCTCTCTGTGGTGCCGATCAAACGACCCTAAGACATGTTAACAGACCCTAGTCTCCCTGATTGAGGCAATCAGCTCACTGAACTCCTCATCATCAGGTGGTTCGCCACCGACACACCAAGCGTGGATGACAGGATCGGGGAAATCCAATAGCTGTATGAAGAGCCGCTGCAATCGGGGCGAGAGCTCAGAGTAATGCTGTTCCAGAAAGGCTTCCAACAGCACATCCAACTCAAGCATGCCCCGACGGCACTGCCAGCGTAGCCGTTCTATGTTCGACAGGTCACTATCCTGAATATTCATGCTATTCACCAAACGAATGCAGATTCAGATGGCATCCTTCAGCATGATGGCCTTGATATGACCAATAGCCTTGGTGGGATTCAGTTCTTTCGGACATGCCTCCACACAGTTCATGATGGTATGGCAGCGAAACAGTTTATAGGGTCCCTCAAGCTTGTCGAGTCGCTCCTCTTTAGCCTGGTCACGACTATCGGCCAGAAAACGGCATGCGCTCAATAATGCTTGTGGGCCAAGGAATTTGTCAGGGTTCCACCAGAAAGAAGGACAGGATGTAGAACAACAACCGCACATGATGCACTCGTAGAGACCATCGAGTTGATTTCTCTCTTCCGGAGACTGGAGGATCTCCTGTTCAGGCAAGGGATCCTTGCGAATCAGCCAGGGATCGACCTGCTTGTATTGGGCATAGAACTGACTCATGTCCACCACCAGATCACGAACCACGGGACGACCGGGAAAGGGCCTGACAACCACCGGTTCCTTCAGTTCCGTCAATGCTGTAATGCAGGCAAGTTTGTTGCTGCCGTTGACATTCACGCCATCCGAACCACAAACACCCTCACCACAAGAGTGCCTGAAGGTAAAGGACTCATCCTGTGACTGAATCGCCAACAAGGCATCACGCAACATCATTCCCTGACGTTGCTCAACCTCGAAATCCTGCATATAAGGTTCGTTGTCTGTTTCAGGATTATATCGGTAGACACTGAATTTCATTACAAATCCTCGTTGCTTCGAGTTTTTAGTTTTGAGTGAAGTTTTGAGTTGTGGTATTCGCTAAGCTGATGACTTTATCGATACTGTCCGCACTCGAGCACCACATCAACTCAAAGCTAAAAACTCATAACTCAAAACTCTTCAGTAAACTCTTTCTTTCGGCGGAAAACTCTCAACGGTCAAAGGCTGAGCCCGAACACCTTTGTAATCGAGCCTGTCATTCTCCTTCCAATAGAGGGTATGTTTCATCCAATCCACATCATCGCGTTTCGGATAATCGGGACGCGAATGAGCGCCACGACTCTCCTTGCGGTGCAAAGCGGATACTGCGATCGACAGTCCCACATCGATCAGGTTCTCCAGTTCCAAGGCCTCGGTACGATTGGTGTTGAAGGTGGAGGAGTGGTCCGTCAATCGGACTTCACTCAATTTTTCCCGTAACTGTTTCACCTTTTCGACACCGTCCGTCATCATATCCTCGACACGGAATACGCCGGCATGATCCTCCATGGTCTTGCGAAACTCGTTGCGCAATTGGCTTACCGTGATGCCGTCACCCTTGGCATCCCAACGCTGCAACCGCGACACAGCCTTATCCACACTCGCTTCGTCAAGTGGCCGACGGGCAGTATTCTCTTTCACATACTCGATGATGTTGTGCCCCGCCAGGCGTCCAAATACCAGGATATCGAGCAGGGAGTTGCCACCAAGTCGATTGGCGCCGTGCACCGACGCACAGGCACACTCACCGGCCGCATATAATCCCGGCAGATGGTCGCCGTCGTCATCAGCGGTAGGCATCACCCGACCGAAGCGGTCGGTGGGGATACCGCCCATCACGTAGTGGGCAGTTGGAAATACCGGTATTGGATCTTTGACCGGATCGACACCGGCAAAGATCTTGGAACTCTCACGGATACCCGGCAAGCGCTTGGCGATGACTTCCTCACCCAGGTGGTTGACCTTAAGCAATACATGATCGGCTTCAGGACCGACACCATTGCCTTCACGCACTTCGGTTACGATGGATCGCGCCACCACATCGCGACTGGCGAGATCTTTTGCGTTGGGGGCATACTTTTCCATGAAACGATCACCATCTTTATTGATGAGATAACCGCCCTCACCTCTCACGCCCTCGGTGATCAACATGCCCTTACCGGCAATGCCGGTGGGGTGAAACTGGAAAAATTCCATATCCATCAACGGCAGGCCGGCACGTAACGCCATCGCCATGCCATCACCTGTGTTGATATGTGCGTTACTGGTGGTCCTGAAGACCTGCCCGCAGCCCCCTGTCGCCAGCAGCGTGGTCTTTGACTCGATCAACAACGGCTCTCCGGTTGCGATGTTCAATACCAAGGCACCCAACACATATCCCTCATCATCCCTGACCAGGTCAACTGCAAAATACTCGTCATAGAAATGGGTCTTGGCGCGGATATTCTGCTGATACAGAGTGTGTAAGATCGCGTGGCCGGTGCGGTCGGCAGCGGCGCAGGTTCGTGCAGCCTGTTCACCACCAAAGTCCTGACTCTGGCCGCCAAATGCACGCTGATAGATCTTGCCGTTGGTCAGGCGGGAGAACGGCACGCCATTGTGCTCCAGTTCATAAACCGTGGGAATCGCTTCACGGCACATATACTCAATGGCATCCTGATCACCGAGATAGTCCGAGCCTTTCACGGTATCGAACATGTGCCAGTGCCAGTTATCCGGCAGGACGTTGGCCAAGGCGGCATTCACCCCGCCTTGTGCTGCGACAGTGTGGGAGCGTGTAGGAAATACCTTGGAGACTACCGCAACCTTGAGGTTTGCATTGGCAAGTTGCAAGGCCGCATTCAAACCCGCACCGCCGGCTCCCATGATTAGTGTATCGAATCGTTGCTTTTCCAGTGCCATCTTATAGTTAACCTTTGTCTCAGGCGGCAGTCGCCGTAAAGATAATTTGCAGAACCCATATCGCACAGCCGACCAGGACAAAACCAAGCAGCGTCAGTACTGTCACTCTGATTGCTGTGGGGTGGATATAGTCGATCAATACATCACGGAAACCGACCCAGGCATGCAGCAACAGGGAGGCGAAAAAAAGCAGGATCCCCAGTCCGACCAAGGGTTGCGCAATCCATCCCTGCCATGCGTGATAATCCTGCGGCGGATCGGCGATCATGTGCTGCAATACATAGATGATGTACAGCAACAGATAGATTGCTGTTGCACGCTGAAGAAACCAGGCCCTCAGGCCAGTCGCACGACGGCTCATGACAGACCTCCCATTAGAATCAGCGCCAACACGGGTGCAACCAGTGTCACCGCCCATGCGGTTTGACGAAACAGCGGTTTTTCAACGCCGATATCGATATCGATCAGCAGATAGCGGATACCAGCAAGGAAATGATGCATCAGCCCCCACAGGAAGAGAAACAGAATCAATTTCACAAAACCACTGGCGAATAGCCCTTTGGCATCGGCAAACCCTTCCGGTCCGCTGAGTGAAAGATCAAGGAGATATATAAGAAGGGGGATCGCCAGCACCATCACCACGCCGGTAACGCGATGAATGATCGACATGATACCGGCCATGGGTAATCGTATCTTAAAAAGATTGAGAAAGACCGGTCTCGGATTCGTCTCTTGCATGTTTCTCTTTTCCAATACTGTTCATGTTAAATGAGATCAGAGTCGAACTGCATAGGGCTCTGAGGATAACCTGCACTGCAATATGATTGTACCGATTCACTCCAAATAATATCGCATCATGATTCAGTCCTTGCGCATCATACAACTGGCGCGTACGGAAGCGAGTGCAGTCATGTTCAATAAACCACGTACGCTGATACTGGGTGTGACCACATGGGCCGATTTCGCACAGCCTATCAGAATCGGCCCGATAGCGATCCCATCACCGAGCACTTTCAACATATTGAATGCCACATTGGCTGCATCCTGATTAGGCATGATCAGCAGATTCGCCCGGTCCCTGAGCCGTGATTTGGGGAAGCGAACAAAACGTAACTGTTCAGACAACGCCAGATCGGCATGCATCTCACCCTCGATTTCCAGCTCGGACATACTTTTGCGAACCATTGCCAATGCTTGACGCATTTTAACCGCTGAAGCAGAATCGTGACTACCGAAGTTTGAGTGGGAAACCAGCGCAACCTTGGGCTCGATACCGAACCACAATACCTCTTCAACACAGAGCGAGACGATTTCTGCAATATCCTCTGCCGAGGGATCCTCCTGTACATAGGCATCCGCCATGAACAGCGTACCGGACTGTAATACAAGGGCATTCATGGAGGTGAGTTTATTGATGCCGTTCTCGGTGCCGATAATCTCACGCACATAGTCGATATGGGTCCAATATCGGCCTACCGTGCCGCAGATCATGGCATCGGCATCGCCTGATGCCACCACCACGGACGCCAGTACAGTATAGTTTTGCCGCAGTATATTACGCGCCTCCTTGGGTGAATAGCCCCGTCGCTGAACCTGATCAAACAAGGTCTCGGCATAACTTTCGAAGCGGGGATTATCAAATGGGTCAAGAAGTTCGAAATCGGCCCCTTCCTGCATCCTCAAGCCAAGGGAGGCGATACGTTTATTAATGATCTCACGCCGGCCAATCAGGACAGGTATGGCAATTCCCTGATCAATCGCCTGTTGAGCCACCTCGAGGATACGCTCCTCCTCACCCTCGGCATAAACCACCCGCCGCAACTCATCACGTGCCCGCTCAAACACCGGACGCATGGTAATGCTGGATCGAAAGACCCTCTGCTGCAAGCGGTTACGATAGTTCTCCAGGTCGACTATCGGTCGTTGCGCAACCCCTGACTCCATTGCCGCAACCGCAACAGCATAGGGCACGTTTTCCATCAAACGTGGATCAAACGGTTTCGGAATCAGATACTCTGGTCCAAACTGCAATTTTTGACCGCCATAGGCGGAACGCACCACATCAGAGGACTCCACGTGAGCCATCTCGGCAATCGCGCGTACACAGGCCAATTTCATATCACGATTGATCTCGCTCGCCCCCACGTCGAGGGCTCCGCGAAACAGGAATGGAAAACAGAGAACATTATTGACCTGGTTGGGATAGTCAGTACGGCCAGTCGCCAGGATCGCATCCGGCCGGACTGCCTTCGCCTCTTCAGGCATTACCTCCGGGGTCGGATTTGCCAGCGCCAGGATGAGAGGATCGGCCGCCATCTTCGGTAGCCATTCCGCTTTCAGCACACCGGCTGCGGATAGCCCCAAAAATATATCGGCCCCTTCCAGGGCCTGCTCCAAAGTACGATGAGGGGTATCGGCGAGATAGGCGCTCTTGTAGGGATCCATATCACCGGCCCTGCCTTTATAGACCACACCGGCGACATCGGTGACGATGATATGCTCCCTTTTCATCCCCATGTCGATCAGCAATCCGAGGCATGCCAGAGCAGCTGCACCCGCACCTGCGGTCACCAGCCTGACCTCCTCGATTGCCTTACCCACCAGCTTGAGACCGTTTAGAATTGCGGCACAAACCACAATCGCAGTGCCATGCTGATCGTCATGGAACACCGGGATATTCATGCGCTCCTTGAGCGCCTTCTCAATAATGAAGCAATCGGGTGCCTTGATATCTTCCAGATTGATGCCACCGAAACTGGGTTCCAGCCGAGCCACCGTTTCTATGAAGAGTTGGGGATCCTGTTCATCGATTTCGATATCGAAGACATCGATATCGGCAAACTGCTTGAACAGTACCGCCTTGCCTTCCATCACCGGTTTGGAGGCTAGACTGCCGATAGAGCCGAGACCGAGAACCGCCGTACCATTACTGACGACAGCCACCAGATTGCCCCGGGCGGTATAGTCCGCCGCTTTATTGGGATCCGCTTCAATCTCTTCACAGGCGACAGCTACACCAGGTGAATAGGCGAGTGCCAAATCTCTCTGGTTGGCCATCGGTTTGGTGGCCTTGATTTCAAGCTTGCCTGGTTTGGGAAAGCGATGATAGTCGAGCGCTGCCTGTCTCAACTCTTGAAGCATAAAGTGATTGTCCTCGATTCAGGTGGTCAGTGATTCAGTAGAGTGTAGCCGAGGGTTAAACAATAGTTGAACTATAGTAAGTATTTACTGGATAAATACTAGACAGCAGTACTATTAATATATTGACATTAAACCAGTAGTAAGATGGATTGTCCAGTTTGAATGGTGCAGGGGTAATTACCTATCACGACTTTTTGTCATTGGTAACATCACCCCAGGTGACATCCCAAGGGCTGTTGAGCCAACGGCTGGCTGCAGCGGAAAAGCTCATATCCGCCGCATCCTCTTCAACACCGCCAATCTCGATTACTTCGATCTCTTCAAGTTCTATATTCGGCTCCTCCACACTCACGACATCTTCCGACTTCAGGACAAAGCTCAGTTTATTCAGGGATACACCCTTCTCCAGCAGTTTGACATCCCTATCCAGATTGGCAACGACGCCTCTTAACATCTGTTTCATACCATCGGGGTAGTTGGGGTTTTCAAGCATTCCCTTGACATCTTCCTGCATCTCGAGAATCTTCTCCCTGGCCTTGGAGCGTTGCCGGTTCTCCTGATTTTCCAACTGCCGAAGTTGAGATTTTATGGTTGCCGGTGAGACGGGAACCGGTGATCCGGGTGTGGCAGCCCCGCGCTTGCGCAGCAATACCCTTAAAGAAACCGCGGTTTGTGCCGTGCGCTTGAATTCATCGAGCAGATCAAAGGGATTGATTTCGCTCTCGTCACTGGAAAGTGAGATAAATTCGATACCCTCATTATCGGAAAAATCGAGGCCGGAGTAGCGCAGAATCTTGTCCAACTGCCCCTTAACAATCAACTCAAGATTGTTGAAATACTCCTTAATCCTGTTGACCGGCAGGTTGCGCAGATTGTCGCTCAGTGAGCTGTAAAGGTTGAGTGCATCCTCCGGTATATCCTTGGAGTCGACACCAAGCACCAACACGGCATTGAGACTATCCTGCATATTCTCGATCGCCTTGGTGATATCGACGATCTGTTTGAGAATTTGCCGCTTGCTTTCCAGAGAGGAGATATCGGCCTGCAAGGCATCAGTATCGTGATCAGGTATCATAATTTGTTGTTACCTCGGGGAACCACTCAATCTATCCTTCTCCACCCGGGAGATGCTTACTCAATTGTGCCGACACTCGTTGCTCGATCAAGATCTTCCGCTCCATCGACACACACATTCAGACATATCGGCACCTGCAAGACTTGCTTGAACAGTCCAGGGATTGGATTCCTAAGCCCTAAGAGAGATTGATCTCCTTTCCGAATATAAGAATCTTGAGCCCTGGAAACACTGAACAAGAGCGTGAAACTCGTGCTGTGTGTGAAACATTTTCGCTGCAAGCCATCAATCGCATGTAGTCGGTCTATTGCCAAGATTGACTGCGCCGGGATGGAAGTTTTTAGGCCCTGCCTGGATCTATACTGGGATGGTTGCGAATAATCTGCGCAAGCTCATGGACGAATGCAGAGGCTATCCGGCGACGCCCATTTTCATTCAAATGTCCGCCGTCATCGGTATACTCCCCGATCAGTGAATAATAGGTCTGGCCATCCATTTTGAACGTCTCCCTTTTACCATCGGGATAGGTGGATTCGCTTGCCGCAATATCCACGAAGGGTGATTGAGTGTAGTGGGTACGCAGTAAGTGATTGAATTGGTTGCGCTTGATATTGTCCAGTTTACTGTTGTTGGGCCTTCCAAGAAGTTCTCTTATCCAGACCCCCAGTCCGCCGGGAGAGTGTCTGAGCGGCACCGTGGCATGTATGAAAGTAATCTCGGGATGCCTGTCTATAAGATCATCCATGGTTCGTTTGAAGTCTTCGAATAACTTTGTCACATCAGAATCACGGTTGATATCGATATAGCAAAATTTCAACAGCGCGTAATCGATCTTTCCGGTCAGCTGCTGATCGAGGATCCTGCCAAAATCGACACATTTACTAAGCGGATCGGTATTCTTGCCCACCGCGGTATGCAGCAGACAACCGGAGGCACCACCGACCTCAGCACTATTCCCCGTTATATTCAAATCGATCTCTTGATAATCCCCTGATAGTTCCTCTATACCGGCGATAATGTTTCTGCCGACGGATTGATGCCCAAAAAAAACCCTTACATCTGCCAGGGTTTGCAAATCCTTCTCCAATGACTGCGGCACTATTGATGCCTCCTATTGATGACTGGAATAACAACCATTAAAAAAAACGAGCAACATTATAGCGACTGCTGGGCCCACGCTTGTTTTCATTTTCAATATTCATCCGGTGCCCGTTCTCATCAGTCACATGGCCAATCAGCACTCAACCCAACTCCTGATAGCCGCGCCGCAATAACTGTTCCGTGGTTTTCCAGTCGATACAGGCATCCGTGACCGATACACCATAGTCCAGATCGCCCTTGATATCCTGTCGACCGGCGTTGATATGGCTCTCCAGCATCGCCCCCAGAATATAAGACGGTTCACCATCACTTCTTGCCCGGCAGATCTGCGCTATGAGATTGTCCCAAACCATAACCTGACGTGTGTAGTTTTTTCCGCTATTGGCATGCGAACAGTCGACCATCAATCTCGGATTGAGCGCCTTTGATCGCAGCATTTCCGCAGCCTTGAACACATCTTGTTGATCATAATTCGCACCTTGACTGCCACCCCGCAGGATCAGGTGGGTATCACTATTGCCCGTGGTTTCAACGATTGAGGTTTCACCGTGCTCGTTGATGCCCAGAAAGGTATGCGAGCTGGCGGCGGACAACATGGCATCAACCGCAACCTTGGTGTTACCGTCGGTGGAATTTTTGAATCCCACCGGCGCTGACAGGCCGGATGCCATCTGGCGATGGGTCTGGCTCTCTGTGGTGCGTGCCCCAATCGCCACCCAACCGAGCAGATCACCGATATATTGCGGTGTGAACGGCTCGAGAATCTCGGTGGCCGTAGCCAATCCGAGAGCATTGATATCTAGCAGCAGTTTCCTCGCCAGGTGTAAACCCTTACCCATATCGAATGATCCGTTCATCTCCGGATCATTGATCAAGCCTTTCCAGCCGATTGTTGTGCGGGGCTTTTCAAAATAGACTCGCATCACAATATACAACCGGTCACTCAGCGCATCTGCCAATGGCTTGAGTCTTTGGGCATAATCCATGGCCGCAGATGGATCATGTATCGAACAGGGCCCGACGATAACCAATGGGCGTTGGTCATCGCCGGCTATGATGTTATGAATGGTGTTGCGCACCTCGAGCACATGCTCATAGAGGGTGTCACCAATTGGCATCTCCTGTAACAGATCGAGAGGACGAATCAATCTGTGGGTGCTGGATACCCGAATATTGGATACCCGGCTATCAATTATCGGCCGCTCAATCGTCATCACAAATACCTTTGGGCGTTGCTTGTAAAACTCTAGCAATGGACTTGCGTCAAGTTTCAATTATTAATGGCTTACATTGACAGGTTAGTTGATTGCATAAGGAAAATACAATCCGGGAAGGGGGCATTTATAAACCGGATATGTTTGCGGAGGAATTGCCTGCGGGTTGTCTTGGCCTGGGCTTTCATTTGGCAATCTCCGCCAGGCGCGCATTCAACAATTTCAACAGATCATCAGCGGCCAATTCGATCTCCAGGCCGCGTCGTCCGGCACTTACGAAGAGCGTGGGGAAATCGATAGCGGAACGATCTATCAGGGTTAACAGGCGCTTTTTCTGGCCCAATGGACTGACACCACCCAAGACATAGCCGGTGCTTCGCTCCACTTGCTTGGCATCGGCCATGGCAACTTTCTTCACATTCACCGTTTTTGCGAACGCCTTCAGATCAAGCTGCGACGAGACTGGAACTACTGCCACAGCCAATTCCCTGCCATCCAGCCTAACCACCAGTGTCTTGAATACCCGTTCAGGAGGAATACCAAGCTTTTCAGCCGCTTCCATACCATAGGATGGATGCGCCGAATCGTGTTCATAAGCATGGGTCTGAAACCTGATCCCTGCCTTTTTCGCGGTGTTGACTGCCGGTGTCATTTTGATTGTATAAAGCCGGCAACCCGATGTGTGACATACATGATCAGTAAAACCGCTGCAGCAAACAGATAGAGCCCGGCATGCAGTTCAATCTCAGCAATTACGTCCAATTTTACCGTAACGATCATAACTGCAACTACCATGACATCCAACATTCCCCAACGTCCGTAATCGTGCATCATCCTCAGGATTCGGATATATCGGGCCGAGTTGACTTCACGCAGTTGCAGCAGCAGATATAACAGCAGAATCTTCAAGATGGGCAGTACCACGCTGAACACCCCCACCAGAATAAACAGAAACCAGTGCCCCCGCTGCAACAACTCGAGAATACCCGATATGACTGAAAACGAGTTGGCGATAAACAGAAACTTGGTCAACGTCAGCATGGGCAAATAGAGGCCCGCAAGCAGCAGACAAGTGGAAAGAAACAGTAACCAGCGCAGCCATCTTGCCGAGTGATGCGGAATCACCGCAAGCATTGTCTCATCCTGCTCCTGCATTATTCATGACTCGCATCTAGATCGAAAACCAAATAGCAATTTGGCAACATGGCAATGGGCAACAAACAGGGGGATAGCCGTGATGATCACCGGTAACGCTTACCCCGGTGCTCAATCCAGCCTCCCTGCCGCCTGCCCTGAGGATCATGATGGGTCCAGTGCACCACACCCCCCCTATCATTCCACTCATAGATACCGGAAAACTCAATACTGTCGCCTTTATCGAGAGCATCCACTCTCGGTGCGAGATCGATATTGTGCGCAATCAATACGGTATGGCCGGAATCCAGGCGAATGATGAACCGTTGATGTCTACTGCCGTCAAGATCATCCGCAAGCAGTCTGATCACCTCTCCTTCACCCCTTACCCGTAAATCCTTTGCCCGCTGCCGAAAGGCGCGTGTAATCTGATCATCGCCTACTGAATGCTCCGATCCATCGGGAAGTCCGACCGGGGCGTTTCCCACTTGCTGTAGCAGTCCGAAATAGCCTGCAAGAAGGATAACGAGAACAGCGGCAATTTTTTTCAACAGCGACAAAATGTCTCTACCCGTTTTCAGTTGGCTCGCCTGCCGGTTACATATCTACCGTCAATGAAGTCGTCAAAAAAATCCTTTATCAAGGGGTGATCGACCGGTTCTCTACTCATATCAGTTGTCAGATTGCGTTCTGCCACATAGGTTTCGTTATTGGCGCTGTGGACCAGCACCCGATACCAGGGCTGATCCTTTGGTGGCCGGGTGCGGGCGACCTGATCATACCACTCATCACTCAGCATGAACTTTGCGTCCACGTCCACTATGACTCCGCGATAGTCGAATAAACGGTGGTAGACAAGTTCGCCGACGCCGAACTTTGCTTTAGTCGTCTCTAAATCCAAAGTCATCAGGGGCAACTCCACGGTGGATAGACAGAGCTACTTTATCATATCCATTCATCGTCCCGATCGAAGATGGTTTGAATGGCTCCGGTTTGGTCGCTCGATTGAGAAATACCCGTGTACGTCACACTGTTATCCGGATTCCATCTATGCTGATCAAGCAGCTCCTGATATGATCGCGCACGTCTGAAATAATGGGATTGCTGTCATGGTGTTGGCCAACTATTTCACTGCCAAAGGTAACCAGGTCAAGTTCACGCGCGACCAAGCCAGTCGATTTGCGAAAGATATTGCTAATGATTTCAATCCGTTACACAATCCTGATGCAAAGATGTTTTGTGTGCCCGGCGACCTGCTCTTTTCAGTTGCCCTCGACTATCTCGGATTGAGCCAGCATATGCATTTCACCTTCTCCGGCATGGTGAGAGACAATGCGGTGATCTTCCCCGACGGCGATCTATCACAGATTGATGTAGTGGATGAAAAAGGCAAGCAGTACCTCTCAATCAAGCGTGAAGGGGATACCACCCATGATCCGCAACTGATCGGATGCCTCTCCAGCCGTTATGTCGCTTTCTCGGGCAAGGCGTTTCCCCACATACTCGTGCCGCTGATGGCTGCAGAGGGGGTCATGATAAACCCAGCACGGCCACTGGTTATGTACCAGAGCATGGAGATCTATCTTGACCGCCTAGACCTAAGTGATCCCAAGCTGGAATCCACCGGCTCATATTTGGATATACAGGGAAAAAAGGGTACGGTACGCCTCGACTTTCGGTTTATGGAAGCGGGAATCCAGGTTGGGCGCGGCGCTAAGTATATGGCTTTAAGGGGACTGCAGCCCTATCAGGATGACGTCATGCGACATGTGATTGCAGAGTATAACGACTACAAACAGGCCTACACAGCAAATTGAATGCTCGAGCGGGACGCTCTCTATTCGGTCCTGTTGATGGTGGCGGGAAGTACCAGCCACACCCCGGCACACGATGCCACTGCTGCCGCTGCTCCCTTCCGGGCCTGACGGGGTTCACAGCTTCTCGTTGCGGGGGGACCGATACCTACCGCCATAAGAGCTGGGGATTATACCCATAATTCCGGGCCATAAAAGCTTGAATCCCATTATTTGTCAATTACAACCGACCACCAGGCCTCTATCGATAATTATCGAGCGTAGCTCTGGCCAAACATTGTCCAACAGAACGGGCTGGGCCTGGTCATTGGGATGAACGCCATCGGCTTGCATGAGCTGTTTATCCAGGGCCACATCCTGCAAAAAGAAGGGCACCAGGGGAACTGATTCCGCTTCGGCGACATCATAATAGACTTGGTGGAAGGCATTGACGAAATCCTCGCCATAGTTCGCCGGCAAGCGGACACCCAATAGTAGCACTGAAGCATTGGTCTGTTTGGCTAGACGCACCATCTGTTGCAGATTGTGCCGCATGGTTTTGATGGCGATACCACGCAAACCGTCATTCCCGCCAAGTTCGATAACGACGATATCGGGCCGGTGATTGGTCAGAAGTGCCGGAAGTCGGCTTAGCCCACCCTTGCTCGTGTCACCGCTGATACTGGCATTGACTACGCTGAAGGAGTCACAATGCTTCTCAAGACGCATTGTCAGGAGTGTCACCCATCGCCGCTCGGTGGTGACACCATACCCGGCACTCAAGCTGTCACCGACAACCAATATTTTGGGCATCGCCGCACTCAGCACCACTGGCCATGTCAGAGAGAAAATTAATAACAGCAGTAGGATCTTTTTCATGTTGCAACCATCATCCAATCAACACCCTGTGACCGCAAGTGGCCTGGTGAAGTTCGTCGAGACAGCTGCAGGCCGGATAGATATCCTGCAGCGGATCGACCTGGAAGTGTCACCCGGCGAGGCAGTGGCGATCCTCGGCGCCTCGGGCTCGGGTAAATCCACGCTGCTGGGATTGCTGGCCGGTTTGGACCAGGCCTCCTCCGGTGAGGTCAGACTGTTCGACACTCCCTTGAGCGGATTGGATGAGGATGGTCGTGCCGCGCTGCGTGCCGGCAAGGTGGGCTTTGTTTTCCAGTCATTCCAACTGCTCTCCGGCATGACTGCCCTGGAGAATGTCATGTTACCCCTCGAACTGGCGGGACATCAGGATCCCGAACAGGCGGCCAAGGCCGCCCTGTCACAAGCCGGACTGGCACAGCGCCTGCACCACTACCCTTCCCAACTTTCGGGAGGTGAACAACAGCGAGTGGCATTGGCACGCGCATTTGCCCCGAACCCCAGGATTCTGTTTGCGGACGAACCGACAGCCAACCTGGATGCCCACACCGGAGAACGGGTGGCCGATCTGCTGTTCAAACTGCAGGAGCAGAGCCAAACCGTACTGATTCTGGTCACCCACGACGAGATGCTGGCCGGTCGCTGCGATCGTCGCCTCTATCTCCGCGACGGCATGTTGGAGAGCGAAGCTTGAACTCACTCCGTTTTGCATTGAGATTGCTGCGCCGGGATTGGCGTGCCGGGGAGCTAAGGTTATTGGCCATTGCGCTGGTGATCGCCGTGGCCTCGGTAACTTCGGTGGGTTTCTTTACCGACCGCATTGAACGTGCCATGGCACGCCAGGCGAGCGAGGTGCTGGCGGCCGATCTGAGGGTCGAGAGCAACCAGCCACTGCCCGGGTTTCTTCTTCAGGAAGCTGAACGAAGACAGCTCGCCCATGCTAAGACCCTCAGCTTCCCCAGTGTCATCCTGCATCGCGACTCGACCCAGCTGGTCCAGGTCAAAGGGGTCTCCGACACCTACCCACTGCGTGGACAGATGCGGGTGCGTGACAGCGTGACTGGAGCGGACCGTGCTGCCGATACCGTACCGGCTTCGGGAGAGGCCTGGCTGGAGGAACGCCTGCTGCCTCTGCTGGGCGTCGCTATCGGTGATGAGATCAAAGTGGGGAAACACAGTTTCAGGGTCAGTCGCATCATCGTCTATGAACCGGACCGTTCAGCCAATCTGTTTCAATTGGCGCCCAGGTTGCTGATCCCCATCGGCGATATAGAGGAGACCGGCTTGCTGGGTCCCGCAAGCCGGGTCAGGCACTACTTGCTGATAGCGGGTCCCCCTTCTGAGATGAGCGACTACCGGTATTGGGTGGAAGATCAGAATATCGGTGGTCTGCAGGTTGAGGATATCCGCACGGCACGGCCGGAACTGCGTAGTGCTCTGGACCAGGGGGGGCGCTTTCTGCGCCTTGCCGCTGCCACCGCCATCCTGCTGTGCATGGTGGCCGTAGCACTCTCCAGCCGCCGTTTTGTGGAACGGCAGTCGGATAGCAGTGCCCTGCTGAGATGCCTTGGCGCCAGTCGCCGGCAAGTCACCCGGATATTCATTCTACGACTGTTGAGTCTCGGGCTGATCGCCAGCATCATCGGCGTAATCACCGGATTGGGCGTGCAGACCCTGCTTATTCGACTGATCGGTCACTGGTTCACCAGCCAGATCCCGGCGCCAACGGCCTGGCCCCTGGTATCGGGCCTTATCACCGGCATTCTGGTGCTGATCGGTTTCTCTCTACCCTCCATCATTCGCCTTGGCGAAGTGCCTCCATTGCGCGTGTTCAGACGTCACCTGGACGCCCCACCCATCAGCTACAGGCTCTTTCTGATGGCCGCCCTGCTCTCATTGAGCATATTGCTGGTATGGCAAATCGGCAATGACGAGATGGCCTTGCGCCTGATTTCCGGTCTCCTGGCCGGACTGACAATTCTGCTCTTGATTTCGCGCCTGCTGGTCTTTGTACTGGCGCCGTTACGACATCTTACGGCCGGTTCATGGCGCTATGGACTGGCCAGCCTGTCACGCAATCCAGCCACAACCACCATGCAGCTGACCGGTTTCGGTTTGGGTTTCACAGTGTTATTGCTGCTGGCGATTGTCAGGGTCGATCTGTTATCCAGTTGGCAGGGCGCGCTTCCCGACGACAGCCCCAACCAGTTTCTGATCAATATCCAGCCCGATGAGGTCGAAGCCGTGCGTGATCTGCTGGCCCAGGGCGGCATCATGACGAACGGACTGTTTCCCATGATCCGCGGCCGACTGGTCAGTATTGATGGGGATCCGGTCAGTCGCGACAAGTACGACAACCCCAGGGCTCAGCGGCTTGCAACCAGGGATTTCAACATAAGCCATGCAACCCAGCCCCAGCGCGACAATAAAATCGTCTCTGGCCGTTGGTGGTTGGAATCGCAGCAGAATGAATCTTGGTTCTCGGTGGAGCTGGGATTGGCGGAGACCCTGGGGATACCCCTCGGCGCGGAGCTGGAGTTCGAGGTTGCCGGCAGCCGTGTTATGGGCCGCGTAGAAAACCTTCGTTCGGTGGAATGGGACTCGTTCAATGTTAATTTCTTTGTTATCGGTACACCGGGGTTACTGGTCCAACAACCGGCCACCTACATCACCAGCTTCTATCTGCCTGTTGAAAAGAGGCAGGTCCTGCACAGTCTGATCCATCGTTTCCCCAGTATCACGGCACTGGACGTCACTGCACTGATGAGGCAGGTGCGTACCATCATGGATCGCGGAGCCCTGGCGGTAGAGTCGGTTTTCCTGTTTACCCTTGCCGCCGGACTGATCGTACTCTACACAGGCATTCAGGCAAGCCATGAACTGAAGGTACAGGAAACCGCCATATTACGCACACTAGGTGTCAAACGTAGCATCCTGCTGCTCTCCACCCTGCTGGAATTTGCTCTGCTCGGTGGATTGGCCGGCCTGATATCAGCTGCATTGGCCAGTGCGATCAGTTATTCACTGGCAAATGCGGTATTCAATCTACCCTGGGAACTCAATTTTTCGATGTGGGTGACCGCCCTGCTGGGAGGCGCGGTATGTGTCGGTATTGCGGGTACCCTGGCCAGCCGGTCACTGCTCAATACCCCGCCTCTGGTGACTATGAGAAAAGCATGAATTGGAGGTTTTTTACACAGTCGCCGGGAACGCTTGGCATCCCTCTTTAAGGGCGCGGTCTTAGGGCCTGTTAACACTAATCCAATGCGCCCTGTTGTGTCTGAAAAAGCGCCAATCAAGGCGCGAGGAGAGAGGTTTGGTTATTCCAAATGAGCGACGAGCAACGCCGAGTGGCGCTTTTTCAGGCACAACCCGAAGGGCTGGGGCTGTTTTCGCCCCCAGCGGCGTTATCATTCGCTCATGTAGAATAGCTACACTACGCTCATTCTGCCTTGCTGGGCACAAAAACAGCCCCAGCAGGGTGTATTGGATTAGTGTTAACAGGCCCTAGAGTAATCCTCTGGGCAATGCTGACGGCACCCCTGATCTCTCCGATTGTCATCCTGGCACCAATACGCTCCATCGAAAGAGAAGCACTGCACCAAAATACTTGAAGCGATGATCGATCCAGCCAAGACAATCTCATTGATAGCTGACTGGTTTCAGTTATCAATGCAACGACAAGAAGCCGTTGTCAAACACACCTGGAATACTCTTTACTGTTGCCAAGCGTGTCTGTTCGCACAGAGCCTTCACTTCAGGATGGCAGTGTGGTGTATCAAGCAGAAGCCTAAATATCTGTTGATAGATATTGTTTTCTGAACTGTTGCCACCCTGAAACAGTAACAACTCCATCTCAGTCTCTTCCGTCCTGTCCTTGAATTCAGGATAGACGTTAAGCAGTTTGCTTGGACCCAACAGACAATATGCGATACCCCAGGCGGCGGAGCAGATAATGCTCTCAGAGACGATATGGACAGGCTGTCTATATTTTCTCGATACCGATGTCACCTGTTGATGCACTATCTGCAGGAGTTGCCTGGCAAGACCAGTTGGAATCTCACTCAACTCCAATCCGACCGAAAGCAGATGGTTGCAAAGGAGTCTTTTCTCCAGATTTTTTTCAAAAAAATTAAACATTTATATAACATCCTCCTTGTCATCGCATGATTCTGAAAAAACCTTCCATTGCATCACCATCCACAGATTGAAGCGAGTGATCAACTACGGACCTCCACCCATACCATGCATAATCGTTAAAATACTAGCGAATGATGCTTAAGGCATGCTTAAAGCGTTGTAAAAAAGACCTGGCACCGATTCCCTGGATTAAGAAATGGTGATATCACTCTGTCTGCCTGTTAACCTTTGCACAGACACTATAACGATAAGCCTGGCAACACCGGGAAGATAGAAAGACCAACTGGAGGAATATGAATGCTCAGTTTATTGAAATGTAAGTGCCTGATAGGATATCTCTGGACCAGCGCCATCATCGCAGGTCTACTCACCATTATTTTTTTCACCTTCATCGATCCGATAAATGTCGCCAAGCTTTTGGAACTGGATAGAGATGGTGCCATGTTCGAAGTGAAGGTCTACGCCGCGATCTTTACATTCATATGGTTCACATTGAACGCATCCACCTATCTCAGCCACTACTTCGGCCAACTTTTGAGGTTGTTGGAGCAAGAGGAGCAGCAAAAGATAGAGAGGGAGAGCAAATCAGTCAGCGACACCCATTTGGAAGCCGGCTAAGCATCAACGATGGGCAGGTAAACGGACTCACCAGCCCATTCATCAGCTGCAGATTGGGCCTCTAATATGCCCCGTCGACAGAAATAACTGGCAGCCGATTTAGCTTAGTATCGTACGGTTATCGCAGACATCACCGGTGACATCTGTTTAGGCAGAGCGTGAAACCTCATTCTGGCATATTGGGCGGATCAAGATCGTCCAGCGGTGGCTCCTCTTGCAGACTGGTTTGCCACTCACGCAGCATCTCCACATGCCAGCCCTCCTCTTCGACCATCTCCAATGCGATTCTTCGCACCTCATCGTTCGGTGTGTTGTCGGCAACCTGCTGGTAGAAATCCCTGCCACGGGTCTCGTTGAACAGTGCGATCTCCATCGCCTGGGTAATGGTCATCATATAGCTCGCCTCTTCCATACAGAACGATTCCGGTGAAGAGGGGCACTTCCACTTGAAATCCCACGGCGTTATCTTCGGCAGTTCGATGCCTGCAGTACGCTCATGCACCTCTTTTGCGTGCTGTCGGCTATAGTCTCCCAGCTTCCTGAACAGCTCGGCAACCTTAAGATTGTTGTGTATCTCCATGCTGTCCGCCAGCTCATCATAATGGTCGCTGGAGGCCTCCTCCAGCTCAAGGGCATGCACCAGAAACTCTCCCACTGTTTCAATCACTATCTCTGGATTATCACTCATATACAAAACTCCTCCTCTAAGAGACCCAGTTCTGTAACCTGCTTATTTTCAGGTTGCCAGACTGGAAAGGGAGAGGCGTATATGATACCTGTCGCCTTGCCCTCGTCCGCCTGTATGATCTGCGCAGCCTTGATCCTGTCTTCAGTGGGCACATCGTTGATAAAGGGGTGAACGACCTCTTTCCATCCCCGTTGATCCGGACGAAAGGTCACACAACCGCTCAATACCTGGACGAATGCAAACCCGGGATACTCGATCGCTTCGACCAACAGTCGGGTCATTTCCGCCGGCTCGCCCGAGTATCCCCGGGCGATAAACCCGGCCCCGGCCGCCAATGCGATGGCCGCCGGGTTGAAACGGGGTATACCTGTACCGTGGGGTGTCATTTTACTCTGGGTCCATGTCGGTCTTGTTGTCGGGGATGCCTGGCCTTTGGTCATGCCATAGACTTCGTTATCCATCACGATGTAGGTCATATCCATATTGCGCCGGCAGGCGTGCAGAAAGTGATTGCCGCCAATTGAGAAGCCATCTCCGTCACCCCCGGCAACCACAACTGTCAAGTCGGGTCTTGCCGCCTTGAGTCCTGAGGCCGCCGCCAGCGCACGGCCATGGATACCATGAAAGCCATAACTGTCTATATAGGCGGGCAGTCGCGAGGAACAGCCGATACCCGAGACAACTGCCACACTCTCTTTTTCCAGCCCAAGATGGGCCATTGCCTTTGTCAGGGCCGCCAAGACGGCAAAATGTCCGCAGCCAGGACACCATACCGGTTTAATGCCCGATTTGTAGTCCTTCGCCTTCAATGCTGGTACCGGCATTTTCCGCACTCCTCGTAGCAACAGATTAAAGGAAGCTCCGTATATTCCTCAGCTTCCCAATCGAGATTCACACAAGCCCATTGCATACTCACGCATCCTTAGCAGTAAGCGACCTGATAATCCGCCCGGAACGGAGAGGCAAGGGCCCCGGTTGCGCCAGGGACTCTGCTTGCTTGGGTAACACACCCTGGGCACGCAGATAGCGAAAAAGCTGGCCACTGTGATTCTGTTCAACCACAAGGACTCTGTCTGCCCCACCTATGGCCCGGCTCAGTTTCTGCTTCTGCAAAGGGGCAAGCAGACGGATTGCAATGATCCTGATGTCTCTGCTCTGCCGCCGTAGTTTGTTTCTCGCCTCCTTGACCACACCTGTACTCGATCCCCAAGTGATAATACACGCGTCCCCCTGCCCCTCGACCTCCGCCCAATCATCGCCATAATCGAATTCCTCAAGCTTGTTCAGGCGCTTGTTGAGTTGCTCTCGATGGTCGACGGCCATGCTAGAAGGTGTACCGCGCTCATTGTGCTCCAGCCCATCGGCTGTATACATGCCCCCCGGAGTGCCGGGAAGCGTCATCGGGGAGATACTGTCCGCTGTAACCCGATAGCGCATATAGTCGGCATCGGGCGCTTCCTCTATCGCACGCCGCCAGGGCATATCCGACACAGGAGGCGTCTCGATAATCGCCTGTGACTGTCCCAGGGATTGATCTGAGAGCACCACGGAAATTGTCTGCAGATGTTCCGCCAGTTGCACAGCCCATTGGGTAGTGAAGACACAATCGCGGATGGAGAGAGGGGCAAATACCAGATGTGGCGCATCGCCATGCAGACCATAGAGCGCGATATCGAGATCGGCCTGTTCCGACTTGGTGGGTATGCCGGTCGATGGTCCGCCTCTCATCACATTGACGACCGTCACCGGGGTCTCACTGACCAGCGCCAGGCCCAAGCCCTCGACCATCAAGCTTAAACCGGGACCCGAGGTGGCGGTGAGAGAAGGCACGCCACCAAACGAGGCGCCGATAATCATATTGATGGAGGCCAGTTCATCCTCCGCCTGTAACAGCGAGCCACCCAGTTTTTCCAATCGCGGCGCCAACCACTCAAGCATCTCGCTGGCCGGTGTGATTGGATAGGCCGCAACGAACCTCACCCCGCCGCGCAGGGCACCGACGCCACAGGCCTGGTTGCCGGTTATACTCCAAACGTCGTATCGATCACCCGGCAGCAATGGCGCCTGTACAGGACGCCGGTCATGATTGTAGCCAAGACTCAAGGCCCTTAATGCGGATTCCACCACCTCCCCGCCCTTTCTCTGCAGTATCTGTTTGACGCTGGCCTCCAAGGCTTCGAGCTGCAAACCGCAGACCATCGCCATCGCTCCCAACGCAACCATATTGATACGGCCCTCAGGCAAACCGGAGGCAAACACCTTGAATGGAACCTCCCTGATTTCAGCGCCGTTACTGCGTAATTGTGCAGGCACATCCCCGGCGGCAGGATCACAGAGAATCAGGCTTTTATCCGTTAGCGGAATTTCATCGGCAAAACGATCTATATTCAGCCAGTCAAGTGCAACCAGGAGATCGAAGTGATTCCCCATGCATTCCACGGGATCAGGACTGAAGCGAACCATTGCCGCAGACTCACCGCCGCGAATCTGCGGTCCTGCCGATCGTGTCATCAAGCCCAGATAACCACAGCGCGCGGCCGCCTCCAAGACGATTCGTCCAGCCGTTACCGCACCACTTCCACCAGAACCCGTGATCGCAACCGAATAACTGTTATTCGATTCAGATACCTCGTTATTGTTATTCATTAATGATCAACACTTCGATTCGCCGATTGCTCTTCCGTCCTCGTTCAGTCTCATTATTGGCCACTGGGCGGGATTCGCCATAGCCGATTGCCGTAATATGATTCCTGGCGACACCGCCTACTTTTTCCAGGAATGATGCCACTGTTTCAGCACGTCGCTGTGAAAGTTGTTGATTGACATCCGCTCCACCCACTGAATCGGTATGCCCCGAGACAACAACGTCCGGATTCGGAAAGGATTTTACAGCGGTTACAATCTTGTCAAGCAAGGCAAAATTTTCCGATTGGATATCACTTCCGCCACTGGGAAAGTTAAAGGCGCGTAATTCAAGCAGTACATTGTGTCCCTGCCTGTAGACATTGGCCTCGTAAGCTGAAAAAAGATCCTGGATCTTGTCGAAACGCGCTTGTGCTTCACGATTCTCCCGTTCCACCGCCTCGAGCCGACTCTGTAGATCCATCCTTGTCGCCAGTTCAGCCTGCTGTATCTCTGTATAATTGACCAGTTTGTTTCGCAATGCTGTGACCACCTCATGGTTGGGCTGGTCAAAGTGCAATTCATCTCCAGTCGGTTCACTAATCAGGCTGATCTGTTTCTGGTACCAGAGAATGATCTCCTCCATGGTGTATTCACGGCGTTTGAAGTCTTTGATCATTTCCGTGATCTCGACACTGCGTCTGGCCAATCGACTGGCCTGCAAGGCGTGATTCTTAGCCTTCTCTCTCTGTGTCCTGTTGGTCTCCAGGACCGCAACCGAGAGCGCCAACTCCTCGAGGGCGCGTTTCAGGGTCTTTGGTGAGTATTCATCCGCTTCACTTTCGGTAGCCTGGGCAATATCCTGACGGGCATTTTCTGTGGCATCTTGTTTCAGGGCATCCAGTTCCACATCCGAGTAACCCTGCAACATTTCGGGCCGCCATTTCTTTGCATCCTCGATATCACCCTTTTCAACCAGGGTGGAGGCCTTGCGCAATTTATCATCGAGCAGTTCGAAGCGCTCCTTCAGCATGGTGTCGGCGCCCGCAGCGATGGCCAACTGGCGTGCTTCGAGCACTTCGCGCATTAGTCGCTTGGAGCGGGTTGCATCCGACTCCGCCTTATCGAGAAGTTGATCCACTTCGGCCACCTTCTCCGCCACCCCGGCATCGTTCCTTTTCTGGCCCAGCGCAATCGCTTCCGCCAGCTTCGATTGCGCAGCGGTAAATCCCACAGGCGCAAGATCGAACAAATCGTTCACCCTATCCTCGTTCATACGGCTCTGGAGATGTGAAATCCGTTCATATTCTTCGAATACCTGGGATCTGGAAAGGGTCGGGGTCGAAGCACAACCTGAATAGAACAAACTCACCAAAATGAGAGACAACAACCTCAGCCTTATCGCCATAACTCACTTCTCCTCAGAATAGGCGCATCTATTAACCAGGCACCCTAGGGCCTGTTCAGCCGCTCCAGCTGCCCGCCATGCAGCTGATAGTCTACCAGATTTCGGCCAGCCAGAGACGCATGCGAAGCGTCAACGGCAAGGTAAAACCAACGCTAGAGAACCTGACTCTGCCATCACGGCCGATAATATAGCTGGTCGGCACACCTGTGACCCGCCAGGCACTCGCAAGCTTACCATCGGGATCGTTAATGACTGGGAATCGAAGTTGATTTTGTCTAAGGAATTCTGTGACATCATTCTCACTGCCGGACTGCATAGCGACAGTGACCACCGGATAGTCTTTCGACAGGGATTCGATCCCCCCCGATTCGACTTTGCATACCGGACACCAACCGGCCCAGAAATGAACCAGCAAAGGCCGTTCCGTGAATTTACCAATATCCAACCACTCGCCTTGCAAGGTATGCCCTGAAAGGGCAGGCGCAGGACCTTCGGCAAGATCCCTCGTCTGCCAAAGGTGAATCAGAGATAGGCCAAGCAGCAGAGCTGCAGCACTTAGAATTCGTGATGCCAATCGCCTGCCTGTATTGGTGGGTCTGTTCTCAGGCGCAGACATGGACTCGGATTCAGATCATCCGTTCAACACGGCTCATACATCGACTCGAATGCTTCACGATCAACGGCATAGCCATCCATTCCCTGCTCATCGTTATATACCACATAGTCACCGGCTGAGTATCGGGTTTCACCTTCCAGGGTTTTTATGACGCCGTCCTGTTCAGCAATTTCCGCCCAGACTTCAGCGGTCTTTACAAAGCGGCCAGGACTGGTCTCGGTATAGGTGTCGGCAAAGGTATCGACATCCACCGTATAGATATCACCCCCGTTATCGACCAACCAATCCCCAGGCTTGCACCTTTGCATTCCACCCCATTTCCGATAGGTAAACCCATCGGTGTCAAGATCGAGCCTGACTGCGGATATGGCGGCACCCGCTTTCTTCCTGTATCTCTTTCGCCTGTTCATGATGGGTTGATTACGGAATAGTTGGATCAGTAGGCCGCTGTTTACCATACATCGGCTGGAATATGAATGCCAATCCCGCCAATCAAGATTTGGCTCTCCTTGCGGCAGAATTCACTGATCGTCACGCAACGGCAGTTTGACACAACCTATTATCAACTTGCATTGGGATTATTACCCGGTGATGTCCTCTAGTGTTAATAGAGGACGGCATTCAGCCGCCAATCATAATCAAGGAATGAAATATCGATTTTGCCTGCGCGGAGGCGTTGTACATCTTTGGCCGACAAACCAAGTTGTTGGCTATATTCCGCAAAAAAGCCGCTTAACGAATGATAATCCTTCCAACCCCGTTCAAAATCGTCATGATACCACTTGAATATGGATGACACTTCGAGGCGATCATCGCTAAAACGATTGCGTGTTTTATCTGCAAGGAACAGCGAAGTCTGTTCACGCAGCTGCATCTCAAGCCGTTCACCGGTATAGGCCTCTGCACGCAATGCCGGGCAGCCTATGCTGGCGCAGTTGACTGCGAAATGAATTCTGGGATCGTTATATTGATCCTTTTTACGGATCATTCCATGTTCGATGTCATCGAGTGACCTGTTTTCGCCGAACAGCTGGATAAACGCTTTCTTCCATGGTGAACTGAACAATCCTCCCAAATCCTTGATGGATGAAATCTTCGGATAAGCGGTTAAGATCAATTCCACTGTCCAGGCATTGTATGCATTGATCAAAAAGGCCAGTTGTTCGGATGCAGGCCATGTCTCGAATGTCTCTTTATCAACCTCTGTCAGTAATGTTAAATACCGTTTCAGCCGCATACGCTCGGAACTCAAACCCTGATAGTCCACCGCGGTGGCCACACCACCTCTTTGCGGCACAACATGCTGTTGCAGCAATGTGTTCCAAATACCATGATCGAAGGCAAACGTATCCGTTGCCGATATAACCATCAAGCTGAAAATCACGACTGATACTATTTTACGCATTGCCTCATTCAGCCTCTCTTCTGATCCGAGGATAAAGTGTAATCACCTTTTGTACCGGCTCATTGCTGGCAACTCAAGCTGTATGTACAGTATTTAGTCAATCACTGAAAGGATAAAGTTCGAATAGTCCTGCAAGGCATTGAAACGGGCGGCTTACGATAAAGCCGCCCTCGAGTTGTCATTGCATTCGTGTAATCGTCACATGCGCTACCGGATTATCGAAACGATGCGACTCGTTCAATGCAGAGCCGCTCAAACCATCGTCATGCGTAACCACACCCGGATGACCGCCGACACTGTCTCGGTCATCGCGAGCCGGGTTATAGCCCTCACCACCCGCCGCCGGGCCCGGTACTGTGGACGCCAGTTCAGAGTTCCCCTCGGTGCCCGCATCATAGGCGGCAATAAACAGTTGTTTACTGGAACCCGCCATCATGTCTGACACATCGACCGCATTTATCCCGGTAAATGCATCATTGGTGTTGACCAGCATGGTTGCGAAGGAGAGCGCCAGACCATTCATCTCATCGGCCTCGATAATGAGACTTTCGTTTTGTCCAGGCGCGATAATACCGCCTCCACTCATGGTCGCTGTCGAACTGTTCGCCGCCTCCGATAGCAACTCCGTGTTATCTCCCCCCTCGGCCAAATATTCAAGTCCATCACCGGCACTCGAACCCACGCTCCACATGGAATAGGCACTGTCATGTAATACAACGGCCAACGGAGAGAGCGGTTGTGCTGCCGTCAAATTTGTCACCCTTAACTCATAACTGACACGACCAGTTTCATCATCATCACTGTCATCATCATTATGGTCACAGCCTGTGAGAATAAGTGGGCCGGTTACAAGTAAGGCCAGGGTTGCCGATTTCAGCATATCCATAACAACCCCCCTAATTCACCGTGATGACTAAATGCGCGACAGGATTCAACCAACGATGCACGCTGCTGTTGAGATCACTGGCGCCTGCTGTTTCATCGCTGTCGCCCAACACGCCGCGATGGATATGAACATGGGCATTCGTCTCCGCCGTCGTAACGCCGGATGCACCGGTGCCGTTCTGACCGCCTGGATCCGCAGGCACACCCGCAACACCCGGCGCACCGCCACCATTGATGATTTCGTCATTGGCTTCCGTACCGGCATCGTAGGCGTTCAATTGATAACGGTATGTGCCTGCAGTGGTCGGAATAGATAGTGAGTCCACACCGACAAAGCCATCATTGGTCGGTAGAATCATCGCGGTAAGTGAAAGGTGGTCATTTGTCTCGGAGTGAGTGAGATCGAAGGTAGTGGTTGCCCCCGGCGCCAATAACCCGCCGGCTGGATTTTCAACCGAGTCCGCATTGACCGCAGCCATGTCGGCTGATATTCCGGAAATATCACCACCTTCAGCCATTGCCTGCAGGTTCGTGCTGGCCGTCGTCCCCAGCTGAAAAATGTGATTACCGCCTGCATGCGCCGCCACCAGCAACGGTGTGAAATAACTGCCATGCGTCAGATTGGTAATCGAAATTGTCAGATCCTGTGCGAGCGTCGGTGTAGTGGCAAATGCCCCAGCGAGCGCCAGCATAGTTAACTTGTTCCGCATTCTCTTATCCTCCAGTAACCATGAAAAACAATTGTCTGTGCAGGGTTTTATGATGGAGAGATAAATTCACGGGTATATCTCGTGTTAATCACGAAAGTGTCAAATTCAGTCTTGCATTAAGGAAACAAAACCCGGGTTTGTAGCAGGCTGAATCCGGATCTGCGATGTCGCGACCGAAATACGGCAATCGGCCTGCAGGAAAAGGGTATGCCGCAGGTATCCGATACTGTTCCGGTGTTAATCCAATCCATGCTTCTTAATGGTGAATTGAGCGATGGATTAAACGCAGGCAATTTTCGGCATACTCATCAATCGTTGAAGCTGGTTGTTTATATTTCCATGGCTTCAAATAGCGTTCCTGAACCATGGTCAATACCATGGTAGCAAGAAAGTCCGCCGGGTAGCCCCGCTCTGGCTTCTGCTGTAGACGCACAATCAGCCTCTCCAGCTCCGCCACCTGGGATCGTTCGAGGTTTTTGGAATCTTCCTGGTGTTTGATTGGCAGACTGCGGGTTTCGAAATAGAGAAAATAGAACCAGGGTTGCAGCAGCAGAGATGCGTATAGATAACCTTTGACCATCACTTCCAGGGCAACAACGGGATCGCTCTCAGCCCTGGCCTTATCAACGATATCTTCACACACAAGAGTAACCGCATCTTTGACGATGATTGCGATATTGTCCTTGTTGGTGATCGTCAGATAGACACCCCCCATGCTCAGACCGGTCTCGGCCAGGAGGTCTCGGAGGGACATCGCCTGAAATCCGATTTTGGGCACCAGTTTAAACGTGGCACGGAAGATCTTTTTCAGATTCCTGACCGCGAACTTCTCTCGCCTGATCCCTATAAGATTCTGATTTCGTTCAAAAAGTAATGCATATAACCTGTCTTCTTCATAGTCGAAGCACTTTTTGAAATCTGAAAATGTCAACGCCCTAGCAGGAATGAACTCAATTGTCATAGAACGGCTGATTGGTCATCTACGTGAAAATCGTTCTTGACATGGAATTGTAGCACAACTAATTTAGTAAAAAAACGAACGCTCGCTCTTTTTTTGAGTCATAATACCTATACGAGACCCTAGTTTTAGATACACTTTCGGCTGGAGATGTAGCAATGATGACGAACTTTGTTTTAGTCGCAATCGCAATAGCCACGCTGTTGTTCCTGGCCTATCGTGGATACAGCATCGCCGCGGCAACCTACTCAATGGCCACACTCTCGGTGATATCCGCCACAGTGACAGGTTTCGGCCTGTTGACCTGGCTGTTCACCGGCATATTCCTTGTATGCCTGTTGTTTACACTTCCCTCACTGCGCCTGCGATTTATTTCCAAGCCCACACTGATCACCATGAGACGCATGATGCCCCCGCTTTCAAATACGGAAAAGGAAGCGATAGATGCGGGAAACGTCTGGTGGGACGGAGAACTATTCAGTGGCAAGCCGGAATGGCGTCGACTGCTGTCCGGTTCCAAACCCGTATTGAGCGACCGTGAACAGGCCTTCCTCGATGGCCCCGTCAACGAACTTTGCCGCATGGTCGACAAGTGGCAGATCAATCATGAATTGAACCGGCTGCCCGAGTCGATCATCAACTTCGTTCGCGAGCACGGCTTTCTCGGCATGATCATACCGAAGCGTTACGGCGGCCTTGAATTCTCGCCGGTTGCGCAATCCGAAATCCTGTTGCGCCTGAGTAACACGGGGAGTGGCGTCAGCTATCTTGTAGGCGTACCCAACTCGCTTGGGCCGGGTGAGCTGTTGATCAAATACGGCACCGAAGCACAAAAGGATTACTACCTGCCCCGTCTCGCCAGCGGCGAGGAGATCCCCTGCTTTGCCCTGACCGGTCCCACCGCCGGTTCTGATGCCACATCGATACCCGATACCGGCACTGTCTGCATGGGTGATTGGCAGGGAGAGGAAGTGATCGGAATGCGGCTCAACTTTTGCAAACGCTATATCACACTTTCATCCATCGCGACACTTGTCGGACTGGCCTTCAGACTGAAGGATCCGGATGGCCTGATTGGCGACGTGAAAGATTATGGAATCACCTGTGCGCTGATCCCGCACGATACACAAGGGATGCAGATCGGACGGCGCCATCTGCCTATCGGCGATGCTTTCCTGAATGGCCCCATTCAGGGAAAAGACGTTTTCGTTCCACTGAGTTTTATCATCGGCGGTCCGGAGATGGCCGGTAAAGGCTGGCGCATGCTGGTGAATTGTCTATCGGTGGGACGTGCAGTCACCCTGCCCACCACTGCCGTGGCGGTCAGCAAACGTTCGCTGCTCGGCACCAGCGCCTACGCCAGCCTGCGCCGACAATTCGGCATCCCGATTGCGCAATTCGAGGGTATCCAGAAACCACTGGCGCGTATTGCCGGTCTTAGTTACATCATCGATGCTGCCCGACAACAGACCATTCAGGCCATCGTCGAGGGCAACAAACCGAGTGTGGCATCCGCAATTTTAAAGTACCACACCACGGAGATGGCCAGGCAGTGCGTAATCGACGCCATGGATATCCATGCAGGAAAAGCGGTAGTCAAGGGCCCGAAGAACTATATTGCCGACATGTATGAGTCAATGCCTGTGGCCATCACTGTGGAAGGCGCGAATATCCTCACACGCAACCTGATGATCTTTGGACAGGGAGCGATCAGGTCGCACCCCTATGTCATGCAGGAGATGACATTGGCCCATGCCGAGGATAGCCAAGAGACAATCGCCAGGTTCGATACCACGTTGACGGCCCATATCGGACATTCGATCGGCAATTTCGCGCGTACCCTGATCATGGGTCTCGGTCTGTCAAGGGAGGTGGTGCCGAACGGAAATCTGCACCTGCTTCCCTATTATCGCCACTTCAACCGGCTCAGCAGTCTGTTTGCAATGATCACCGATGTGGCTTTGCTCAATCTGAATGCTAAGCTGAAATTCAAGGAGATGCTTTCGGCACGCCTGGGCGATCTGTTGAGTATGCTGTTTCTGGGTAGCATGGTGATCAAGCAGCATGAAGAGAGTCAACATCCGGAAGAGGAGTGGCCGGTGGTGCAGTGGGCCCTCGACTATCTCCTCCACCAATATCAGGTCGCTTTCGATCAGCTGATGGAAAACTGGCCAAATCGATTAGTACCCGGTGTACTGAAACGTCTCGCGTTCCCGATTGGCCGTCGCTATTCAGCACCGAAAGACAGCCTGGAAAAGTCGGTTGTTGAGCTGATCACCGTTGATAGTGCAACCAGAATCAAGATGACCAGCGGACTGTTCCTGGAGGTTGCCGCGAACAATCCGTTGGCGGAGGTCAACCAGGTTTTTCTCGAGAGTCTAAATCTGCAACCGATTCTCAAACGGCTGAACCATGCATTGCGAACAGGCGAATTGGAGAAAACTGAAGATATGGAACTTGCCGATGCAGCCCTTCAGGCGGCAATGATAACCGAACATGAAGCAGAACAACTGCGGCGTTTTGACCGTCATTTGATGGCGATTATCCATGTTGACGATTTTGACGAATCGGAATTGATCCGCACCCCATACCACAAATACGGACAAGATGATCAACAGCAGATCACTGGATGATCTCCGCTTGTATAGTGGAGATCAGCAGGAGGAGAGAGGCCAATGAAATCAACCGCTCAGCTAACATCTTATGAAGTGAGTAAAGCAATCATCGGCATACCGGTTTTCAAACGGGTGGCCATACTGGGAGCCGGTGTAATGGGGGCTCAGATAGCGGCTCACTTCACCAACGCCGGTATTCCATCACTGTTATTCGATCTCCCCAAAGAGGGCATGGACAAAAGTGCGATTGCCAAACAGGCAATCAAGAGCCTGATGAAACAGAAGCCGGAGCCGTTGGCTGTGGCGACAAACGCCTCCCGGATAACCCCGTGCAACTACGACGACGACCTTGAAAAACTTATCGATTGCGATCTGGTGATCGAAGCGATAGCAGAAAAAATGGAATGGAAGTCCGACCTTTACCACAAGATCTCACCCCATCTCGGTGAGGACACGATACTCGCCAGCAACACATCGGGCCTCTCCATCTCAGAGCTGGCAGAAAGCCTGCCGGACAATCTGCGCAACCGTTTTCTCGGCATCCATTTCTTCAATCCACCGCGTTACATGCCGCTGGTTGAGTTGATAGCGCAACCACAGACATCACCCGAAGTTGTCGATACCATTGAGAGCTTTTGCGTAGCCACTCTTGGGAAAGGGGTGGTCAGGGCCAGGGATACGGTAAACTTCATTGCCAACCGACTCGGGCTTTTCTCCATGATGTCGACCTTTCATCATGCACAAAGGCTCTCATTGAATTTTGAAACCGTCGACGCACTGACCGGAAAATCGATCGGACGGCCAAAGAGCGCAACCCTGCGCACCGCCGACCTGGTTGGGCTCGATACCATGCGGCACGTTTTACGCAACGCTGCCGAACATCTTGGTGATGATCCATGGGTGTCGATCTACAGGATCCCGGACTGGCTCGACACCCTGGTTGAAAAAGGCGCCCTCGGCGCCAAGACCAAGGCAGGCGTGTATAAAAAACAGAACGGTGAAATCCTGGTATACGAACCTGCAGACGACAGTTACAGGAAGCGTAAGGTAAGGATACACGGAAAGGTGGAGAAGGTACTGAAGGATTACAAGAACCCCGAACGCCTGGCAAAGCTAAGCACCATCAACGATCCCCATGCCGAATTCCTCTGGTCGATTCAGCGCGATGTATTTCACTATGCCGCCTATCTACTGGACTCGATCGCCGATAATGCCAGGGAGGTTGACTTAGCGATTCGCTGGGGCTTCGGCTGGAAGCAGGGTCCGTTCGAGATCTGGCAGCATGCCGGTTGGCAGCGTATCGCCGATTTGATCCAGCAGGATATCGATGCAGGCAAGACCCTTACCGGCGAACCCCTGCCGGCATGGGTCAATAACATCGAGGCGATCCATACGTCAAAGGGCTCATGGTCACCTACCGACAACAGTTATCATCCCCGCTCCAGGCTCCCGGTCTACCAGCGTCAGCGCAGGCCTGAACGACTGGTTGGCGAACAGGCCGCGCAGCATGAGGTATTGTTCGAAAACGACTCGGCGCGTTTCTGGTTAATCGATGGTGATATCGGTGTACTCAGCTTCAAGACCAAAATGCATACCATCGACGACGGTGTACTGGACAGCCTGAATCAGGCCGCAGAACTGGCGCAACAGCAACTCACCGGCATGGTGATTTGGCAACCGGACGAGCCGTTCAGCGCAGGCGCTGACCTGAAGTCATTCATGCCGGTTGCCATGAAGAGCATACTGCCGGGCAGCAATGCCCTGGACAACCTGCTGCAGAAGTTCCAGCACAGCTGTATTCGCATGCGTAAATCCAATATCCCGGTGGTTGCCGGGGTCCAGGGACTGGCGCTTGGCGGCGGTTGCGAACTGATGATGCAGTGTGACCGGGTGGTCGCCGCACTGGAGAGCTACATCGGTCTGGTCGAAGTGGGTGTCGGACTCATACCCGCCGGCAGCGGCTGCATGGAACTGGCCAGGCGCGCCTCCGTCAAGGCGGCGGGGGGTGATAGATTCGAGGCACTCAAGGATATTTTTGAAACCGTCGCCATGGGCAAGGTCGCCACCAGTGCCGAACAGGCCAAGGCATTCGGCTTTCTGCGTGAAAGCGATATTGTGGTCATGAATCGTCATGAAGTGCTGCATGCCGCCATTGCCCAGGTTCGTGCCCTGAGTGCCGCCAACTACCGCCCGGCCATCGAATCACCGATTCGGGCCGGTGGTCGGGCCGCCATCGCAAACTTCAAGGCGGCGATGACCAATATGCACGCCGGTGGTTTCATCTCTGACTACGATATGAAGATCGGGACGCTCGTCGCCCATGCACTCTGTGGCGGCCCGGTAGATGCCGGTACCGAACTGCCTGAAAGCTGGTATCTGCGATATGAGCGCGAAGGTTTTCGCTCTCTGCTGAAAAGCCCCAAAACACATGCACGGGTCAAGCATATGCTGGATACCGGCAAGCCCCTGCGGAACTGAGCGAGGAGAGTGCTATGAGTGAACAGGCCTACATTGTGGCAGCCAGGCGTACACCCGTCGGCAAGGCCCCACGAGGCGTATTCCGCCAAACCCGTCCTGACGATCTGCTCACCCATGCGATTCAGGGTGTGCTTGGCGATTGCCCCGGTCTGCAGCCAGAGCTGATCGAGGACGTGATTATCGGTTGCGCCATGCCGGAGGCTGAACAGGGCTTGAACGTCGCCCGTGTGTCCAGCCTGCTGGCCGGGTTACCAGACAGCGTGCCGGGCGTCACCATCAACCGTTTCTGCTCATCCGGTCTGCAGAGTATCGCCATGGCAGCAGACAGAATTCGCCTCGGCGAGGCAGACATCATTGTCGCCGGTGGTGTCGAGAGCATGAGCATGGTACCGATGATGGGCAACAAGGTCGCCATAAATCCGGCGGTGTTCGAGGATGACAATGTGGCTATCGCCTACGGCATGGGTGTCACCGCGGAAAATGTCGCCGAACGCTGGAAGGTCAGCCGCGAAGATCAGGATAGCTTTGCCCTGCAGAGTCACCAGCGTGCGCTGGCGGCTATCAATGCCGGTCATTTCGAGCGGGAGATTCTCCCCTATCTGACCAAACAACACCTGCCGGACGAGGGAAACACAATCAGAATCCTTGAGCGCCCGGTAAAGAGTGATGAGGGTCCCCGTCCCGACTCCAGCCTTGAAGGCCTGGCCAAACTGCGTCCGGTTTTCGCCGCCAAAGGCAGCGTCACCGCCGGTAACAGCTCGCAGATGAGCGACGGCGCCGGCGCCGTGGTGGTGATGAGCGAAGGGCAAATGCGCGCCTTGAATCTTGAACCGCTGGCGCGCTTTGTGGGCTACAGCGTTGCCGGGGTGCCCGCGGAAATCATGGGCATAGGCCCCAAGGAGGCGATACCCAAGCTCGAGAAACTGACCGGCGTCAGCCTCGACCAGATCGACTGGATCGAGCTCAACGAGGCCTTTGCCGCGCAGACCCTGGCCGTGATGCGGGAGATGGATATGGATCCGGATAGGGTCAACCCACTCGGTGGCGCCATTGCCCTTGGACACCCACTGGGTGCGACCGGCGCCATACGCACGGCGACCCTGCTGCACGGGATGCAGCGTACCAATAAGCGCTACGGCATGGTAACCATGTGTATCGGCACGGGGATGGGAGCGGCCGGCCTGTTCGAACGCTGTTGATAAACAGCAGATGCCCGGCTGGCAACAATGGGACTGGCATCATGCGGCAACATCTGCCATAGACAGTGATCAGGTATTCCCATTTCAGGAGAACGCTGTATGAGTGGTGAGACACAAAGCAGACCTGGCATAACTCCGGAAGAGCGTGTCGTGTCACTCTGGAGACGTTTTGGAAACAGTGCCTTGGGCCGGCATATCTATAGTCTGCTATTCGGACGGATGGTGCCTTATACCGGCACCATCCGTCCCGTTATCGAAGAGATATCACCCGGTCGAGCAAGGGTTTCCCTGCGGGATAGACGAGTTTTGCGCAACCATCTCAATTCGATTCATGCCATAGCACTGGCAAATGTCGGCGAGCTGGCAAGCGGTCTTGCTCTGATTGCCGCCATGCCCGAATCGACCAAAGGTATCGTTACCCGGCTCGAGATCGATTATCTGAAGAAAGCCCGCGGCGACCTCACCGCTATCGGTGAAGCACAGGTGCCGGAGATAATAGGCGAATCCACCACCCTTCAGGCCCATGCAACCATCTGGGATCGGGAAGGAGACAGCGTTGCAAACCTCACCGCCCATTGGCAGTTACGTCCCAGGGACATGCCATGAGCGACAATCCGCCTCGGGAGACACCATTCACACGACATACCGATATCCGGGTGCCGATCATCTGTGGACCCATGTACCCCTGTTCCAATCCCGAACTCGTTGCCGCCGCATCCGAGGCCGGTGGTATCGGTATCATCCAGCCGGTGGCCATGACCTTTGTCCATGGTCACGATTTCCGCGAAGGGATCAGACTGATAAAACGCCTCACCGACAGACCCATCGGCATGAACGCCCTGATCGAGAAGTCCTCCAGAAAATACCACGACAGGATGGTGGAGTGGGTCTCGATTGCGTTGGATGAAGGCGTGCGCTTCTTCATCACATCCCTGGGCAATCCGCGCTGGGTGGTCGAACGGGTGAAGGCCTATGACGGCATCGTCTACCATGACGTCACTGAGCGTAAGTGGGCCTTGAAGGGACTCGATGGCGGAGTTGACGGCCTGATTGCCGTCAACAACCGGGCCGGCGGGCATGCCGGCGCCCTCTCCCACTTGCAGCTGTTGGATGAACTGGGTGATCTGGGTGTACCGCTCATCTGCGCGGGAGGTATCGGTAACGAACATCAGTTCGCCGAAGCGATCAGTCAAGGCTATGCAGGCTGCCAATTGGGCACGCGCTTTATCGCCACGGAGGAGTGCAACGCGGCAATGCCCTATAAGCAGGCCATACTCGATGCCGACGAACGCGATATCGTGCTCAGCAATCGAATCACCGGGGTTCCCGTATCGATCATCAAAACACCCTACATCGAAAAAATCGGCACAAAGGCGGGGGCTTTCGCCCGCTGGATGTTGAACGGCAACAGAACCAAACACTGGATGCGTATGTTCTATACCCTGCGTTCCGCCTTCCAGCTGCGTCAGTCATCCCTCGACGAGAAGGGTGAAATGGAATTCTGGCAGGCTGGCAAGAGCGTCTCCGGCATCCATAAAGTCGAACCTGTCACCACAATTATCGGCCGGTACGAAGCCATGTTGCGAGGCATAAACAACTAACCGGTAATTTCCATGGTTCCCACGGTCTAAAGAAAGGTTGTGGTAAACCGATATACTCTATCATCATCCCGCACTGGATTTGTGACCATTTATATGTCAATAAAGCCATCCGTTAAAAAGAACAAATTCCTTTTTATTCTCAATAAACTCATTTACCCGGTTTGTATAACCACCCAGCTGGTCTCGTGTGGGGGCTCCGGTTCCGGAAGCAGTGGAGACACATCGGCGGAGGATCACTACCTAAGCGTGGACGAGGCACAGCGCCAGACATACCAGATGAGTCCAATTCAGGTTGACGGCACGATTGTCAATGAACTCGGTGTTCCATTGAACAATATTGCTGTTCATCTCGGTTCACACACTACAATGTCGGATGCCGACGGCAGATTCAGCTTCGAACAGGCGCCTCGCAGAAATGACTATTTAAAACTGGAAGGTGATGGGATCAGACCGAAAATCATAGCGGCCTATCTACACCACCCCCTGGGCAAAAACGCAGTTGAACTACCGACTGTTGTGGTGGAGTCGGTCAACGCCGATGAAACGCGCCTGCTGTTTGGTGGCGACGTATCATTCGCACGTCGATTCCTCGATCCGGAAGAGACAACCCCGTTGACCCAGGTACCCACAAGCAATGATGCGGCCCTGATTCAAAGCGATGATCCCTTGCCAGGGAGTCGGGACGCATTGCGGTTTGTGCGGACACTATTTGAATTATCCGACTACCCGGTGATCAACTTTGAGAGTCCCGCGCTCTCCGAACCGACAACCCCGCACCCAACCAAGGACTTCGCCTATTTCTCGCTACCGGAATCGCTGCATGCATTGGCTGAGATCGGTATTCAGTACGTTTCTCTGGGTAACAACCATATCTTTGACTACCTGCAGTCGGGCCTCAGCGACACCCTGGCCGCATTCGATGCGGCAGGGATCGAATACTCCGGTGCGGGGGCCACCCCGCAAGCAGCTTTTGTACCGCATCGGGTGAATCTCTCCGGTACACCCGTCTCGCTGGTTTCAGCAACCTCCGTATCCGGATCACAACACGACATACTCTACGTAGCCAACGATTCCCAGGGGGGTGCTGCGGATTTGCGAGACAGCGTTCGTGTCAGCAATACGATAAGCGCAGAGTCGGACTCAGGGATGTTTGTGATTGCCCAACTGCATACCGGCAAGGAGTACACCTTTTCACCCAGCGACTACTCCTATGGGAGAATGCAGTTGGCAGTCGATGCAGGCGCCGATCTGGTGATCGCCCACCATCCTCATGTCGCACAAGGATTCGGTTTCTATAACGATAAGTTGATATACCATGGGCTGGGCAATTTTCTGTTCGATCAGGATCGTCATGAAACCATGCTCGGCATCCTGGCCCAGGTCGATGTGGTCTCATCCGGGATCGCCAGAGCCAGAGGTATTCCCATCTACCTCGAAGACTACCGCCCACGCCCGATCAGCGGAGCCTTGGCTGACCGTTTTCTGCGCCGTCTTGCTGAATTTTCATTTGGCGAAGGAGTCAATGTTTTCCCCTATCTGAATGAAAACTGGATTCTACCGCCGTCACAACAGCCAATCCTGGAACAGCACAGCATCTCTCTCGAGATGACTGTGGATGATTCAGGTTCGGCAGTCATCGATCTTCGTCACCTGGCCCCTACGGAGAGTTCGCTGGCCGAGATCACTACAAACGCGAACGGATTGGCTGTTCAGAGCGGTCGGGATATTTTACTGTACGGTGATTTCGAGGATTACGACATCGATAGTGACCAATTCGAAACAGTCCGTTGGGATAGTAACAGTGAGACGCGCTTCGCCTGCCAGGCCTGGGCCTATCAGGGTGTCCAGGCGATGTGCATAACCCGTGGCTCGTCCAATGAGAATGATAGTGTCGTCGCTTTTCGGAACCGGGTGCGGGTGATGGGTGACGCAATCGACGAGGCCAACAAAGACCTTTCACTCATCGGATATCTAAAAGGTGAAAATGCCGGCCGGATCCAATTAGTCACACGCTACCAGGCGAGTATAGGTTCGGGTGAATTTGGTGAGGAAATAGCCTATACGCACAACGGTGGAACATTTCACTGGCAACCGTTTTATGCTGACTTGAATATGCCGGAAGACCGGCCCGAGTTCGACAGTGATAAACGATACAATCCCCGTGCCTTGCGGCTGTTCATACGTCATTCACCCATGGACGAGGGTATCGGTTTGGCGGTTGCGGATGAAATCGCGGTCGTTAATTGGGAGGCATCGGAAATTTTGTCCGGCAGCCTCAGCTACAGCACACCGCATGCGCGTGATTTCCTACGGGTGAATGGATCGCCCGGTAACTATGTTTTGAATCTGATTTTCAACCGTTACCAACCCGCTCAATTGGATTGAGCAATACTGTATTGCCCTTGACAATCCTCAGAACCGGTAGCGTCAGGATGGGGTGGTGCAGATTGAGGGGAACGTTAGCCAAATGCCTATTGTCAATCCGTTGAATCAGCCGGAAAAGGGTATAAGGAATTCTGCGCCAAAAAAAAGATAAACCCCGGTAGTACTCCCGGGGTTCATCATCAGCCTGAGCCCGTGATAAAGGGCCCTTTACACAGACCAACCGATCAATTGATCGATTGGTAATAGTCGATCAGGATCTGCGCCACCTCGGGACGGGAGAACTCCTTTGGCGGAGCGATACCCTGGCCCAGCATCTCACGCACCTTGGTGCCGGAGAGGAGTACGAAGTCCTCTTTTTCGTGATCCGGGGCTTCGCACATCATTACCACCTTGTCCAGTTTCTTCGACCAGGCGGTGTGGTCGGCCTTGAAGATCTCGATTTCCAATGCGCCTGCAGGCACCTCATCCTCAAAGATGGTCTGGGCATCGAATGCACCGTAGTAGTCACCCACACCGGCATGGTCGCGACCGATGATGAAATGGGTGGCGCCCATGTTTTGACGGAAGTAGGCGTGCAGCACCGCTTCACGAGGCCCGGCGTAGAGCATATCGAAACCGTAGCCGGTCACCATGGCGCTGTTGGGCGGGAAGTAGAGCTCAACCATCTTGCGGATCGCGGCATCGCGCACCGGTGCCGGAATATCGCCAGGCTTCAGCTTACCCAGCAGCATGTGAATCACCAGGCCGTCGCAGCCGAGACGATCCATGGCCATGTGACAGAGTTCCTCATGAGCCAGATGCATCGGATTGCGGGTCTGGAAGGCAACGATCTTGCTCCAGCCACGTTCCTGAATCTCGTTGCGGATCTCGACGGCAGTACGGAACGTATCCGGGAAATCGGCCTGGAAATAGGAGAAGCTGAGGACCTGGATAGGGCCGGAGATCGCCACTCTGCCCTGGCCGTTGAATGCCGCCACGCCTGGATGGTCACTGTCGTCGGTGCGATAGACCTTGTCGGTCATTATCGCCATCTGTTCGTCACTGACTTCCTCGATATTCTCGATATCCATGACGGCCAGTACCGGATTACCCTCCATGTTCGGATCTCTCAGCGCGATCCGTTTGGCATCTCCGATGGCATCGGTGTTCTCCAGCAGGCAGAGCACAGGCACCGGAAAGAAACTGCCGTCGGTCAAGGTCATCTTTTCGGCTGCGCCCATGGCGTCGGCCACTGTCATGTAACCTTTCAATGGATTGAAATACCCTGCCCCCATCATCACCGCGTTACCGGCAGCCTGAGAACTGATCACTACCGAGGGCAGGGATTCAGCCTCGTGTGAGAGCTTGTGATGGGTATCGGGATCGTAGACAAACAAAGGTTGTAGTTCTGAGGAACCGACTGGGTTGATCATGACATTTCGTCTCCTTCGTTGATCGCTTAATAAATTGACCGGCCCAGTCAGCAACTGCCAAGCCTGCCCTAAGCCTTCATTTTGAGTCGGTTATCTCATCCGCCTTGGCGGAAAAACCTCAAGCAGGTTTCAAAGGAAAATTAATAACCAACTGTTTTTATTAATAATATTTGATATATTTCATGTATTGTATATTTCAAACAGGCAATACACTACCACAACGAGGAGTTATCCAACCCCAGTAATTTTTTATGTGCTCAGCAAAATATCTGCTTCCCCGGATGCAACGTTATCTCAGCCCCCTAACCCGGATTAACGGTGAGAAGATCGGGGAGCCCGCTGCTGCGTCGCATGGGGTGTGTGACAGCTGCATCGAAGATCGCATCATCCCCGATCAGGGTGAATCTCTGCCGCGATCTGGTAATCGCGGTATAGACCAGCTCACGGCACAAGACGGCACTCCTTTGATCCGGCAGTTGCAATACCACCTCCTGAAACTCGGAACCCTGGCTCTTATGTACCGTCACCGCATATACCGTTTCGCAATAAGGCAGTCTCGATGGTGAAATCCAACGCACCTGACCGTCACTCCCCTGGAAGGCTACCGCCAGTTCATACTTCCGCTCAGGATGTGGCAGGACGATGCCGGTTTCACCGTTGTAGAGATCGAGTTGATAGTCGTTGCGCGACAGCATCACCGGGCGTCCCGGATACCAATCGTCGTGATTCTCAATCTGACCCGCCCGAATCAGCTCCCGGGTTATCGCACCGTTCAATGCATTGACGCCAAAAGGCCCCTCGCGAACTACGCATAGCAAGCGAAACTCGTACAACAGGGTGAACAGCGACGCCACCGGCGCCCCTGATCCGACCGCTTTGAACAGCTTTCCAAAACGACTTGCAACCATTCTTGCCACATCACCGCCCTGATCCAAACGGCCCAGCACTTTCCCTCCATTGTGGAGCAGCTGTCGCGCCTGTTGCGCATCACCCCTGTTGACAGCCTTGGCCAGCTGTCCAAGCGGACTCTCGGGATCGAAACGGTAGCTCTGTCTCAGTTCGATAACACTGTTTTTCAACTCACTGGCGGACTCCTCCCCTGCGGCCACCGGTTGCATCGTGATCTCGCTCAATTGCCGTGCGAAATCATCATCCGGCCCATCGCATCCGATACACAGATCACCCATCACCGAACCTGCCTCCACCGAGGCCAGTTGATCGCGATCACCCAACAACACCAGTCGCGCAGCATGAGGCAAAGCATCCAGGAGCTTGGCCATCAATGCCACATCGACCATCGATGCCTCATCCACTATCACCACATCAAACAGCAGGGGATTGTCTCGATGGTGGCGAAAGCCTGTACCCGAACGGTTCATGCCGAGCAGACGATGCAGGGTCGATGCCTGCTCCGGTATCGTCGCCAGCTGTTCTTTCGAGAGGGCCGTCGATGCCTTGGCCTGCCGGATCGCCTGTTGCAGACGTGCGGCAGCCATGCCTGTGGGCGCTGCCAGGGCAATCCGCAACGCATCTCCCCCCGGCTGCAGTCGCAACAGCGCCAGCAACCGAAGGACGGTTGTCGTCTTGCCGGTGCCGGGTCCACCGGAGATGATGGTAAGGGGCCGCAGGATCGCCGTGGCAACGGCAAGCTTCTGCCAATCGGTAGCATCGGCGCCATGCACCGGGAACAGTGTTGCCAAAGCCTTCTTCACCCCCTCCCGGTCAATCATCTGATCGTCACTCCTGGCACGCTGCAACAACGCGTCTCCCAAGCGTCGCTCATAGGCCCAATAGCGATGCAGGTAGAGCCGATTCCGGCTATCCAGAATCAAGGGTTGCCAGTCACCGGGACCACCGATAATCCCGCTTTGTCGTAACTCGACTCTCCACTCTTCCAGCCCGGGGGCCTGAACCGCCATCTCCGCTTCGTCGAATAGCGCTCTTCCCGCAAGCTCGCCAAGATCGAGGCAGACATGCCCATCGCTGGTGGCACGACTGGTGAGTGCAATCGCCAGGGCGAGGGATGGCGAAGGGGCATCGGCCTCTGCCATCAGATACTCGGCAAGATGCAGATCGAGATCGTTGAGCAGATTCTGCCGGTGGAGCGAGCGTAACAGGCTATCAGGAAGGCTCATCGCTACGCGCCTCGATCAGTCGGTCCAAGGCCTCGATGAAGCCTTGTGAGGGTCTTTCTGCGACCACCCCCAGGCGAGCACCGCTCCGGGGCTGCATACCGCGCAGAAACAGATAGTAGACACCACCGAAATGACGCTCATACCCGTAGTCGGGCAGGCGTAGCTTGAGATAACGATGCAACGCCAGCGAGTAGAGCAGATACTGCAGGGTATAGTGGTGCTCGATCATCGCATTCGTCAGAGCCCGGGGGTGGTAGTCACTGTAACTGTTGCCAAGCCAATTGGACTTGTAGTCGGCCAGATAGAAACATCCGTCCACCTCGAAGACCAGATCGATATAGCCCTTCACATAGCCATCCACCACACTGGCATGGAGGTTCGCCAGACCGTCAATCAGCCCATCGACGTCCGAGAAACGGTGATGCCGTGCAAGCGCCATGATCGCCTTGGGCTGCAGTGATCTCGCGGGGAAATAAAATTCCATCTCATTCAGCCGTTGCCCCGCCCCGATTCGACCCAGGGTCAAACCATCGATATTGAGCGGCGTCTCTACAACCTCTCTCATCCACTGGACTACAACACCCTTCCAGCGGGTATCGATGGCATGAAACATAAGTTTCTCCTCCACCATCAGCTCGACCGCCTGCCCATGGGGCTGCATGAAATCGAGTTCCTCCAGAATCGCATGCAGACAGCTGCCGGGTCTTGAGCCGCGCGGAAAGCCATGCACGCTGAAACCCCGGTGGGGATCCTGAGACTGGTTCAGAATTGTCGTCTGGATGTCGTAATCCGGTCTATCCTCATGCTGTCCCGCAACCAGCGAGGAGAAACTGGCCACACCGCCAACCGCTGAAATGGATGCTGAAAAGCGTCTCGGCGGTTGCAGTTCCGGCGGCAGTGGCAGGGTGAGCTGCGCCATCTCCGCAGCATGGGGTAAAGGTGTGATATCGATGCTACCCCGGGCGGCTGCGACCAAAACCCGCAACACCTGCTCATCTCTTTCGGGATTCAAGGCCTTGAGCTGTTGTCGCCACTGCGCCAGGGTCTGCGGACAATCGGCTCTATTCGTGGTATGCAATACCCAGCCAAGCGCTGAATGCCTGCTCTGCTTCAACCAGCCCCATGGGAGGTAACAGCGATAACGGGGACGCGTCAACGCCACATACAACAGGCGAAGATTTTCCGCAAAAACCTCCTCATGGAAATAGGCCTGGTTGTCATGAAAATCCTCTGAACCAAGTTCGAGCACCGCCGCATAGTCTTCATGCGGATCGTGAAACAGAAAGGGTTTGTCGTCGTTCCCGGCTTCAGTTTGGTCCCACAAAAAGGGACAGAAAACAATGTTGTATTCCAACCCCTTGCTATGGTGCAGGGTATCGATCTGCACCAACTTGCCGTCACTCTCCAAGCGCAACAGATGCTCATCATCCTGGGATAGGGTCTGGCGCTGGCGGGCAAACCATTTAATCAATCCCTCCATACCGGGACGTGCCGTGCCGTCATATTGCTGCAGCAGTTCCAGAAGATGGTAAAAGTTGGTCAGCCTTCGCTCTCCGTCGCAGAACTCAAGCAATCGATTCTCGATCCCCATTTCATTGGCGAATGCCTTGATCATGACGATGAAACCGTTGTCCCGCCAAGCACGATGATGATGAAAGAAGCGGTTGAACAATCCGTTTTGCAATTCATCTTTACGATTCATCTCATCAATGGCGGCGCCATCCCAGCCCAGCATCGGCGTAGCCAGCGCGGCACGCACCAGACGCCCTCTGTGGGGCTCCAACAGGGCGAGCAGCAGACGTTGCAACTGCTCGGCCTCCTGACTCCAGTAGACACTCTGCTGATTACTATGAACACTGGATATACCATACGCCCTCAAGGCCTGTGCAATACGGGAGGCCTGTTCATGGGTCCGCACCAGTACGGCAATATCACCGCCGCATAGCGACCTGTCCCCGATGCGCGCCTTGCCTTGCGAAGCGAGTGTCAACAGATGGGCAATCTCCCCGGCGGTGGCATCGGCCACAGCCTGGCGGATCTCTTCGATCCCTGTCTGCTCACCGAAGGTAAGATGCCAGATCTGAAAAGGCGCCTCACTGCCATCCGCTATCGTGAGGGATGCCATCTCCCTGTCGCCGGCCGCGACCGCTTCAAAACCGATGCGTGGCTCGAAGAATGGCCGATGTGAACTGCCGAACAGGGTGTTGACAGCCTGCAACAACCCAGGTGTCGAACGCCAGTTGATGTCCAGGGTGTGGTGTTTGGCGCCTGTCTCGTCTCTGGCACGTAGATAGGCGAACAGATCGGCACCGCGAAAACTGTAGATCGCCTGTTTTGGATCCCCTACCAGAAATACCGGTTGCCGGCTGTTGAGATAGATCTGACCGAGAATCCGGTACTGCACCGGATCGGTATCCTGAAACTCATCCACTAATGCAGCAGGATAGCGCCGGCGCAACAGTCCACTCAAACGGCCACCGCTGTCCGCCAGCAAGGCGGCGTGCAACTGCAGCAACAGGTCGTCGTAGGACCATTCCCTGGCCTCGGCCTGGCGTCTCGGCAGCTCATCCAGAAGATAGTCATAGAAAGACTTTTGCAAAGCCACGAATGCCTTGTCGAAGGCATCGGCGCACGCTTCGACACAGGCCAGATAACGGGAAAACCGGTTGAAGAAGGGATGACGAGGAGCCGCTTGTCCAGGCTTGATCGCAGCCTCGATACTCTCCGGCGTAAACCGTTCGGCCTTGTCGAAGGGTCGTTGATAGACCGTGGCCTGCAGCCATTGGTCCATTTTCACACCCCAACCCTCAAGCCATGCCCGGCGGTAGAGATTTCCCTTCATCACCTGTGTGTCGCTGAGTAGCGCGAGGATGCTATCGCGTTGCTCCTGCCACAACGACCTGACTTCGGACTGGAGCTGATTGGCCTGCAGCTCCAGCGACCCAATGCCTTCCGGCCAATCACAAGCCCTGACCTGCAGGTAAGGCTTGCCCAGAGCGGGACGCATGCGCTGGAGCAATGCCTCGGGGGTATCTATCCGGTCACGCAGGGCCTGAAGCAGCTGACCGGGGAGCTGATTGATTTCACGTCGCCAGTAATCATCAGCAATCTGCAGCAGTCGATCAGCCTGATCCGTCACCAGATCGGTGTTGAATGCCTGTCCGGTCTCGAATGCCTGTTCAGTCAGTACGCGCTGGCAAAAGCCGTGGATGGTATAGATCGCAGCCCTGTCGAAGCCGGCAATCGCCAGATCGAGACGCTTGCGGGCCCGCGCTTTGTCCTCTATGTTGTCGAGGATGCTATGCAGCAGGGGATCGGCACTTGTACCGCCATCCGTCAGCGATCGCGCATCGATAAGACGCTGGCGAATCCGTGTCTTCAGTTCTGCCGTTGCCGCTTTGGTATAGGTCACCACCAGGATCCTCTCCGGACTATGGTCCTGTTCCAGCAGCAGCCGAAGATAGAGGCCGGTCAAGGTATGGGTCTTCCCGGTGCCGGCGCTTGCCTCCACCAGATTGAAACCCTGCAAGGCCACCGATTCGATCCGCATACTCATCCCTGCCACTCCAGATGGTCCATCAATGGTTGCAGGAGCTCCCTGCTGGTGTCGAAGAATGCCTGATCGAGGGCGGGCCGGTCCGGCCGCAACAGACGATGGTAGGGTTTATCCACGTCACCTGGCTGAAACCGGTTGCCAAACCAACGCTGTCGCGCCGCCTTACGGGCCACCTCCTCACCACCCCGCTCAAGTTTTTCCTGATAGATCCAGGCGGTTGCAGGGAAGAACGACAACGGCAACTGCAGACCCTGGCGATAGCGCCGGATCAGCGTCTCAAGATGAACCTTCGCCTGCTCCACGGACCTGTAGTGACCTGTTCTGTCCCCCTCGAGCAGACATGTCATTGGCGTTACCCCAGGTGGATTGAGGGCATTCAACAACAGATGTCTTATCCAATGCCTGACCATCTGGTAGGGGAAGAGGCGATCCGTACTATAGGCAAGCAGCCCCCCTGTGGTGACACCGTGAAGGTGGCCGACCAGATGGTGTTCATCGAACTTAAGATCAACCTCCAAGGGTTGCAGTAGATCGCCGCTATCGAGCGCCTGAATGCGTTGAACCATTGCCGCTGCACGGCCCTGCATCTGCCCAAACGTCTGTTCACCGGCCATACCGTGCGGCAGGCGTCCCCGAGCGCGTAATTGTTCATACAATGTTTCGGGGCTCTGGTCCGCCAGCATAGACTCCACCAGCTCATGTTCCAGTGCCAACCTATCGAAACGCGCCAGGGTGAATGGTTCCCGCTCCTCGGGAAGCTGTTCCGCCTGCCCGAGGTCGAGGTTCAAGCGGATATCGGCAAATCCTTTCAGCGGATTGGTGAAGAAGTGGAGAAACCGCTGCAAATCGATCAGCCCATCCCCCTCTGTTTCGGCCAGGGGCGTCGCTACCAGAGGAAGCTCATTGCGATCACCACTGCCGACCCGCATTGCCGCCTCGTACATCTCCGCTGAATAGCTGAAGAGAGTGCTGTCAGCAAGAAAATAGTCCCGTGAGAAGGGCTGCAAAGGGTGGTCGAAAATAATCTGCTTCATGCCGGACTCAGCCACCATCAGTTGCAGAGAATCGCACAACTCATCCACCACGACGGAGGGTGGAAGCAGGGTATTGTCATGCTGACTGCGTCCGACATAACTGATTAAAAGACGATCCCGTGCGGAGATCAGCGTCTCCAGGAAGAGGTAGCGATCATCCACTCTTCGTGACCGATCTCCGCGACGAAAGGCACTCGACATCAGATCGAATCCCAACTCCGGCTGCTGGCGGGGAAAGGCTCCATCGTTCATACCGATCAGCGCGATCACACGAAAAGGCAGGCTTCGCATGGGTGCGAGGGCACAGAAATTGACGCCACCGCCCATAAAGCCCCGATCCACTGAAATATTCAACAGCTCCTGTAGGCGATATCGGATCGGTGCGATCGGGATCTGCTCCTCGATTCCCGCTTGTTGCATCTCCTGGGCCAATGCATGAATCGCCTCTCTGACCGACCCGAGTTGCACTTCACTCTCTTCATCGGAAGAAAAGAACTGTTCCGTGAGCCCGATCAGGAAGTTTACCCACGCCTGCGATGACCGATCGATCAAGAGCTGATCTTCCAGTGCGAAAAGGGCATCACAAAACGCCAGCAGTCCACCGAGCCATTGACCCTCCGACCCCTCCACCGCATCCAATGGATAGTGGTGGTGCCAAAGCTCTCCCGCATCTCCCTGCATTGCATAACCCAGCAGGAGTTGCCACAACCCTGTCCGCCAGGTATTACTCTGTTCCGCCGGCAATCCAAGGGAATGCTTGCTCTCGCCATCACGCCCCCAATGGACAGCAGCCTGATTCAGCCATTGAGTCACCCGTTCGACTCCCTCTTCATCCAATCCGAAGCGACGACGTATGGCCGGATATTCCAGCAGATTGAGCACACTGCCGACCGGGTAGCGGGATCCAGGGAGTTGAACTATTTCCAGCAGAGCCGTGGCCAGTGGATTGTTCTGCAGCAGACCGCCACCGCTGACCCTGAAGGGTATCTTCGGACGGCTGCCCGGCGTTGAGAAGTGAGCCTTGATCAGAGGACCATAACGGTCAATATCCGGTGTCATCACCAGAATATCCGACGCTGTCAGATCCGGCAGATCCTCCAACAGCGCCAGGAGTTGATCGTAGAGCACCTCAACCTCGCGCATCTGGCTGTGGCAGCGATGGAGCGTGATGGAACCGTCCGTTGAGCATCCGGATTGCGGCTCACTCAAGGTCAATATCTGATTCTGCATTTGATGCAACAACAGATTGTCATGTTGCCTTTGGTAGAGCTCCTCACCACCCGGATCCATCTCGTTGATGGCAGCGAAAAAGTCCCGCCCCTGCCGACCCATTGTGGCAAGCAACGGATTGCCCACTTCCAGGTAGAGCGCCTGTTCCCGCGACTGCAGGGCCAACTGTGCCTGCTCACTGGGTGAGACGATGTCAGCCCAGTGGGCCTCACAGGGGTTTAGCAGAAAAAAATGAACATCAATCAGCGACGCGACGTGTCGAATGATCTCCAGGTAGCCAGGGGAGAGGGTGGGAACACCAAAGACAAACACCCTCGGCGGCAGGATCTTCTGAAAAGAGGTTGTCGACATCCTGCTCAACTGAAGTTGCAGGCTCACCCAATGAACCGCATCTTCCTCCGTGAGACGGCGCCAAAGACCGGCCTGCCATTCATCACCTTCGGTAGCCGCCTCTCCCTGCTGCCATTTGAGAATCCAGTCTGGCCGATAGATCAGATATCGATCGAACAGCATGGCCAGCTGTTGCGCCAACTGAAAGCGCTTAATATCGTCCGCTCCAGCCAGATAGCCGGTGACCGAAGGATCTGTCAATTTCTCATCGACATCCCGGAGCAGTCTGTAGATACGCCACGTCAGACGTTTTGGCTGATAACGATCATAGTCAGGCACATCCGGCAACAGGGCGTGAAAAAGCTGCCATATAAATGCCGCGGGCAGCGGAAAAGAGAGATTGGCGCAAATCCCCAGGTGACCGGCGATTCGCAATGAGAGCCAGCGGGCCATGCCCGGGTGTTGTACGATCACCTGCTCCTGCTGCAGAGCCTCACCCACCGGCTCGGCAAGCAGTCCGGACAGGCGCGCCGCAAGCGATTCAAGATGGTTTGATTGGTAGAGCCTCAACATGAGGCCGTATTCTAACCTGTTTGAGACTCAATCACTGAGTCCGTGTCCTGAATAAATCACCGCGACAGGCAAACCGCTCTATTGCCTGGGCCTGTTAACTGGGGAGTACGGGGTGTCTTTAATGGGGTTGGCTTTTCAACGGCCTGACTTTCGGTCCTAATACCACATCCATGATCTCACCGACCTTGTGTGGCATTTGTTCCATTACGGCCTCCAGTTGCTCGGGCTCCAGACCGGTTTGTCTCCAGACCACCGGGTCCACCAGTTCAACGGTTTCGTACCACTCGACACCACTGATTTCGGCGTAAGCCAGTAATGCAGCGAGTGAAAGCAAGGAGGTCTCCAACCGAAAAACCTGTGTGGATGCCGGTCGATGGTGGTGGGCAACAACGGAAACGATGCTCTCGGGCAATTTCCACTTCCTCAACAAGGCTTCACCGACATCCATATGAGTGAAACCGAGGACATCATTCTCCGCATCCGGCAACAGGATATCGTCGCCGCCGGTTATCAAAAGAATATCTCTCGACTCTTGGGGCATCTTCAGGTAGATCGCCAATCGGCCAATATCGTGCAATACCCCCATCACGAAAAGGCGCTCGCTGTGCAGTACGTTACAGCGTTTGGCCAGCTCACCCGCAATTACGCCGGCTGTTATCGAGTAACGCCAATATTCGGTCATGTCCACCAGATCGCCCGGGATACCGGTAAAAATTCGGGCTGCCGTAGTGGCCATCACAAGATTTCGCAGCTCGTTCGTACCAATGATCGTGATCGCCCTGGAGATAGTCTCCACCGGAACCTTTAGATTAAAAAATGCACTGTTCACAAGCCGCAACAGACGGGCAGACAGATCTGTATCTTGGGAAATAATATCACCCAGGGTTGCAACCGAGTAGTTCGGCGCATCGATCAGCCGATTCACCTTGACACAAACGTCAGGCAGCGAAACCAAGCTTTCTATCTCGATCACAAGTTGTTGAGGAGTCATGATTTTTTCACCTCAGGGCGACATATTCAACATCCCTATCTGTCAGGTAATAATTCACTGATATACAAGGGGTATTGTTGTTCTGTTCCACTTCGGACTCAGTTATGATGCTGGGTTGTATATAGTGTCGACTATGGTATACATCCATTGTTATCGACATTCATAACGGAATCTTGACCTCCACCGGACGTGGACGGAGCTGTAAACATGCCTTTCTACATTTTCAAAGTTTCAGCTGACAACGGCCTGGAATACCTCGATGAAGAGGAAAAGTACAAATCCGCCAAGGAAAAGGTGAATAAACTACGTGCTGCGCATGTCCGGAGTGACGAGACCCGCTATCGCATGGTGTTCGCCAACAGCGTCGGCCAGGGGGAACTGTTGCTCTCACCGACGGAATCGAGTGAGCGAATCATTGGAGACGATTGAGATGTTGTTATACATAGCGACCCGACGGTGTCTGTATCGGGAATGTGAGGATTTGTAATAAAACCTTGGGGCACAGTGATATGAGAGACATCAGATTGTTCATCTTAGGCACTCTTCGTGCTACTCTTTAGCTATTGTAAATGCAGCAAACTCTAGAAAAATCAAGTTTTAGCAATACCACCTCTTTTTGGGTATCGCCACTGATTCACTTAAGGATCCTTTAGACGTGTCAATACAGGATAGAAGAAAGAAATACCAGAGTCAGTTTCACCCAGTGCTGAATCGCTGTAAAGACACGGTAATTGTCTACATAAACGCACTCCTGACAGAGCTTTTCAACAACTCCGATAAAGCACTTACCAGTTTTGCCCAAAAGGCTGAGACCAACGAGATTCAAAATCGCTTTTTCGAGGCCATGGCAATGATCCGTAACAGACATGGCCTAGTCGAACATGAGTTTCGGGAACTGTTGAGTGAAGGATTCGATAAGTTCTGGCATGACCAACCTGAGATCGACGGCTTTTCCGATCTAGACGAGGATACGGAACTGGAGCTCGTCGATCATGAATCTATGGATGTCTCCACCGCACTGGAAAACATGATCAGCCGCACGGTGGGGCACCATCGTTCCCAGCTGTATGCGCTCGGTCAGAGACTGAGTGTAGTGAGTGGTGGGCGAAGCGTTAAACACAAACAGATCCCTTCCGGCCCCCACCATCTGGCCCATGCTTTCAGCGAAGCTATCGATGCATTGGGTTTGGAAGCGCGGATCAAGGTCATCATCCTCGCCCTGTTCGATAAATATGTACTCAAACAGCTGGGATCGATCTACGATGACTTTAACAACAGCCTGAAAGAGGCTGGCGTTCTACCTCACTTAAGGCCGGCAATTCAGAAGTCGCCGGATGCTAAGGGAGGCCCATCGGCTGATGATAAGGAACATCCTGAACAGCAACAGGAACAAACCCAGGAAGAGTTGGGCGAGGAGCTGTTCGGATCGATTCTGGATATGATGGCCAGCCGGCGCCGCACCTCCCCGGAGAAACTTGCCGCTAAGGAAGCGTCTGCAAAGTCCGCCGGCCGGCAGCCTGGAAGCGCACCACCCGCCACGCAAGAGAATCTGGTCGCCGCTCTGAGCAACATCCAACCGGCTCAGCGTTCCGATATGATACCGGATGTCAACGCGCCCGGTGCTGGGATCTCGAATATCGAGATCGATGAACAGTTCCTGATTCGGGTGAAACACACACTGGCCGAAGAGCGTCATAAACTCTATAACGAGGTTGGTGCGGACCGCCTCGAGGCTGCGGATGAGGATACTATCGACCTGGTGGGTATGCTGTTCGAATATATGTTGAATGATCCTGTTCTCCCTGCCGTAGCCAAGGCCTTGATCAGTCATCTGCACACCCCCTACCTGAAAGTTGCGATCATTGATCGCAAGCTGCTGACCGACAGCAATCATGAAGCACGACAACTGCTCGATTCTTTGGTTGAAGCCGGCAGCCACTGGATCGACGAACGCAATCTGAAAAGGGGTATCTACCCCGATATGCAGAATGTCATAGACCGGGTGCTGAAAGAGTTTTCCGATAATGTCAGTCTGTTCGGCACACTGCTGGAGACATTCAAGAAGCGTATGGATGAGTTCAGGCGCAAGTCTGACATTCTTGAAAAACGTGCACAGGATTCCATCAAGGGCAGAGAAAAGCTGAACATTGCCAGGCAACGTGCATCCCAGGAGATGAGAGCACGCTCTTTCAGTGAAAACCTCCCCCAACCTGTTAAGGAGTTCCTGGAAAAAACCTGGGTAGACAAACTTGTCTTTGTCCTGTTACGCCATCCTGACGGCGAAATGAGCGAAGACTGGAAAGAGGCGCTTCGCATCGCTGATGAAATTGCCTGGACGTTTGAACCCAAAGATCAGAGTGAACGCGAAGAGTTGGAGAAGACGCTACCGGATTTGAGAAAATCCATCGAGGAAGGCCTGGCTTCCCTGGGTGGATTCCATCAGGAGAAGAGCCAGGTTCTTTTCGGTCTGCTCAGCAATGCCGAAACAGCATCCATGGCTTCGGAACAAGCGATGAAATCGGCCAAGACCTCCGATACCGTGGTACCGATTTCAGACAAGGCCGCATTGAAAGCAGAGCCCAGCAAACCTGTACCCGCCCCTGCCGAATCAACCACTGAACAGGCTGGTGAAGAGGAGATTCCCGAAGACGAAGAGGCAATGATGGAAAAATTGCGTAAGATCAAGTTCGGCACTTGGTTCGAAATTAAGGATTCGCAGAGCGGTGAATTGCAAAAGGTTAAACTGTCATGGCTAAGCCCATTGACCGCTTCATGTATGTTTGTCGACAGAGCCGGTGTTCAAACCGCCATCAAACCGTTAAGAACTTTGGCGCAAGAGATACTCAAAGGTGAGTCGACCATCCTTGAAGACAGCAGTGATCCATTTGTCGAGAGAACATTGCATGCGATCAGACGTATGCTCCAGCGCTCCTTGAAAACCACAGATGATATAGCAAGTGAACTCATCCAAGATGATGAGGATAACGAAGGTAAAGAGGTCCGCTAAGGACACAGGAAATGATTTCATGCAAGAACAACGTCATTCCCCACGCAAAGTAGCCAACGAAGTACTGATCATTACAGATCAAATAACGGGCAGTCACATCGGACGTGTGGTCAATATCAGTGCTGAAGGACTGATGCTGTTAAGCGATGAAGCCATGGTTACCGGATCGGTTTATCAACTCGATCTGATTCTTCCAATCCCGAAGAATGATCAAGAAAAGATCTCATTTACCGCGGAAGCTGTATGGTGCACCGAGGCTTCCCAACCCGATAGTTTCTGGAGCGGTTTCCATATCATTGACATCAATCCCGATGATGTATTGATCATCGATGAGCTCATCCTTGACTGGCATTCAAATTAATACTCAGCATTGCTGTAGGCCCTGCGCGGATCAACTGAGAGATTCGCCCTGACACCATCCGGGAGCGGCCATTCGGATGAATCTCCGCCTCACCTTTGCAACCGTTCTGATGATCACGGTATGGGCCGTCATGTCGACATGGTTCCAACCATCACCGACCCCGACTGTCGAACAACTGCTGCCGCCCCAAACCCTCGCAAAATCGAAACAGATTCGTGATTCGCTGAACAGTCATGCGCAATTCGCACTGCTGAATCTCCCGGCAACGCTGCAACTGGGATCGAGAAAACGTCTCCTGAGACAAATCCACGAATCGATCCCAGATCTGCAGATGCTCTGTATATCCTCACCGCCTGCGAGCGATCCATCCGTCGCCGTCAGACTTACCCTGGCAGATTGCAGCAACGGTGAGCAGGATCGTTCCGATACAATCCTTTTCTGGCGCAGCACTTCCAAATCTCAAGCGGAGGCTCATGTTTCGCTCTACCACGCGTTAGCGACAAAGCTTGCTGAAAATCTGACACCCGTCGCCGTCAAACAGAGTCAGCTGTTTGCACCCGAATTGGTTCGCAGCGCATCCTGGCAAGCCGCCACCGATGATCTGGTTCTTATTGCCCCCCTGCTGGGCATTATTATCATTGCAGTCCCTTTGCTTGCATTCAGGTCGTTGGCGGCGCCGGCATTCATTTTTTTAACAGCCAGTGTGACGACCACGACCACTCTGCTGTTGTTCAATCTAAGCCTGCATGGCGGTTTCAACGCCTTACTGCTTGCGGTGATACCATTGGTCTGGGCAGTATCCTCGATGGATGCGGCACATCTGGTCGAACGTATCGAATCCCATCGCAGACGTGGCTTGTCCCGTTGCTTCCAGCGTGCTGTTCGCGAGTTGGCCGCTCCCTGCGCGGTCACCACGGCGACGACATTTATCGGATTTGGGGCACTTGCGCTGCAAGGCGACTCCCCGCTGTTGCGCAGTTTCGGTTTGACCGCAGCCACCGGTACACTGCTCGCTCTTGTGTTTACCTTCCTGCTCGGTTGGCTGCTGCTGAATCATGAAAATACAGCGCATTCACAGAGATACACCATCAGTCCTATAGCCGCCATGTGCCATACGCTTGTCAAAGCTGCTCTCCGGCACCCCCTATCAACACTGGTATTGTGGATATTATTTGCTGCATCGCTAACCCCCTTTGCCACTCGGGTTACGATCGAAACCCCATTCCCGAATATCTTTTCCCATGGTCATCCACTGAGCCAAACCACCGAGAAACTGCAGCAATCTCTAAACAGTGACTTACGTCCCTTTACCCTCTATTTGGCCGCGGAAAAACCCAGCGGTGAAGACAGGAAGCGTCTGTTGCACGCCTTAAACGCCACCACTGATTACCTAACTAAATTACCTGAGTCACGCCTTGTCTTACCTGCCGCGATAGTACAAACGGTTTGTGATCAGCCGTGTCTCGACGACACCACGAGTTCGAATCAATGGAAAGAGCTGATTGACGACAGCGGTGTAGCCCGAATGGATGTCTTCTTCTCATCTCTCAATCAGGTACGGCAAAGGGAAATCGTCGCCTGGCTGGAAAATTTCGATCGTACCATGCTGGGTCATCACAGGCTGGTCTTCGATGGCCCCGGTTATCTCTATCCGGCGGTGGAATCACTCGGTGTGTCGGGGGCGGTCAACGGCTTACTTTTCTCGCTCACCGGTGTGTTGCTGCTTCTCTGGCTGGTGTTTCGCCAGATCAGCCTTGTGGCCCCCGCTCTGCTTGTAACCCTGTTGCCGCTTTGGCTCGTTGTCGGCTGTATGGGAGTGGCCGGCATCGACTGGTCACTCGCCTTGCTGGGGGTTCCGGCTATGCTGTTCGGCCTTGCGGTCGATGATTCCATTCATCTGCTGTGGCACCGTAAATCACCGGTATCGCTGAATCTCATTCTGCGTCGCAATGCCCTCAGGAGTGGTGTGGCGCTGACGACGACAACGGTGATGTTGTGTCTCAGTGTCGCCACTTTGAGCCTGTCCTCACTTCAAGCCAACCAGGAGATAGCTCTCCTGCTGGCTTTCGGCATGGCCCTTGCCCTGCTGATGGATCTGACACTCCTGCCCGCAGCCATCAACTTGTTGAGACGCAAATCACCTCGATAACCGCAGTAAAGATTACCGCTCCTCCCGCGCTCTTCCTTACCTCTATGGTTGCACCGGGCGCCGCGCTCGTACTGGCGCTCATGGCGTTGACGAGGGCTGAAAACACCCCGTCATGGGGTGTTTCGGCACCGTCTACGCTGTAGATCAGCGTTCTCAGCCCCGTCGAAGGTGTAATACCCTCCGATGTGAAAGTGTTACCGGCTGAACTGCCGCTGACCACCGCCCTGAATCGCAGGTGATAGGTGGTACCCTGATGGGCCGCCTTGATCTCTTTGCGGTAGGTGCCCGCCACGGGAAAACCCTCGCCAACACCGAAACTGCTGTTATTGAAACCATCGGCACAAATACCGGCGTTGCCGAACAATACAAGATCTGTGACATTCGGTGCGTCTGCCGGATCGAGGCCAATGGCCGAAAGGCTTATCTCATCGGTGTTGTCGGATGGATTCCAAAAGCTCTCGAGACCGCACTTCTTGCGATAGATATCGCTGTCACTGCCGTTGAAGGGAACATCAAGATAGAGCAAGGTGCCTGACTCCAATGCGGTTCGCAAGGCAGAGATGGCGCTGGCGTCAGTCAGGATATCCTGCATCGGACATGGTGTGACACCGGAAAGGTCCGCTGCCTGCAGTACCAGATTGCCTGAAATGCTACCGCTACCATCACCGGTGGAATCACCTCCACTATCGTCGCCAGCGTCGCCACTATCGCCTCCTGAGTCACCGCTGTCCGTAGTGGTTCCGCTATCACCATTGTCATTGTCATCATCACCCGGGCATCCACTTAATATAAGTGCAACAGAGAGCATCAAGAGCAGTTGCAGCAACTTTTTCATCATCCACCTCAGCCTTAAGTCTGTGATTCAATGTTCTGTTTTTTTACCACTAACCCTACAAACCCTAGCATGGATTTTCAATTCTCCAACTCAAGACATGATTGCGCCAGCTGATCCGCCCACCGCTCGGTGGGGAAGGCACAATACGGAATCCCTTGAAAGAATCCCGCCTTTTTCATAATCGCCCAGCTGAATGAGGGCAAGCCGACCAACGGAATATAGAGCGGGCCGAGCAACAGAGACTGTCGGTAGTGACCATACTCATGATAGAGCAGCGTGTCGCCGCTGTATGTTGCCTGATAAAATAGAAAGGGCCCCAAACTGACACCACCCTGCAGCTTGTTATAACGTATGGCGCGTACCCCCTGCCATGCGCCAAGATCTTCTGCCTCCCTGTCCAGCAAGCCCCTCACCGTAACCAACCAACAACATCCCATCAGTGTCTGCGGCAGACACCATGTCCAGTTCAGCAGATTCGAGAGGTTTTTACCCATTCGTTGTGAATTGTGTTGTTCAGCCCTTGAGCCAGGAGCACAAACAGTAGTTAGATCGGTGGAATTGCCGCAGGCAATCCGGGGCTCGTTGACAGTAAGTATCCCCCGGCAAAGCCGGGGGCTTTAGTTGTGAACCGCTCGAAGCGGTCTGTAAAACGGAGCCTATTGGCTCCTTGAGCCCCTCAAAGGGGCTGTTACATCAACTGTAACTGATCAATCCTGCGGTCTTCCGCTTCCTGGTGCCGTATATACTCCCGAATCACCTGCTCGTCCCTGCCTACCGTCGAGGTAAAATATCCCCTGGCCCAGAAATGATGGCCAACATAGTTCCTTTTCCGACCC